>JAYUKX010000126.1:0-37275 GCA_043764095.1 Chitinophagales bacterium
TTTATTTGTTCGTACATCTTGCAAAGTTATGTTTTTTCCATAAGTTTACCCCCGCTTTTTGAGGGGATACCTTTTTTTGGCGAAAAAAAGTAGGAAGTAGCCGTTTTTACACTAATTTTCAAATTTTTGAGATTTGCAGGTGTGCATGATTTTTTCATAAAAGAAAAAGTGTACGGCTTTAGGAAAAATCAACAAAAAAAATCACCGAAGGTTACCCCTCGGTGATTTTCTATTATAGCAGTAGATAAAATAAGTAGTTGATAATTAACTATTTATTGCTTCTTGTTTACTTACCTAACAACTGTTACATCGCCGCGGTATAGCAACTTTTTGCCATCTACAAACAATACTTCAACAGCATATATATATACGCCTGGATTCACCAATTTTCCATTGTGTCTGCCATCCCAACCGTTATTGAACACATACGTTTGTTCCGGCAAGAAATTATTTTGGTCGTACATCAATTCACCCCAACGGTCATATACGCGCATATAATTTACTTTCTCTACGCCAACGCCACCGCCAACACCAAATAAGCGGTTGAGGTTATCATTAGGAACGAATACGTTCGGAATAAAAATATTGCGGTTAAGATCTACTTCTACCATAAGCGAACCTTTACCAGTACAACCATTGTTATCCACTACAGTAAGCATCAAAGTGCCAGATTCAAAAGTGTACATCGTAGCGTAGAACTCGGTTGGGTCTTTCACAAAATCTGCTGGTGACCATTCAAAACTAGCCAAATTATTTACCGTTGCTCCCAATAGTTCTGGAGATAATTTTAGGGTATCGCCAAGTTGTATTTCGACAGAAGAAGGATTGAAATTAATTTTAATCTCTTCGGGTTCTGGTACATCTATGGTATCGGTAACTTCACAGTTTTTATTATCAATATAAGTGATGTAGTGAACACCGCCCGAAATACTAGAAACAAGGGTAGGAGAGAGTGGCACACCATAATCAACAGTATAACTATACGGCTCGCCAGAACCGCCTGTAATTGCTACTATGGAAATAGACGTTTCATCACCAAAACATTTTAATGGCTCACCAAGTTTGTATGCCCCAACAACGAATGGTGGATCATTCAAGGTAATTGAAGTAGTACCTGTGCAACTTTTGTAGTCACTCACAGTTACTAAATATGTACCAGCAGACAACATTTCGAGTGGGTTAGTTGTACCAATTTGGTTACTACCATCCGACCAAATGTATGTGTATTGTCCTGGGCCACCATTGGGTACGGCATTTCCGCCTTGTACATCCAATGCAATAGCACCATTATCATCTCCAGCACATGCAAGTTCTTGTGAACCAGATGGGCTTTTGGAAATAACAATAGGCCCTGGTTCTTCCACTTCAAACGAAGCCGTACCTGTACAATTATTCTTATCTGTGATTGTTACAGCGTAAGGAGTATTTGCCATTAGGTTGGAGAGAACCGAATTGGTAGATCCATCTTCCCAAAGGTATTTAAATGGACCACCATTACCACCCTGCCCAGAAACACTTATTTGCCCGTCCGACAAGCCATTACAAGATACAGAGTCGATAGAAGATTCTGTGCCTGCAGTAATCATTGGCGGAGTACCAATCGTAACTTCTTGAATAATAAAGCATTGCGATGTACCAGTTTCTGTTATTGTAACAGTAAATGTACCTGCACATAGGTCAGTGCGCAAAGAATCTGTGCTACCCGCTACGCTCCAATTGAAATTGAAATTATTGTTAGGCGGGTAATTGGCTTGTATTTCTGCTTCACCATCACAAATCCCAAAACAAGAGGTGCTTTTTGTAGTCGGGATGATTTGTATTTGTGGTGGTTCTACCAACGTGAAATCATCAACTAAGGTACACTGTTTAGTATCCGTAATTGTAACGGTATAAACACCCGCTTTTAACCCTGAAATAGGATTGATCGTGGATGGTGGCGACACCGACCATAAGAAAGTATAGTTAGGATTGCCTCCTTCTACTCCGATAGAAATCCGTCCATCCAAATAACCGAAGCAAGTTGGATTTTCCAAAGTGGTATCAATGATTGCTAATGGCATTACACCCACCAACGTAATGGTATCGGTATTCGTACAAGAATTGGCATCCGTTACTTTTATCACATAAGTACCGCCCATCAAGTTATTAATCGTGGCTTGATTAGGTGAAGCAATTGTATTTCCTGTAGTTGAAGTCCACATGAAACTAGTTGCAGTAGGTGATATTGCGGTAAGGCTACCATCGCTGCCACAACGCACATCTACTTTTGTAATATTGTTAATCGGTGGCGGTGGAGGCAATGTGAGGGTCGTGTCGAATACTGCTGTACACAAATTTGCGTCACTTACTGTTACGGTATAAGTACCAGCTGGCAGATTTGAAATGCTACTACCGATGTTCGGCGGTACACTCCAAGCGTAAGTAAAGGTATTAGGCGCACCCGTTCCTCCTTGGCCAATAACACTGATAGAACCAGCGCTGGTGGAAAGACAAGTAGGGTTGGTTACTGTAATTGGAGTAGCTTTAAATACTGGTGGTTCAGTGAGTGTAACAGTCAATGTGTCATTACAGCCAGTTGCATCTACTGCTGCTACAAAATAGTCACCCGCCTTGAGGCCACTTGCTGTACTCGCGCAAGGAGTACTCACAATAGTTCCTCCTGGAACCCAAGTAAAGAAGAAATTACATGTTGGACTTGCTGGTGTTTCAATAATACTTACTGCTAATTGCCCATCCATACCGCCATTACATTTTGGTGATAGCGTGAGTGCCGTATTTTGGGTTAATTCAATTTTGCGAAGCGTCGGGATGGTAAGGTCATAAGAGAACGTACATCCATTGGCATCGGTACTTACAATAAGGTAATTACCGGCCACTTCATCGCAACCCGAATTGTAGGTAATGCCTGTGAAATTGCCAGAATTGAGGGTGTCTCCACCTTCAGTAAGGTAAAATACATCGTACATATATTGGCCACCAAAAAATGGTGTACCACCTTGAAGTTCAAATGTGAAACATCCATTGGCCAAACCGGTACACGAAGCAGGTGTGATACTCGGTACTTTATTGAGCAATTGTGGCGGATTGCCTAGCGTGCCGCTTGCTACCGCTGTACAACCACTGGCTGTTTGCGTTACGGTAACAGAATAAACACCGGCTGCTACATTTGATTGTACGGGGCCATTGGGGCTAGGTACCGTGGCTGGTGCCCACATTAATGTGTAGCCAGTAAGGTTGGTAATAGCAGTTGTACCCTCGAAAACAGTAACAGATACCTCACCAGAGGCTTCTCCACTACACTTGGGTAACTGTGTGAGATTGAGTGCCGCACCCAATTGCTCGGGCTGCACTACGACTAATGTAAGTGTATCTGCGTTGGCGATATCAGCACCATTTTGTGGGGTAACAATGATTTGGTAGGTGCCAGGTGTAAGGTCGTTTAAGGCAACAGCAGTGCCAGCAGGTACGCCACTATACGAAGGACTGGGGCCAGGAGGAGTAATCCTTCTATATATAATCTCATAAGGTGGTTCTTCTCCTGTAACAGATATGGTATAATCAAATAGGATATCATTACAGCCGGGAGGAATGGTATCAATATCAACAATCAGCGGATTAAACACCGAGCAGAATGTGCCATTAACGGCTTCTACTGCGAGTGGATCACCAGCAGCATTAAATGAATTGACCGCAGATGGAACATTAATAAACGTTAATGGCGTACAAACGTTATTCGTTTGAGCCAAAACAGTAAAACAAACCTCCATCAAAACTTCCGTAGGCGTTAGGGTAGCGGGTAATGCACCACTATGTAGGATGCCTAAGTAACCTTCGCCAACTAAAGAAGTTTCTGTACCACTAGAAGGTACAAAGTCGGTTAAATCACCGTTGATATTTTGAATAAAATTGGGGAGTTGCAATTGTAATACCGCAGGATCCCATTGCATAGAAATAGAGAAACCCTGAACATTTGAAAAATTCTGTGTTGTAATCGGCACACATACGGTCTCGTTAGGGCCACCTGTAATAGTAGGCAATACAAAACCTACATTATCACTGTTAACACAAGCCGTCATATCAATTTCTCCTCTGAATCCGCAACTTTTGCCATCTTCAATTTCGATGACATAAGTTCCTGAAACGGGTACACTAAAAACGACACTAACATTATTGCTCAACTGATTAATAGGTGTATTAATCAATGCCTCTACTGATGGATTTCCTTTTAGATAAACTTTTACGTCGTATAAAGCAGTTGGATCCCACTCTGGGTAACCACCACCTAATTTGAATCGACCTAAGCAAGTATTACCACCGAAAGATGGGGTAATACCATCTGCTGATACTGCATTCAAATAAACTACTTCAAATTCTTGATCTATACGTGCATTAACGCAATCGCCAGGAGGGCCACCCTGCACAGTTGTTTCATAACCATTATTAACTGCATCATCGAATGTAATGGGCGCAAAGTGGAGCAGCATTGGGAGTCCCATATTAAAAGTAGTTTGTAAAAAACCGCTATTAAAAAACCAAGTATCACCATTAGGGTTGCCGCTAGTAACAAGGATTGGGTCACTCATTGTGGTGAGCAAGCATGGATCACCGGGATTGCCCGGGCTACCGGGATTACCGGGGCTTGGCGGTATTACTGGAGAACCAATAATTTCATTCAATGTACTTCCGGAAACAGTGGGTGGGCAGGTGTAAAAAGCGTAACCAATACCCGGGGGAGTTAGGGGGTTCGGGTCACCACTCAAGATAAAATCGTTGTTGTGGTTGATAAAAATGGAGTCATTACGGCACAACCAAATCGTATCTAACGTAAGGTCATTACTTTGTGTGTTTACTCCTTTTTGACCCAAAACAAATGTACCTGCATTATTAAGGCAGGGTACCTCTGTAGTTCCTGAAGTTGCCTTGTATGGCCCTTTCGGGAAAGTGATCGTTTCTGGTGTTTGGGCATGCACTAGACATGCTGAAAGACAGGCGAATGCCAGGATTAGAAATTTTTTCATCTTAGAGTGAAAATTTACAACGGGTTGATGGATATAAGTGGATGAGAAAGCGGGAATTTAAAATCAACAGACTCGCTCTAAGGAAAAGACGCTGTTTGTTGTACCAAAAATTAACGCGAAGGTAAAGTAAGTACTAGGATACAATTAATTGCCATTTTGAACTTGGTCTTTTCCACCTACACTTCTTCATTTTTTCGTTAGATAGTACTGCTATCTGCCTTAAAAATGACTCGTCTAGCCGAAAAATACCTGCGTTCATTTCTGCCAATTAATTATATCCTAGTACTTAATGATTAAAGAGGTAAATTTCTGCCGGAACAACCTTTGGGAAGGCGCAACCCGACAAAAGAGCCGCAAAAGTAGTATATACTAGGCATTCCACCTAATCAATCTTAAATATTTAAACCAAAAAACATGGTTTATTTGGCTCTAGGGGTAGGACAAACCGCTGCCAAACGAAGGTTTAACATTGTTTATTGTCACTTGTATAAGGCATTAACTAGCAGTTACGGAATGATTTGCCCATTTAATACTATCTGGGATATATGGTCGCTCCCAAATGCATAAGGGATATATGCAATAGTTGGTATGTCTTTGGTAATGAATACATTAGGCTTTTTGCCGATAGCAATGCTCCCTACGGTATCGCTCATTTCCATTGCAAAAGCGCCATTGATCGTAGCAGCATTAATGGCTTCTTCGGGCAACATTTTCATTTTGATACAAGCCAGCGCAATCGCAAATGGCATCTTTCCGCAGGGCGTTGATCCGGGGTTATAATCCGTAGCCAAAGTGACTGGCAAACCAGCATCGATCATTTTTCGTGCTGGTGGGTAAGGGAGGCCGAGGAAAAATGCGCAGGAGGGGAGAAGCGTAGGCATTGTTTCACTGTTCAATAAACATTCAATCTCTATATCGCTGCAATGCTCCAAATGATCGACGGAGCGGGCATTATTGGCCACACCTACCTGTACACCGCCTGTTAACCCAAGTTCATTGGCGTGTATTTTGCCCTTTAAGCCATATTTTAATCCTGCTTTTAGTAGATGGTCTGTTTCTTCGGGGGTAAAAAAGCCACGGTCACAAAACACGTCTATATAATCGGCAAGTCCTTCTGCTGCAACTTTAGGCAACATTTCTTTAATAATCAATTGTATATATCCTTCCCGATTTTCTTTGTACTCTAGCGGAATGGCATGCGCTGCCAAAAATGTAGATTTAATAGGTATAGGACTTTTTCCTTTGAGTTGTCGGATCACCCGAAGCATTTTTAATTCGCTTTCGGTAGTGAGGCCATAACCGCTTTTTATTTCAATAGCACCTGTACCAAACCCGATCACTTCTTGCAATCGGTTCCATGCCCGTTCAAAAAGGTCTTCTTCTGTCATTGCGCGTAGTTTTTTTGCGCTATTGAGGATACCGCCGCCGTTTTGGGCAATTTCTTCGTAGGTCAATCCTTTTATCCTTCCTACAAATTCCTCTTCCCTGCTGGCAGCAAATACCAAATGCGTATGTGAATCGCACCAACTTGGGAATACCATACGACCGGTAGCGTCTAAGATTTGGTCGGCCCGTTCGGGGCAGTTATCCATCTGTCCAAAATCAATAATTCGCTCATTGTCAAGTAGTAACCACGCATTTTCTACAATGGGTAAATGGGCCATGTCGGCACCTTTTACGACGTTTCTGTTGGAATTGTCCGCTTGGACTAATGCTCGTGCATTTCTGATTAATAAAGATGACATAAGTGCAAAGATAGTGCGACGGCTCCAGTTGTGCAAAAGTGGCGCGATTTCTTTGCGGAAACTGTATGTTAAGTCAAGTTTAGAACAAGGATGTACAGTAATCTTGCGATTGAAAAAAATCGAATCCATCGAAAAAAACGAGCCAATCAAATAAATTCCACTACTTTTGCACTCCATTAGTTTTACAGACATAAAAAAATGCAATACGAGCAACTCTTGCGGGATACGGAAGCCTATATTTTAGGTTTTTTTGAGGAGAAAATATCAAATAAATTTGTTTTTCATGATTTGGAACATACCGTCCAAACCGTAACTGCCGCAAAAGCCATTGGAGAAGGTTTTAGATTATCAGAAAAGGATTTGACGTTGGTTCAATTGTCGGCTTGGTTCCATGATACTGGATATTATGAAGGTGCATCAGAACATGAAGAGCGTAGTTGTAAAATTGCCACCGAATTCTTAAAGGATAAATTATCAGAAGGCGATATGAGCGTAATTATAGCTTGTATCCGTGCTACAAGGATTCCTCAAAGCCCTGTTTCTATTCCTGAACAGGTATTGTGTGATGCCGATTTAAGCCATCTGGGGATGAAAATTTACTGGGATCGGACAGGTAAATTAAGACAGGAATTTGTTCTTACCCGCGATTTGATTATGGGCGAACAAGACTGGATTAATTTTGAACTTAATTTTATGCTGGGACACGAGTACCATACTACTGTGGCTCGGGAATTGTTCAATAAGAAAAAAGCCAAGCATATTCAGCAATTACTGAAACAGAAAAGGCGGCTAAATCCGGACGAAGCACCTTCTGTGGATGAAATAGCCATCACCGAAGATGCTGGTAAAAAAAATGATATTGAAAAAATTCTCAAAAACAGCGAAAATGAACTCAAAAAGACCAGCCAAGGTCGAGGTGTTGAGACCATGTATCGAACTACGTACCGTACTCATACCAACTTAAGTACCATGGCCGATAGTAAAGCCAACCTAATGCTTTCTGTCAATGCCATCGTTATTTCTATTATGGTTTCCAATTTAATACCACAACTGAAAGATAATCACAAACTCGTTATTCCAACCATACTGCTTACAATGACGTGCTTGGGGTCAATGATCTATGCCACTTTGAGTACGCGACCAAAGGTAACAGAAGGAAATACTACCCGCGAAATGATAAAAAAACGCACAGTAAATCTTTTGTTTTTTGGTAATTTTTATAATATGAAATTGGAAGATTTTCAATGGGGCGTCAACGAAATGCTCCGCGATTCCGATTTTCTTTATGGATCTATGAGCCGAGACTTGTATTATTTAGGCAAGGTTTTGGCTAAAAAATATCAGTACCTGAGTATTTGTTACAATATTTTCATGTACGGCATTATTATATCAGTGCTGGCCTTTGGTGCCGCATTTATCATCTAATTTATGAAATTAAACTTAGTTATTAGCGCTCTTTTAGTATTCGGGAGTACGGTTGTTTTTGCTCAAAAAGAAGAAGTACAGGATAATTCCTATACTCCCAATCCAAATAATAAGCCGAAAGTAAAACCAGATAAGCCCGATTACGATTTACCCGATCCTGTACCATTCGCCAATACCATTAATGCTGCGGATGTAAAAAAATTAATTTATGTTTTGGCTTCGGATTCTTTGCAGGGGCGTGAAACTGGTACGGAAGGGCAACGCAAAGCCGCCGCTTTTTTGGCTAATTGCCTTCAAGAAAGTGGTATTCCTCCCAATGGTGACCGTGGTACGTATCAGCAAGCCATCCATTTGGAACGAGTTTCTTGGAAAAATATCGGTATTACTGTAGATGAGGTGCCTTTTAAAAGCAGGGAAGATTTTTATGTCTATCCTTCTTTTACCACTTCTGCACCATCAGAGAAGTATAAAGATGTGCTTTTTATAGGTTATGGTATTGATGATCCCAAATACAGTGACTATGGTAAAAATGATGTTGAAGGTAAAGTATTGTTGTTCTACGACGGCGAGCCGATGGATGCATCTGGAAATTACTTGATTACTGGAAATTCGTACCATTCAGATTGGTCATTGAACTGGAAGAGAAAGGTAGAATTGGCTAAAAGTAAAGGTGCCGCAATGGTTTTTATCATTGATCCCGCTTTGAAAGAAAACTTGAAAAAGAATCGGAAATTGATTTCCACTTATAGTTGGACACCGGTTGAAAAAAAAGACCCAAGTAAAATGAACAAGATGGTCAATACCGCTTTTATCAGCGAAGATATGGCCAAAGCGATTTGGGGGAGTAAGTCGGATAAAGTGAGTGATTATTTGTCGGAGATAAAAAATGGCAAATCTGTTAAGCCCGTAAAAATCAAAAATAAAATAGAGGTAAACCTGGATAAAGAGCTGACGCAATTGGAAGGCAGCAACGTCATCGGTTATATTGAAGGTAGCGACCCCGAATTGAAAAAGGAATTGGTGATCGTAACCGCTCACTATGACCACCTTGGTTTTGTGGACGACCGTATCTATTATGGTGCCGACGATAATGGTTCAGGAAGTACAGGGCTAATGGAAATTGCGCACGCGTTTGCAGAAGCCAAGAAAAAGGGCGTTGGGCCAAAGCGTAGTGTGCTTTGTATGTGGGTAAGTGGCGAAGAAAAAGGTTTACTTGGCTCGCGATACTATGTTGATTTTCCTTTGTTTCCGCTTAAGAAAACTGTTGTAGATATTAATATCGACATGATCGGCCGCATCGACGACGAGCATAAGGATGGTAATTATGTTTACGTTATTGGTTCGGATCGTTTAAGTTCGGAATTGCACGAAATACACGCTCGTAATAATCGTGTTTACACTAAGTTGGAATTGGATTACAAATACAATGATCCTAAAGACCCGAACCATTATTATGAGCGTAGCGACCACTATAACTTTGCGGAGCGTGGTATCCCTGCTATCTTTTTCTTCAACGGTACACATGCCGATTATCATAAGGCAACAGATACGCCTGATAAAATCAATTGTGAAGCACTGGCAAAGCGCGCTCAACTGGCATTTTATACTGCTTGGGAAATTGCAAACCGCCCTACAGCGTTGGTTGTCGATAAAAAATAAGTGTTAGTCTGTTCTTCTTTTTGCTTTAGTCGGTTAATTTAAGATTATTTTGTTCAGAAAATAGGCCGTCAGAAACCTGACTTTTTAAAAAAAATGTTCAACGCGGCACTAGCATGGGTAAGTGGAATATTCTTACATTTGGATCGTATTCGTTCTTAAACTATTCAAACCTATTCTCATGGCAAAAGAAAAATTGACACTCGATGAATTAAAAGTGCAAAGTTTCGTCACTACACTTACTCCAGAACAAATGAACAATACCAAAGGTGGTATCTATATCATCAAAGGTAGAAAGTTCGATTATCGCGTTCGCTGGACTTCTCTTGATACCCGTGCCGCGCAAGAAGGCGTGAACGTTGATGGTGGCGGGAAATGAGTTAAACATGCTTGATTTATGATTTGTGTAGCATAATGTTTTATAAATCATAGATCAAGCACCTCTTCCCCTCCATTTTTCCCTTACGGTTTCGCCATACGATTTTCCGCTTATCTGAGCATCGATCCACGATTTGAGGTCGAATATTTGATTAATGGCATTGGTGCCTGTAATATTGACCCAACTTTCCTCGAAAAGCACAATTGCTTTCTTCTTTTCCGTTACATTAGGTGCGCGCATTAAGTCGCTCATCAACTGGATAAATTTCTTTTCCAAGTCATAAAGCCTATTTTTTTGCCTTAAAAAGCGTTTAGTGGATCGTATTAACGACTCCAACAATAGCATATTGCCCAATTCATAGTGGAGTAACAAGGCAAGTATCCGTGCAAGACTTTGGAGGTCTTCTCGTTCGAGCGAACGGGGTTGTGAGAGCCAAATGTTGAGGTATTCCAATGCTTGCTCGTAATTGCCGCATCCGAAGGAAATATAAAAATATTGGAAGAAAAAACTAGCCGTTTCGTAGTCCTTGGAATGGAGTAATTCCGCTTCTTCTTTACACCGAACCAGTTCCTGTTGTGCATCCTCAAATTCGCCTGTAAACTGGCAAAGCAGGAACATGGAAGAGTAGTATTGGCGGTGTATTTTGCGCCGGTCATCTTCTGTTCGCGGCACGAGTAAGCGGAGTTTTTGGAGGGCTTCACGTACTTCATTATATCGTTCTTTAAGGCCACAAGCCAGTATATAATTACTGAGCGAAGCAATATACTCGGATTGATTCTCTTCTAGGAAAAAAGGCTGATTTTCAATAATTTGCATGGTTTTTTGCCCTGTAAGATAGAATTTTTCAATATCCTGTGCAGCGTAATGGTATAAGTTGACTGTGCGGTAATACATAATTATTTCCCTGTTGGACAGCGCCGGATTTTGTTCTTCAAGCAATGCTTCGGGTATCATCTTTTTAAGGATATCCATGCGGTTTGCATCACGCTGAAAGGCATCTTTTTTGATGAGTGCATACATCCTAAAAAAGAGTTTTCGGTAAGTAGTCAGGTTGTTTAGTTTGGCCAAAATCTGGCTTTCCTCTTGGTCTAACAGATCAAGCTGAGTATGGAGAAATTGTACATCCATACGGGTATAAGCAAGGTGTCTGTACCATTTATAAATATCCAATTGCCAAGTAAATAACTCATATTGGGCTGCTAGTTTTTGGGCTTTGGCTAGTTGTGTTTCGCAATCATCGTAATGCCCTCGTTTGAACAAGGAAGATACAGAACGAAGGTAATGTGAGAGTTTGCCTTCTACCGAATTGGATTCATCATAAGATTGGAACGATTTTAAAATGAGATCATAGAGATACGACTTGAGTTCAGGGTATTTTTTACTGTCCACATCCTGTTTCCCATAGATGATTTTGCGCACCTTAAGGCTGTCGTACTCTACCATATTGGCTAATACCTCAAACATTTGCAGGTACTTGCTATCGCGGTCTGTTTTGCCACGGATGAATATTTTGAAATACCTGCGCTCTGCCGAAGAAAGCGAGCGGATCAGTCGATGTAATTTGTCAGAAGGCGTTTTTGCCATTATATGAACTTGTAAAAGTTTGTAAAAGTTGGTTTAACGCAAGGTTTATTAAGGTGTTGGATTGCATTGCGATATTTATGTTGGTTAAAGGAATTTTAAGTTTGGCGGCTCAAAATTGTCACTTTTCTATCATTTAACCAAATAAATTTTACAACCCTGAAACCTGACTTATTTTAAAACTTGAGTTGGTGCTTGTCGGTATTCGCCGGACTTTTGTCTTATCAAATCGGAAGTACATCGGTAAAACGAGATTTTCCTTCATTATTAAATATTATCAGCCATGTCAAATAGTGTACAAAATAGAAAGCGTTCAGTAAAGTCTATGTCGTTTGGGATACATTCCATAGCACAAGAACTTAGAGACTTGCCCACATTGCCGTTGGCCATTGTACCTCAAGTATCAATGGACGAAAAAATGGACAATGAACGGAAGAAGATAATGTTGCCTACTATGGAAGGCATTAGTTTTGAAAAAGTAAAAAATATACTATATTTGGAAGCCAGTGGAAACTATACCCTCATCCATTTCACAGATGGCAGGCAATCGCTTGTTTGTCGGTCATTATGTGAAATTGAAAACAAACTTCCAAGCAATGCCTTTGTGCGGATACACCGCTCACACACGATCCATTTGAATCATTTGAAAAAGTATGTAAGAGGCAAAGGGGGGCATGTGGTGCTTGATAATGGCATACTCCTCGCGGTCTCTTCTGGCCAAAAAGATCATTTCCTACAGGTACTCGAAAACTATTTTGCATAATGTTCTTCTTACAAGTTTTTGAAAACTATGTTGAATAATGCTCTTCTTATAAATTTTTGAAAACTATGATGAATAATGTTCTTCTTATAAATTTTTGGAAACTATGTTGAATAATGCTCTTCTTACAAGATTTTGAAAACTATGTTGAATAATGCTCTTCTTACAATTCTTTGAAAACTTTTTTCTATTACAACCCAACCCCAATCCAAATGATTACGTTAAGTTATGAAAATGAACATCCGAATAAGTGAGACGATACTTCCTACGAATCTGTTGAAACAACATGATTCCTCGATAAACACAGTAAGGGTTTGGCAAACACCGGATACGAAACGTCGTCATCCGGTGTTTCCTTTTTATTTTTTCAATTCACGTATTTCCACTTTTCTAAAATCAATAGGTTGTCCTTCGCTTTGCAAGGCAATAAACCCAGATTTGAGTGCTTTTCCATCAATTTTTATCTTAGAATCGTAGCGATTGGCCACACCACCTCCAATTTGTGGTTTTGAATATTGCATGACAGTATCACCATTAATAATATGGGTTATGAGCGAATCCCCTAGTACAATCAACTCTGCCCGTACCCATTCATTGGGCTGGTAAGTTTTGGATTTTGACTCGATGCAATGGCGCGGATCAATTTTACCTTCATAAATAATATCGGTGCCAGGCGAGCACATATTACCTGTTGGGCGTGGTTGGCCATCCCCAAGACTGGCTAAGAATTGCATCTCGATAGAAATGGGCCAATCTTGTTCTTTGGGCATCGTGTGTGGGTCTTGGGAGTGAAACATAACCCCGCTGTTCATTTGGATATAACTGGGTGCGTCTTCGCGCCATTTGCCCCAAAAACGGTATTCTATTACTAGGTGATAATACGAAAATGGTTTGTTAAAGTACAAGTGGCCAAAGCGATCGTTAAAGGCATCGTATTGGTCGTAACGCACCTTGATCAGTCCGTCTTCTACCCTGAAAGTATTGCCGTAATTATCACCCACATCATGGTGGTGAATTTTTACAGTCCAATCCTTGATATCTTTACCATTAAACAACGAAATCCATTCGTTTTTGGTTGATTTTGACGTTTTAGTGGTGGTACAAGTGGTGCTAGTGAAGAGCAGCAAAATGGCGATGAATGTGGTGAAATTGTGCAAGTTGGGCATAATAAAATGATGTATATCTAATCAAGGCAAATGTCCACACAATAATTGGTGCTGACAAATATCTCATCTATTATTTTTTAGCGGTTATTACATGCTTGGAAACCTTTTTTGCGCGATCTTTGTAGGATTAAATCGTTTTTTGGGTAGGGGAATCGATCTGAAATTTACTAAAATTACAATTCTTTTATTCATATTAAATGTATTTACCAAAATTCATAAGAAAATGGCGCAAGCAAAATTCGATGCTGCACTTCTACAAAACATACGTTGGTAAAGATGATTTGTGTTTTGATATCGGAGCAAATATGGGCGAAAGGGCCGACTGTTTTTTAAAATTGGGCGCAAAAGTAATCGTTGTGGAACCGCAAAATTCATGCTATACTATGTTGGAAAACAAATATCGCAATCATCCAAAGGTAGAGGTGCTGAAGTGTGCCGTTGGGAGTAATGAAAGGGAAGCCACATTGATGATTTGTGATGAAACCGATGAGTGTTCTACGCTTTCTTCCGAGTTTGTTGCTGTTTATTCCAATGTTTCTGGATTGAATTGGGGCAGCACTGAAAAGGTTAAGGTCGTTACTCTGGATGCCCTGTGCCAGCAGTATGGTGTTCCGAAATATTGCAAAATTGACGTAGAAGGATATGAATCAGAAGTATTTATGGGTTTGAATATCCCGATTGAATGTATTACTTTTGAGTTTAATCGTCCACTGCTCAACGATACCATCAAAAGTTTGGAGATATTAAGTGCTATTGGAAATTACCGATGCAATTATATTAAATACGAATTTATGAAATTGGCTTTGCCCAAGTGGATGCCTCTTGATGAATTTCGTCAAAATTTGGAACTGATCATTTCGCCAGATATTTTAACTGGTGAAATTGTGGTGCAGTATTTGGGTAAACCTATGGAGTAGTTTGATCTTATACTACTGGACATTTTATAAAAAATACGTTTAACAAACTTTTGAAATGGTGGAAAGTGACGTTTACGAAACTTTTTTTAGTTTCGTAAACGTGACCTGTTACTTGCGTTTTATTTATCCGAACGTTTACGAAATCTTCAAGATTTCGTAAATGTAATTAACTGAAAATCAATTAAATATACTATTCACTTTTTAGCGCATTTACCGGATTTTTGACTGCAGCCTTCATCGCTTGTCCAGCCACTGTTAAAAAGGCTACTGCAATAGCCGCCAACCCTGCGGTCGCAAAAATCCACCATTGCATATCAATATGATAAGCAAAATCGGAGAGCCATAAATTCATGCAGTAATAGGCTACCGGAGTGGCTATTACTAGACCCAAGAGTACTAATTTTAAAAAATCGATACTCAATAAAGCCACTACCGATGTTGCCGATGCTCCCAGTACTTTGCGTACACCAATTTCTTTGGCGCGTTGTACGGTGGTAAACATAGCCAATCCAAATAGGCCTAAACAAGCCACAAAAATGGTTAAACCAGCAAAAATAGCCAACATTAACCCCGTTTTTTGCTCCGATTTGTAGGTTTGCTCAAAACGCTCTTCCAAGAATGAGTAAGTAAATGGTTCGCGGGGCGATAAAGATTCCCAATTGGCTTTTGCATTAGTCAGCAATTCCGATATGTCGCTGGCGTTGGCTTTTACAATTAGATTTCCGTTATTGCTTTTATTCCATACCATGACTAAAGGCGTAATGGCCTCGTGTAATGAACGGAAATGGAAATCTTTTACTACTCCAATGACTTGATAACGAACAAATTGGCCACTTTTTTGGGTGTAGTGTACGGTATGTCCCAAAGCATCTTTCTCCCATCCTAATGCTTTGGCGGCGGTTTCATTCAACAAAATACTGGTAGAATCGGAACCATATTCACGGGAGAAGTTACGGCCACTCACCAATTCCATGCCTAACGTAGCGAGGTAATTTTCGTCGATATCGTAACGGAGTGTCTTGGTCATTTGCTTGTCGTGCTCTTCTGGAGCAACAAAAAAATTGTTAGCAAATGAATCTCCTGCTGGCAAATAACCCGAATTACTGACAGATTGAACCCGTGGGTCTTGTTCTAATAGCCGCTTAAAAACAGGCCAATTATTACCCAATTGCCCGATATTGGGTAATACAACAACCTGTTCTTTTTTGTAGCCCAGTTGTTTGTTTTGGATATAAGACAATTGCTGATAAACAACTAATGTGCTAATTGTCAATAAAATAGATAGGCTAAATTGAAAAACAACCAATCCACTTCGCAAACCAAATTTGTTTTTGCCTTCCACGAATTTTCCTTTCAATACAGCAATAGGTTTAAAAGTCGATAAAAAGAAAGCTGGATACACACCCGACAAAATACCTGTTACCAAACCAACAGCGACGATACCTGGCAATAACCAATTATTATCCATCGGGTGGAGCGATAAGGGTAAATCGACAAATGCCTTAAAAAAGGGCATTACTAAATAGACCAAACCTAAAGATAATAATAGCGATATACCGGTAAGTAACATGGATTCGGCGATAAATTGCTTGACCAAGGCTGCTTTTGTTGATCCCATTACCTTTCGGACACCTACTTCCTTTGCCCGTTTGGCAGCGGCGGCAGTCGCCAAATTCATAAAATTAATACAAGCAATCAGTAATACAAAAAGCGCAATGGCCGAAAATATATATACATACTGAATATTACCAGTGGGCTCCATTTCGTATTGGAAACCAGCACCAAAATGAATATTGGTAAGTGGCTGTAACGACAAACCGAGGTTATTACCTTGGTTACGGAATTCTTGGACGGTCATGCCCATCGCCTCGGGCATTTGCGGGGCTAGGTATTTGTCGATGGTGAGGGGTAATTTGGCTGCTAATTGTTGGTCATCTTGGCCTTCCTTTAGTACGATATAAGTAAAAAAGTTAGAACTCATCCAAGTAGGGAGTTGTGCTTCGGGGAGGCCAGCCATAGCCGCAAAAATCTCCATCCTGAAATGAGAATTGCTGGGTATATCATCGATAATACCGGTTACGGTGCACGGTGCGGCTATATTTTCTATGGATAATACCTTCCCAAGTGGTTCGCTGTCACCGAAATATTTTTTAGCGATACGTTTGGTCAGGACTACTGTATTTGGTTGTTGCAAAACGGTATTAGGATCGCCTTGCAATAAAGGAAGCGTAAATACTTCAAAAAAATTGGCATCAATATAAGCGGCTTTATCGCCTTTGAAAGTATTGTTTTGGTAAGTAATGGCTGGTTTGCCCATTTCCCGCAAACGAGTGGACGTCTCAATTTCGGGATAGTCCTCTTTCAACGCTTGCGCCACAGGCGGCATAACAGACGATTCTTGCATGATTTGTCCCTGCACTTTACCCGAAAAAGTAACGCGATAGATGCGGTCGGCTTTTGTATGGAAACGATCAAAACTTAATTCGTGTTGAATAAACAACAAGATTAAAATACAAGTAGCCATACCAATGGCCAATCCTGCAATATTGATCGAGGTGAATGTCTTATTCCGCCAAAGATTGCGGGAGATGATTTTTAAATAATTGGATAGCATAGTGTAATAAGGGCAATCGGTATGCCAAGTATTTATTCGTTGATAATCAATTAGTTGAAAAAAAACAATGTTCGATTTCGTACAAATATACGTTCGGTGATGGACATATTGGTTTAATTTACTTACATTTGCTCAAAGATGAAACTATACATCAAACACATGGTGAGCCACCGTTGTAAAATGGCTGTAAAAGATGCGCTAATAGAATTGAACTTACACCATGGTTTAATAGAATTAGGAACAATTGAATTGCTCGATAGCCCTACTGTTGCGCAGTATTTGGCATTCAAGCATATCTTATGCCAATCTGGCTTGGAAATTATCGACGATAAAAAGGCTGTTTTGATAGAACGGATCAAAAATGAAATCGTTGAAATGGTACATTACCAAGAACAATCGCTTGAAATTAATTTTTCTATCTTTTTAGCAGATCGACTGCAATACGATTACACCTATTTGTCTAACCTTTTTTCAGAAATTGTTGGTACTACCATAGAGCATTTTGTGATTGCGCACAAAATAGAACGGGTAAAGGAATTGATTCTTGATGATGAGTTCAACTTGACTCAAATTTCTTATTTACTGCATTATAGTAGCGTAGCACATTTGTCCAACCAATTTAAAAAAGTAACTGGAGTATCTCCTTCTCATTTTAAAAAAATGAAACTTAAACGGGTATTGGCCTTAGAAAACCTGTGAATCATGTAACTATTTTACAGAATTATGTAAATCCTACGCCTTTGCAGAACATTACCTTTGTAATATTCGGAATCACTAAAAATTTTTATACATGAGCAAGGACAAAGGTACCAAGAACATTAAAAAAGCCCCTGCAGATAAATCTGCCGGCAAAAAAATTTCCAGTTATAAATCTGAAAGCAAAAGTGGCATTACCAAAGCACCTGGTATCGCTGCATTTATCCCTAAACAAGATACAAAAACTGGCGGAAGCCATAAATCTTAATCCAAATTTTGCAAGTAACTAAACACGGCGTTGTTTTAAAAAAAACAGATACAGCCTTTGACAAAGCGGGCGTTTTGAACCCTGCAGTCCTTTATGAGAATGGAATTATCCATCTTTTTTTTCGCGCAGTACGCAAGGGTAATTACTCTTCCATCGGTTATTGCAAAATGAAGAACCCTCTTACTATTGGGGAACGCTTTGATAAGCCTATTCTTTTTCCACAAGCCACCTACGAGTCGCATGGTATTGAGGATGCACGTATTTCCAAAATAGACGATGTCTATTACCTCACCTATACTGCTTATGATGGGCTAAATGCGCTTGGTGCGTATGCTGTTACAGGTTTTTTGCCTTATTTTGAGAAAAAAGGCATTATTTCGCCACAGGTTACGTATAATAAGTTTAAACACTTGACGGCCAGCCAAGAACCGCTGAGTGAGAAATATTTCAGGTACAATGGCCATCCTAATCTCAAAAGTAGCACGGATAAAAAAGCCTTGATTTGGGATAAAAATGTCATATTTTTCCCTCGGAGAATACAGGGCAAATTGGTGATGCTGCATCGGATAAAACCTGATATTCAAATAGTTGCGGTGAATGATTTGGCGGAGTTAACGCCTGCATTTTGGGAAAATTATTTCCATACTTTTAAGGAGCATATTGCGATGGAGCCAGTTCATCCGCACGAAGCGAGTTTTGTGGGAGGTGGTTGTCCGCCTATTGAAACGGAAGAGGGTTGGTTGCTGATCTACCACGGTGTCCACGACACACCCGATGGTTATCAATATACGGCTTGTGCGGCTTTGCTGGATTTGGAAGATCCGATGAAAGAAATAGCGCGCTTGCCTTACCCACTTTTTTCACCCGATCACGACCACGAAACAGTAGGAACGGTGAACAATGTTTGTTTTCCAACGGGTTCTGCTACGATCGATGGATTATTGTATATATATTACGGTGCTGCCGATGACCAAGTGGCTTGTGCTTCGGTGAATCAGGCCGAATTGGTGGCTGAGTTGTTGACGCACCGCACAGACAAGTGATTTTGTCCTTGATTTTTAGATACTTATGCAAACGTTTACGAAACCTTCAGCACTTTCCCATGTGTATCAAAACTAAGATAGGATAGCAAAACGGATGAAACGGATCACGCGGATTTAAACGGATTGTTTTGAAACAATCCGTTCTAATCCGTAAAATCCGTTTCATCCGTTCTTCCATTGAACAACAGGGGGCATGTCACATGGGAAATTGCTGCGGAACCTTAGAGGTTTCGTAAACGTGGCTTCCCACTCCGTCCATTGAGATCCTTCCCGAATTTTTCTGAAGGTTTCGCAAACGTTACTCAAAGCACATTTGGTGCAACTATTCGCTACGTAAAGACTTAATCGGGTTCATCATCGCCGCTTTTATGCTTTGAAAACTGACCGTCATAAACGCAATAGCCATTGCGCTCAAACCTGCTGCGGCAAACATCCACCATTCCATATCAATTCTATAAACAAATTCGGAAAGCCAATTTTTCATGCCATACCAAGCGATTGGAACAGAAAATACAATGGCAACCAAGACCAGTTTTAAGAAATCTTTGGCCAATAAACCAATCACCGAAGCCACGGAAGCACCCAGCACTTTACGCACGCCAATTTCTTTTTTACGTTGTTGTGCAGCGTGTGTGGCTAATCCAAACAATCCCAAACATGAGATCACAATGGCCAAAAAGGCAAAACCTTTGCAAGTATCTGAAAAACGGTTCTCACTGATATAAAAATTAGCGATAGATTCATCCAAATAGGTGGCATCAAACACTTGTTCCGGATAAGTATTATCAAATGCACGTTGGATAGCCGCAGTAGTAGCCACCATATTTTTAGGTTCTATTTTTACACCTGTTGTATAAAAACGCTTCTTACTACACGAAATAACAATGGCTTCCAACTCATTATGCGCAGAATGGGAATGAAAATCTTTGACTACCCCAACCACTTTGCGCCACTGGTTGCGCCCAAGACGTACTTCCATTTGGAGCGCTTCTTCGGGATTGGTGATACCAGATTTTTTCAAAAGCGTCATATTAACGATATACTCCTTTGATGTATCGCTGGGTTCTAACCAACGGCCTGCTACTAATTCCAATCCATACGTTTTTTGGTAATCTGCATCACAAAATTTGATGGAAGTATTAAATTTTTGATCCTCTGAACCGCGCCCAATGGCAAAATTAGTGGACCAAGTACTCCCCGACGAAGGCTGATCGTTGCCAAAAGCAGCACTTTCAACCCCAGGAATCTGGAGCATTTGCTGTTTAAAACCATCCATTTTAGATTGACTCAAACTATCGCCACTGATGCCAAAGGTATAGATCAAATCTTTCTTGAAGCCCAAATCCATATTTTGCAAATAATTCATTTGACTCAAGGTAATAATCGTACCCACGATCAATACCTGTGCAATAGTAAACTGCAACACCACTAATCCTTTACGAAGGGAAACGCCGCCCATTGAACCATTCGAAACATCATTTTTTAAAGCACGGACAGGATTAAAACCCGCCAATACCAAAGATGGATAAAAACCCGAAAAAACAGTCATTACTACCGCCAAACCCGATAAAAAGAGCAATATATTGACTTGGCCCAAGAACGGTAAATCGGCAGGTACATCGGATATATATTTGAGTAATGGTGAGGTAAATCCCGCAATAAAAGCACCCAATACGACCGAAAACAACACTACTAAGGCCGTTTCACTCATAAATTGGCCAAATAAGATAGCACGGCTACCGCCTAAAGATTTGCGTACCCCAATTTCTTTGGCCCGACGCATCGCCATGGCTGTACTCAAATTGATAAAATTGAAACAAGCCATTGCCAATATCAAAATACCAATAAAGGAAAGTATCCACAACCTGTTTTTGGACACCACTGGCGTGGCTGATGTGCCAAAACGATCATCATAATGGAGTTCGGACAATGGTTGTAAATGGTGCGATTTGGATTGTATTTGCCCTCCGCCTCTCGTAGCGTATTCAACCTTGCCCACTTCTGCCACCAAAGTATTGGCCGCATTCTTGGCATCTGTACTTTGGAGTAAGCCAAATAATTGGTCATTACTGCTGGTATTACCCCAGTCTTCGTTGTACTCGTATTTCTTCTTATCGCTCAAAAGGGTAGCATAAGAAATCAGGACTTCTATCGGAAAATCACAATTGATGGGCGGGGTTTGAATAACGCCTTCTACCACCATTGGTTCATTGTCGATCAATAGTGTTTGTCCCATGGCTTTTTCCCATGAATCAAAGCATTTAGTGGCCATTTCCTTGTTCAGCACAATGGTGTTAGGTGCTTTGAGGATTGTGTTTTTATCGCCCGCAAGCCATTGAAAATCAAATATTTGACAAAATTCTGGTTCCGCAAAGAATGAAATTTTATTCGGCCCCATATTGAATTTTTTTACTGCTGCCCCTCCTGTCATATTGGGTACAATCACAGTAGGCCAAGCCTCTTTGGTTTTAGCCGTATGGGCCAACTGTGGTACGGTCGTTTTTACGACATTCATGGCCGATAAAGGCATACCACGGGTATAAAATTTTTCGCCATCGGCACCCACCTCTGTGGTAACCACGCGCACAATACGATCACTATTGGCAAAATCTTTGTTAAAACTCAGTTCGTAAGTGACCATGCGGTAAATCAGTAACACTGAGGCAATACCCAATGCCAATCCCATGACATTGAGTACGGTGAAACCACGTTGGCGAAGTAGGTTGCGCAATCCGATCTTTAGATAATTGTATAGCATAATTTAGTCGTTTGGTAAATAGTATTCAATATATGCACCAAGTTTGTAAATAATTGATAGTCAATTACTTGTGATTATTATTCTAATGTTTTTTTGTCCGAACATGGACGGCATGCGTTCACTTTCGGACATTTATTCTACAGCGAGCAGCAAAAGTACGCTATCTTGCACCATTATGAATATGATAAAAACAAGTCTCATTTATATTTCCATTATCGCTGTATTGGCTGGATATGCACTCTATTTGGGGGCAGCGAAAACGCGGCAACAGGCACTTTATCTCGATATGATAAAAGTCGCAAAACGGGCGGAAGAGGTGATTGAGCGGGATCGTTCTAGTAATTTTCATTCAATTCAAAAAAAGAATAAAGACTATCCTTGCGCCTTTAATGCACTAATACAGCGCAATGCGCGAGGTATTCCTATGTTTTTGGACACTACAATGGTGGCAATGACAACATACTTAAACCGAGGAGATACCGATAAACTGAGTACTGACCAGTATTTTGCCGCAGTACAAGCCAATCTGCCTGATGAGCAGCAATTAATGACTTTTTTTCAAAACCAAAATAAGTGGCAAGATAGTCTGCGTTATGCGCTCTACGAAAGTAAACAATCATTAGCGGATTTGGATAAGTTGCTCGCCGATTTTCCCAATGCATTGGCGCAAAAGATACTGGACAACGGTCGTCTCGATCAAAAAGCAGCACTTTTGAGGTGTTATGCGCTACATCAACAAACGGTAGGGCATTTTGTGATGAAGGCTTTAAAGGAGCGCATGCTAGGTGATGAAATGCGTTTTGATCGCCTGTTGCCGGCATTTTTAGCAAGAAATACTTGTCTTAGAGCAGGAGATGTTTTTGAATGCGAAGTATATGCCTATCCATATTCGGTACGAACCGAGAATTTGCGGATGTCGGTCAATGGGCAATCCTTAAAAATAGTAGATGGTTTGGGGCAATTCCAATATGTTCCTAAATCGGTTGGTGAAAAAAACTTTAGTGTTAATATCGAAGTGAGAAATCCAGCAACTGGACAAATTAATACTTACAGAAAAGACTTTGGGTTAGAAATATGTCAGTAAAAACACCAATAAACACAGCGATACACGTCATTTTTTGTACGGCAATTGCTCTTTTGCTTGCTTTTATTGTACGTGAAAATAGGATGGATTGTGATGCTGATATTCATTTATTGGCACAGAAAACTGCTCAAAATGGGCAAACCGCAATAGCCGCATCTAATAAAGAATTGCTGCGAAGATGTATTAAGGAAACAAAGAATTACCCAAGTGTCATGGCTGAAGAATATCGTGCCTTGACGCAGGTTATTAAATTGAAGTCTGATTCAATACAGTATTTGATAGATAGTTTGATCAAAAACGAAGACGTTATTTTGTTATCCACTATACAAGGAATGCTTCATCAACAACGATCCTTAATTTTTAAAATGATCAATATTGATAAATATGCCGAGGCTATACTACCCCGATTTCTACCAGCAGACTGGCTCTACCAATCTTGGAAAAATGATACAAAAGAACAGCACAAAACGGTGTTAGAACAAGCAAAAATGAATGGTTTATTTATGGAAAGGGTGGCATTATTTTATTTTGAAAGTAAAGTCATGGGGTATGGTTGGGGTTTTGACAAATTTTGGCCAATCTTGAACAGTAACTCCCCCTGCCCAATTGTTGGAGATACCTTGAATGCGGATATTCTGTTGGGTAGTTTTGGCCAAGGTCATTACGATTATCAATTCACTGTAAACGGCAATCAATTATCTGGTCAACTATTCCGCCAACGTCTTAAAAAAGTAGGTATTTATCCACTTCATATCAAAGTGGAAAGTAAGTACGGGGAGTACGACTCGATAGTAGTAGCGGAAAAAACATATTATGTAACGGTGCGCAAATAAGAAATATGTCAGTAAAAACACCATTAAATACCGCCATACACGTCGTTTTTTGCACAGCAATTGCTCTTTTGCTTGCTT
Source organism: Chitinophagales bacterium (assembly GCA_043764095.1). Taxonomy (GTDB): domain Bacteria; phylum Bacteroidota; class Bacteroidia; order Chitinophagales; family Saprospiraceae; genus M3007. Next base: position 24,022 of record JAYUKX010000126.1, read on the forward strand.
TTATCATACGTGAAAATGCTATGAATTATGATAATGATATTCAAGTATTGGCGCAGAAAACTGCTCAAAATGGGCAAACCGCAATAGTGGCATCTAATAAAGAATTGCTTCGAGAGTGTATTAAGAAAACAAAGGATTACCCAAGTGCTATGGCCGAAGAATATCGTGCCTTGACCCAAGTTATTAACTTGAAGTCAGATTCAATACAGCATTTGATAGATAGTTTGATCAAAAGCGAAAACGTCATATTGTTGTCCGCCATACAAGGAATGCTTCATCAACAACGATCCTTAATCATTAAAATGTCTGATTTTGATAAAAGTATAGAAGCCGCACTACTCAGTTTCCTAGAAGCAGATTGGCTTTATCAATCTTGGAAAAATGATACAAAAGAACAGCACAAAACGGTGTTAGAGCAAACAAAAATAAATGAATTATTGATGGAAAGGGTGGCGTTAAATTATTTTGCTGCTAAAGTTTCTGGAACTGATACCGGGGGATGTTTCAACTTTCCGGGATTAAACTGGAGATCCACCAGCCCAATAGTTGGCGATACCTTAATTGCAGATATCCTGTTAGGTAGTTTCTGCCAAGGTTTTTACGACGATAAATTTAGGGTAAATGGTATCCCTGCGCCAAATCAAACATTCCGGCAACGTTTTAATATAGCAGGCACCTATCCACTTAACATACAAGTAGAAAGTTACGATTGGGAACACGATACTGTATTAGTAGCAGAAAAAACATACTATGTAACAGTGCGCAAATAAGAATATGTCAGTAAAAACACCATTAAACACCGCCATACACCTCGTTTTTTGCACAGCAATTGCTCTTCTGCTTGCTTTTATCGTACGTGAAAATGCGATGGATTACGGAACGATACATTTTTGAAGATTTGAAATGGAGGAATATGTGCCGAGCCTACGGCTCTTAAATGGTTGCGTAACATTGTGGCGGATTGAAATCCGCCGCTACAACATAATCCGAGCCTAATGGCTCTTCGTTCTGCACCGCTCGGCTCAATCCACACCGCTTTGGGCAATTTGGATATCAAAAACCCGTTCGATGGTCGAGTTTTGTCAGCGTGACTGTGCGTTCAAACCTTTCAGCGCTCGATATAAGAGCCGTTAGGCTCGGGTCATGTTATAGCGGCGGATTTTAATCCGCTGGACTGGTGTACAACGAGTTTTGAGAGCCATAGGCTCGGTACATATTTTCAATCACCATAAAAAATAAGCAAACCTTGGCGAATATCTATCATCAAATACCAATAAACACCGCCATACACGTCATTTTTTGCACAGCAATTGCTCTTTTGCTTGCTTTTATCATACGTGAAAATGCAATGGATTACGATGCTGATATTCAAGCATTGGCGCAGAAAACTGCTCAAAATGGGCAATTGGCAATAGTAGGATCTAATAAAGCACTTTTACACGAGTGTGTAAAGGCGATGAAAGTCTATCCGAGTGATTACGTTGATAAATACCTCGCCTTGACGCAGGTTATTCTATTGAAGTCAGATTCAATACAGTATTTAATTGACATTTTGAAGGAAAACGCGGACGTCGGCTTGATATCCGATATAGAAGAAAGGTGGAATTATCAGCAATCATTAATAGGCAAAATGGCTGATTTTGATAAAGATATAGAGGCTAAACTGACCAGTTTTTTATCAATCGACAGGCTCTGCCAATCTTGGGAAAATGATTCCAAAGAACAGTATAAAACGGTATTGGAACAAATAAAAACCAGTAATTTGTTGCTAGAAAACATAGCGTTAAACTATTTTGCTACTAAAATTTCGTATGATTGTGGTTTTGACAAATTGAGTTTTCCTGCATTAAATTGGCACTCCACCAGTTCCATTATTGGCGATACTATGCATGCTGATCTTAAACTGAGCCGTTTTGATAGAGGATATTATAATCCTAGATTCTTTATCAATGGCATTCCTGCACCTGATCAAAAATTCCGAAAACGTTTTAATAAAGCGGGCATTTATCCGCTTCATATCAAAGTTGAAAGTAACTACTGGGAACACGACACGGTATTAGTAGCGGAAAAAACATATTATGTAACCGTACGCAAATGACATTAAGGCGTATAATGGTGGGCAGCCATCATATGAATTTTCCAAGCGCCATTTACTTTTTCTAATACTGTTATTACGTGAGTATGCTGAAATTCGATGTCTTTGCCATCTATAATGGTAGCCATTTGGTCGTATGTGGCTGAGGCCATTTTTCCATTTACATGGATATGTTTATTACTTTGGATAAAATCGGCATGGTTGCCAGGCGGCACTAAGTTAGATGAAATTAAATCCTCAAACCGATGCTGATAAGTTAAACCATCCAAAAAACTAACACACCTAACGCTATGTTGATCTAAGATCCAATATTTTTGAGTTACTTCTTTAAGGGATTCACTGCAAAAGGCTCGGGTTTCGGCCTCAATGACTTGCATAATGTCCTTTTCATCATCGCTTTGGCTAAAAAGTGGAGTAGATACTAATACAAATAGTACCATTAAAAGAATCGGATTTTTCATACTCGATAAAATTACAGATTTAAACAACTTTGGGGGTTATCTTTTATAATGGTGTACCGACGAAATATGGATTTTCCATCCATTTTCGGTTTTTTGTAAAATACGAAGTTCGTGTGAATAAATTTTCAAATTTGTCTCCACATAGGTCATTGCCTGTTCGTGTGAGGCAAATGCCATATTCCCATTTACGTGAATAAAATGATCCGTTTTTTCTACTTCTTTTACTTTATCTGATGGGTATAAAGTCGTTTGTTTAAGTAGTGCTTCCTTGTTATCGTTGATAACTTGACCATCGTGGAGCGTAACGCTCATAAGCGTTTGCTCGTCCAGCACCCAAAATTCTTGGACAATTTCAGCAATTGGCTTTTGCGTGAATGCTTCTGTTTCGTTTTTTAATAGTTCTTCTATCGCTGCTTCATCAGTTTTTTGACTAAAAAGAGAGGCCATGAAAAATGATGTGCAACAAAAAAACAATGTAATTTGTACTTTTCTTCTATTGTTTGTTCTTAAATTCTCCATTGCGGATTTATTTAGATAAACGGGTATTTGACCCAGCATGATTAAGGATGTACTTGGCGCAAAGTTAGAAAAATTTTTTAGACTTAATAATAACTAACTTTATCTTTCGCTAAAAAAAGTAAATCGTACGCACTGCATTTTAGAAATAATCCTATAAAAATACCCCTGAGCATTGTTAACTGCCAGAGGTATTATTGTTTTTACTTTTAATAATTTATTTTAATCAAATAAAACCAAAATAAATTCTTTTTTTTAAATAAAAAGAGGTATTTATTTCCTAAATCGCGTATTCTAAATCTTCCTAACCCTGCCCGATCCCGAAATATTTTTAGTGACTTCGGCATCGCCTTTATACTCCACAGTACCACTGCCGCTAATATTCACCTTCAAAGTGGTACTCACATCCAACCGTACATCGCCACTACCGGATACATTGATGTCTGCTGTTTTTACTGGACAATCGAGTGCTTCTAGTTCACCACTACCGGACACCGTACACTCCATATCGGTACCAGATCCATTGAGTGCCACATTACCGCTACCGCTGATATTGATATTAAATTTATCAAAATCGGCTTTAAACAGGTCAATATCGCCACTTCCTGATATTTCTAGGTCTAAATTACTGCCGTTAATGGCGTGTTGTACATCAATATTAGCACTGCCCGATAATTCAAAAGCATCCCACGATGGTGCAGATACCGTGATTTTGAGTTTGTCCACGTCGTAAACATTGCGGTCAAAATTGATTTCCAAAACACCATCCACTACTTTGGTATCCAAATAGTCGATAATGTTTTCTTCGCAAGTCACCTCTACTTTATACACAGAGTCCACCAATACTTCCATTTTGCCTGGAATACTAGCCTTAATGGCGTGGAATCCTGTCTCATTTCTAGTTTCTGTAACGAGGTCACCACTCCCGCGTGTGCCTAAGGGATCGCAAGCGGTTTGTGCGATTAATATGCCTCCAATACAAAGAAGGCCGATCCAATACTGCAATTTTGTTGTCATGCTAATATGTTTTTGTGTGTTAATTGTAATGCACTAAGACACCCTAAATGAATGTTACCCTGATGCCTTATGTTGTTTTTTTACTTAAAATTTCCACCTCACCGCCACATTTCCACCAATCCACCAGCGCAACTGATCCTCATTGCCAATGTAGAATTCTGGAAAATCTTTTGGCACTACTTTATCTTGGAAAGTTTTATTATTGGAAATGAGCAAATTGGCGGTAGGCCCTGCCGCTAAACTAAAATGTTTGCCCAGTTTTAAATTAAGTGCAGGCGCAAATTGCTCCCATTCTTGCACCGCATTATCAAAACTCGATTCACTCAAATGACGATGAACCAAGTCAAATGTCGCTCCCAAGCGTTTATGATAACCCACAAAAGTGCCTATCCCCATACCGTAACTCCACAGTGCATCGTTTTCAGCACTCGAACTCGGGGAAATACCCGCTGTGAAAATGGTATAAAAGAATCGTGTTCCCGTTTTAAGCGCAATATTGGCATCGTGTATTTCATTTGCAGATGCTTCCAATGCGATATAACCACCTTTGCGAGAGAAATTTAGAAGCCCAATTTGAACGCCATTTATCTCTTTGGCTAGATTAATTACACCGATCTGAACGCCATTTACACGTTTTCCACGGTTAATAAAACCCGAAACTTGCACGCCTTTAACGGTGTCGGCAATATTGGAAAACCCTGCAATTTGGAATTTTGCAGTGCCAGCATTAACCAAATTGGAAAACCCCGAGGCTTGTACAACGCCATTAGAATGGACTGCCGAATTGTGAAAACCAGCCAGTTGTACGCTTTTGGAGTATTTGGCAAAATTATAAAACCCCGATGCCTGAATACCCGTAATTGTATCCACATGATTGGCAAAACCTGCTAATTGGGTCGATAGGTTACCATGTACAGCCAAATTGACAAATCCCGCGACTTGTACGCCATTGCCTTTGGTTTTATGGGCAATATTGACAAAACCAGCGGTTTGTACACCCCTTAAATTGCCACCGACTCGGTTATAAAACCCAGATGACTGAACGCCAGTTACATCGCCATTTACATCATTAAATACGCCTGCCGCCTGAAATCCACTCATATTGCCCCTGTTAATATTGCCCAATCCGCCCAATTCGACAATACGGTTACCTTTGGAATAACCCGCCAGTATATTTAAGGAATAATCATTGATGACATTGCTGCTCATCTTAAAATTAGTACCGATATTGGGTAGGAACGAAATTTGGAATGTTCGTTTCAGACTATCATTATTGACATTCAACTCGTTGAGGCGTTGTGCCGATGTATTAAAAAAGTCACCTACTTTGCTGGAAAAACGGCTCAAATCTTCTTTTATAGTGCTTTTGGGTGCTATTGGAACAGAATCCAGTTTGATTTCAATTTTTAAAAAACGCGGCGATTCGGACGTCACTTGAAGTACAGTGTCGCGGTAATCCAGTTTCGCCACCACGAGTTCGGATGTAGCGGTCACGGGTAATTCATAAAACCCATTTTCATCTGTTGTGGTAGATTTTAGGGTTTGCCGATCGTATATCGTGGCGTTTGAAATTTTTTCCCCCGTTCGTTTATCGGATAAATAACCGCTTACCTTTTGCTGTGGTTTTTTTACTTTTTTTAGGATAAGATAATTGCCACTTTGTTTGAAAGTATAATCATTGCCTAAAATTTGCAACAACACCTCACGCACCGTTTGATCCCTTGCGATCAACGTCACTTTGCGTTTGGCATCCAGTATATTGGAATTGTACGACCATTCAAAACCACCTTTATGCGCTACTTCCAAGAGCGCGGTGGTAATGGGTGCTTGAAAAAACGACACTTCAATTTTTTGGGTCAAAATATCGTTGGCATGCAATTGGGCATGCAAGATGGTGTGCAGCAATAACACGATGGTTATGCTGCGCAATAGGTGTAAAATATACATTTTCGCGATGCTATTTTTTTGTTAAAGATATTTAGCGCTATTCGCCACAACCACTCCCAGAAAGCAAATAAGAACCATCGGGCTTTTGCTCTAATTTTAAAGCAAAGGAGGTGGCCACCAAATCTAATACCCTGCCAATATCGAGGTTATTGTATCGGGCGGTAAGCGGACAGGTTTCCAAAGCAGTACTTTGTAGCGCAATTTGAATGCCGTACACCTTACTTAATTGTTGAACGACCTCTTTTAAAGGAGTGGCATCAAACTGGAAAACCTTGTTTTTGTAAGCCAAAACATTTGGATTTTGCTGGTTGGTAACGCGTGTAAGTACCTTTGTTTGTTCGTCGTACAGGGCTTTTTCATCAGCAGTAAGGTACATACTTTGCGTACCTGTGCTTACCCAAACCTTGCCATGTGTCACCGAAATAAACACTTTGTCTGGTTCGCTCACATTATCCACATTAAATGCCGTACCCACCACTTTTACTTCCAATTCCTTTATATCCACCACAAAAGGCCGTTCTTGATCGGGACTTACCTCAAAATATGCCTCGCCGTGTAAAGACATTCGGCGCTCTTTATGGTTAAAACCTCGAGCAATAGAAAGCCCCGAGTTTCGGTTGAGCGTTACCACCGATCCGTCAGACAAGGTATCCACCAAAATGGTAGTAGGCGTGGCCACAATTTCTTGTGGTGCAAGCAGCGGTGCAGGGCGCATAAGCCAAATTGCTACTGCGAGGATAGCAACGGCAGCGGCGGCTGATAACCAATACTTTGAGGTATTAGGTTTTTGTTGCTTAAAAGCCATTTGCATTTTTATTTTTTGAAGGGCGTTTTCGGTATCAAAAGTGCCATTATACTTTTGATTGGATGCCGGAGCCATTTCCCAAATACGTTGCAATTGGTTGAAATAGCGTTGGTTATCAGCACTTTGTGCCAACCATTCTTCCAAAGCGGTAGATTCGGAAGGTGCTAATTCGCCAGCAAAATATTTGGCAATAGTAGCGTCTATATCTTGGTAAATTTCTTTCATGTTCAATGTCAAATTGATAAAAAGGTAAAGCAGAGTCCAATCAATGTCACCAAATAATCCGCTAATTGCAACCGCATAATACGCAATGCTTTGCCCATTTGGGTTTCCACTGTTTTGATAGAAATTTCGAGGTGCTCCGCAATTTCGCGGTATTTCAACTCCTCAAAACGGCTCAATTCAAATACATTCCTGCATTGCGGCGGGAGTTCATCGAGTGCTTTTTTGAGCCTTTCTTGTAGTTCGGGAGCGGTATCCTCGGGTTGTGCGTGTTGTGTATCCAACTGTTGAGCGTTAAATTGTTGATACTTTTCCTTGGTTTTTTGATGACGAATCCGATTCAAAGCGGCGTTGTGCACCATTTTGTACAGATAAGACTTCATCGACCAAGCGATGTCAAGTGCAGTGCGGCGTTCCCAAAGTTTTACAAAGGTTTGTTGTACTAAGTCTTCTGCCTCATCGGGATCGCCATTGGTGAGTTTGGTGGCGTAGTGACAAAGTGGTTCATAATACCTTCGGAAAACAGTGTCGAACACCATTTCGTCGCCATTCCTGATGGCTGCTGCTTCGTTTATGTTTATTTGATACTCCAATACTTTAACGGGTTGATTTACACTGAGACACGTTTATGGCTTTTTACCCTGATGCGGTACAAAGATAAAAAAATAAATTATTAATCAGGGTAAAAGATCCTCCACGGTGTCTCTATCCGATTTTCAGCACATAACGGGTGCTTTTTACAATCATTGGGGAGGCAGTAGCCGGAAATTGTTTCCCCTTTGTGTTTTCCTTGATTCATTTAAAAATCACATTAAAAATGCAATACCAGCAATATAAAGTGACGGGTTTTCTCGTCGCACTCGTAGTTTTTTGTTTTTCGTTATCACCTGCAATGGCCCAAAATATGACCCAAACCCTCAAAGGTGTGGTGTTGGACAAAGCCTTAAAAACGCCGCTCATTGGGGCTACTGTCATCCTTAAAAGTGTAGAGCCTATGCGCGGTGTCACAACAGATGTGGATGGAAATTTCCGTTTGCCCAATGTCCCCGTTGGCAAACACACCTTATATATTACTTACTTAGGGTATAAAGAGGCTTTTGTACCCAATATTACCCTCAATTCAGGTAAAGAAACGGAGGTGACGATCCAAATGGAAGAAAGCATCATCCAAGGTAAAGAAGTGGTGATCACAGCCAAAGTAAATAAGCAAAAGGCATTAAACGAACTTTCTACAGTGAGCGCCCGAACTTTTTCGGTGGAGGAAACACAGCGTTTTGCTGCAGCGGTAAATGATCCAGCACGTATGGCATCATCGTTTGCAGGTGTGGCCACTCCGGGTGATGGTAATAATATCATCGTCATTCGAGGCAATGCACCCAATGGCTTGCTATGGCGGATGGAAGGAGTGGATATTCCTAATCCCAACCACTTCTCGCAGGTGGGTACGTCGGGCGGCGGTATTTCTATCCTTAGTGCCCAATTACTCACCAATTCCGATTTTTTAACGGGCGCGTTTCCCGCCGAATATGGCAATGCACTTTCTGGGGTTTTTGACCTAAAAATGCGCAAAGGCAATAGTGAAAAGCGAGAATATACGTTACAAGCAGGGGTATTAGGGCTTGATGCTGCTGTGGAAGGCCCCTTCCGAATGGGTAAACGAAGTGGCTCTTACCTCGTAAATTATCGCTATTCCACGCTGTCCATAATTGGTAAATTGGGTGTAAACCTTGGCGATGCGGTGACCAATTTCCAAGATCTTTCGTTCAATATTTGGATGCCTGCTGGCAAGGCGGGTACTTTTACGCTGTTTGGTTTGAGTGGTTTGAGTAGCCAAAAACTAAACGGTACCGCTGATTCTCTGTTGTGGAGAGAACGGACGGAAACGCAATACAACGCTGATTTTAAATCCAATACGGGTGTCGTAGGACTTACGCATAGCCTTATATTGGGCGATCGGACGGCTTTGAAAAATGTGGTGGCTATTTCGGCTACCAATAATGGCGATGAAACGGATCAGTATTTGGATGATTATTCGTCGCGTAAATTGTATGACAATAATCATATACAGCGCAAAATGACGATTTCCTCTACGCTAAACCACAAATTTAATCCCAAAAACCTGTTGCGGGTCGGCGGTTACGTGAATTTTTTAGATTTTAATTTCTCTCAAAATACGTGGAATAACGAAGAAGATCGCCTGATCGAAAGCCTTAAAAACACGGGTAATGCCACTAGCGTCAATACTTTTGCGCAATGGCAGTACAAGCCTTCCGAAAAAATCACCCTGAGTGGTGGAGCGCATGGTAATTTCTTCTTGCTCAATAATACGTGGTCGTTGGAGCCGCGTGCATCTGCTAAATATGCATTTACAGATCGCCAATCACTTAGTTTTGGTTATGGCAAACACAGCCAATCGCAGCCATTAGGGGTCTATTTTACCAAAGTTGAAGGTACTAATGGCGTTTTTTCACAACCTAATCAAAATTTGGGGCTGACGCAATCGCACCATTTTGTATTGTCTTTTGACCAAAATTTTAGTGGCAATTGGCATATCAAACCGGAAGTGTATTTCCAGGCTATTGAACATGCACCGGTGAGTAGTTTGACTTCGGATGCGTTTTCGGTGCTGAATGTAACGGAGGGTTTTGTAGAAAAAAGCCTTGTAAATGGTGGAAAAGGCCGCAATTATGGCCTGGAAATTACGGTGGAAAAATTCTTGACGAAAGGTTTTTATTGCTTATTGTCGTCTTCTTTATTTGAGTCGAAATACCAAGGCAGCGATAAAGTTTGGCATAATACCCGTTTTAACAGCAATTATGTAACGAGTTTTGTGGCAGGGAAGGAGTGGAATTGGAACAATAGCCGTAAAAATAAGAATCGGACTTTTGGGGTGAATATCAAATTGACTCAAATGGGCGGCTTGCGCGAAACGCCGATTGATTTGGAGGCTTCTATCCAAAATGAAGCAGTGACTTATGCTACAACGGGTATTTTTGAGGATAAAATGCCGGATTATTTCCGATTGGATACTGGTGTGCGCTTGAAACGTAATTATAATAGGGTGACTACTACTTTGTCTTTGGATCTGCAAAATGCTACGAATCGGAAGAATACTTTTGGTCGGTACTATGATGTAAAGGCGAAGGAGGTGAAATTTTATTATCAAACGCCTTTGATTCCGGTGCTGGCGTATAAGGTGGAGTTTTAAGGAAATGGGCTGGGGCTGGGGATGAGGTGGGCGACACATGCATGGGCGACACATGCATGGGCGACACATGCATAGGGCGTTGCCCTATGCTGGATGTGTCGCCCCGTTGGGGCTTTGGGGTTTAACCCAATAGATCATTTTTTTGGCTGTGGGCTGTTCCGTTCCGATATCTAGCCATTCAAAATCACTTTGCAAATCTGCTCTTTTGGAATAGCCTCTTTTGCTCCAAAATACGTCTAGTGGTTGGTAATCTGCTGGGTGGGGTATTGGCCTATCTACAGCACAAAAGCAGTTCATGGAATAGGTGCCGAAATGACGTGCATGTGCCTCCCGTTCGTCAAAAAAACGATGACCCAAACCCAGTCCGCGGTAAGATGGCAGCAGGATGCTTTCGCCAAAATAAAAAACACGATCCAATGGAATACCTGCTTGCAAAAATGGCGCTTGTACTTCAGCGGTTTCATCCGTCAGCGGGATACAAGTCGTGGCACCCACCATTTTTAATCCATCATATACAGCAAATAGAAAGGAGCGTTCGGAGTTGGCGTAGGTTTGTAAATATTCCTGCTCATACGCAATATTACCTTCGTATAGATACGGAAAATCCCGAAATACTGCTATGCGTAATGCTGCCAAATCGTCAAAAACAGAGATAAACTCAGTGCCTGTTTTGCGGACAAAAGTAAGTTGGTGTGCCACAACTACGAAACTAATTCAATCCAATGTGGAAGGTTATAATAAGTCGTTACACGGGTAATTTTGTCGTTTTTTACTTCAAAAAAGGCGCCTACGGGCAATGTATAAGACTGTCCGTGTGCAGGAGGCAGCCCCTCGTCGCTTTTTTTATAAATGCCATGTACAACAAATTCGGCAGCAACACGCGTCCCTGTTGCATCGGAAAGGAACACCATATCCGTGAGCTGCTCCGCGTAGGCTTCATCCATTATTTGGAGAAATTGCGTAAACTTTTCAAGGCCAATTTGTGGTTTACCTTGATTCACTTCGTGTACAATCTCTGGATCGAGGAGGGCAAGCATGCCAGACCAGTTTTGAGCATTGAAAGTGGCATAATATGCTTGTACTATGTCTAATGATGTCATTTTTATAGTTATTTTCTTCTAAAAGGCGTTCCTTTTTACTTAGTTTGTAATAATAGATATTTTTTTCTTATGTTCTAAGTGCAACGCAAGAGCTACTTTAGCCGCCATTGCCGCAGCGTGTTCCATAGAAGCATCAAGCGTTTCTGGCGAAAAATATTGCTTGACAAAATGAGTGTCAAACTGTCCCGATAAAAAAGCAGGATGATCCATCACAAATCGTCCAAAGGGTAGGGTAGTGGCCACCCCTTCTACTTCATACTGCGCAATGGCTTCGCGCATACGTTGAATGGCTTCACCACGGGTTTGGCCGTAGGTCACCAGTTTGGCCAGCATAGGATCGTAATAAATAGGTACTTCCATACCTTCTGTAAAACCATCATCTACACGGATACCTTCACCTTTTGCTGGACGGTATTTGGTAAGTGTACCCACCGATGGCAAAAAATTATTCATAGGATCTTCAGCGTAAACGCGGAGTTCCATGGCATGCCCTTTTATACTAAGATCCGCTTGTTGGAATGGCAAATGTTCGCCTCTGGCCACCTTGATTTGCATTTCTACCAAATCGACACCGGTAATCATTTCTGTGATCGGGTGTTCCACTTGTAAGCGGGTATTCATTTCAAGGAAATAGAAATCTAAGCGGTCATCAAGGAGAAATTCAACTGTTCCCGCACCTACATAATCGCAGGATTGCGCTACACGAACGGCCGCTTCCCCCATTGCTTTCCTGAGTTCGGGCGTTAGTACGGCACTCGGTGCTTCTTCCACTACTTTCTGATGGCGGCGTTGAATAGAACATTCGCGCTCAAAGAGATATACGATATTTCCGTGTGTATCTCCGAGTACTTGTATCTCAATATGGCGTGGAGAGGTAACATATTTTTCGATAAAAACAGCGCCATCGCCAAATGCCGACATGGCTTCCGAAATAGCGCGCTCCATTTGCTCTTGGGTATCTTCTTCGCGCTCTACGACGCGCATCCCTTTGCCGCCACCTCCAGCAGATGCTTTGATCAAAATAGGATAACCCACCCTTTTGCCAATCTCTTTGGCCATATTTACATCTGTAATAGCCTCTTCAATACCGGGTACCATAGGGACATTGTATTTTTTAGCGGCTTCTTTAGCGGCCAATTTACTCCCCATTACTTCAATACTGTGGGGGCGAGGGCCAATAAAAATCATGCCTGCATCGGTTACTTTTTGGGCAAAAACTGCATTTTCACTCAAAAAACCATAGCCGGGATGTATGCCATCTACCCCGATTTTTTTTGCAATTTCTATGATCAGATCACCTTTTAGGTAACTTTGTGAGGACGGTGCCGCACCAAGTAGGTAGGCTTCATCAGCAAACCGTACATGTGGGGCATTCCGATCTACTTCTGAATAAACGGCTACTGTTTTTATGCCCATTTTACGGGCTGTTCGCATGATGCGCAGGGCAATTTCACCTCGGTTGGCAACTAGAATTTTTTGCATCCGCAAATGTATAATGAACTATGTTGAACTTGTTTGATTTTTTGCCACAAATATTGCGGTGCGCTGCACCTGATAATTTTGATTAATTCTTGCTTAGAAAGGGTACACTTTTATTTTTGGTGAGATATTTTGAAATTTGGACTGAAGTAAATGCCCCAAGTGTGGCAAAACCGGCCTTAGAAAAATGCAGGTTTTGCTTGAGTGGAGGCGGATGAAGCCAAAAAGTGTTTGAGCCAAACGAAATTGAAGAGGCACAGCCTCCGCTCCATAGTGCGGCGAGTTTTTTTTGGCGCCGCCGGAGCGAGGAAGCAAAAGCACCGCATTTTTCGTCAGCCGAAGCGTTTTTTGCTTACTTTTTTTGTATCCCCTCAAAAAGCGGGGGTAAACTTATGGAAAAAACA
>JAYUKX010000127.1:0-10023 GCA_043764095.1 Chitinophagales bacterium
TGCTGAAATGAGGAAATTTTTGTCAAATCAAGGCAAATTTTGCAGTCGAAATGGGTTATTTTCGGCGAAAAATTTAACGAAAATTTGGCGAAAATTAACTATTCTCAGCATACGAAACTAATTCTGTATAATGTCTATCATATCACATCATTATTTATGCGTTATTTTACCACAATTTTCCTTTTTTCTATCTTTTTTTGCCTTGGTTGCGATAAGCAGGAGGCTATTCCATCTTATATCAAGATACAGCCTTTTGTCGTGAATGTGACAGGCGGCAATGCTTGGCACGAAGTTACCGACGGTTGGATTTATGTTAACAATGAACTCATTGGCGGATTTACGTTGCCAGTGGAAATACCCATTTTAGCAGAAGGACTGGCGGAAGTTCAGATTTTTCCGGGCGTAAAAGTAAATGGCTTAAAAAGTTCGCCAGGCGTTTACCCTATGATGAATAGGTACAAGGAATCTGTTACCCTAAAACCTGGTGAAACAGTAACTATAAGCCCAACCACCGAATACGATCCCAATATCACTTTTGCTTGGCCCGAGGACAAAACCACCTTTGATGGCGCAACAACGGTATTATATGAGGACAGAGATTTTGATATGAGTACTACATTTAGCATTTCAACAGCGAGTGGTTTTCAAGGTAAAGGCTTGCTCATGGAAGTAGATACCGCTCATAGTATGATCGAAATTGCCTCTGAGCAAATTGCATTACCCAATACTGGCGATCGCAATGTATGGCTCGAATTGCACCATAAAAACGATATTCCATTCTCCATCCAAATTGTAGGCGTAGGTCAGGATGGTTTTGAGCAAGGTATTCCACTCTACCTCTTCAACCCCACTAAAGATGGCAATTGGAATAAAATATATTTAAATTTAACGGATTATTTACCAACCTTAGCAAAACCTACGTACCGATTATTCTTTAGGGTTCCACTACCCATTGATAATGCTACGGGTCAATATTCAACATTAAAAGGCAAGGTTATGTTGGATAATATTAGTCTGCTTCATTTTTAGGAATGGTACTAATAATACCCTGTAAATCAAAATTAATTTACAGGGTAAATTAGGAAGGTAGCGTTGTTAACAAAGTCGGAGCCGGTTTATTTTGTATAAGATTAGTTTATCACTCTTTGTTTACCCAAGTTCTTTTTCCAATCGGTAAAAATCCATTTCTATCTGTTGCTTTACACTATCCAGTGCTTTTTGGAATGCCGCCAATTTGGTAGCCCGTGGTAGATCTGGCAAACGATAGCCATAGTACAAACCGGCATATTTTTTGGCATTAGCAATACCCCAATAACGCCTAACTGGATTGGAATACTTATCACGGATAACGACCTCAATTTCTATGGAAGTACGGCAAGTATAAAAAGGAACTCCCATGAGTGTAGCGGCACCAAGGGTAATCGAGTGCGCAAAAGCCCAGCCTCTTCCCATGGCAGGGGTTTCTAATGCTGTTATTTTGCAAGAAATATAGCCTTTTGCTTTTCCTCTATTGCTCGTTATATTCCTTTCTACATCCCGTGCAAAAAATACCAGCAGTTCGTCTGCATTAGCATCCTGCACGTAAGAGGTTCGGATACCACGGGTTTCGGAGGAGTCCAGTACGGGAGGCAATAAAATGGGTTGGCGTACAGCACTGTCTATTGAGGTACCCACAGTTACTAAAAACGGATTGGTTGCAGTTGGATAAACATCAAAAACGGGAATCAATCGAGGTAGTTTTTGGGTAAACTCTCCCTTCGGTTGTAAGTCACTAACGGTAATAGACGATTTACAAGAACTCAGTAAAAGCGCACAAGCGCAGAGCAAGCAATGGATAAAAAAGATGTTTTTCATAGCGTAATAATTTATGTGTGATTTGATACTGCAAAGTTCCACCATACTCAATTTATGGGTGCATGAAGTAGTTTTTGGCCAAAGTGAATTAGTTCACTTTTAGTTTTTTTGTTAAAAAACTTGACAGATAGAAAATATCCGTTACTTTTGTTGCGTTATACGTTTTTATATAGTTCCTCTACTATACTAAGTTTTCCGAAAGGGCAGTTCCATGCACTTTGGTCTTCGCTTAGTACGGTGTATTTTTTTCTCACTCCGGAACTAGCATCAGATCTCGTGAATGGCCACCACCCTTCTTATTTATTCACGAATCTATATATTTATCTTGAATACTCAATTTGTATTTTACTTGCAAAAACATAGCGTTATGAACATGAAGTTTCGTACGATGTGCCTCGCTTTGCTTACAGCAACGCTGTCCATCTCATTATCTGCCCAAACCACCGATGAATACCTGCGCCGTGCCGATACGCAATTTGACCTTTATGCGTACAATACAGCCCTTAATTCTTATAATGAAGTCCTCAAATCAGACCCCAATAATGCTTACGCATTGGGTCGTAAAGGCGACTGTTATTTCCAACTCAACCGGCCTAATGAGTCTTTGCCCTTCTACGACCGCGCAATGACACTCGGTCGGGTTGATCCTGAAATATCTTTCCGTTACGCACAGGCCCTGATGCAAACAGGCGATTATATCGGTGCAAAACGTTGGTTTAATTTCTATGCAGATGCTAATCCTGCTACAGGTCAACATTATGCGGCAATGTGCGACTATGCCACTACCGCCTCACAGCGCGCTGGCGCATTTACGGCTAAAAATGAATTAATCAATACGCCAAATGCCGATTATTCGCCCGCTTTCTTTGGGGATTGGGTCATTTATAGTTCTGCTCGGCGCGATATCACGCGAAAATCGCCTAAAAACGAAGGCGGTGCTGGTACAAATGAACTTTTCATTACCCGCCGCAGCCTCAGCGATGGCATGTTGGAACGGCCTAATTTTTTGGTTGCCGATCTCCAAAAAAGTACCTATTTTAATGAAGGCCCAGTGGCGTATTCTGGCGCTGGCAACAAAGTAGCCTTTTGTCATAATAAATTTATAGACGGTACACGCCAAATAGCAACAAAAGGTATCGAAATGAGCCTTTATCTAGCCGATGTAAATAACGATGGCAAATGGATCAGCCCAAAGCCATTCCAATTCAATAGTTCTGATTATGCCATTGGTTTCCCTTGGCTATCGGAAGATGGAAATACGGTTTATTTCGCCTCTAATATGCCGGGCGGACTAGGTGGTTGGGATTTGTATTCCTCTACTTATAGTGCCACAACGAGTATGTGGAGTTCGCCACGTAACTTGGGCGCAACCGTAAATACAGCAGGCAATGAAATATCGCCATTTATTGATGGTAATGATATATATTTCGCCTCCGATTGGCACAATGGCTTAGGCGGCTTAGATGTGTTCCGCGCTGATTTTGTCAACAGTTATGCGACCAATATCGTAAACTTAGGTCCTGGTGTAAATTCACCACGCGATGATTACGGTTTTATATACGATTCCAAATCAAATACGGGGTATTTCACCAGCAATCGCAGCGATAGCAAAGGTAACGAAGATATTTACCGTTTAGGAAAGGCGCGGGAAGAATTCTCGATCACCGTTCGCGATCAGTACCAGCAAGTCGTCCCTAATGCAGAAATTGATTTTTCTGGTTGTGGCGCAGGTATTATGCGCACCGACGAGCAGGGCCGCTACGAATTTGCCACCTCAAAAGGTCAAGCCAATTGTACGGTTACTGTACGCAAATCGGGTTTCCCTTCAAGTACGGTTCAAATCAGTTCGGCAGGTGAACACGATATCGCAGTGGTTTTGGGTACTAATAACGGTATTTCACCGATAACCAGTTCATCCACCGCACTTACCGAAGCACTCGGTACAGTAGTGGAACACGAAACAAAAGAACCCATTTATTCCGCAAAAGTATCTGCATTGCCTTGGCCGTCTGGTAGCCCTATAGAAGCATATACCAATTATAATGGTCAATATACCTTGAATTTGGAAGCAGGAAAAGCCTATACCCTTCAACTTGCTCGGGAAGGATATGCCGATGTGACGACCAATATTTTCTCTGGTGCTGCTGGATCACAAACGACGATCAATCAGGTGAGCATGAATAAAAAAACGGGTCGCGAAGTGGCTGTTGTTGATATGGAACAAGTCAAACAACGAAATGGTGCCACTAAAGTAGATGTTTTACGCCCACAAGAATCGGCTAGCCAAAATCAAGGTTACATCCCGCCAATCTATACGCCCGGTGATTTGGTCAATACGAATACTAATATCGGTAATACTGGTAATAACACGAATACAGCCTTGCCATCTTTGCCCAATACGAATACCTCTACTACTACTTTGCCAAGTAAATCTTTGATCAATGGTTATGCTATTCAGTTGGCCGCTACGCCACTTGGAGCCAAAGAGCCTGATATGACCAAATTTGAGTCCTTGACAGAATATGGTAAAATTTATGCTACGCAAGAAGGTAAATTAAGCAAAGTACGCTTGGGTGTATTTACCGACCGCAACGATGCCGTAGAGGCGCTAAAGAAAGCAAAAGCCATTAAAAAAGATGCCTTTATTGTAGATGAACGCGATATTGATGCCTCACTTGCGGTCAATTCAAGCGCAAACAATGATGGTATTTCCATGATTTCGGATAAGCGTACCCCCGGAGGCAAAAACGTAGCAGCAGCACCAGTGGTACCGGCATTGCCCGTAACTCAATTTGCGGTACAGATAAAAACCGCAACTGCAGATGAACCCATCGTGATGAACGATTACGCGGAATTGGCTGCTTATGGCAACCTTTATGTACGTCCTGATAATGGCGTTACGCGTATCCGTGTAGGCGTATGGTCGGTGCAAGCAGATGCAGAACTGGCACAAGCACTTATTATGGCACAGGGTTATAATGATGCCGTGGTGGTAGTAGAAAAATTGGGTACTGACTTGCCCTCTGCTTCAAAACCACAAATTTCGCCAGCACCTACTGTTCCTGTAATGCCCGAATTGATTCAGGAAACAAGTGGTAGCAAAGGAACGACTACCAAACCTAAAGCAAATACACCTGCACCAAAAGCGAATACGCCTACGCCTAAAGCAAGCGCACCCACTAGTCAGGCACCATCGTTTACACCTGTCGATAATCAAGGGTCTTTACCAGATTTATTTGCTGAACCTGTAACCCATTCGACGAAAGTAAAGGACAATAAAATGCTCGTCATCAACGATGCTCCTAATACTAAGTATATGGTACGGATCTGCTCACTTACTGGCGACCCATCTAAATTTGATGTTAAAAAAGCAGAAAAGGCTGGTGGCCGTGTAGATGCGCGTCAAAGTGAATCCGGCGCGATTATTATGCTTTTGACCAATTTGGCGGATCTAACATCTGCTACCATTGCACGCGACCGCTTAATTGCTTCGGGATTCAAAGATGCCTTTTTGGTAAAAGAAATGAATAACGATGGCATACTTAGGAAGGCTAGCGAATAAAATCAACTAGGTTGTTTGCAGATAGCCAATTGCCCATTTTTAGTCAGATAAGCCTCTTTTTATCAGTCATAATAGTTTTATGGTGTAAAAAAGGTTAATTACGGCTAAAAATGGGCTTTTTTGTGCGTAGAGTATAAAAATATTACAAACTATTTTAATCATCAAATCAAGATAAAGTGTCGCCATTAGAACTCTTTGCCGCCCTCCTTGGTGCGATCAGCGTGTGGTTGGTTGTACAGCGCAATGTATGGGCTTTCCCTATTGGTATCGTTATGGTGGTGTTGTACGCTTGGATTTTTTACGAGGCTAAACTTTACTCCGATATGCTGCTGCAAGTTTTTTTTGTACTGATGCAGGTACAAGGATGGATAGATTGGAGCCGCAGTAGCAAAGCCTCGGATGATAAAATTGTAGTGCGTACTTTCACACCTGCACATTGGCTGTGGGTGCTGGTTGTACAAGGTTTGGGAACGCTCGCACTGGGCTATACCATGCACCAATTTACAGATGCTGCCATGCCTTGGCCTGATGCCTTTGCTACTGTGATGAGTATTTCGGCGCAATGGTGGATGAATAAGCGATTCCTCCAAAACTGGATACTTTGGATTGCCGTGGATTTTCTTTACTTATTTATTTATTTTGCAAAAGGACTTTACGCCACTACAGTGTTGTATTTTGTATTTTTGTTGATGGCGGTGGCGGGTTATTTGGAATGGCGGAGGAAGGTTGGGGAAGTTCAGTGAACATAACCTTCCATCCATCATTCAAACTTTTTCCCCTCCGTTTTTCCCTTCCAATTATCCGTCCTAAACGTCCCTAGCGGCAAGCCGTTGCTATTAAATACATTAGCATCTACGGGTGCATCGCTCCAGGCATACCGAACAGAGACAGGTTTCATGCCTTCTGGGTGCGTAACCAATATTTGTCGGTCATTTAGGAATTCGGCTTTCGCGTAATAGAATTTTTGATCGGCTGCTGCCACTTCAAAACCTTTGATATAGCCATATTTGTCCCTAGCCACCAGACCTGTACCTGCATTTTCAAAATTCAGTACGGCACTTGCAGCCTCCCAAGTTACAGCCAGCAAGCGCGGATTTTGGTAAGGAATATCTTTATTATATACGGTGTTCAACGCCGCTAAAGCCAAACGTTTACCCACATCTTGTTTGTTCCGTGGGTGAATATCAGCAGCATCACCAATATCGAGGGTGATGGCCATGCTTGTATTGGGCAATTCTAATGCTTTCTCTTGTGCTTCGCGCAGTTCGGCCCAGTTACTGCCCTCATTGGCCGAAACATCGGATCCAAATGACGATAATTGCACAAAAAGGAACGGAAACTCATCGCCCCATGCCTGTCGCCAATCCTGAATCATAGCCGGAAACGATGCACGGTATTGGTAAGCACGCTCGGCATTGTTTTCGCCTTGGTACCAAAGCACGCCACGCATTGCCATGGGTACCAGCGGGTGAATCATGGCATTATACAGTATGGCACCGGCGTTATTTTGCGAACGGGCAAAAGTATGCGGCGTATTCCACGATGGAATGATATGCCAATTTCCACCATCAATTGGGATAGTAAAATCGGGCCATTGAATATACAGGTCTTTAGGTGCGCCATGCAACCCCATTCCCCACCAATTGGGTTCTTTTTGTGCGCCAACATAGACTAAAAGATCGTTTTTGCCTGTTTTGAAAACACCCACAGGGACGGTCGCTGTTATTTTATGGTTGGTGGTATCCACTTCCATTGGTTGACCATTTACCCATACTTTGACAGGAAAATCGCTTTCCCCTAAATATATTTTTGCAGGTGCGTCCACCAAAAACTCTGCCACTTCTACTTTGCGGGCCATATACCCCGTTCCTCTAAAAGCCCAAATACCCTGCCAATCCCAAGCCAGCGGTGCCGATCCTAGTGGCCAAGTGGTAAAATCGAAACCGGGCTGGGTATAAAGCGATTCTTGGTGCATACTATCGGGCTGCATACGTTCGCCAAAACAATGCTTGAGTACGCGATTTTTAAGGATAAGATCGCATTCTTCCCACGATTTTGGGAAATTATTGGCGTAAGATTTGAGTGCATCGGTGGCTGCCATGCCTTCTTTACTGATCCACGACTCCACTTGCGAGCCACCCCAAGAACTATTCACAAGGCCAATGGCCACATCTTCGCCGATTTGCTCTCGTAATTGGCGTGCAAAGAAATAGCCTACTGCTGTAAAATCTGCGGATGTTTTGGGCGAACAAACGGTCCAATTGGTGCGCGGTTGTATCAAATCGTCCTTAGGCGTAAGACTTAGGTCGCATTCCAGTTTAATATGTCTTATTTTAGGATCGCGGGCGCGTTTTACTTCCGTAATGGCATTATTAGTTAATGATAAAGGCCATTCCATATTAGATTGCCCAGAACAGAGCCACACTTCCCCAATATAAATATCCTTCAATTCCAACTCTGTTTTTTCCGCTTGCACCTTCATTGTATAGGGGCCGCCTGCATCAAAAGCAGGAAATGTAATACTCCATTTACCTTCCGAATTGGTTTTACCCGTTTTGGTTACGCTATTCAGTTGCACCGAAACGCTGGTACCCGCCTTTGCCCAGCCCCATATATTTAACGGTTTGTCGCGTTGCAATACGGCATGATCAGTGAATATTTTGGCCACCGAAAGTTGGGCGTTGGATTGGAAAAAGGAGAGCATCGCGAGGATAAGGATGGTATTACGCATGTTGAAAAAGAATATTTTGCATCATTTATTATAAAGATTCATTGCCCTGTCTAATCCTATTGTTGCAAACGTTTGAGCCGCTTCGGCTGCGCGTTCGAGGATATTGGGTAATTCGGCTTTTTCGTCTTCGGTCCATTTTCCTAGCACAAAATTGACTTGTTTGCCTTTGGAAAATGCGCTTCCGATACCCATTCGCATCCGCGGATAATCTGCAGTACCTAGTAATTCTTGGATACTTTTTAAGCCATTATGACCACCATTGGAGCCATTGGGCCGTATCCTGATCCGCCCGAAATCTAGGTTAAGATCGTCACAAATCACCATGAGGTTTTCGGGTGTTAATTTTTCTTTTTGCAGCCAGTATCGTACTGCTTTGCCGCTTAGGTTCATATAAGTATTGGGTTTGAGCAGGACTAAAGTACGGCCTTTGTATTTTACCTCAGCCAAATCGCCGTGGGTATCTTGACGCCAAGATCCACCCAAAGATGTACAAATTTGGTCCACCACCTCAAAACCAATATTGTGTCGGGTGTTATCGTATTCATAGCCAATATTTCCCAGACCAGTGATTAAATATTTCATGGGGCAAAATTAGTATTTTAATGGTTATCATGTACCGATATTTTTTTCAAAACTGGTAAATTTTGAAGCCTAATTTTACTTGAATGATGACAATAAATGGTATTGAAATTACTTTTTTGCCTCAAAAATCAATTTAGGAATAGCACAAAAGAATACCATTGAAGTATGTACCTTTGTCCATACTTTTTTAAACTTAAGTACTTACAACTAATTAACACCACAACATGCGATTATTTTTGTTAAAAACATTGTTTTTTTGCTGTTTCGTAGGCACATTGAATGCCCAAATCGAAACCCCTGCTGCAAGCCCAACCGCTGCAACAACCCAAAATGTAGGATTGTCTAAAGTAACTATTGAGTACAGTCGCCCTTCCTTGAAAGGTCGTAAAATGATTGGAAGCGCTTTAGTTCCTTTTGATAAAGTATGGCGTACGGGTGCGAATAAAATCCCGAATTTGATTACAACAAAAGACATGACGATCGAAGGCCAAAAATTACCAGCCGGTAAATATGGTATTGCAACGATCCCTGGCAAAACAGAATGGACTGTAATTATCACTAAAAATGCCGATCAATGGGGCGTTTATGGTTATAAAGATTCAGAAGATTTACTTCGATTTAAAGTAAAAGCAGAAAAAACGAAGCAAAAAGAGGAGCATTTTACAATGGAATTTACGGATTATACATCCACTTCCGCGAAAGTGGCCATCCGCTGGGAAAATGTACAAATCAAATTCAACCTAGCGCACGACCCAAAATCTGAGATTATTGCCGATATTAAAGCAAAAATGGCTGCTAAGGAAATCACAGCAGATACTTATAACGATGCTGCAAATTATTATTTTGATAATAACCTTGATCTGAATCAGGCTTTTGAATGGTCAAATAAATTGGTTGAAAAAGATCCACAATACTGGACGTATTATGTTCGTGCTAAAATTGCTGCCAAATTGGGCAAATGCGATGTAGCGAAAGCTGATGCATTAAAGGGTATCGAAATGGCGAAAAAAGAGAATGATCCGGCGTATGTGGCGAATCATGAGAAAATTTTGGCGCAATGCAAGTAGCGGATGACCTACGTGTCATCCCATCGCGTGTCATCCGTAGCGGATGACCTACGTGTCATCCCATTGTGTGTCATCCGTAGCGGATGACACACAGGTTGGATGACACACAGGTTGGATAACACACAGGTTGGATAACACACAGGTTGGATGACACACAGGTTGGATGACACACAGGTTGGATGACACACAGGTTGGATAACACACAGGTTGGATGACACACAGGTTGG
>JAYUKX010000128.1:0-37020 GCA_043764095.1 Chitinophagales bacterium
GATAATCCATAATTTATAAAGTGAAAAATTAATTTTTGAGTTTTCGTCTGTGAATTTATAGTCCTTTCCTTGTGCATAAAGTACAGAACCAGAAGGCATAAATTCTCGTAATTTGGCAGGTTCTAAGGCTTTTAGGCCAATAGTTCCCATTTTACAAGCACTTCTAAAGTTGAAAAAGGTTTCTAAATTTGCAATCTGACTATCATTTAAGACGACTTCTGATTGATTTAAAAAAACTTTATCACGCCATTCATAAGGCTTTCTTACTTCGGGTAAATAAATATTAATAAATCCTAAAGTAGTATTGGTTTGAGAGAGGTTATAGGCATAAATAGTCATCATTTCATCTACATGAAATTTTTGAGAGAGTGCAAAAACGACTTTAGTCCAACTTTGTGTCGGAATAGCCATTTTGCCCAAAACTTCTTCAACTTCCACTTTGAAATTAAACATTGGGTCGTCACTATCAAAATTTTTACTAAACGTGTGACAAAGCCAATGGCCATTCCATGTTTCGATTTGTTTATCTTTCAAACTTGGCGTTTGCCTAATGTAGTTTCTGTACTGTTGCCAGCCTTCAAAAAGATTGAACAGAATCTCAGGCTTGTCAATTAGCATGACCAAGCCTCCACTCACACCAATACCTAATGCTTCTCCAATCCAAGAGGCGAATATATCTTCGATATCAGTATTAAATTTCATACTGGTCAATTGCCCCGTCGAAGTAGCGGTAATTTCTTTGGCGGCATAACCAACATAAATTGCACCACTTGGGATTCCGGCCTCCACTTCTCGAATAAGGTTTTGGTACTGTGCTTTGCCTTTCCCGCCATACAACTTGACATCTTCTTCTCTAGGTTTTTGAAAAAAAGGAGAATTTCCAACGTGCATTAAATGACTTTCATCATCAAAAAACAGCGGAAACAGCACCTCGTCAAAAAATTGACGTGCGGAGTAATCATCGGGTTTTTTCTCTTTTTCCCGGTATAATTTTAGGAATTTCTTCCCGATATAACTGGTGTACATGGTTTATAAAAAGTTATCGTGTTCAATAATTTGTAATCCAAATTTTTTATATACTTCTTGTGGTTGCGGAATAACAAAAGGGTATGCCCCAACTTCTAATTGTACAAATTTTGATTTGTGTCGTGATATCGTTTTGTAATTGATCGGAATCTCCAGATAAAGGCGTTCTTCCCAATTGGCCGTCAGGTATTTTTCTCGGTCGCATTCTAGGATGCAGGTTGCACTTTCAATTTCTAGGGCATCTACCAAAACTGCTTTTTTGTAATTACAGAGTTCTTTGATACCGTATTTTCCGTTTTTGTAAATCAGGTGTACGTCAATTTCTTTGGTGTCCAATACTGGATAAACCACATCAATTTTCTCTTGTAATTCCTTTTCTTTCAATACTTTAAATCCTTCGGGGAGTTGCTCGAAACTTGCTCTTAGTACATCCATTTTATAAGGCATCACATTTCCGCTAGGCTTAATTACATGGACAGGTTTATACTTCCCAATCGTATTTTCATTGCGTTTCCTGTTCACACGGCCAAAGCGTTGAATCATACCATCCAAAGGCGCGCATTGCGTAATCATCCGATCAAAAGAAATATCCAAACTCACCTCTACCACTTGAGTAGAAACTACAAAACACGCTTCCCGACCAAGACCATATTTGGCATCAAACTCTTCTGTTAATTGTGTTTCTAAGGCCACCCTGTCACCGCGTTTGTACCTGCTGTGGATCAACATTGATTTTACTTCTGGAAACCGTTGGCTTAAACTGTTATAAGCATTTTGGGCTTTTCCGATTGTGTTAAAAATGACCAGCACCTTTTCTTTTTGCTCAAATGCTTTTTCCAAAATAGGAATAATGGCTGCCTCGTCCTCAATTTTATCAATTTCATGTCGATCAAAACTGTCCAATACTTTTTCCGAAAGGGCTACTTCATAGACTTCATTTTCGCCGCCTAAAATTGTTTTTAACTCATTGTACAAGACACTTGGCATGGTTGCTGTTCCGATATGCAACCGACAATCCAATCGGAGCAGCGTCTTTACAATAGCCAAAACCATCGCCTGAGAAACATCGGAGTAGGTATGAATCTCATCCAGTATAATGTCCGTTCCCTGTACATCTAGCATAACCGTTTCAAAACCTGAAGTACCAAAAACAATAGCCGCCAATTGATGAGGTGTTAAGATTTTGATAGAAGAACCCGCCAAAGGCTGTAAAATCTGCTCATCTAACTGGTTTTTTGCAACGATTTTTGATGTAGCATGCAACAAGCGAATATCTTTGTTGGGTACAGTTTTTTTTATCCGTTTGTACATGGCATTGATAGATGCTTGGAATGGCAGCGTATAAAAAATACGGCCATTGCACCTTTTTAATAAAAAATCGGTTTTCCCTGCACCTGTCGAAGCTACTACTAATGTATGCCTTCGAGGATCATCTGTTGTTATTTCCGATAATGGATACAACCAACTTTTTCGTTCTTCATTGCGATAAAAATTCAAGTCAGGCGTTTCAAAAAGTGGTATTAGTTTTTCGGTTGTTTCATGCGTAAACGCGGATGCGAAATGATCTGCCGATTTCAATAACCCACGGAGCGGTGAATAGCCATTCCCTTTATCTTCACAATATTCAACGACATATTCTAGTGCAATTTTACCTTCTTCTCTTGAAATTTCGCGGGTGTCCAATCCAAAGGTTTGCATAATTTGTAAACCATACGGATACCAATTTTCCCAATCGAAAAGATGGTTGTCAATAGTCGCTCTGTCCTCATTGGTCAAATCTAAAATTCCCCGTGCACTCGGGTCATTTTCAATAGATTTATGATGTCCAATCACCAAATCAATTAAGGTATTCCATTCTGATTTTGGAAAACAGGGCAAAAAGGCCAATGAAGAAATTTCATGCCGATGTGGGTAGGTCCATGCTAGATTTTCTGCTAAACTTCCTCCATTTACTTGCGCAATTTTTCTTTGAAAATGAGGATGTGCCTTTCCCAAATCGTGTAAAATTGCGCCTTTTCGGCAGAGATCTATATCAAAATTAAAGGCATATTTCTCTGCGAAAAGCGTAATTGCCTCCGTCACTTGTTGCGTATGCTCCAACAAGGTCAAGCCGCCATAATTGATACTTTTTGCTAGAATTTCTTGTAATGGCTTCATTGTTCGCTTCTGATGGGGTTACCAAATACGTGTAATTCTCCATACATTTCGGAAGCCTCATCAAAACGGTTATGACCTACTTTGAATCCAGTATTTATGTCACTTGGAATTAACTCAAATCCTTCAATAGTATCAAGATCCTCCGTACTCATTTCAAGTATTTCCATTGGAAAAACCAAATCTTCATTTCTACAAAGACACAGCGTTTGTGTCATTGCAACTGCCGCATCTTTTTGATTATCAAATGCTAAGTATAAATGTGGATTAAGCATAACACCACGCATCAGAATACCTAAATTGGTTTTGTATTGACCTTTATCCTTGTAAATGTCGATGCCACCTTTCGACCAAGTGCGCTCTTGTTGCATGTCTAATCCTTGATAATTCAACCGATTGCGCTTTATTTTTACAATTTTTCCATTAAATTGCTCGTCAAGTAACTCTGGAAACAACTTTTTCTCCATACCCTCCAAAATTGAAGGTGTAAGAAACTGTTGGGAATATGTTTCGCTATCCCTTACGGCAGTCCAAGGCTTGATGAAGCCAAACTGGCCGACATATTTTACTACAAAAAAGTTTTTCATGCGTAGTTTAGTTATTTAAGTGAGCCGAATCCTATTCCAGTTGAGTTGCCAATTCCTACTGTCCAAGCAAAAGATTTTTGCGCTGCTGATCCTTTAATAAGTACTGGACAGTAACTACAGCGGTTATTGATTTGCCTATATTTTACGAGCTGTGTTTTTGCTTTGTGATAATCTCGGTCGAAGCGGACAGAAATATCGGAATCATCCATTTCAGCGGCACGAAGTTTCCGTTTCAATGTTTCAGTCAATAGGTTATCACTTTCGGTATCCGTATAAAGAAAGTGTTTTTCGCCTCCATTTTCCACGCTGCGTTTTACCAAAATTGGGCTACTTACAAGAAACCTAGTTTCGTCGTGATCCTTAAATTCAGGGAGCATTTGAATGGTTAATTCTGTAACTTTCATACCCCATCTAATCTCTGGAGATTTGAGTATTCCTTCAATACTTCTCCGAAGAAAATCATCATTAAAGGCACTTACTATCCATGATGTTCCATTTGGGAAATTTATTCCGTCTTTACTTGCTATACCATTTTGTAGCCAAGAAAATGAATAAAGTGACAAGCCATCATGTTCTGCATTAGGGCCGAGCCATTTGTGCAATGTACCCGCAAGCGCAGGTAAATGATCGAATGGGATCATTTCTTTGTTTGGTGAAACTTTTAAGTTTATTCGCATAACTATTTGCTTTAATGTTGTTTTATTATCATCATATTACTTTAATCGGCTACAAAAATCCCATCTCTAGTGCCGAATCTATTTCCTACCCCTTATTCATTTTATAGCGCTATTGCTTACCCCCTAATCTAGCGTTTGTTGGCCAGAATAAACGCTAGATTTAAGGTTGCTGGATATAGTGGGGATTACTGGATATTTTTTATTCATTTAGTATTAAATTTTGAGATTTTTGTTTTGTGAGTTCTGTCTCCATTGCGATTAGTTGATCAATTAGGGAAATTAGGCCATTGTTATGGAGTTGAATAATAGATAAGCTAGACATAGGAGTAGAATTCTTTTTTCTTTTCCTGCTTGAAACTCTCTTTCTATTCTTGTATCTTTGTGGTACTAATGTAATTTGATTCATCTTTTGTATTTAATTTTTACAAAGGTAATGGCATTAACCTCAATAATACAAGTCCTTTGATCGCTAATCATCAGGCTTTTTTTGGAGTCTAAGTCTTTTTTTTTTACATTAATATTGTAATTTATTGTTTTTCATATATTTATATATATTTTAATTTTTTTGCGTATTGATAAAAAAATTACTTTTTCTTAATTTTATTTTTCTTATTCGGACTTTTTTGGAATTGAAATGATGACTAGCGCTCAAAGAGTTGCACTTAATCGAACCATTATGGATTTTTAGCCGCCCTAAAAAAGCGGCTTTTTTTTAATCCTTTTTCAATGCTGCCACAAAGATGCGCGCCCCTAAACCGAACCTATTTCCTTACCCCCCTACGTCGAAAAAATAAATTTTTAAAATTTCAACTTTTCTACTTCCGAGCGAAGGTGTACAAGGAGTGCTTGTGGGGTAACCACTTCGATGTGTAGGTGATGAAAACCCAGTATAAAATTGCTTAATCCACGGAATTCTTTGTTCACAGCACATTGGAAATCAAATATATTGGGGTCGTTGGTGTCCATGATATAGTTGCCGGTGAGCGGGTAGCGCTCTTTTAATTCGTTATACGCACCTACGCTGAGCCGCAGGTGTACCATAACTTGGTCATTATTCACGATACGGAAAGGGTCGGTGAGCATAATATTATGGTGTCCTTCGTATTGCCAGGGCTGATCGAGTACCTGAACACGGTTGAAGCGGGAAATCCTAAAATGCCGAATTGCTTTTTTCTCCACATCAAAGGTATGAATCATATCATCCGCAGGAACGATATGGAAGGCTTCGACGGTTCGGTCGGATACCGTACTACCATTGGAAGAGTGGTAATTTTTGAGGATGACCTGTTTCTTCTCGTCTTTAGCCTGTTTGAGCATATCGACAATACTCAAATACGGTTTTCTAAGGTATGAATGACCCAGTTGACTAAAATCGTAAATAGACGACAATTTTGCTTTGAGTTGTTGCTGTCGCTCGGTGTTATGCGGGAGTCTGTCAATCGCCTCATACAACATGAAACGGTCTTCCTTTGAAAAATGAAGCAGATCCTCCATTTTTTTCAAGGGTTTACTCTCTACAAAGGCGTACCGATGGCGATCATCTTTGGTCAGGTGAAAATCGGCTACTTTAAATGCCGCAAAATCACCAGTAATAGTATCTTCGTCCACATTATACAATTCCGCTAGTTCGCGTTTAGTATAACGGTTTGGCTGTTCAACAATGGCGCGTAAGATTTTAATAACACGGGCACGGGTACTATATGGTCTGTCTTTAGGCATGTGGTACAGGTTGTTTTTTTCGACGGACAAATATAGGTAAGAAATATTTAGTAGGATAAGTTTTTGAAATAATTTATTAAAAAAGTATTATTGTACTAGTGCACGAACAGTTATATTGAGGCAATCATCAAACGCATGGGCAAAGCCAAATATCAAGAAATCCCTTCTACACCGATCTAAATAATTAGGAATTGCACGAAGCCTGATTATAAAATGCAGTGCATCTATATTTGATAAAAGTGTATCTTTGAGCCTTAATATTATGCTTACTGATGCCGACAAATCGTATATCCGCGATTGGTGTCAACAACTTAATTTAGAAACTTTTGACATTCTCATATAAAAAATGAACGATACAACAACCGCAGCCCACGCACAACAATTGGCAATTATTTACGCCAAAACGCCCCATGAACGCGCTATGATGGGTATTGAAATGATTGATACCGTTCGGCAGATTGTAGAAAATTCGATCCGTGTAAAAGAACCGAATATCTCTCCAAAGGATTTGTTGATCGCCGTCATTAAACGCTATTATGCGACTGATTTTTCAGAAATTGAATTGTCAAAAATTATTAATTTTTTTGAATAAGGTTATCGCCCGTTACCTACATCAACGCCAATTTAGAAGACTTACATAATGAAAACGTATTGACAGCACATGAAATTCTGTACTTTATTGATACTGTTTTCTATATAAAACCTGAAATTTTTTGGTGCTAAGTTAAAAATGTACTGACCCTGCCATTTTGTTCAGACACACCCAAAAAAAAGACCCCATAGTCTAATACCACAGGGTCTTATATGCTAAAAAGTATGAGTCTAAATGTTGTACTACTCCTCGCCCGGCGTAGTGGGTTGCGTTGCGCGCATGTTGCGTACCTGTGCAGGTATTTGCGGTGCGGTGTAGCCTTTGATATAAGGAATGGTCTGTAATGGTGTATTCCAAGCAGCCTTCATTTGCTCGATCAATTTGCGTTTTTCCACACTATTGGGTGGTTTTGGCGCAGTGCTACGACTTTTATCTATTTTTGAGGTATTTTCAATAGGCGTTTCTAATGCGGGCGTGGGCTCTAATACTATTGGCGTTGGCAATTCAGGTATTGCAGCCACTACTTTTGGGGTAGTTATGGCGGCTTTTTCCACTGAATTGACGCCTGCTTTCGGTGCAATTGCCTTTGTGTTGGATACACGGCTTGCCGGATCTGCTACCGATGTAATGGGCTTTACAGTTGTCGTAGTTGCACTTGAACTGATGGCTGCGGTATGATTGGGTTGCTGCGGCTGCTCCAGTATCGTTGGTTGTGGCGCGGGCACCTGTTGCGTAGTATTATTGGTATTCATAGCGAGGAATACCCCCGTAGCCACGACGACCGAAATAGCGGCCAATGCGATCATTTTACGGGTCATTGACCAACCTACATGACGGGTTTGGATACCTGTTTGTACGGTTTGCCATACGCGATCGGAGGGGACATCCCAGCCACTACTGGCGGGCGATTCAGGCAAATCGTTGAACGTTTTGCGGAATAATTCGTCTATGGATTCAAACTCTTTGTTATTGGACATATGTATAGTTTGATATTGCTCAATTGGCAGACTAAATTAAACTGTATTTGACGTTTAAGATTAGACTAAGCCGGTTTGTGGTATTAGGTATTAAATATTAAAAGGTAAACACTTTAAAAGGAATTGAATAAATCGCATTAATCAATGACATCGAAATACGATTTATCCAATATTTTTTTCAAGTATTCCCGGGCTTTGTAGAGTTGACTTTTGCTGGTACCAATGGAAACGCCCAATTGCTCGGCTATTTCTTCGTGGCTAAATCCCTCGATGGCGTACAGGTTAAAAACAGCCCTATAACCGGGAGGCAATTTGTGCAGCAATTTCATTAAGCTTTCTGCATCAATATTTGATGCAGTGTCTTCATCAGTACGAAACAGGTTCTCAAAAGGGGAAAAATCACCTGTATCGCGTAAGAAATCTTTTTGTTTCCGCAAATGGCTCAGAGCCGTATTGATCATAATACGGCGGATCCAACCGCCCAAGGCACCTTCGCCGCGGAACTGCGACATATCACGATATACCCTTACAAATGCGTCTTGCATCATGTCTTCTGCTTCGGCGCGGTCTCGGGCATAACGTAACAATATCCTGAACATCGGCACGTTATATTGCCGATAAAGGGCGACTTGATGCGTAGGACTATTACGCAAAATGCCTTCCACTAATTCATGATCGCTCCACTGCTGTTGCATATTGATATATGATTGACTACGGTTTGTTTAATTTGGTTGTCCGGTTATTCAAAAAAATGTCACAATATCGTAATAATCCATTTTTTGAATAGTTTCCCGTCTTTTTTTGTTCAAATTTTAACCATTTTAACACTATTTCATTCACCATGAGATTATTTTTTCTTTTCTTTTTCGGTGCTACGCTTGCTTTTCAAACAGCTCAAGCACAAAATAACAAACTCATTAACCACGCTACAGAACGTATTTTAGAGGAAAAATTACGCGGTTACGATATAAAAGCCATGGTGCAATGGCAAAAAGACCATCCGGGCGAACCTTTGGCTGGTCATATACTGCTCAAAGGTACAACGCCTGCCGCACAAAGCCGTGACGTAGATCAAATAGTGGCTACCAACCCTGAGGCGGAATCGGAAGTACACGCGGCTATTAATCCTGCCGACTCGGCTAATATCATCGTAGCAGGGGTGATTCAGGATCCTTCCAATTTTACTGCTCCGCTTGATATACCAGTCCGCTATACCAAAAATTTTGGCCAAACTTGGCAAACATCCACTATTGATTTTAGTCCGAGTACGGGTTTTGCGGTAGTGGCTGGCGGTGGCGATCCGGTGATTGCTTTTGACAAATCGGGTAAAGCATACCTTTCTTGGTTGGTACTTACCCTCGATTTTTTGGCAACGCCGCCTATTACGCTGGCGTTGTACAATAGCACTTCTACCAATAAAGGTCAGACTTGGGGTGCGCCCGTGTTGATCGATAAAGGCACTATTTCTTTGGAGGCATTGACGGGCGGCGGCGGCACTGGTGATCTAGTGGATAAGCAGTGGATGACGACCGATCAATCTTCTACGGCTACCGAAGGTAATTTGTACGTTTCTTATACTCGTTTTGAAATTATTGATTCGGTTACTTCTACGGCTCAAATTTTGCTCAAAAAGAAGGCCAAAACCAGCAATGCTTTTTCCGCTACTCCCGTGCAGGTGCATACCAATACGTATGGCGTTGTGCAGTTTTCGAGTATTGTAGTGGATGCTGATGGTCGTGTACACGTTTCGTTCTTTGGCGGTAATAGTATCACCGATATGGCGCTGTACCACGCTGTTTCTACCGATGCTGGAGCGACTTTTGCGCCAGAGACAAAGATTTCGGATATATTTTTCCCCAGTTTGGTCGATGAACCTACCACGGATACGATTCCGGGTGTGGCTACCGATCGCTTGTACCCGTGTCCACATATTGCGGTTGGTAAAGGAGCGAATACTTTGTTGGCTACTTGGACGAGCAATGGACTTACTTCGGCACTTACATCCGGGTACGATATTTGGTTTGCCAAAAGTACCAATAATGGCAACACTTGGAGTACGCCCAAGAAGATCAATCCAGGCTCTAACCCCGATGCGCACCAGTTTTATTCGGCCTTGAATGTAAGTCCAGGTGGAACACTGTGTGTATCGTATTACGACCGCACTGACGACCCCAGTGGCACGAAAACACATTATGTGCTCGCCACTTCGAATGATGATGGCGCAACGTTCAAGCCTTCCGTAAATGCCTCCTCCGAAGCCTCCGATTTTAATGCGATTGGTAGTCTGAATGGCGGTTTTGGTATTGGTGAATATACACAGGTGGTAACGACTCCTTATTATGCCATCCCGGTTTGGTCGGATGGCCGTACGAATGATGGTAATATCGAACTGTATGCGGCATTTATCCCGATAACGGGTACCAGCGGTTTGTATGAATGGGGCAATATTACCAATGCTTTTGATGTGGTGGTGAAAAATCCTTCCACACAATCTATTGATTTGCAGATAAATATGAAAAAAACAAGTGCCGTTCAGGTGCAAATATTTACAAATGATGGCCGTTTGGTAGCGGATGATTCGGGGAATAATGCGGTTGTTTCGGGTAGTATCAACCGTCGTTTTGATGTGCAGCCGGGTACTTATTTTTGTAAAATTGAAACGGCATTTGGAGCGGTAGTGCGCAAGGTATTAGTGATTCAATAATTTAATATTTAGCATTTAAAATTTAGCGTTTAAAATTTACATTAAAAAACTTAAAATCGGTAAATCATAAATTTTTTAAATGTAAATTTTAAACGTTAAAGTGTATGTGATGCACCCGCTTGGGTTTATACCGACGCTCAAATTCCAAGCCCTGAAGGGGCGACATATCTAACCTAGGGCAGCGCCCTAGGCATAGGCCTCCTACCTCCTACCTCCTATTCAAATTCCAAACCAAACCAAATTCAAATCGGTTTAATTGGTAAAGATCTTCTTCATTCCTGAATCTGTCCACGGGACGGTTTGAAATAGACTTTAATTTGTAATAACTGACATACAATTGGCTTGTAGGTGTGAAAAACCACCTCAACTGGCCTCCTCGTGTTTTTCCTATTTGCGCATTTGGCTCATAGTAATATTCAATTTCTTGCGTCACAGCCCCGTTTTCTTCCAACATGAATAGACCTTTTCGCAATATTTTAATCCTTTGTAATCCCGCATTGAATTCCATATAAAAGTTTTTATGGAAGGCATATTGGAGTTTAAATTGGCTATAATTGTAGTAATAATTGGATTGAGTAAAATACCTTTTTGCCAAAGGCGCAGAGATAACAGCCGTTTTATTATTAACCAAACCCAATTGAATATCGGATGCAAAGACCAGTTTTGGCGTAATTACCCATCTTGGCGTGATATTTATGACCGATGTTGCACTATTGCTACCCAAATTCCACTTAATACTACCATTTATACCTAGGACTATTTTTTTTCGTGCATCGGTCGATAAACTACCTTGTAATAATACAGGGGGCGGTAGTTTTCGATAGACAGAAACATCTTGAAACTTGAAAATACTCCACGATGGCAATATGTCAAGTCCTCCCGAAACCGAAAAATTCCTGTACTGCTGATCGGTACCAGTAAACTGGAACAAGAGTTGTGTTGAACGATTTTCAAGACGGTTTTTGAGCCAGTTGGAATAAACGATAAAGGAATGGGTGGTATTGAGCCATTTTGTTTGCTTGGGTTTGAAATTGCTTTTAGTCACAAATGCATACAAGTTATGGGGCGCAATAATTTTTTCATAAGTCAAAGTATTGATTTGTTCTGGCCTTATTTTTACTGGAGCAAAATAGTGTACCCCATAAGTATAAGTACCATTTACTTTTTTTAAGGACAGATCACCATCGGCCACCAGTACATCTTTTTGGGTTCGTGCCTTAAAATTACCACTTAGTTCAAAATTATTGCTTTTATCGCGCAATTGCGTACTTAATGCGGAGGTATTACTATACACTCCTTTACTGAAGTAGTTAAATTCATTGGAGAAATTTACCCATGAATTGTTGCGGAAGGCTTTTTCTATTGATATGTTGTTGCGGAACGGGTGGTAATCCAAACCTCTATACGTACAAAAATAGGAACCATCCACCTCTGGATAAAAGCAATAAGTGGGTTTCTGATAGAAGGAATTGCTCATCCCAATACCGATATTTTGTTTGGTTCGAGTTGTAAAGCGGGTAGTATTGATTTCCTTGGACTTAACATATGCTATATATCCTTTTTGCATCGAATATTTTTGTTGATCCGCTTCCCCAAAAACGTTCTCTGTGATATTCCAATTATTACGCAACAAGTCAGATTTTTGGAAAATACCGGATTCTTCTATTTTTGACTGTCTTGAGATTACCCTCAAATGGCTAAAATATTCGTAGTTGTTAGAATCACTTGCCCACACACTCGCAAATTTGTTGTACGGATCTATGTTTGGTACAATCGTAAAATCCAACGTAGAAGCAGAATTTAGACCAACGCGACCATCCAAAGCGAGAATGGATTGGTATTGGTCGCTATTTATTTCTCCGTTTTCATATTCATTTACTGCTTCCTCCGATAAAGACAACGCCATACGCACCTTTTGCCGAATATCCACAAGCCCTTCCAGTTGGCCATGTTGCAACACAATATCATTAATCAACGGGTTTTGCGGATTCCAGGTCGATAATTCGCCAGTGGAGCGGTCAAATCGCGTAAATTGAATGCCCCAGTCCTGTTGTTTGCCCTTTGGGAACCGGAGCGCAGTAAACGGGATATAAAACTCTGCTGACCAACCATCTACTGTGGTATAGGATTTTGCCCTCCAGTAAGCATCGTATTGTTGATCGGTAAAGGTGCTGCTCACCCGCGCATCGGCGCGTTGCCCGCCTGCGGTAACGGTGAATAGAAAAGCGTTTTGGTCATCGTTCCAGGTATCCAACCCAATGGAGCAATAGTCGCCTGTGCCGATTTGGTCGCGTTGGCTCAGGTCGTAGCGTATTTTATCGCTTTGACAATCGAAACCGATATAAATACCTGTGGAAGTATAGACCATTTGTACCGTAGTGGCATGTATAGGTGTGCGGCCAAAAGAGGGTAGGGCAGTGGTAAAAGAATCGGTGACAGGTATATCGCCCCAGAACGCTAATTCTAGTTTTCCGTCTAATTCAGGTATTTCTACTGATTTGGTAATCAAGTAGTTGCGCTGCGCAGCGAGGGCAATTGTAAGTAGTGAAAAAAGGGTAAATAGGTATATTTTTTTCATAAAAAATTGGGTTATAGGCCATAGTTTAAATTCCAAACAAAGCCAAGATACACTTTATTATTAGATCGATCTCCTTCATATTCAGGGCCAAGACCAAATGGTGGCGCTGTGGAAGAAATAAAGTAGTTGCCATCACCCTGCCGAACCCCCAAAACGAGTCGACTTATTTTGGTAAAATTCCATTGGAGTTCTCCGCCCATTAGATTCCATTGGGTGCGTTTGGTAGCGTACTCAAATAAGTAATCAACCGGTTCAATTGTGCCTTCATTACTCAATTTGTACATCTCTCTCTTGAATATTTTAGCATAATCACGCACCATATAAAGTTCTAAACTCAATTTTCGGTAAGGAAACCAGTGCACCGCCAACCGATTCGCGCTAGAAGCGGTATTGGATTGCTCAATATTTCGAGTGATTGGAAGAATACTGCTGTTCATATCCACATTGGTCAAAAGTGCTATTTGGCTGGAAACCTCAATTTTGAAGGAAGGATGAGGAACGAGGTAAGCAGAAAGTTCGAGTGCATGGCGGAAATGATTGCTTCCAGCCCAATCGGAGGCGATGCCAATATGCCCTACATAACGTTTTCGTTGGTCGCTATTTAATCCAGCATGAAGCCCAATTGGACTCTTTATTTTGCGAAAAATCGTAAGGTCGGATAACGGTAAACTTTCATACGCACCCAATGGATTCAATACCAATGCAACGCTGGCTTGCCTAAATTTTTGATCCAATCCGGTAAATGACGCTTCCACTTCAACAGGTATTAGATCCAATTCGTTTTTAGTCCAGTAGCGGCTGATATGCAATGTTTTAGTGGTATTTTGCCAACGTGGATGACGCGGCGCAAAACTACGCCTGCTCAAAAAACCTTTGAGGATATTGGGATTGATTCGAGGGGTATAAATATGGAGCGGTAGCAATAAACCAGCGCCTGTTTTAATCGGACTTTGGTAACTTACGCCATAATTGAGTGCGCTATTGATCCTGCTCAATGCAATACGCCCATCTGCTACCGAAAAACGGTCTTGTGATTGTAATTTTAGGGTGCTTTTGAGTTCATAATGGTTGGATTTATCGCGTAGTTGGGTACTCAATGCGGCTAAATTAGTCGTAATATCTGCTGCTGCGTGGTGGTAATTATTGGCAAATTGTATCCATGAATTATTGCGCAGGCTTTTTTCAATCGCGATACTGTTATAGATTTGCTTACCTGTGTTTCTGTTAATTGAGGCTCCTGTCGATACGATAAAACTGTGTTCATATCTGCTATAAATGGCATTACTTACGGCTATTCCAACATTGTTTTTGGTTCTAGTGGTAAATCGAGTTCGGTTCAAGAGCCTTCCACCTGTTGTTTCGTAAAAAAAGACGGAGGAAGGACTCGGAGCTACTTTCCCGGCTGTAAATCCTGGAGCGATGGTTCTATTATACTCTAAAATATTGGATTTTTGAAAAACACCGCGCTCTTCCTCTGAAGATTGTAGTGGCACAATTGTAGGGAAAGGCGGTGCAATATTATAAGGGTTTGAGGAAAAGAACGTCCCAGTATTATAAATTTCAACAAATTCAGCAGTGGGTGTGATGGTAAAATCCCAGGTAGTAGCAGAATTTACACCTAGACGGCCTTCTAACCCTGTTAAAAAAAGTGAAGTGTCAATACGAGCCGAGCCTGTTATTGTTTCTTCATTCGCTGACATATGCCCAGTTATGCCAATCCGTTCTTTGGGATTATCAATCTGCATACTGGAAAGCGTACCGTATTGCAATACTAAATCGCTGACCAATGGATTTTGCGGATTCCAAGTAGAAAGTTCGCCTGTACTACGGTCAAAACGCGTAAATTGTAGCCCCCAATCCTGTTTTTTTTGTTTTGGAAAGCGCAAAGCAATGAAAGGAATATAGATTTCTGCCGTCCAGCGATCTACTTCTCGATGGGTTTTTACAAACCACGGTGTATCAAATCCCATACCATCGTAATTACTGCTCAACCGCTGATCTATCCGCTGACCTGATGCATTCGCCGTAAACACAAACGCATTTTGGTCATCGTTCCAAGTATCTAAACCGATAGAAAAGTAATCGCCCGTACCGAGTTCGTCGCGGTTACTACCGTCTTTTCGGGTTTTGGGTGTAAAACACGCCACGGCAATATAAATGCCGTCTTTGCTATAAGCCATTTTTACAGTGGTCGCATTTTTGGGTACGCGGCCAAAAGCGGGTAGGGAAGTAGTAAAGGAATCGGTGGCTGGAATATTGCCCCAGAATGCTTTTTCCAAGACACCGTCCATGTTTGGTCGTTCTTCTACCTTGCTAATCAAGTAGTTACGCTGTGCCAATAGACCGATAGAATGCCCTAGTATCAAGGCGATTAAGAGATGTTTCGTTTGCTTCATATTGAGTTAAGATGAATAATGCTCTTAATTGGTTGCCAATAGATTCCATTTTATTTATTGTTTTCGCATTCTTTAATTCAACAATGCATTATCTCTGTTGGCGTTTGGAAGGGTGGATATTCCAAATAAATTGGAGGTTGAGTATGTTATTGTTATCCCGTCTTTTGAAGAAATCAGGATCGGATACTATCGCTTTATCGGTATTACTTTGATAGGCTAATCTAAATAAAGAGCCATTGGGCATGGAATAATCAATACCCAAAAAGACATCAACGGATGACGAATTTACTATAGGAGAATAGTCAAGTGGTGTGGGTGTTATGGTGCCATTGGGATTAACAATATAATTGTTATCTGCTAAATATTGTGCTTTTGGGGTAATAATTAAACCGCCAGTGACCAACCATTTTTTGGATAAAGCAAAGACTTGTTTCTGAGTAAACTGATATTGGAGTGGTTTTTGGGTTGAAAATAAAATACGCCATTTATGGTTTTAATCTCAGTGTTTTGATTATTATCGTAATAGATGGATGCTGACAAATTGATTGACCAATATTTATTCATCACATACCTCATTTGCTGAAGTAAGGATGCATCCCAATATTCACTTCCAATTGATCCAAACGCATTTACTTGTGTCGTCATCACGCATCGTTTTCTTTGATCGGTACTGAATAGAGCCTCGGAATAGATATAGGGCTTAATCGCTTTTGATAATATAATATACCCTAAATACAAGGAAGAAGTGCTGGGTTTTAAATTGGAGGCTAACTCAACCCGATAGGACTTATAGTGCTTATCCGTTGCGTTCCAGTTTATTCTGTAAACCCTTGGTCTGTTATATGATATTTCTTGGAATGTTCTTGCTCCAATATTGTGTCGAATAAAATACCGGTTTTTAGGGAAAAAGGTATAATTGGTATAAAATTGTATAAGGTAAATATGTTTTTTATCCAATAATTGCTTCCATAATTCGGTAGTTTTATCCGCCTTAAAAGCAGTATAATCAGCACCAAATTTCCATTTTCCATTCACTTTCCCAATACTAAGGAAATTATTAATATTGGAAAAATAAGAAGTATCCTGGTGTAGATATGAATTTCGGTTATTTAAAAAGCCCTTTATCTCAAAATTATTGGATTTGTCGCGCCATTGGCCAGCAATGCTAATCCCATTTTCTCCTACTTTTCTCCCAGGCAATAAATTAGTCGTACTTAGATAAATATAGTTGTTTCTTTTAAATATTTTTTGAGCAGTAATGGTATGTGATGTGGGCAAAATAGAAGGTCTTATGCGTTGTTCGCGTGTTCCTACACTGTCAAATATTGTTACCGTATAATCGGCTGGTACATAACTTGTATTTCTGACGCCAATACGCCAGTTGTTTTTGGTTTGGGTACTTATTTTAAATACATTAAGCACCTCACCTGCTCTTTTATTATTGATCTGGGTTACAAAAGAAGATCTTGGATTAGATTGGTAATAGAAAGCAGTAGGGAAACCATATAATTCACCAGTCGGTACTTTATTTCTATTGAAAAGGGTATATTCATCGTTTCGCAATGGGCGGAAATTATTCATAGTGGGTAAATCATTGGGAAAGTCTGAAACGGGATCATAATCAGTATAATAAGATGTTTCATTTTTAAAACCGTTTTCTGGTAAAACGGTAAAATTGAGCGTCGTAGCCGTATTCAAGCCAACTTGCCCATCAACTCCACCAAAAATGTAACGATAGCGCGATATATTATTATCTCGACCCGATTCCTCAATTTTTGATCGCTCGCTGCTTGTGTTTCCGTAAATAATCAAATTCGCTTTTTCGCGCCCTCCAATACCCTCAAGCCCTACAATTTGTCCATATTGCCATACCAAGTCTTTTATCATCGGGTTTTGTGGGTTCCAAGTGGATAATTCGCCACTACTGCGGTCAAAACGCGTAAACTGCACGCCCCAATCTTGCTCCCCTTTAGGAAACCGGACTGCAGTAAATGGAATAAACATCACAACCTGCCAACCCTCGGCGGTAATACGTGTTTGCGCCTTCCAAGGGGTATTATAGGCAACTATTGTTTCATCGCCATTGATCCGTTGGTCAAATACTTGCCCTGCTGCCGTAACGCCAAAAACAAAGGCATTTTGGTCGTCGTTCCACGTATCCAACCCGATAGAAAAATAATCGGCATCGGCTACTATATCGCGGTAAGTACCGTCGTTTCGGACTTTTGGACTATAACATAACGCATTGATCCATAATCCTTTAGAGGTATAACCCATTTGAACACGGGTGGCGTGTTCTGGAATTTTTTTAAATACGGGTTCGGCCGTTAAAAACGAATCTGCAATAGGCATATCCGGCCAAAGACCATCCAAGGCAATGCTGTCTGGATCAAAACTGATCTTTGAAATAGGATAGGTACGCTGGCTCGACAACCCAGCGATAAAAAGAAAGGAAAACGTGATGGTGAGTAGAGTTCTCTTCATTGTGATTAGTGATTGTTATTTTTAGTATAACTGTATAGACGGGTAGTTCGCTGCTTGGGGTTAGGTAGAATTAAAAAAAAAAACTCAATATTTATGGTTATATGGCCGTGGGATCTAGCGCAATAGATTGATGCCAATGGTGTCTGTTTTATTTGTTGGAATCATTTTCTCAAGAGCATATTATCTCCGCTGGCGTTCGGAAGGGTGTATATTCCAAATAAATTGGAGGTTAAGTATGTTATTGTTATCCCGTCTTTTGAAGAAATCTGGGCTGAGTATTATCGTTTTACCTGTGTTGTTTTGATAGGCTAATCTAAATAAGGAGCCATTGGTTAAGGCATAATCAATACTCAAAGAGATATTAAAGGATATTGAATTTGCTCTAGGAAAATAGTCAAGTGGTGTGGGGGTTAAGGTGGCATTTGAATTAATAATATAGTTTTTATCTTCCAGCCATAGTGTTTTTGGGGTAATTATTAGACCGCTAGTGACCAACCATTTTTTTGATAAAGCAAAGACTTGTTTCTGACTAAATTGAAATTGAAGTGGTTTTTGGATAGAAAAATAAAATACGCCATCTATGGTTTCAACTGGAGTGATTTGATCGTTATCATAATGTATAGAGCAGGACAAATTGATTGACCAATATTTATTCATCACATACTTCATTTGTTGGCGTAGGTATAAATCCCAAAGTTCACTTCCAACTGACCCTAGTGCATTTACTTCTGTGGTCATCACGCATCGTTTTCTTTGGTCGGTATTGAATTTAGCATTGGCGTAAATATAGGGTTTAATCGCTCTTGACAATAAGATATTCCCTAAATAAAAGGAAGAAGTACGAGGTTTTAAATTGGAGGCAAACTCTACCTCATAGGCCTTGTAGTGTTTATCCGTTGCATTCCAGTTTATTCTGTAAAACATTGGGTTTTCAGTTGATTTGTCTTGGAATGCGTTTGCACTAATATTGTGTCGAATAAAATACCGGTCTTTCGGGAAAAAGGTATAATTGGTATAAATATCTATAAATTCAATGGTTTTTTTGTCCAATGGTTGTTTCCATAATTCATTAGTTTTATCACCTTTGTAAGCAGTATAATAAGCACCATATTTCCATTTTCCATTTACTTTGCCAATACTAAGGAATTGATATATATTGGAAAAGTAAGAAGTATCTCGATGTAAAAATACATTTTGGTTATTTAAAAAGCCCTTTATTTCAAAATTATTTGATTTGTCGCGCCATTGGCCAGCAATGTTAATTGTATTTCCTCCTACTTTTCTTCCAGGCAAAAAATTAGTCGTACTTAGATAAATATAGTTATTCCTTTTAAATATCTTTTGGGCTGTAATGGTATGTGATGTGGGTAAAATGGAAGGTCTTATGCGTTGTTCGCGTGTTCCTACGCTGTCAAATATTATTACCGTATAATCGGCTGGTACATAACTTGTATTTCTTACGCCAATGCGCCAGTTGTTTTTTGTCTGGGTACTTATTTTGAATACGTTGAGCACCTCACCTGCTCTCTTATTTTTGATTTGGCTGACGGAAGAAGATCTTGGATTAGACTGAAGATAGCGATCATTAGAGAAACCATATAATTCATTGGTAGTTGTGCTATTTCTGTTGAAAAGACTATATTCATCGTTCTGCAATGGGCGGAAGATATCCGCACCTAGAAAAACATCATTACGATAAGATATTCCGTTTTCAAAACCATTTTCTGGCAAAACAGTAAAATTGAGCGTTGTCGCCGTATTCAAGCCTACTTGCCCATCTACTCCGCCGAAAATATAACTAGTCCCCGATTTATAAGGAACTTGACCGAATTCCTCACTTTTATCTTGATCTCTGCTTGTTCTACCATAAATGGTTAAATTTGCTTTTTCGCGCCCTCCAATACCTTCAAGTCCGAGTGCTTGTCCATATTGCCATACCACATCTTGTATCATTGGGTTTTGTGGGTTCCAAGTGGATAATTCGCCGCTACTACGGTCAAAACGCGTAAACTGCACGCCCCAATCTTGCTCCCCTTTAGGAAATCGGACTGCTGTAAATGGAATAAACAGAACAACCTGCCAACCCTCGGCGGTAATCCGTGTTTTTGCCCTCCAAGGGGTATTATAGGCAACGATTGTTCGGTCACCATTGATACGTTGGTCAAATACTTGCCCCGCTGCCGTAACACCAAACACAAAGGCATTTTGGTCGTCGTTCCACGTATCCAACCCGATAGAGAAATAATCGGCATCCGCTACTATATCGCGGTAAGTACCGTCGTTTCGGACTTTTGGACTATAACATAACGCATTGATCCATAACCCTTTAGAAGTGTAACCCATTTGAACACGGGTGGCATGTTCTGGAATTTTTTTAAATACGGGTTCGGCCGTTAAAAAAGAATCCGCAATAGGCATATTGGGCCAAAGCCCATCCAAGGCAATGCTATCAGGATTAAAACTGATCTTTGAAATAGGATAGGTACGCTGGCTCGACAACCCAGCGATAAAAATAAAGGAAAACGTGATGGTGAGTAGATGTCTTTTCATTATGATTAGTGATTGTTATTTTTTAGTATAACTGTATAGACGTAGAAACCGCTGCTTGGGGTTAGGTGCTTAGATCAATTAATTACATTACAGCACCCTGTTGTTCAATGGGAGAACGGATGAAACGGATTTAACGGATTATAGCGGATTATCTCAAAATAATCCGTTTAAATCCGGGTAATCCGTTTCATCCGTTTTGCTATCCTATCTTATATGCGATGAAAACAGAAAAAATCCGTGTCCAATCCGTATGCATCTAAGTTACAAAGGAATAAACTAAATCAAACCTACTTCATCTCAATCAACGCCGTCCAAACACTCAACGTAGCATCCTGTAACCTCGTCCAAATGGGCCGTACCACGCCATTTTGTGCCGAAATATGGTTGTAATCGCCAAAAAAGATATATTTTGACGGATCAAAAGGCGTTGTACTGATCTTAATATTCTCAAAAGTTTTTCCACCATCGCGGCTTACGGCCAGCCATACATCGGTGCGCTTGTCGTCGTAATCGCGGCGGTCGTAAAAAATGCAATACACATAACCCGTTACTTGATCGACGGTCATCCAAGTCAAGAACTGTTCTTTACCCGCTTTATCGTTGTTGACACGTACTGGTTTAGTCCAAGTATTGCCATTGTCTTTGCTACTGGCCACAAAAATATCGTTGTCGTCTTCGCCATTGCGGCTATCGCTCCAATTGACATAAATAGTGCCACGGTAAGGGCTATTGGAGCGGTCGCAATCGGTAATAGGCAGA
The DNA here is from genome assembly GCA_043764095.1 of Chitinophagales bacterium. GTDB lineage: Bacteria > Bacteroidota > Bacteroidia > Chitinophagales > Saprospiraceae > M3007. Next base: position 21,204 of record JAYUKX010000128.1, read on the forward strand.
CCATTACAACGGGAAATGCCTTGTACATTATATGTCCATCCGCCCGGCTGATCGGCTACTACCAAATCTTTATCGAGCCAAGTTTTGCCGCCATCAGTGGAGCGGTCGAACCATATTTTATCGTTCCAAGCCCAAGCCACAAATACCTCTCCATTGATCCCAACTGTAGGTACCGCGCCTTCGGTTGTTTGGTCGTCATCGAGGCAATCACCTTCAAATTGGCTTAATTTGAACGGTTTTGACCAAGTTTCACCGCCATCGGTACTTTTGGCAAACAGGATACGGCTATGGTCATTGACGGTGTCTTTGCTATCGTATTTATCAAATTCAGTCCAAGTACAATATATGTCATTGGTTTTGGGATCTACACAAAGCCAGTGTTTGTCTTGGTCTTTGGGGTGGTTTTCGCCGCAATAAGAACCCGATGAATAGGATTTGCCGCCGTCGGTACTTTTTTGCACCACAATACGGTCCAGGAGTTTTTCGCCCGCCCATTGCTTACCCTCGGGGTCGCTGAGGTGTGCATAATAGAAATTACCTTTAGGATCGGCCACGAGGACAGGATCGCCAAAAACGCCGTGTTTTGAAGTTAATTTTTTCGATTCCCACGTTTTTCCACCGTCGTTACTCCAATAATAGGAATCAAGTACAGCACCCGCTGCAATATTTTGGGTATTGGTGGGATTGATACAGATCGTAGGTTCGCAAGGCCCTAACGCGCCTCCTTTTTTGCCTTGAGCAATCAGGATATTCTCAAAATTTTGGTGTGTGGTTTTTCCAGATGCTGCAATCGTTGATTTTGTGGTAGAACAGGCGGCAATAATGGCCAAAAAAGGGATCAAAAATAGTATTTTTTTCATCTTTCTGAAATTATATGGGTAAACAATGCGCAAAAATGCTGCAATGATAGAACTTTGCGCGCTGATTTCGACTAAAAGAGACCAGCAACGTAAATTTGACAACGATTATCTTAAAAAAAGGCAAAGAGGAGCCGGTGCGCCGCCGCCATCCGTGGGTATTTTCAGGTGCTATTGCACGTATAGAAGGAAAACCCGATGATGGCGATATTGTGGCTGTACACGATGCTTGGAATAACCTACTAGGCGTGGGGCATTACCATGATGGTAGTATTGCCGTTCGATTGATTAGTTTTGAAGCCGCCGATCCCAATGCTTTGGATTTCTGGACGGATAAACTAGAAAATGCGCTAAAAGTGCGCGAATGGTGCCATTTACCACAAAAAAACACTACCGATGCCTTTCGACTTGTACACGGCGAGGGCGATGGTTTGTCGGGTTTAATCGTAGATATTTATGGTACAACGGCGGTGGTACAATGCCATAGTATTGGTATGCACCGCCAGCGCGCATTGATTGCGCAGGCCATAAAAACGGTGTTCCAGGAGCAAATTCAATGCGTATATGACAAAAGTGTAGAATCGTTACCGCCCAAATACGCAGCAGAACACCAAAATGGTACATTACTCGGCAACCCTGAGGCAGCAACGGCCGTAGTGATAGAAAATCAAATTCAATTTAAAGTGGATTGGGTAACGGGGCAAAAAACGGGTTTCTTTTTGGATCAACGCGATAATCGACAATTACTAGCATCTTTTGTAAAGGACAAAACCGTCCTCAATACTTTTTGCTACACGGGTGGTTTTTCTTGTTATGCGGTAAAAGCAGGCGCAAAATTAGTACATTCGGTGGATGTTTCTGCTAAAGCGATGGAACTTACCGTGGAGAATATCGCGCTCAATGCGCCATTTTCGGGTACACATGAGGCTATAACGGCTGATGTAATGCACTACTTGCGCGAAATAGACCAGTTTTTTGACGTGGTGATCGTGGATCCGCCCGCTTTTGCTAAGTCGATGGAAAAACGCCATAATGCCGTTCAGGGTTATAAACGCCTCAATGCAATGGCTTTGGAAAAAGTAGCACCCAATGGTATCATGTTTACGTTTTCGTGCTCGCAAGTCATTGACCGCGAACTATTTTATAATACAATTGCGGCAGCGGCTATTGAGGCAAAAAGGGAAATAAGGGTATTACGGCACTTGACCCAAGGTTCCGATCATCCGGTGAGTATGTTTCATCCGGAGGGGGCGTATTTGAAGGGGTTGGTCTTGCATGTCGTATAGGTATTTTAAAACGCCGCATCCACCTGCACCACCATCCACTCCTTACTTTCCGGATGGATAAACTCAATCATTTCCGCATGCAAATGCAGCCTGCTCGCCTTGTTTCCATACAAATCGTCGCCCACAATAGGTGTATTTAAGCCCATCGGGTGTGCGGCATGCAGGCGCAATTGGTGCGTTCGGCCTGTAATCGGGTGAAAATACACCTTGGTTTTTGAACCGATACGCTCCACCACTTGCCACTCCGTTTGAGCATTTTTGCCGTATTCGTAACAAACCAATTGTCGCGGACGGTCGTCCAAATCGACGCGTATAGGAAGGTTAATCGTGCCGCTTTCCGCTTCAACAATCCCATCGAGCAAAGCCACATACCGCTTTTTTATCCTTCGGTTGATAAATTGACTTTGCAATATTTTATGTACTTCTTTGGTTTTGGCAATCAGCATCAAACCCGATGTGGACATATCCAACCGATGCACGATAAGCGGCCCAGAAGCCTCGGGAAAGCGTTGTTTCATGCGGTAATACACCGAATCTTCTACGTTTTTGCCCGGAACTGATAAAAGTTCGGCGGGTTTATTGATGACTACAAGCGCATCATCTTCATAAATTGTTTCAATAAATCGACCAATAGCGGAATTGGACATCATCGGGTTATCGTCCATTTCAATCCCTTCCAGCATGTGCGACAAAATCGGTTCGCATTTACCACGGCATGCTGGATAAAACTGGCCATGCTTTCGCACCTCTGCTTTTGGCGATCGCCCCCACCAAAACTCGGCCATAGTAATTGGTTTGAGTTGGTGCAAAAAAGCGTATTGCAGTAACTTTGGCGCAGCACATTCCCCTGCGCCAGCGGGTGGTTTGAGTTCTTCGGTATGCTGAAAAATAGCACCCAAACTCTTCCTTTCGCCCTGTTGGTTGAGGAAATAATATTGGTCAAAAATGTCTTGTTGCAGTGCGGAAGATTTTACTTTTCGCTCCTCTTTTAAGGCCGCAATTTCGTGGGCAAATACATCTATTTTGTCTTGCGTATGTTGTAGTCTTTGTTTCCAATAATTATCCAATTGCCGGTAATAATACTGGTCTTTAAGGCTTTCAATCACCATTTCTTGCAGTGTGGCCTCTAATTGCGCAGGTTCTAAGGTGCTTTCTGCTATTTGTCGCCGTTTTTTACGGTCGTTTTTGCCGTCCTTTACTTTTTGTTTTTCGAGGCTTAACAGCGTTTGCGCCAATGCTTTTTCTGTTTCCAGAAACTGGGTTTGCGCCACAAATTCGGGATCGCTTTCCAGCGCTTCAATACGGCTGTTTATACCCGTCACAACCACTTCGCCGCGCCTGAAAAAACCGTCTTCTTCGAGTATGTCAAACACGGGAGGCACAAACCGAGCATGGTGGTTCTGTCCAGCCAATTTACCCGAAAAAGCAGATAAATACCCGATCTCATTTTGCTGGTTTTGCACCACCAAAACCCCAAACATTTTACCGATTTCCATGCCTTCTTTTCCTGCTTCTATGCCAAAATTATGCTCCCAATCTGTCTGTGTTTCCAAATAGGCTTGCAGTTCCTTTGCCGCAAGCGTATTCAACGGATTGGGTCGGTAATAAAAAGGGAATGTGAACCGCTCCGGTAGGGGATAGTCGGCAATAGAATGGGTAAAACGGGTAAAATAATCTTGCTTGGGTACTTGCATCTTGCGTTTATAAAAGAACGCAAAGGTACACATCTTACGCGTAACTATACCTGCATGACACCCACATTAAACTTTTCCACCGGGGCGTTATTGGCGGCCTCGATGCCCATGCTGATCCATCGGCGCGTATCCCTTGGGTCAATAATGGCATCCACCCAAAGACGCGCGGCGGCGTAATAGGGCGTTGTTTGTGCTTCGTAGCGGTTTTTTATTTCCTGAAATATGACTTTTTCTTGCTCTGGATCGGGCGTGCCTGATTTGTCTTTCATCGACTGTAATTGGATCTGCGCCAATACTTTAGCAGCCTGTTCTCCACCCATAACGGCTATTTTTGCGGTAGGCCAAGCCACGATAAGACGCGGATCGTAGGCTTTGCCGCACATGGCATAATTACCTGCACCATAAGAATTGCCTATAACAATCGTGAATTTTGGTACTGTGGAATTGGCTACAGCATTCACCATTTTAGCCCCATCTTTGATGATACCGCCGTGTTCGGAACGCGTACCGACCATAAAACCAGTTACATCTTGCAAGAAAACCAACGGAATTTTCTTTTGGTTACAGTTCATAATAAAGCGCGTTGCCTTATCCGCACTATCGGAATAGATGACACCGCCAAATTGTATTTCGCCTTTAGCATTTTTTACTACTTGACGATTATTCACGACAATACCCACTGCCCAGCCATCAATTCGCGCATATCCACAGATGATTGTTTTGCCATAATGCTCCTTGTATTGTGTTATTTTTCCTTCATCTACCAATGCCTGTACGAGAGCAAGGGTGTCGTAGGGTTTGGCACCGCTTTCGGGGTAAAGCATGAGTAATTCATCATCGGTGGTGATGGGCGGTTTTGGCGTAGAGCGGTCGAATCCAGCATTTTCGAAGCGACCATATTTGTCGATCAGTTCGCGAATGGTATCGAGGCAGGTTTTGTCGTCGGGCATTTTATAGTCGGTCACGCCCGATATTTCGGAGTGTGTAGCGGCACCGCCGAGGGTTTCCTTATCTGCGCTCTCGCCAATAGCTGCTTTTACGAGGTATGGCCCAGCCAAAAAAACGCTTCCAGTGTTTTCCACAATCAGTGCCTCGTCCGACATGATGGGGAGGTACGCGCCGCCTGCTACACAACTACCCATAATAGCGGCGATTTGTGGGATACCCGCACTGCTCATTTTAGCATTATTGCGAAAAATACGCCCAAAATGCTCTTTATCGGGGAATATCTCGTCTTGCATGGGCAAATAAACCCCTGCTGAATCTACCAGATATACGATTGGCAGGCGGTTTTCCATCGCGATTTCTTGTGCGCGCAGGTTCTTCTTTCCGGTAATTGGGAACCATGCGCCAGCCTTTACCGTAGCATCATTGGCCACCACGATACATTGCCTTCCACGGATATAACCAATAACGATGACCACACCACCTGCGGGGCAGCCTCCATGTTCTTGGTACATATCGAAACCTGCAAATGCACCGATTTCGATGACCGGTTGGCCTTTGTCCAACAAGTATTCTATCCGCTCCCGCGCCGACATTTTACCCTCTGCGTGTAGTTTTTCGAGGCGTTTAGTACCACCGCCTTCGTGTATTTTATCTAGGTATCTTCTTGTTTTTGAAATGCTTAGGCGCATTGCGTCTGCATTTTTTTCTTGCTCTAATGACATGTTTGGTCTATAATATTTTGTGTTAGGTGCTATTATCGTTGCTGGATTACCAAAGGCTTTTGGGCCGTCCATTGTTCGGCTTTAAAGTAATAAACGCCGTTGGGCAATGAGGGGAGTTCTAAGATTTTAAAAGTGGATTTGTCTTCAAATGTTTGGACAATTTGCCCAAGCGTATTGGTAATGGTGCAATATCCCAATGGCAATTCAGATTGGATATACACCTTTCCTGTGGATGGATTCGGGTATATTGAACCGCCGTTGGTGAGTGGGGTTTTATCGGGTGTTTGAATAAAGTAAGCTGTTAATATTGTATTATTATTCGGAACATAATATATGGTATCTGATTGATTACCAATAAATTGTACTCCATTTGCTTCCCAATGACTAAAGACCCAGCCAGGTTTTGGATAAGTAACGAGTGGTGTGGTTTCAAAATCGGCGAGTGCAACTACTTCAGCATTGTATGGCAGGTCTTCTTGGTTACCATAACTAAAGGTGGCTACATCGTAAGGATCGCTTTTGAATTGAAGGATACCAATATGATCGAGTGCAAATTCTGTATCTAAATGACGAGGTAAACAATACCAACGGCCTCTTATCCAAGCCAAATTGGTTTCAAAACTTTGTTGCCAAGCCCCCAAATCGCCGCCCCAACGCTGAAAATTACGGGGCATTTCCTGGTTAATTTCGTTTTTTACAGCATAGGCAAATTCGCTTAATGTATCCTTGCGCAATTGCGTATTAAGTAATTCAACATAACGCGTTACAAATCGTTGTCTAAATTGAGGATTTTGGCAGGCTTTATCAAAAATCCAATAATGTTCGTCTGCGCCATACACAGCATCGGGGTGGCGGGCATAATTAATATTGTTAAAACAGGAAGAATAACGCGTATCCCATTGCTCCCCAAAAGTAGCATCCATATCCCAGAGCAAGTACCGCCATTTAGATCCAGGTTGATGACCCCGCCATACCCGAATATTATTGTACCAAGGCCCTAGCCAATCGTTATTGCCGCCATAGGTTTGGTAAATATAGTAGTCGATATAATTGTCTAGGTCGAAATAATTGTCCAAACTCTTATAAAAATCGGTAGATCCTGACCACATTGCCCTCAAATTATTGACCATAGCCCGCCAGTTGGCATCGCTACCAGCCTGTACTTTATAGGGGGCGTTGTTATAGTAATCAGAATCGGGAAATCGGATCATATCCAAGGAGTCATCATCTACACCATAATTGTATTTGATATAATGTGCGTCTTGACGTTCTCTTATTTCATATAATCCCCAATATTCCCCATTGATAAATAATTGGCAGGGGCGGTATTCAATATATTGACTATGGGTATTACGGGCGCCGCGTTGCACCCATGCATCGTGGCCCAATTGTTGGTGAGCACCATTACCGCCTGGACGCAAATGGAGGTTTTTCCAAGTTGTAACAAGTGGTTTTTCGGGCATTAAAGGCCAATTTTTTATTTTACCATCGCCGTATTCATCGTGATCAAACTGAACGAGTAAACCTTTTTTCGGTTGTGCCTTACTCCATCCGCCTGTTATTTCTATGCCGATATTTTGTGCTACTTCTAATTGTTTTTGGGTGTTAAAATATTCAAAATAGGCTGGTTTTTCCCAACCTTTCCAGTAATTAGCGCACGGATATGGATAAAAATTACAATTATTAATATAAGGGCCATCGGCATAAATACCAGTGTTTGTATCCCATAAGTGTTTGCGGCGTACGGTAAGCGATATTATGGGTAATTTAGTTACTTCATTGATCAGAAATGTTTGGGTAACAATATTACTTGGTGCTCCGCCATCCAAAGGATAAGTACGCGCTCGCACCACCATTGTTTTATTGATGATTAGTGGTGTGCTGAACAATTTTGAGTCCTTCTGAACACTATCTCCGTTGATTTCGTAGCGGGTTTCATAACCGCTCGGAGCGGTCAATATTAAGTTGATCGTTGCAGTGTAAAATCCGGCATTATGAGAGAAAGATGGATCTATACCTTGTGCCCAAAGTATGGAATTGGGGGAGCAAAAAATTATAAATAGGAGTAGTCGCATGAGTTTGTACTGTGCCTGAAATTAAAGAGATTAAAGGTAGTAATTAGGGTGGGTTCGGTGGTACATAATCTGAAAAAAAGGCAAAAAAAAAGCACGTGACTTTTCACGCGCCCTCGAATTGTTTGACAATTCGGTAACAATACTTACACACTTGATTTATGTGTTACAAATACCGTGCCAAAATTATTACATCTCTAAAATACACAGGGTTTTACCCTGTGCTAGATGTTTCGCCCCTTCGGGGCTTGGTTCAAAGCGATTTGGTGGTATTTTAATGATTCAAATATGATTTTTGAAAAAATACATAGGATTTTACCGTGCTAGATGTTTCACCCCTTCGGGGCTTGGTTCAATTCCTAAACGGCGAATGTGACTAATTTTCTAGAAACCCATTGCTGATCGGTACTGATCCTTATCCAATCGCCAACGGTTTCATAAACAAATACGTCTTGATTTTTGCTTACGCTTCCAATTTTTCGGAAATCCGTACTTGGTCCTGTACGAACATTGAGCGAATCAGTATTGACGGTGCCTCGTTCTACCCGTTGGACGAAATTAGCAAATACCCATTCTTGTTTTTTGGCTGAAATACGCAACCAATTATTTTTTACTTCATAAATACGAAGGATAGAACCTAGTTCTGCGGCATTAATTTTTTTTTCTGAAGTAGCGGGAGCATCCCTCACATTGAGTACATCAGCGGTGACACTACCATAAAAAAGTATATTTAAAGGAGAGTCGATTGGTGTTCCTTGAGCGGCAGTTTTGACAAGCGGAATAAAATTTGCGTTAGCATCTTCTACTGTATTACCACCAAAAAAAGCAGTACCTGGGCATGATTTTGTGATGCCTTTACCATTGGTGCGCTCGCCAGTTTTGAGGTCGAACCAATGGTGATAGACTATTTTGTCCGAATTTATGGGAATATTGAAGCGTTTTACCAACGACGTGGTTGCTTTGATGATACCCGAACGTTGTTCTTGTTTCATCAAATCGCCACCTTCATCAAAGTTGCCGATATTTTCGATACAAATTGAATGGGTATTAAAACCAAAAATACAGGATGGCGTTCTTTCGAGGCTGCGTCCAGTCATTATTTTACCATCGGGGAAGATGGTAAATTGCTGTGCGATATCAGCCCAACCGTTGATCACCTTATGGACATGTTGCATGCCGCGTTGCATTTCGAAATGGTTATTTCCTTTAAAGTGCTCGTAAGCGGGAATATAAGTGTGGTGTATCTGAACATATAAAACAGTACGTGCCACATTTTGAGTTTTAATCCACGTGTCAAATTCTGTGGGTGTGAATAATGTGAATCCAAATTTACTTTCCATAATAAAGTTGTTGAATTGAAGGGTTGATGAAGTATTTATATTTAATGACAAAAGTAAGCCGTACGTGATATAAACAGAACTTTGATGTACTAAGATTTTTTTGGAGAAAAAGATATTGATTTCAATTTGCTTAAATTGGAAGTTATTTTTTGTAGTAATAAAAAAAGGCTGAGAATCCATTAGATTATCAGCCTCTTCTATTCAAAAAATTAAATAGGTTTACTTCATATAAACAGATTCTTTGCCGAATTTCCTCACCAAAGAAGCATAAAATAAAGTGCGGTATTTATTGCGATTGGAAGTGCCCATTGCTTCGCAAACTTCTTTAATTGCAGCATCGAGTTCTGGACCATCAGTAAGACCAAGTTTATTGATCAAGAAATTAGTTTTAACACGATCCATTTCTGTTTGGTCAGAGCAAGAAACGCGAGAAGAATCATCATTGTAAATAGAAGGGCCAAGACCTTTGGCTACTGCTTCTACCAATGCACTGTCAAGACCAAGTCCCAAGCTTTCGTTATCGCTTTGATAAGTTGCGATAAGATCTGTAAGTTTACTCATAATGTGAGGATGTGGTTAAGTTAAAAAGTTTAAAATTAATAATAACAAATCTTTGTCGGGGCGAAGTTAGTATAAAACTTTGTTTTTGACATAAATATTTGTATTAAAATTTGATTTTTACTAAACTTTTTCCTAAATAATACAATTAATCGCAATAAGTCTGAAATGCTTGCGATAAATTATCAGCAATTACATCGGCAGAGCGGCCTTCAATATGACGGCGTTCTAAGAGGTGTACTAATTTTCCATCTTTGAAAAGGGCGATACTTGGAGAAGAGGGAGGGAACGGTAATAAAAACTCGCGTGCTTTTTCAGTGGCTTCTTTATCAACTCCTGCAAAAACAGTAACAAGTTTAGTAGGTTTTTTTGTGCCAGCCAATGCCATTTTGGCTCCTGGGCGTGCCATTGCTGCTGCGCAGCCGCATACGCTATTGACCACTAATAGTGTAGTGCCTTCCATTTCTGTGAATACGGATTCTACTGCTTCTGGTGTAGTAAGTGATTCGAACCCATAGTCGGACAAATCTTTTGCCATGGGTGTTGTTAGTGCTATTGGATACATAAAAATGTGTTTTGTTTGTTCAATAAAGTGCAAAATTACTCAAAACTTAGACACTTGAACGATGATTACTTATAAAATATTTATCAAAATGTCGTTTAACAAACAACCACACACTAGTTTTGTTTAAAAAAAACTGCCAGATATTGTTCCCCCCCTATTTTTCAACTGGAAAAGGTATCTGGCGAGACTTGTGTTTCTTTAGGTAGAAAATTGACACAATTCAACTATATAAATTAATGTTATCGTGCAAACTAATTGGTAACCATGGTTAACATTCCTATAGTGACGATCAAATGCCCGTCTTCTTCAACAATCGGCCAAACACCATGTGAGAAAAACGCCTCTAAAGGTAAAGCTAATTTTTCACTTAGTGTATATGGTAGCACTTTTTTTTCTTCAATAATAAATCCGCCTTCCCCAAAAAACATTTTTCGGGTAATTGGCATCATGGTTTCTAGGGGAAAACTCAATCTAAGCTGGGCATCCGGTGTCACCGAGAGCAGCGCATATACGTTGCGATGGTGGATGGGTTGGAACGAATGAATATCTTGTTCTGTTCCTTCAAGACTACAAATACCTAGTCGGGCGCAATCGACGCGTGGATTGCCAAGTATAACTGAAACGGGTAAAGTGTTCATATCAAAATAAATTTCAATAATGTGAATTAATTGGCGGTACAAAGATAACGCTTAAAAAGATTTTATTTTAACTTTTTTTAGTAAAGCTTCTGTACTCCATACCTGTACGCATTCTCCGGGCTCTCCTGGAGCGCCCGGTCGGTCGCCTTTGCAGAAACAATCATTTGTTACTGGATCCCAATCGCAACCTCCGCAAGGACTACCGATGCAAGCAACCCACGCAGTATCGGCAAAAAAATTGCCGAGGCCATCTGGTCGAAGCTTTAAATAAACTTTGGCAGATTGGTCAGGATCCGGAGCAAAACGGCATTCTAATGTAAAATACCATTTATCATTGATCTGCAATTTATCAAATGTTTCAACGGTGTTCAATTTGCCCAATCGAATATCCGCTGCACGGGCAATTACTGCTTCACTCTGGACAAATCGGACTTTGCCATTGATGGTGGATAAAATAGGATCGGTATCGGGGTTAAAATAACCCTCTTGAGCACTTAGAATGGATGAAAAAAGCAGAGCTAATGTACTCAAAAACTGTGATAATTGTAGAATGCGCATTTTTTTATTCGTTGAATGATTCAATTTTTGTACTGACTTTCTTTAGGATTATTTTTCCATTACCACCAGAACCCGGCGGTACTGGACTACAGCAACCACAAGGTCTGCTCTGGTTATCTGCAAAACAGTTATTTCCACAGCCGAAACAACTGTCACCTTCCGCTGCACCTACGTAGTATGCCCCCGATGAGGTTCTGATCAAAGAAAAATAAACAAAAACGGGCTGTTTGGTCGCTCTTTGTGGTTCGGTCTCATATTGCAAATATTGTTGCCCATTAAAAGAGGTGCGACGTACGGCTACTATTTTTCCAAAACCAGTTACTTGTGCCCGCAAAGATTTTATCAGTACATAATCACTTACTATGTTAACGATAACCCCGCTGTCCACTTCCAATGCTATTGGATGCTGCATTGGATCGAAATCTGGAGTAACGGCTTGATTTTGTGCCAATACTGATGTATAAATCATAAAATAGCATAAAATAAAAATGTAGTATATCTTTTTCATAATAGAGCATGGTTGAATTATTCCAAATCAAAAGTACCATATAGCATATCCTTTAGTTTGGAGCCTTGTACTTCGGGCATACGGTATGCACTATTGAATTTGTCTAATGTTTGATCGATATCTGTTTTCAATTGTTTAAATTGTGCTGGGAGCGCATCAGAGCATACCTTTTCATTTTCATAACTGTCTGCAATTTTTGAGAATTTTTTATAGTATTCCGCACCTTGCCCCACAAAATTGCCATATTTTTCTATAAATTGCGTAACACGATCAATCGAAAACTGAAGGTTTACGGTTGCTTTGCCTACCATTTTTGGGTTATTGTTCATATTGCCTCCTCCATTATTTGGTGCACCATAATTTTGCTGGTTATTGTTGTTGTTATTATTATTATTGGATGCGGTAGTTTCTCCTAATGCTTTTGCTACATAATTATCGAGCATGGTGTAGAGCCGCTCCCAATCGTCACTATCACGGCAGCTGGTCAAGGGTATGGAATAACCTACTTGTCGGCTGCATTCGGCAAATAACATTTCGCATTCTTTTTTGAGTGTGAGGTTAGCATCGCGCAGATAACCCGTTTCATAATAGATGACATTGAGGTCGTTGTGCATCCGCACGGTAAAATCGAGGATACAAGAGAGTTTTTGCATGTTTTCCTTTTTTTCCGTGTTATTGCCTTCTCCCAAACTCGTTACCATGCCCACTACCGTAAATGCAGCAGATAAGTAAGGATTGGTTTGGAAAAGGGCAGGCATCTGAAAATTGAACTTTTTCTTCATTTTGTCGTCAATAATCGTTTTCGTTTCCTTAAATTCGGGATAATTATGTGGATTCGACAAATTGGAGACGGTTTGTTGTGCTTTTAGGCTAGTGAAATGGTGGTCCATGCTCAATACTTTTTCATACAGCATTTTTACGATTTCGATACTTTTTCGGTAGCGCAGTTTGAGCATTTTGAGGTTGTGTTCTTCTTCCAGTACGAGTAGGGTTTCGCGGAGTTGTTCGCGTTCCCAAAGTAATTCGAAGCCTTTTTCAGCGGTACGGTTTCGAGGGTTATTGAGGCTGGTGCATACCTCCTGCAGCCGGATACGCAAGGGTTCTGTTTCGTTCAAAAATACTCTTTGCAATTGCGCCAATTCTGATTCGGCATTTTTAATAAATGGTTGCATCCATTGCTGGATGGAATCTTGGTCGCTGTTGTTCAATGGTGTTCCGTGTGCGAACAATTTAGCGGCTGGGGAGGCCAGCAGCAAAAAACCGACACATATATATATATAAGGTGTAAAATTGTACTTTTCATAATAATTGTATTTTAATTCGTGAAGAAAAGATTTTTATCGTTTTGCTTTTTTATAAGCAGCGGCTGTGGTACAAGTATTGTTACAAGTGAGTAGTCCGTCGCTCAGTGGGGCGGCGCCACGTGCGTGACAAATTCCTGCAACCACTGGAGCGGCCATAGATGTACCGCTTAACGTTTTGTAACCACCATTTTTGTAAGTAGAATATACTTTTTCGCCAGTGGCTACCCAATCCACAACCTCGCTACCCCAGTTGGAGAACGATGCACATTTTTGGGTACAGGTCATGGCACCTACTGTGAGTATCCGATCGCCATTGATACAGGCAGGTCGTACTTTAGTAGCATCACAACCATCATTACCTGCTGCAATACATACCCAAACGCCTTTTTTACCGAGGTTGCGAATGGCATTGCGATAAGTAATCAGGCTATTTTCGCAATTTGTGCCAACTACACTTGAAAAACTTAAGGTGGCTACGTCATTCACTTGGCATTTTTGGGCGATATGGTTGAGGCCACTGATAATGCTGATAGAACTACCCAAGCCAGAATCGGCCAATACTTTTATGGGTACTACTTTGGCACCAGCCGAAACACCTACTGTTCCAATCCCATTATTTTTAGCCGCGGCAATACCAGCAACGTGTGTGCCGTGTCCATGTATGTCTTCTATGGTTTGTCCGTTTACAAAGGATTTGGCGTAGTTTGGATCGGTAATTACATTGAGATCGGGGTGGTCGGTGTCGATACCCGTATCCATAATCCAAATATAAGTAGTTTTGGCATCACCTACATCAAATCCTCCTGCGTTGGTAATGGCGCAAGGAGTCACCTGTCCAGATGGCGGTGTACTTTCTTGTTCTTCCAGCGGTTTTTCCAGAGCAAAAGTTATATTTTTTTCAATTTGTTCTACATCTGGGTTGCTCCGAATAATGTCTGCTTGTTCGGGGCTTATGCTTGCGGCAAATGCGACTACAATATCCACGCATTCGAAGAGCAGTGATTGCTCATTGATACCGAGTTTAGAACGCATATTGCGCAATTGACCGAGTTTTTGACTACGCATGGCTTCCTTTTTTTGGTATCGTTCCAGCCGGTCATCCGTTTCCTGTTCAGCAACCAATACCAGCGGTTGTATCGCAGTTTCTTTGATGGTAATGATATAGTCTTCATTTGGCCCATCGTTTTGGGCATTTAATACCCCAATGGCTAGGGTGAAAAAAACGGTTAGAAAAACATTGAAATTCATGATAAAAAATTGATAATGAGTTTATTGCCTACTCTTTTAAACGCTTTTCGGCTGCGGCGACTGGTGTTTTGTGTTATTGTTATGTTTTGTGTGTTTTTATTCAGGGGGCTACCAATAAAAAAATGTAGCCCCCCTACTCAAAAATATCACCGTGAATGATCTTATTCAATTTGTTCCCGAAGCATTTCGGCAACCACTGTCAGCAAATAAATTTTATTTATAATAAAAAATCTTACTTTACAGTCTATTTAAGCGTATCTTTCGTGATCATCAGGAGAAAGAAGCCCACTAACTTACATCAGTGGGGTTCTTTCTTATTCCAACTTCCTCTTTTGGAAGTAATACCTGTAAACGGACGTAAATAAATTTCGCTCAACTTCTGTGATGTATTTACTTGCTGTGATTTCTGGTACAAATATGTGGGCATTGGTTTTCGCCCAGCAAGGACACTTTTACACTTTTTGGACAGGGCAAATTTGGGTTTTGGGCCTTCTTTTTACTATTTATTTTTTGGTAAGTAGTTCATTACCAATTTTTTATACTTTTTTTTAGACTTATTTTTTTTAGTCTTTTTTGTAGCACATTTTTAGAGGAAAAAGTATAAAAAAAAGATAAAAATCTCAATTTTAGTGGCGCGGGCGTTTTTAAAGGCACGAGATTTATAAATTTATTTTTTATATTGGAGGTTTTTTCGGAAATTTGGCACGATTATTTATTACTTGTATGTATACCCTTGTAGGGTTAAGTACTTGGACACCATTAAATATGTCCAAGTATTTGACTATAATCTTAAATTAGCATAAGTTTAAATAACTTTACCCTCTGACAATATTATGTTTTCAAGTTCAAAAGACAAAAAACCGGCCAGTCCGGTATCCTCCCTGCCCAATGCAGGTGACAAAGACGCACAAACCACAGTAATTGCCAAAGGCACTTTGATCGAAGGCAAGTTTATGTGTACCGAAAATGTCCGCTTAGACGGCAGCGTGAACGGAGAAGTGCGCGTGGACAAACGTTTGGTAATGGGCGATGGTAGTTCTGTTACAGGCAATATTTTTGCCCGTGATGCCTCTATCAAAGGCCGTATCAAAGGCGATGTAAATGTAAAAGAAGCTTTGCATTTGATGGATTCTGCTATTATCGAAGGCAATATTAGTGCACGCACCATGATTGTGGATGAAGGTGCGCGTTATAATGGCTCTTGTAAAATAGGCGAAACATCGGGTAAAGCGGTTGCTACTGCCTGATTTTAAACAGCAGAATTTTTATAAAACAACACAGCCGCTCCAAATGCCTTGTAGGTATTTAGGGCGGCTGTGTTATTTGTACATATTGGCTTACAGCCGTATACTTTTTCTTTTGAGAAACAATCATGTACACTTGCAAATCTCAAAAATCTGAAAATTTGTGTAAAAACGGCTACTTCCTACTTTTTTTCGCCAAAAAAAGGTATGCGGTCAAAAAGTGAGGGTATATTAGTTTCTTTTAGCAATGATTGAGGCCAAAGAATCCATTTGGT
>JAYUKX010000129.1:0-10003 GCA_043764095.1 Chitinophagales bacterium
TTATCTTTGAGGTGAATTATATTTAGCATTGATAAAATTGTTTATTATTATAATATATTTTGCAAATTAAATTCAATTTTTTATGTATTAGGAATGAAACTTAAAACGCTATGTCTTATTTAAATACACCAAGATTAACTTTTTCAGGGCAATTTCAGGCGGATCCATCCACTGTAAATAATGATCCGCTCCACTTCAATAACGAAACTTTCATACCCAGTTATCAGGAATATTCATCTGCTACGGATGCAAATGGGTGGTGGAATCCCGATGGTACGGGCAACTGGCATTTTATAGGTTGCAAAATAACCAGTATGACCTACCAAGATGGTACAAGCACGAGTGATCCGCTACTTGATCCCGTTTTCCGGCAATACGAAAGCAAATAGTATAGCAGTTCCTTCAATCGACTATACTCGAACAATACTCCCTTTCGAGTTAAAAATTATGTTGGTTTTATGTCATAAAATTATAATAATCAATGTTTTATATTTCACCCCCTATTAAATTGTCTACATAAAATGAATAAATATTTTTCAAAAAATCACATAAACAACAAATGTTACATAAAGAATAAGTAGTTTTGCTCTGAAAATGTGCAATATATTGATCTTTTTGAGGGGAAAGGTCTGTTTTCTGAATAAGTGTATGGCCTTGTCCTATACTTAGTACCTGCACTTTTCTCGCCTCTATTTTTATTTATCTTTTGTTCGAAACAAGTACTTAGTAAATTGTTATAACATGAAAAATTATACAAAAAGGAATTTTCAATTTGTTTTTTTATTACGATGCCTACAACACGTGATACCCATAGTATTGCTCTTTTGCGCAACGATGCTACAGGCCCAAGTTACGCGCACAGTGTGCGCTAGTGGGTGCGATTTTACTACCATTGCTGCTGCCGTAGCGGCATCTGCCGATGGTGATATTGTGCATGTTAATACGGCTTTGCACACCGAAATTAACGTTGCAATCACTGATAAAAACCTGACCATTAGAGGGAATGGCATTGCTTCTACTACCGTACAAGGTAATGCTAATAGAAACACTGCTGCGGGTCGTATTTTCACCATTACGGGTACCTCTGTGGTCATCATCGAAGACATGAAAATTCAGCATGGTAATAGTGGTGCTGGTGGTGCTATAAATATAAATGGCTCGGGTAGTTTTTCGGCAAATCGAGTACATTTTTATCGCAATAATGCTTTAGAAGCATTTCAAAACGTAGAAGGCGGTGCGATATACTGCCTTTCAAACCCGGGTCATTCGCTATCCTTCATTCAATGTATCTTTGAAGAAAACACGTGTGGTACAGCTCAGCTTGTCTCGAGGGGCGGAGCGATTATAAGTTTTGCTAATGCGGGTGCCGAAACAGGTATACTATCCAAATGTACTTTTCTCAACAACTCCGCTGTGAATACTGGCGGGGCTTTTAACGGTGGGTCTGGTGCCATTGCTTGGACGGTGAGTGACTGCACATTTGACGGTAATTCAGTAAGCAGTACGGTTAATGGTAATGGAGGTGCTATCAATGCTAACACGGCCTTTCCTGGTGGGATTAGCGGTTGTTTATTCAAAAATAATTCTGCTGGCCTTGCTGGGGGAGCATTGCGTTTTGGGTCCAGTGGTACTAATCCACTTGTGGTCACCAATTGTACCTTTTTTAACAATACTGCTGTGGATGGAGCCGGGCTTTGGAGGCAGACTTCAACAACTTCGACAGCAACCCACATCGTCAATTGCACGTTTAGTCAAAATACGGCTAGTGGCAATGGCAGCGGAATATACTTCAATCCTTCTTCAGGTGCGACTTTCCAAATCGTCAACACCATATTTAACCATCCTTCCAAAGATATCTATGTGGGTGCTGCAAACGGGGCTTTCACAGGTTCTACCAAAAATTACGGGAATAGTAGTACGGGTGTTGCCTCTGCGCCTACTCTGGCTTTCGATTATAATACAGGCAACAGTACGCTTGGTCTAAACGCCACGCTAGCCAACAATGGCGGTTCTACCCAAACCCTTGAACTACTAGCGACCAGCACTTTGCGTAATGTGGGTGTCAATACTGCCACTGGCGCAACCGTTCCAATTAAAGACCAACGCAATTACTCGCGCACCGACGCGGGTATCGACCTAGGAGCATACGAGCGCGACGGAGTGGTGGACAATACAGATGCACCAGTCATTACTTATACAGCACTGGCTAACGATCCTAGCACAAGTGATCGCACCTTGACGGCCACCATCACCGATGCCAATGGAGTATATCCTTTTGCGGCCTTGGCCGCAGATTTGAGACCACGTATTTATTTTAGAAAAAATGCTGGAAGTTGGAATAGTTCGGCTGGTTCACTTACCTCGGGTACTGGACGCAACGGTACTTGGAATTTTACTATTTCGTCAGCAGCAATGGGTGGTTTGGTAGCCACGGATCAGGTCTGTTATTATGTGATTGCAGAGGATGTTTCTACTATTGAAAACGTAAGTTCTAATCCCGCGGGTGTCGTAGCGACTTCGGTCAATAGTGTAACGACACCGCCTACACCGAATTGTTATACGATTGGAGCAGCCTGCGTCGCACCCGTAGCACCTACGTCTGCTGCGAGCGATGTCAATAATTTTTGTTCAAACGCGGGCGGCAACATCAGCCTCAGTGCAGTCGGCGGCTCTGGCACCACCCTAAGATGGTACACAGGCAGTTGCGGTGGTACTTTGGTGGGTTCTGGTACGCCATTGGTATTAGCAAAACCTACGGTTACCACGACTTACTACGCAAGATGGGAAACAGCGGACTGCGGGAACTCAACTTGCGCCAGTGTGGCGGTAACTGTAAATCAAGTCCCCGTAGCGCCTACTTCTGCTGCGACTGATGTGAATAATTTCTGCTCAGATGCTGGTGGCAATATCAGTCTTACAGCAACAGGAGGCTCTGGCACCACCGTAAGATGGTACACCAGTAGTTGTGGTGGCACTTTGGTGGGTTCAGGCACGCCATTGTTGTTAGCAAAACCTACTGTTACGACTACTTATTACGCACGCTGGGAAACAGCGGCCTGCGGTAACTCTAGTTGCGCTAGTGTAACGGTAACTGTATACCCAGCACCCGTAGCCCCTACATCTGCTGCGACGGATGTGAATAATTTCTGCTCGGATGCTGGTGGTAATATCAACATTTCCGCAACAGGCGGCTCTGGCACCATTCTAAGATGGTATACAGGCAGTTGCGGTGGCACATTGGTGGGTTCTGGCACACCATTGTTGTTAGCCAAACCTACGGTTACAACTACTTATTACGCGCGCTGGGAAACAGCGGCCTGCGGTAACTCTAGTTGCGCGAGTGTAACGGTGACAGTGGTATCGGCCCCGGTAGCCCCTACTTCTGCTGCGAGCGATGTGAATAATTTCTGCTCCAATGCTACGGGCACTATTAGTCTTTCAGCAACAGGCGGCTCTGGCACAACCTTGAAGTGGTACACAGGCAGTTGCGGTGGCACTTTGGTGGGTTCAGGTTCGCCATTGTTGTTAGCAAAGCCTACGGTTACCACTACTTATTACGCAAGATGGGAAACAGCGGCCTGCGGTAACTCCAGTTGCGCCAGTGTAATGGTGACGGTCAATTCTGCTCCTAATGCGGGTACGATCAGCGGTACTACCTCGGTTTGCGCAGGTGCTACTACACAACTCAGTACCAACGGCGCGAGCGGTGGTACTTGGAGCAGCAGCAATCCGTCAAATGCCTCGGTCAATGGCAGCGGACTGGTCGGTGGTATCATTGGCGGTAGCACCGCTACAATCAGTTATACCGTTACAGCTAGTGGCTGTACCAGTACCGCCACAGCAGTGGTGACGGTTAATGCCATACCGAGTGCGGGTACGATCAGCAGTATGCCGAGCATATCAATTGGTGGCATAATTGGAGTGTGTAGTAATGCTACGATCACACTGAGTAGTACAGTACCTGGTGGTGTTTGGACAACCATAAACCCTTACCAAGTGCTCTCCGTGGATCCATCCACAGGTGTAGTTACGCCCTTGATTTCTACGCCTGCTGTCGATACGAACAGTGTATTTTACACGGTGACGGTCAATGGCTGTCGTGCCAGCGCTGCCAAAATAGTAGAGGTATTGCCAGGAGCCAATGCAGGCACTATCAGCGGCACGACTACGTTTTGTACAGGTACAACGAGCCAACTGAGTAGCAATGGCGCGAGTGGTGGTACATGGAGCAGTAGCAATATGTCGGCTGCTACAGTCAATTCCTCCTCGGGTTTGGTGAGCGGTGCGGCCAATGGTACATCCATCATTACTTATACGGCCACAAACGGCCAATGCACCAGTAGCAGCACAGTATTAGTGACAGTGATCTCGGCTCCCGTAGCCCCTACTTCTGCTGCGACGGATGTGAATAATTTCTGCTCGGATGCTGGTGGAAATATTAGTCTTTCCGCAACGGGCGGCTCTGGTATAACTTTGAGATGGTACACAAATGGTTGCGGTGGTACTTTAGTGGGTTCTGGTACGCCTTTGGTGTTGGCAAAACCTACTAGCACAACGACTTATTTTGCAAGATGGGAAACTACAGATTGTGGAAACTCCAGTTGCACCAGTGTAACTGTAGTCGTAAATCAAGCCTACGTAGCCCCTACATCTGCTGCGAGCGATGTGAATAATTTCTGCTCGGATGCTGGTGGCAATATCAGTCTTTCAGCAACTGGCGGCTCTGGTACAAACCTAAGATGGTACACCGGCAGTTGCGGCGGTACTTTAGTCGGTTCGGGTTCTCCCTTGGTACTAGCCAAGCCTACTGTTACTACTACTTATTTTGCGCGTTGGGAGACTTCAAGTTGCGGAAACTCCAGTTGCGTCAGTACAACAGTGACGGTGATTCCAGCCCCTGTAGCTCCTACAAGTGCCGCGAGTGATGTGAATAATTTCTGCTCGGATGCTGGTGGTAATATCAGCCTTTCAGCAACGGGCGGCTCTGGTGCCGCGCTAAGATGGTACACCAGCAGTTGCGGCGGTACTTTGGTCGGCTCTGGCACGCCCTTGCTACTAGCAAAGCCTACGGTTACGACAACTTATTTTGCACGTTGGGAAACATCTGGCTGCGCCAGTTCGAGTTGCGCCAGTGCAACTGTGACGGTGATTCCAGCCCCTGTAGCCCCTACATCTGCTGCGAGCGATGTGAATAATTTCTGCTCGAATGCTGGTGGTAATATCAGTCTTTCCGCAACTGGCGGCTCTGGTACCACCTTAAGATGGTACACCAACAGTTGCGGTGGCACTTTGGTCGGTTCTGGCACACCCTTGCTACTCGCAAAACCTACGGTTACGACGACCTATTTTGCACGTTGGGAAACAGCGGGCTGCGCCAGTTCGAGTTGCGCCAGTGTAACGGTGACAGTGATTCCAGCCCCCGTAGCGCCTACATCTGCTGCGAGCAATGTGAATAATTTCTGCTCGGATGCTGGTGGTATTATTAGCCTTTCAGCAACGGGCGGCTCTGGTTCTACCCTAAGATGGTACACCAGCAGTTGCGGTGGTACTTTGGTGGGCTCTGGCACGCCGTTAGTATTAGCAAAACCTACGGTTACCACTACTTATTTTGCACGTTGGGAAACAGCGGGCTGCTCCGGTTCGAGTTGCGCCAGTGTGGTGGTAACAGTAATTCCTGGCCCCGTACCTCCTACTGCTGCCGCGAGCGATATTAATAGTTTTTGTTTAGGAGCCTCGGGCAATATTAGCCTGTCAGTAACAGGTGGCTCTGGTACAACTTTGAGGTGGTACACTGGCAGTTGTGGTGGTACTTTAGTGGGTACTGGCACGCCATTGGTATTAGCAAAACCTATTGTTACGACGACTTATTTTGCACGTTGGGAAACTGCGGGCTGTACGAGTTCGAATTGTGCTAGTGTAACAGTGACCGTCGGTGACGCGCCTACTTTTACCACTTGTCCAGCGGCTCCGTTGGCTGCATTCACTGCGGGTAATTCGTGTTCGGCTTTAGTGAGTTATGCAGTCGCCGCTTCGGGTATTCCTACGCCTAATTTGAGTTATCAATTTACAGGTGCTACTGTAGGTACTGGCACAGGCACAGGTTCTGGTAGTACTTTTTCAAAAGGTGTCACTAATGTGGTTGTTACCGCCCAAAATAATTGCGGGACATCGTCTTGCTCGTTTACAGTGTCAGTAACAGATAATGAAAATCCATTAATTGTTTGTTCTGGTAACATTGTACGTAGCACCGATCTTAACCAGTGTACTGCAATCGTTAATTATGCAGCACCAACCGCTACGGACAATTGTCCAGGCGTAGTTACAGCCATAATTACACCTAGTTTGGCAAGCGGATTATCCTTCCCGATTGGAGCAAGTACAGTCATTTGGGGTGCAACGGATGCAGCAGGAAATACAAAGACTTGCACATTTATAGTAACCGTAAACGATGCGCAGAAACCAACGATTACCTGCCCGGCCAACAAAACACAAGCCACCGATCCTGATCTTTGTAGCGCAGTAGTCACCTATACTACTCCGACAGCGACGGACAATTGCACCTCCAATGTTACCGTAATGCTGGTGAGTGGTGGTACTGGGACGGTACAAGGGGCGCCTAATAGCAGTGCGACCTTTAATAAAGGTGCAAATATCGTCACATGGAGAGCCACCGACGCAGCAGGCAATAGCCAAACCTGCTCCTTCCGGGTCACAGTGAATGATTTACAGCAGCCCACGATTACTTGTCCTCCAACGATAAATGTATCCACAGCCGCAAACACTTGCAACGCTGTGGCCACTTATACCAACCCTTCCTTTACGGATAACTGTGCCCCCACTAGCGGTACATCCGTTCGTATCAGCGGTTTGGCAAGTGGTGCTACGTTCCCAATTGGCAATAGCAATGTCGTGTTCCAAGCCACGGACGCCGCAGGCAATACGCGTCGCTGCACCGTGGTAGTAACTGTAGCGGACAACCAACCACCAGTCGTTAGTTGTCCACCGTCAATAGTAACCGATGGCACAGGTACGCCTTGTAGAGCAACGGTATTCTACAGTAATGCAACAGCCTCGGACAATTGTGCGGGTTCGTTGACACCGTTCTTACTTACAGGTTTTTCGAGCGGTTCGTTTTTCCCAGCGGGTGTTACCACTAATACCTTTAGGGCGATAGCGCCGAATGGTCAGAGTTCGGATTGCTCTTTTTCCGTGACTGTGAATTGTGGTAGCAGTGCTATGGGGAATACAGGTTTGGAGGTTCGGGATGCTGAATTGGACATTCAGGGCGGGGCATTAAAGCAAAAAGACAACCTTGAATTAATATTAGCCCCTAACCCCGCACTTTCCACCGTGACAGTCGGTATGGAAGGTGTGGGTGCTGGCGGCGGTACTTTACTCGTATTCGATGCTGTGGGAAGGCTTGTTCTTCGGCAGGTCATTGCGGAAAAGCAACGCACGGTTATATTCCACGTAGATGGTTCGGAATTTACCCCTGGTTTGTATAGGGTCAATTTAAGGACGGAAAGTGGTATGGTGACCAAGACACTGGTGGTGATAAAATAGACTATTGTTTTATCATTCCTTAATAAGATAGGGTGGTTTGAGGTTTTAAAAGGCTTCAAATCACCCTTTTTATTTACTTGTTGCGCGCTTTTCGTTCCAAAATATACCAAATCACCACAGCCAAACATCCTAAATACCAATGTTTAAGGGGATTTTTCCAATGGAATAACCCTAGCAGCATAAAAACACCAATAGGTAATATGACCAAAACAGTGTAGATGGTTCCAATGCTACGGGTCATGGTCCTACTTTCACGTAGCGGTGCGGGAGATTGATCGATCAATAATGGAAAAAGGAACATCAACTGTACTTCCACTGCATAAAAACAAATGATGGACAAAGGGGCATACATCCAGCCCAATGGCCACAAAAAAAACAGGGTAATCAGAAAAACAGCACCGCTTATGGCGTATTTAAATAGACCATAAAACGCAAAATTGATCCCATGTTGCAAGGTTCTTTTCTCATCGAATTGGAGTATTTGCATCCAATAAAACATCCATCTGCCGCCTGTGCTGAAAATACCCTTTTGTAGGTCTTGTACGGGTAATACCGCAGGATTTCGTGCCATTTCGGCCCGCGCAAGGCGCAATAACAGCCACGCGTTCATGCGCAAAAAATAAAATGCACCCAGCTCAACCAAGCAATACCATTGCCAAATACCAACATTCGGTGGTACAAATGTTCTGTTTTTCCGCATCTTTTGATATGAAAAACAAATTCATCGTAACAAATCGCCGTTACGGTATAAATGAGTACCACCAAAATCGGGATAAGATACTGGGTAGGTGTATCACTGAGCATAGCCAGCCACATCAGGATAAACATCGGTAATCCGCCCAATCCAAGTGCTGCCGCCTCTGCATCGCGCTCTTTTTTGGGGATTTTCATGTGCAACGGATTGCGATGGTAACGCCAATCCAGTACCCCGCCTGTGGTGGCAACAGCCCCGGCAACACCAAGCAACAGGAATTGCCAAGGCACAAATGGGAATTTGGACATGATACACAGTTTGGGATGCTGCCAGTACAGCACCATTAATACACCAAATAGCACAGCAGGTGCAAACAATAAAATAAGGGACAGGTATGGCCGGAGCGGGTTGTGTTTCATAAGGGGGGAATTACGCCTCATTATACTGCCGCATTTGAACAAAAAAACGACTGTTTATCCCCCTGCCCCAATTGCTAGATCTTTCAATTTTGTCCAGTTGCAATTGGGCAATAGCGGCCTCGTAGCGTTGTACATGAAGGATACCACGTTCTTCATAGGAAAATAGCGAACCAACGGCACTAGAGCCGGCCACCATAAGCGTATTTGTTATAAAGCCATCATGGTTGAGGATGCGTACTGCTGCACCTTGTTGTTCAGGGCCAAGTATTTTTTTTCCTATTTTTACCTTTTGTTCTAGGTCATCTACCAAACGATCTAATTCATGGCAGAGCGTTATCGGCATATCAGTATTTTCGTAAAGTTCGATCTTTTGAATCAATTTAATTTTTTGTTTGATGCCCTGCAACATGCGCGGACACCAGTATTCCGTACCGGGTATTTGTTGATACAGCGCAAGGGCTTCGCGGCAACGATCCAACCAAACTGTTATTTGTGGGTCTTGTAAAAATGCTGTACCAAAGGTGTAATGACTAAATTTCGGGTGGTTCGATTCTATACACAGGGAAAAATAGAGCAAAAAACCAGCGATATACCTATGTTTTTTCAATAAAATAAACGGCATTTCGTGAATGGCTAAATGTATTTGGGCATTGGGTTGTTTTTTGACCCACTCCAAATCCTTGATTAACATATCCAAATAGGCATCCATATCGGGCGCTAAGGCAGGTACTTTTACCATAAACTGTGTTTCCGACCATCCTTCTTTCCACACATCTAAATCGTGCAGGTTATAATGCGCGGCTACTTGCATACCATGTGTATAGGTAATAGATGTGGTGCCATTGAACCGTGCGCGAGCGGTACTTGAACCTGTTCCTGGGAAACTTTTTTCGTAATCGGCAAGCGCCTTTGAACGGTTTTTAAATTTTTTAACAATGGCATCAAATAGCCGTACTTGAATGTTATTTTCCATTTTTTGTGTAGAAGTTTATTTTATAAAAACACCTGTAATTGAGTTCCACGATACTTATAGATCATCCACGAAATTGTCAGTCTAACTGTAAGAAATCAGGAAATATTCAGAATTCCTGCAAAGATAGAAAAAAGTTTCAGAAATACTGAAATAAAAATATATTTTTTCAGAAATTATGATGAAAAATGTTGGAACGAGGGGGTTATGGGGGCATATCTTTGTTATCTATATTTGAGTTGTTATAACAAACCAATTATACCATACTACTGGACATTTTTGAAAAGTGCATGATTTTTTACAGTTAAGGCATTGAAAACATATTTTAAAAAACATACAAATTGATAGCATTTTTGG
>JAYUKX010000130.1:0-2897 GCA_043764095.1 Chitinophagales bacterium
GCTCCGGCGGCGCCAAAAAAAACTCGCCGCATATTTGAGCGGGGACGGTGTCCCGTAAATTCCGTTTGGCTCAAACACTTTTTGGCTTCATCCGCCTCCGCTCAAGCAAAACCTGCATTTTTCTAAGGCCGGCTTTGCCACACTTTGGGATCTGTGCTTTATTTGGAATTTCAAGGTACATTATCTCAAATAAAAATATATAGCATCAAACTAAATTACCACCATAAGCCAGTGTTTGAGTATTAGTAGCGCGTATCAATCCACCAAACCGCTCGTCGGCAAAGATATGAAACCCTGCAAAATTTACGAATTATTAATAATTTCATCTAAAAAGATAGTACACCTCAAAAAAACCAACCATTTTTGCGGCAATCAACAGTAATCATACAAAATGTCAAATTTCCCAGGCGTTCATCGCGATCTTTCATGGTTATCTTTTAATTATAGGGTGCTTCAAGAAGCCAAGGATCCGGCAGTGCCGCTGCTGGAACGGCTCAAGTTTTTGGCCATCTACTCCTCCAACCTCGATGAGTTCTTTCGGGTACGGGTGGCCAGTATCCGCAACCTCAAAAAAGCAGGTAAAAAAACCAAGGCTTCCCTCGATTTTGATCCAGGAGAATTACTCAAAGAGATTTATCGCACCGTCAACCGCCAACAGGAAGAGTTTTCAGCGATATACGAGCAACAAATTGTGCAGGAACTCAAACGACACCATATCCATATCTTACGTCGATTGGAATTGAATGACGAACAGCGGACATGGGTCGAAACCTATTTCAACGACAACCTTCTGCCGTATGTAATGCCTGTTTTATTGTTAAAAAAGCGCATTCTTCCTTTTTTGGCCAATGGTAATATTTATCTTTCCATCCACCTCCGCGATCGTAAACGCCCGTTGAGCGATAGTGCATTTGCAATTGTGCGTATTCCCTCCGACTTGTTTCCGCGATTTGTGGCATTACCCTCCGAAAACAACCGCCACGACCTGATTTTGCTCGATGATATTGTACGGCACAATGTATCCTTCTTGTTTCCAGGTTATAAAATAGAAGATACCTATTCCATCAAACTGACCCGCGATGCAGAACTATATATCGACGATGAATATTCGGGCGATTTGATGGCAAAAGTAAAAGCGAGCCTGCTCAAAAGACAGGTAGGCCCGCCGAGTCGTTTTGTTTTTGACCGCGAAATTCCATTAGAGATGCTCAATTATCTTCAAGATACTTTTGATTTGGGTAAAAATGAGATGTTGCCAGAAGGTCGATACCACAACAATTTTGACTTTTTCAAATTTCCCGACTTTGGCCTTGAACACTTAAAATACAAAAGTATCCCCCCTCTTCCTCACCCTGAATTGAGTGGCGTAGAAGATCTTTTTGCAGTGATAAAAGAACGCGATCGGTTAATACATTTCCCGTATCAAAGTTACGATCCTGTTATTGAGTTTTTTGAGCAAGCCGCCAATGATCCCACGGTGACACATATTAAGGTGATTCAGTACCGTGTGGCCAAGCGTAGTCGTATTTTAAATGCCTTGATTCATGCCATTCAATTGGGCAAACAAGTGTCTGTTTTTGTGGAAATAAAAGCACGATTTGACGAAGCCGCCAATCTAGAATGGGGCGAAAAACTACAAAAAGCAGGCGCAAGGGTCTATTATTCCTTCCCAGGCCTAAAAGTACACTCTAAATTGGCCTTGGTACGGCGGGAAGAAAACGGACAAGCGCAGTTGTACGCTTACCTCAGCACAGGTAATTTCCATGAAGATACAGCGAAAATATATGGCGATTTTGGTTTGTTCACCGTTGATCCTCGCCTAACGGGTGATATTAGTCAGGTGTTCCGTATTTTAGAGAACATCAAAAGCGATGAAATCAAGTTCAAACATTTGCTTGTTGGGAAACATAACCTCCGCCCTGGGCTGTACGCTTTGATTGACCGCGAAATAGCCGCAGCCAAAAAAGGGTTGCCGGCATCCATGATCGTCAAATTAAATAGTATTGAAGACCAAGAAATGATCCTCAAACTCTACGCGGCATCCAATGCTGGTGTAAAGATTCGGATGATTATCCGAGGTATTTGTTGCCTAGTGCCCGGTATAAAAGGTTTTAGCGAAAATATTGAGGTAATTAGTATCGTAGATCGTTTTTTGGAACATGCACGGGTTATGGTCTTTCACAATGGCGGCAACGAAGAAGTATATCTTTCCAGTGCCGATTGGATGGAACGCAACCTCAGTTACCGTATCGAGACCACTTTCCCGATCTACGACCCTATACTAAAGAAAGAAATTATCGAAATACTCCAATTGCAACTCAACGATAATGTACGAGCGCGGATTATTGACCGATACAATTTGAACGAGTACCGCAAGGTAGCCACCGATATTCCATTCCGTTCGCAGATAGAAACTTACTTTAGATACAAAAGAATTTTAGAGAAAAACATTGATAATCAACGAGTTAAAGAGTAGGACAAAAAAAAGTTAAATTTTTTTTACGAAAAAACTTGCACAGTCCAATTCGGTGTATGTATCTTTGCCGCGCAATTGAGAGAAACGATATGTTTTTTTCGCCTTAATTGCGGAAGTAGCTCAGTTGGTAGAGCACGACCTTGCCAAGGTCGGGGTCGCGAGTTCGAGTCTCGTTTTCCGCTCAAAAGCCTCACTTCGGTGGGGCTTTTTTGTTTTATACTTTACCGTAAATTTAAAATTCAGGATCCACCTGAATCCTCATTTGCTCCCTGCTCACCGGATGGATAAATTCAATCCACTCCGCATGCAAATGCAGCCTTCCACCTTTATTGCCGTAAATATCGTCTCCCAGGATCGGCATATTTAAACCCAATGGATGGGCCGCATGTACACGCAATTGGTGTGTTCGCCCAGTGACCGG
>JAYUKX010000131.1:0-9814 GCA_043764095.1 Chitinophagales bacterium
TTTGCGCGAATAGCCTACCTATTTAAGTAGAAAAAGAGGAAATATGAGGGCAAAAGATGTGCATCAATCTGTACCTTTATTCCAACACCGTTCCTTAACCACTTGGATTGCAGCGTTTAGGCTCAAAATTATTACAAGTTATGGGTATTCAAATCTGTCCAAATACTTAAATCTCATTCCTTCTGCAAAAGTACCATTTTAAATAATTTTCATCTCCATTTTTCAAGGTTAATTTTGATTAGAATCCTGTTTACCCAAATACCCGAACTTCATACCAAACACACACTAAACTATTTATTTCCGCTGTATCTTTGCCCCATGAAAAACTACATAGGTCAAGCATTAGGCTTATCCGCACTCGTGCTTTCCTTTTTGCTCATCCTTTCAGCGGTATCTAAAGAGACCACCATAGCAGGTCTTACTTTGAGAAAAATGGATATTTTATCCGATATTCGCGAAAAAAACGCAGAGACACCCGCCTTTGATACACTTACTGTGCTTCCGTTGGATACATTTACTTATCCTGCAACGGTTTCTGGGGACTCCCTATTAGCACAAGCCCAAATACCGATGCCAGAGGCAAGTGCTCAAATATTTGGGCAGCAAATAGAAGATTATACGTTTAATAGCGAAGGATTGACCCGATTTTTTACTGCTGTCGATTCCATCAAAAAACAAAATGCTAAGGTTCGGGTAGCGTTTTTCGGAGATTCATTTGTTGAAGGAGATATATTACTCGGCGACCTGCGCGATACACTCCAATCTGTTTGGGGCGGCGGCGGTGTTGGTTTTGTACCAATTACCTCTGAAATAGCGCGGTTTAGACGTAGTTTTAATCAAGAATTCAAGGGGTTTCGCAATATTTCTATGCTACAACCTGAAGGCCGTTATGCGCCTTTAGGCATCAATGGATACGTTTATATGGGCGAACCAGAAGCCAAGATCCATTATAAAGGCACTTCGCAGTATGCGCTCAAGCACACTGCTTATTGGGAGGATGTGCGCCTGTTCTACAAAGCATCCGAAGGTGTACGCTTTATTTGGCAAACTGAGGGGAACAATCCCAATGAAGCGAGTTTGCCTACTACCAAAAATTTATTGAGTGCATGGAGCCATTCTGAACCAAATATTACGGCGTTTGCCGCTCGTTTCCCCCAAACGGATGGTCTTTTGCTCTATGGAGCCAGTTTGGAGGATGGACCGGGTATTTATTTCGATAATTTTTCGGTACGTGGCAATTCCGGTGGAAAACTATGCCATATCAAACCCGAAATGATGCGTGCTTTTGACCAATACCAGCAATACGACCTTGTAGTGTTGCAATTTGGCCTGAATGCTGTAACCAATACCTTGACCAATATTAAATGGTACAAGGCGGAATTGGAAAAGACATTTACCCATATTCGTACCTGTTTTCCCAATACCCCTATCCTTGTTATGAGTGTTCCCGACCGCGGCGGCAAAGTGGATGGAGTATTGGCGACGATGATCAGCGTACCGTATATTGTGCAAATGCAACGCGATTTAGCACGAAAATACGGTTTTTTGTTCTACGATCTCTTCCGTGGTATGGGCGGAGATGGCACGATGGTGCGCCTTTCCGCCGCTTCACGACCTAGTTTGGTCAATAAAGACTACACGCACCTTACGCACGAGGGCGGGCGCATGGAAGGATTACGCTTAGCGCAGATGTTCTTGCGGGAACAAGCAAAGATTAAAGTACTCGAATGATATTTTTTTGTAAATACTTAGCCCAACGGTTTCGAGTCAAAAAAGTAGGCAATTTTTGGTCAGACGAGCCGCTTTTTTGAGTTCGATGCAGCGTATCGGGCGAAGAAAACGGCGAATTTATACTGAGCCTGTCGATGTAGTATGGCCAAAAATTGACCTTTTTTGGCCGAAATGGGAGTGGGCTAAGTATTTACGTTTTTTTAATCCTTCACCACAACATTGGCTAATGCTGCTCGCACCGTCTCCTTATCATCAGGGTAAGTAACACCATACCATTGGCTATCACTGGTGAGTACTTTTACGCGTGCTGCACCACTATTAATTTGTTGATTGACCACCGTCGGGATATAAAATTCCGCTTTGGGATTATCCATATTGGCCGTTACAAATTCGCGGAACATATCTTCAATGATAAATAAAAGGCTATGATGAAAGCCCCAGAAATTCATGGATACCAAGGTGTCATCGGCTAAAAAATGCCGCTCGTCTTTTTCATCAAAAAAGTAAATACCGTCTTCCAATCGCTCAATCTTGGTGCGCTCAATAACATGGGTAAGATAGCCTTCTGCATTGGCTGTACAAACACCCCTAGATACGGATCCGTTTTCTGAAAGTGTATTGGCCAAGTGATAAGCCACCATGGCATAAGTGCTTGGTGTGCAGGATGTTGTAAGGAATTTTGAAATAGAAACAAATGCATCAGGGCCGTAATAATCATCAGCATTGATGGCAATAAACGGCTCTGTAAGGTATGCTTTAGCAGATAAAATAGCATGTCCTGTACCCCAAGGTTTCAGGCGTTCCGGTTTTTGATCCAGCCATTCCAAAGCAGTATCTGTTTCTTGGTATGCATAAAAAGTAGGCATCAGTTGTTCTACTTTATGGCCTACTTTTTCGCGAAATTCGATTTCAATGTCTTTGCGAATAACTAAGACTAGTTTGCCAAAGCCTGCTTTTACGGCATCGCGGACAGAAAACTCAAGGATACTTTCGCCGTTTGGTCCCATGCCATCGGCTTGTTTTAAACCACCATAGCGCGATCCTATGCCGGCCGCTAGAATTAATAACGTTGGTTGCATAATTTACACGTTCCTTTTGTTGAAAAGGCGCGCAAAAGTACGCATTCCGTAGGACATTCCTAGCACTTTAGTTTCCTCCTAACCGAACACTAAAATTTTGCTGAAGCCATTACCCTTATGCCCCAATGCGGTGCGTCTGGCAAATCAAGGTAATTGGCACGCCAAACATAATCGACCCGAAATAAATTAAAGATATTAGCAACACCAACACTCATTTCAATATAGGGCTTTTTGCCCAAAACATTAGTGATATAACGGCCATTTTCGTCTTTAGGAAACTGGAACAAACCAGTAGTATTGTAGGGGTTGCTTCTGTTATCGAGGCCACCATAAAGGGCTTTTAGGCTAAATTTTTCGCGCCACCTTAATTTTTTGATGACCGGTATTTTGTTAAATAATAAACCATTAAAATTATGCTGGATATTCAAGGTAACATATTTGTCGCTCACAAATTCTAAAAAGTTCATCAGATTAAAAGCATACCAATCGTAAAGATAACTTTGGTTAGCAGGGTGCGCTTCCAAAAGCGGGTATGGTACCGAGCCCCAAGTACGCCCTGCATTAAGTAACCAGTCAGAGATGCCCAAAGGTGCTACAAAAAAACGTTTTTCAGCACTAAAAACCAGTTTTTGAAAAGCATATTGACCACTCAATGCCTTAAATCCATTTCTGAAAGTAAGGGTAAATATGGGAGATTTTCCTTGAATGGGGTAACGATAATTGGCACCTGTATAAAATTTTTGATTGGGCGCATAACGTACGAATCCTCCCAACTCAGTAGTGTTCAAATTGGACGAAAATGTAGGGTTTTCAGGGTCACTCCCCGATACTTCAAACAACAATAGCCCCGCAGAACTATAAATCTTTTGCTGGGCTGCAATATTAAAACTCAATTGACTTTTGAATTCGCGGACATATTCTATTTTGAATACCTGATTGAACAACATCCGGTTGCGTTGTCCTCGTTGAAGACTCGTAAACGTATTGTCTTGGGATATTCTGTCTCCTAATAAACCTGGAATACGAAGGTCTTTTTCATAAGAGACAATCAATTGGTTTTGCGGGAAAACACGGGGAACTTTGTGATTGAAGGAGTAGGTGACACTGGCATTGTATTTCCATTTTTGATCTCGAAAACCATAAGCACCATAACCCGATAATACCAAGGGTTTGTAGAGTTTGGAATTGGTACGTGCTGTAAGTTTAAGGCGACTCCCTTCAATGGGGTTATAATTATAAAGCGTACCGGGTGAACCTATATCCACAAAACCGATCCGTTGGAATCCAGTCCCAAGCAATGTACCTACTCCATTAAGTAACTTAAATACAGGTACTTGCTTGATACTATCTATCATTTTTTCGATAAAATGCTCTGTGTGGTTGAGGGGAGTGTACCGGCGGGCTGTCCACCATTCTGTACTGCGGCTACGGACTTTCCCTGTATCATCCCTAATCTGCTCTGGGGATTTAAAAAGGGTATCAGGCAAAGGCTGGTTAATAGTATAGTTGTGGTATTGAGAAGACTTTCGTGTTAATAAACTACGACCACTGGTTGTTTTAAGTACTTTTAAGTCAACAGATACCACATCCCAATCGAGCATAAGTCTTTGGTCTTTGCCAGTTCCTACGCGTTCAAATTGCTGCTCAATATGCATATCAGATACAAAATTGAGGTTGATATCCTTTGGTACACCCATTTCTACTTTCATCACAGCATAAGTAGAATCCAAAGCAACGAGCATATTACCCATAAACGCCAAATCAGCCTTGTTTTTGGGCGAAAAATAAAGATCAGCGTATTTTTTGCCGTGGTATTCTACCGTATCAATAATATAAAATCGGTACATGCTATTGGCAATAGACGACAGTGGCCCTATAAATTGAGTGCCCAGCAACAAAATACTCGGTTCGTAAATATCTACATCAGAAAAACTGGAACTCAGGAATTGCGATACCCCTTCACCATCCACGCCCAAGTCGTCGCCTTGGTTTTCTTCATCGTGGAATCCAGATTGTCTTTGTCCCATCAACACAGATTTTTGTTGCCCGGGATCTTTGCGGTAATAAGCAGTAAGCAAGCGCTCACGAAGATAAATGGGCAATGCTACTTTTTGCGTTACGGCATTGGTATCAACATTACTAAAAATAAAACGAAAAGGCCTGAAATACCACTTTTTACGATAACTATCGGTGATATTATTGAGGTTCATTTGTAGTTTTTCGTATTTCTCAAAACTGTAAAATGCTAAACCCTCTTTACGATTTTCGTCTTTATGTTTGAATACTTCTTCCACTAAATCAACCGCAGGATTGTTTTTTCGGCTGTATTTTTTTGGTCGAATTGTGACTTCGTCTAATTGCGAACTGCCATCTTTCAATAATACCTCCACTTCATTATGTTCTCCTGTGTTGATATTGATGGTTTGTGTTTCATACCCCACATAAGCCAATTTGATAGACTTATGCGCACGGTCGGTGGACATAAAAAATTTGCCATTTATGTCGGAACGCACCCCAATACCCACACCATCAAAAGTAATGGTGACATATGGTAAACCCTCGCCTGTCACTAGGTCTTTGACCATGCCATGGACGGTAGTTTGTGGCTTTTGGGCAAGTAGTGCAAATGTGGTGCAAATGAAAAGCGTAAGAAGTGAAAAAAGACGCATATATAATAATTTGTTGTACAGATAAACAGCAAACCGAATTAAATGTTAATAATTATCAGTTAAAACGCCGCAAAGTTAGATCATGCTGTCTTGTAATGGCAGGTAAATAAGATTAAATATGGAAGATTTTCGATGAACTTTGTATTAGAATGCAGTGCTTTATCTGCAAGGTTAACCGTTTTACTACACAGATATATCCCACGCGATGATAAATCAAAAAGCGGTGCACCCCGAAATCACGAGATGCACCGCTCACATTGCTTGCCTGAGTTTTAAGTATTTGGACATAATTAATTGCATAATTGAACGCAGGTATTTTTCGGCTAGATGAGCCATTTTTAAGGCAGATAGCGGTACTATCTAACGAAAAAATGGGGATATATAGGCGGAAAAGACCAAGTTCAAAATGCAATTAATTGTGTCCAAATACTTATCACAACAAATTTTATAACAATGGCACAAACACCCAATATAGCGGGCGAATACTATTTTAGGCGACAAGAAATGGTTGCTGTATTCAAATTTTCAGTAACTGGGAAATTTGACTTTTTCCACTCCTACGGAGCAATCGACAGAAATGCCTCCGGTACATACACCATAGATGGCGATACGCTAAAACTCAAAAGTGATAAAGAAGGCGGCGCAGATTTCACGGTATTAGAGCAATCAAAAACAGGGAACGGATACATTATTTCTTGTAATCACCCGAATAAAATGCTCATGGCCTATGTCGCTTGTACGGTTTTTATAGGTACTGAAAAGCAAGAATTTGAAGCCAATAATGATGGGGAAATACATATAGAATTGGAGCATTGCGACAAAATATACGTAAAAAACAGGCTTTTCCCCGATGTTCCGACCTTAATCAAAGATGAAAACAATGAAAACAATAGGTTTTCGCTATCAATGCTTCCAAGTCTAGAACAAGTTAGTTTTAAATGGATTGATTTTAAAATTGTGGACGACCACAAAATCACTTGTTTTACCAATTACTTTATGCAAGTTTCAGATATTGAATTTATAAAAGATTGAAGAGCCATTAGGCTCGGATCATATTGTAGCGGCGGATTTCAATCGCCCCTATCTGCCGGTGTGGGTTGAGCCGCTCGGCACAAAACGAAGAGCCATTAGACTCGGCCCATGTTGTAGCGGCAGATTTCAATCGCCCCTGTCTGCCTAATATGGTGTGGGTCGAGCCGCTCGGCACAAAACGAAGAGCCGTTAGGCTCGGCCCATATTGTAGCGGCGGATTTCAATCCGCCCCAATGTTACGCAACCATAAGAGAGCCGTAGGCTCGGCGCATATTCCATCATTTCAAATCTTCAAAATGCATTATTCATCTTATAATACCTTGAATATCTGAAAAAATATGTATCGCACCTACGGCGCTCAATAACTTGTTGTGCATCTGATCCGCGGATTAAAATCCACGGCTACAAGATGATCCGAGCCTAACGGCTCTTATATCGTGCTAAACGCATAGTCACACCAATACCTACTCCACCACTACATTTTTCGTAGCAATAACCACGCCTTCTACAGTGACCGAGATCAGGTACATACCACTATACAACGTACGCGCATCCAAATAAGAGATCGTACTACCCGGCTGAATTTGGGTAGTTTGCATCAATTTGCCCGATAAGTCATACAGATTTATGGTTGCTTTTTCGCGCAATAGTCCTGCCGTTTGTACCGCAAAAAAATCGCCTGATGGATTTGGGAAAACGCTGATACTTAGGTCATTAGCGATGCTCTCGCCCGTACCCACGGCCGGAGTGTATGTCGTTACAGTTTCGCTAATGGTTTGGACTTTTGAACCATTCTTTACCCCGTAAAAAGTAGGCCCCACTACATAAGGATAGGTGGAGTTCCAGTTTTCATCCACCGTGGCAAAATAGCAATAAATACCATTAGGATACTCAGGAGTGATACAAAAACGGCCATTGTGTTCGTCCAAATAATCGGTTTCGGCATGCACCACATATTCATAATCTTCTCGGAAATAACCGAGTGGGTAGGTTGCACTCACCACCGGCCCATCGGCTACATCTGTACCATCGGCATGGAGGGTGCGATCGGTGATATTGCGCAATTGATAACTCGATTTTATACGTGTGATACCGCCTGTTCCATCTGTATTTTTAAAACCATACGCTCCATAAATAGGGAAACCATCATAGGCAAAACCGATAAGCGGCGAATGTTTAGCGGCATCAATAGCATACAAGCCATCGGCTGGATAAAGATCACAAACATTAGAAATCACCGCCAAATCAAGGCTAAAAGCAGATGGATTTTGGTGGTGGTGGTAATTTCCCATTGCTGGGTGCGCCTTAGCACAATCAAATCCTGCCCGTTCTGCGGGAATAGCATCCCTGTTCCAAGCGTTTACGGATCCTGGGCCACCTGCACAGGGTGGATTACCGGGGCCGCCACAAAGTGCATTTGCCGTAGTACTCCAAGCCACACCATCGCGGTAATCAAACAAGGCTACACCATTGATAAATACACCGATATTGCCACCAGTAGTAGTAGTAGGCGTTCCTGTGTTTTTTACAGGATTCAGGGTGATTTTGAAATAACCCGTTTGCGCCGTTGCAAGTGAAGGGTTGCCATCCAAAAACGGCCCGGTGATATAGGCAGGGATACCCGTTGCTGCAATATAACTCCAAGTGTTGGAATATTGAACAGATTGCACATTGGCTAACACATTATCCTGAATCGGAGTAGAATTATTTTTCACATAATGGCGGCCTTTTATACCGGTCGTATTTTGTAAAAAAGCGGTAATAACTGGATTGGTTTGCGCGCTCAATTGACCCAAAAAAGCAAACAAAAGAAGCGAAAAGAGTATTTTTTTCATGTTTGAATAAAGAATTAAGATTTTTTTATTATATTATTTAGACGCTTCTTTGTTAAAAATCCTTCGGTGCTACTGCTATTTTACCGAAAACCGATAAATAGTTGTTGTGCGGTATGTTGCTCCTGGAACGAGTATGGTTGTCGGGAAATCTGGTCTATTGGGCGCATCTGGAAAATGCTCTGTTTCAAGACAAAGACCACTCCTGAAGGGATACGGATGCCCTTTTTTCCCTATTATTTTTCCATCCAAAAAATTACCAGTATAAAATTGAATGGCGGGTTCGGTGGTCAATACCTCCATCACTCGCCCGCTGATAGGTTCTGTCAAAACCGCTGCGGACTTCAAGTTTTTAGAACTATCTGCCAATACCCAACAATGGTCATATCCTCCACCAAATTTGATTTGCTGATCGGTTTTGTCCGCAATGCGCAAACCAATTTTGGTTGGCTTGGTAAAATCAAATACTGTTCCTGCTACTGCCATTGGTGCTTTCAACGGAATCAACGTGCTGTCCACAGGTAAAAAAGTAGCCGCATTCAATACTAATTCGTGGCCTAAAATATCGCCATTTCCGGCACCCGCTAGATTAAAATAGGCGTGGTTGGTCAGGTTGACAATCGTTTTTTTATCGGTAGTCGCCGAATAATCTATTTTTAAGGCATTGTCTTTTTGTAAGGTATAAACGACCTCAACTTGAACGTTTCCGGGATAACCTTCTTCGCCATCTTTGCTCAAATAGGTGAGTTTTAGCGCAGGTTCATCGCCGGAAACAGGTGTTGCCAACCATAAAACTTTGTCAAAACCCTTTATTCCGCCATGCAAATGGTTGCCAATATTGTTGGTGGCTAAGGTATATTTCATATCGTCAATTTGGAATTTTCCTTTGGCAATACGGTTGCCATAACGCCCAACAATCGCTCCAAAATACGGCACACCACGCAAATAACCAGCCAATGAATCGCAACCCAAAGTAATATCCTCATATTTTCCAGCGCGATCAGGTGCTGTCCAAGAAACAATGGTACCGCCGTAATCTATGATTTTTACTTCCATACCCTGTGCATTGCGCAGCGTAAAGAGGGCAACTACTTGTCCATTGGGTAATGTACCAAATTCGGACTTTTCGATGCTAGATGTAGCATTTTCGGCTTTTTTTTCCTGTTTTTGTGTACAGGCATGGAGTATTAAAGCGATAAAGCCCAATACCAAAACGCACTTAAATTGTTGATTTTTCATTATTTTATAAAAAATTTGTGATAAAATATCTTGCAGCCATACACTTTTTCTTTAGTAAAAAAGTAAAGGCCAACTTGTAAATTTCAAAAAGTTAAAAATTGATGCGAAAAGCCCACTTCTTACTTTTTTTAGCGAAAAAAAGGTATCCCCTCAAAAAGTGGGGGTAAATTATTTCTTTTAAAATATTGAACAAAATTTTATTCTTCACCGAGGGCAATTAAATAGGATAAAA
>JAYUKX010000132.1:0-35927 GCA_043764095.1 Chitinophagales bacterium
CACTTCCTGTTCGTCCGTACCACCTTTTGTAGTCCCGCTTACTTCAGACCATACCTCGCGGTAAACGCCCTTGCGGCTTACTACACGCCACGTTGCCTAGGCGTGAGGAAAACTTTCACCTCCTAAGTTTTGCTAATTCGTTACAAATGCTTATATTTGTGCCGAACTTCGCTCGAAACACCATTCCGGGCATACACAATGCATGGCCTCACATGGCGGCTAACTAGCCAACGCGCTAAACCAACCGCGCAACCGCCACGTAGCCCATGCTCACGTTGGCAACAAAAGAAATAGAATATGTTTTCTACTGAAGAAATAGAGATTAATAGACTAACAGAAGTCATGAGATTGCCGTCTAAAGTACTCCTATATGCTGGAAGAAATATTTACGTTGACAAAGATGGGAAAAGCGTTTATTTAAAGGCTGAAGAGTGCTGTTTTAATGAATTAAAAATTAGAGAAAAAGGAGGCTTTATTGATTTTTTTAAAATCGAGTTTAATAGGTATAAGTACTATGAGCTGTATAAATATTATTTGTCAAAAGAGGATGCGTTTGATGAATATATTTATGAACTCATGGAAATTCCATTTAATATTTATATGTCATTTGAAGAAAATTACATTTTGCGTAAATTGTTTAAACAGAAACCATATAAGTTTGAAGATTGGACTTTTTCAGAGAGCAATACTATTAAAACGTTTATTGAAAGTAGATCAGACTTAGACAAGATAATAACGTTTCCAGTGTTTACTAAACATGAAAAAAATGTAAGCTTTCCAATGGTAACAAAAAATGATTTAATGGGATTAGTAAGCTTTGTAAATAAAAATTCAGAACTGCTAATTAATTGCATTAAACATTATGAAAACATAGACACAATAGTAATACTTGGAATTAAAATTGAAGGTGGCCATGATTGCTTGTTAGAATTAATGTACAATAGGATATTTTTTGGTGAATACACTAGGATTGACTCTAGTTTTTTTAAAGAATCGATTGAGAAGCAAACTGGAAAGAATTATGAAGATCTGAGCTCTCATGAAAAAGGGTATATCGTAGAAGAAATAAAGCAAAAGACTTTTTTTGAATTTTATTCTGTTGACAACAAAAAAATAATTTTTGTCCCAATCCATAAAACAAAAGAATTTATAAAAATGCTTTACAATGCATGCAGAGAAACCCAAATTACGAGAGAACTAAAGCTTCAAAACGAAGAGATGTTTAGTAAGGAAATAAACACCTTGTTAAAAGTAGATCAAATTAAGGAAGCAATAGAACAATATGCGATATTATCCCAAACTATTGACAAAAAAGAAATGCTGATCTCATTAGCCGGTAGATTGTCTAAGATTGAAGGAGACAATTTAAAGGGGGTTTTAGAATATGACACATATGTCCGACATAGAAATATGATAA
This sequence comes from Chitinophagales bacterium, assembly GCA_043764095.1. Lineage (GTDB taxonomy): Bacteria > Bacteroidota > Bacteroidia > Chitinophagales > Saprospiraceae > M3007. The sequence continues at coordinate 1,418 of JAYUKX010000132.1, forward strand.
GAAATGACCTTTTGGAGATAGCCAGTTTTAAATAATAAAAATAATCCTATTGCCAACACCGAATGGTCTCACATAGCCGACTAAGCGCGGCCACGTAGCCTATACTCACGTTGTCAGAAAATAACAAAAAAAACAGCCAGCAAGGTGATGTCGAGCCATACGCCCAAGCGAAAAAACCTCCTGAATCTGGCTCTTCAACGCGCAGCCAATGTGATCGGCAATAACTTAAAAGACGGCGAGTTTTAAAGGTGATTTTCAAGCAAAGTATATCAAAATTGTAGCAAAACACTATGGTTTAATTCCGAAAGGTTATGAAGGGACTGGGTCCCCCGCTTGGTTGTTAATTGATAAAGTGGTGGTGGAATAAACATACCCCCCATCCCCCCAGCAAACATTCTCCGCTAAATTGTGTTTAATTGATACTTTATAACGCGTATCAGTAGTATAAGCAAGCGCAATAATTCACCATTCATGCGACTATCAGCAGTAAGTTACCTCAATACCAAACCTTTTATATACGGCATTTATAAAAGCGAATTAGCCGATTTTATCGAACTTAATCTGGATATTCCTTCCGTTTGCGCTCAAAAACTGTTGAATGGAACTGCAGATGTTGCCCTTGCGCCAGTTGCCATTATTCCTGAGTTACCACAAGCCTATATCGTTTCGGATTATTGCATCGGCAGTAATGGCAAAGTGGATACCGTTTGCTTATACTCAATGGTTCCTTTGGCCGAAATTGACAAAGTGCTGCTCGATTTTCATTCAAAAACTTCAGTGGCACTCACTAAAATTTTATTTCAAAACTATTGGAAATTACAGCCTGATTTTGTGCCTGCTGAACAAGGTTTTGAGACACAAATTGAAGGCACGACAGCGGCTTTGGTCATTGGCGACCGCACCATCGGCATGAACCAAAAATACCCTTATGTATATGATTTAGGTGAAGCATGGAAAGCGTGGACTGGCTTGCCTTTTGTTTTTGCGGCGTGGATCAGTGTAAAACCCGTTCATCCAGATTTTATTGAAAAATTTAATGCGGCTTTAAAAACAGGCTTGGATCATATCCCCGAATTGATCAAAATTTTGCCTTCTTTCCCCAATTTTGACGTGGAAGCCTATTATAACAACCATATTAGTTACGACTTAAACCAAGATAAATGGAAGGCCATGAACTTGTTTTTGAGTTATCTCGCTGGAGAAAATGGGTTTCATGTAAAAAGAATGATAGAAAACAAACTTAGCGTATCACCCTGAATGTCAAGTTGATACGAGGTGCAATGGGCTTTGCTGTTTTAGGTATTTGATGTAACCAAAAATGCTGTGTTGTGCCGCCCATTAATAAAAAACTGCCGTGTTGTAGTTCAAATTTTCTTTTTTCTTGGGGCAATGACTTGTGTTTAAAATGAAAAAAACGCGCCGCTCCAAAACTAACCGAACCAATAATAGGGTTTCGTCCAAGTTCAGGCTCGTCGTCGGCGTGCCAAGACATACTATCGTTCCCAGATCGGTAATAATTCAGTAAAACGCTATTGAATTCAACCCCTGCTATTGGTTCAATGCGGTGTTTAATCATTAGTAATTCGGGTGTCCAAGCCAATGCCTCCATCGTAATACCAGAATAAGTATAGGATTTACCGGAATCACCGTACCACGCCGCTAATCGGGGCAAGGGTATTACTTTACCGTACATTTTAATCTCGTCTTGTCGCCATTCAATATTGTGTTGAAGTGCATTTAAAAGATCGTCGCTTTCTGCATGGGTGAACAAATCAGCATAATACGATACTTCTGCATCGGGCATTTTTAATAACATGGTGTTTAATCTGTTCAACGGATTAAAATCCGCTGCTATAAGATGATCCGAGCCTAACGGCTCTCATATCGAGTAATTAACCAAGCGCAATCGACTTAAACTGTTTCATTTGTGCCGGATCACCCAACACTACAATATCCATACCTTTAGATAACACCGTATTGGGTAATGGGTTCAATTGATAATTACCATTAGGATAACGAACGGCCACGATGGGCAAGCGACCTTCTTTATCTAATTTACTCTCCTCAATCGTTTTATTTTGAAACCGTGGATGAAGGATATCCACTTTAATTTCCTCAAACACCACCTGCCCAGGCCCCATATTGGATAAAAGCGTAAAAAACTCCACTAAATCGGGTTTATTGACCAAAGTAGCCATATAAAAACCGCCAATTCGCTCAGGAATGACCACATGATCCGCGCCTGCACGTTTTATTTTTAGTTCATCCGCTGTATTATTGGCGCGGCTAATGATGCGAAGTTTGGCGTTTAATTGACGTGCAGACAATACCACAAACAGGTTATCAGCATCGGCGGGGAGCGTAACGACGAGCGCATTGGCATTCGCAATCCCTGCTTCGAGCAAAATATCATCTTCTGTAGCATCGCCTTCAATAAAAAGATATTCGGTGCTTTTCCGAATTTCTTCAATTTTTTCGGGATCAATTTCGATCACAACAAAAGGAATCTGTTGTTTTGCCAGTTCTTCGCAGGTCAATATGGCATGCCGACCGAATCCGCAAACGATAGTATGTTCGCGTAATTGGCTAATATTTTGATTCATGTTAAACTCCATAAAATGTAATCTAAAACCACCATCTGCAAATATACTGGTGATGGATGAAATAGCGTAAGCAAATAAGCCTAAGTTAAAAATGATGAGAAATGAGTTGAAAATACGCCCAACAGTACCCAATGGCACAATCTCAGTGTAGCCAATTGTAGAAAGCGTAATGATGCTCATATAATACGAATCAAACCAGGAAGCCCCCTCAATAACATGATAACCGATGGTGCCAATGGTAAGCGACATTAGAATCAACCCCAAGGCCAGCCTAAGACGTAAAACAATGGCAATCAATTGTTTATAATGCCCTCTATTCGGATAGGCTACTTTTGGCAGCCGAAATACCCAAGTAAAAAGGCGAAAAATATTTAATAAATACCTCATTTTATTACTGCTTAAGTAGCGACAATGCCATACCCGTATTCCACTCCAAATAAAGTGGATATGATGATTTATAATACTTACAAAGCATGATACCTGTATGCATATAGCGGTATTGATAGAGTAAACCTATATGTCCCCCGAAATCATGCCCTGATACTGTATTAAAAGTAAAATCTTTTTCATAGAAGCGAAACCATGTTGGCCCACCAACAAGCACCATTTGGGTTTTCTTTTCAGTTTCAAATACCCGTTGTAGCGACAAATGTGCTCTTTTATTTTCGTACCAAAATTCGTAAGCACTAGCATTATTAGATCCATAAGGCGTTATCCGCTTTTCGCCATGGGCTCGTTGTCCTATTTGATACGATAATTGTACGCCAGATTTGCTATTAAATTGAAAACCTAAGTCGATTGCATATCCAGAGGTACTGGCGGATGCCCGCACAGGAAGAAAATTAATCACTTGCGAAACACCTAGTTTTAGTCTGCCGTTCAGCGGTTGTGCATCTATTTTCATATCATTGAGTGCTTTTCCGTTTCCTGCGCTCATTTGGATACCTACTTCTAAATTTACAAATCTTGCGCCTTGGAGAACACCAGAAGATACTCGTCCGGGACTGTACGCATTGTAACTGGTAACTCCTAACCAAAGTGGGCCATTGGAGCAACGTAAGGCCAACAAATTATATGATTTCCGATAATCTGGCAACTCCCCTGCGCTCATCCAGTTGGAAGCAATACTAGAGGGATAATTTTTAGTGATTCCTGTATTTGAAGGAAAAACCATAACGCCACGACCATATTGGAAAGTAAAAGGTACTTTAAATACTGGAAAATGAATCCCTAAGTTCACTGAATTACCCCTTACCCTACTAAATTGCGGCATAGTAACTCGGTATATGGGATAAAGACCAGCAGGTGTACTTGCCGAAAATTGATCAAGGCCAACATTGAGCCCTGTTCGGATATGAGAAATGGTCATTTCCAGAAAATGAAACTTATATCCACCTTCCAATTTAAAAGGAATAAATGCAGCATTGAATTCAGTTTGGGCGGCCATTCCGCCTGTACCTATACGCCAAATAAAACCGCTGTTCTCAAAACCGTGCATATTCCCAGTCCATGCACGCCAATCTTTTGAAAAAGCCAATGTTTTGCGTTCCAGAAAAAAAATACTATCGCTGTTGATCCCTTGTGCCAAGAGACCATTCACCCATAATAGCGGTGACAAAAGAAATAAAAAACGAGGTAAGATATTCATTTATAATGCTTTATGTAAAATTATTCCACCATCAAATTGCAACCGCGCATTTCCGAAGTATCTAATCTGCCGAGTACTTCAAATTGTCCGTTTGCGTGTACCTTACCCAAATCTTCGGTAGCGATAAAACTACAAGTATCTATATTGGCAAGGTCGATCACATTGATTACGCCAGTTTTACCGTATTTCGTTGGGCAAAAGGGATCATTTATTTCAGTTGTCTGCACGCGCATGCTTGCGCACGGCGCAAACAAATGCCCTTCCTTTGCATAACCTTGAGAAAAAAGTTCGGTCATCCCATATTCCGAATGTATGGCATTTACCTGAAATGCGGCACAAAGCGTTTCGTGTAGTTCGGCGCGGGTCATTTCTTTGCGGCGGCCTTTCATACCGCCTGTTTCCATGATGGTTACGCCTGTTAAATTCATTGGAAATTGCTCCGCAAAATCGAGGAGTGCAAAACTAACACCCAATAGCAAAACAGGAACATTTTTTGGTCTTTTTTCCAGAATTTCTTGTAAATCTTTTAAATTATGTAAAAAAAAGCCGCTTTCTTTATAGTTAGAACGCTGTATAAAATGATCCGCCATAGCCACTAAGGACGAACCAGTACGCTCCAAATAAGACGGCAATAATGCCAACACCATCCAATCTTTAGGATCGCCATACTGCTCCACAAATCCACGAACGCAATTGTCTAAATACAAGTCTTTTTCCCGTACAAAATGTTGGGAAGGTATTTGTCCGGTGGTACCACTGCTGCTAAAAACTGTTGTTTCTGTCCATTTGCCCGTTTTTATCTCATGGCTTTTAAAAAAGGAAATGGGTAAAAATGGAACATCAACCAGTTTTTTAATGGAAGAGGCATCCCTACGCAGCAGCGATAAAAATTGAGCGTACAAAGGATTATGTATGGCTTGAAAATGAAAAACGTCCATTGCCAATGCTTCAAACGCAAGATCGGAATCCGATAATTGCGCCAGTTGATGCCATAAATAGGTTCTTTTTTCCATTTTGAGACAGTATGAGCGGAAAAGAATCAGCCAAAAGTGATAATTTATTGTTTTATCGTTCCTTCTCCCTATTTTTGCGTTCTAATTTTTGACAAATTTTTTATTTCGATGAAACGATTCCTTTATGTTTTTGTTCTCGCGGCATTGGTGGCTAACATCTTCACCTACTGCATCAAACCACCTGATTATCCCATTGAACCAGTCATCACCTTTGGTTCCGTCAGCCCGAACACGATACTCCAGCAACCATTTTTCAAACTGGCCGATACGGTTTATACCGATCTAGTATTTACATTTACGGATGGTGACGGCGATTTAGGCTTTGATGATGGTACTGTAAGCGTTATTATAAAGGATACGCGTTTGCCCAATATTCCTTTGAATTATTTATTACCCAAAGTAGATCCACAAGGTGCTGGAAATGGCATATCAGGCACTGCCCGAATCCGCGTACAAGTCAGTTGTTGTATCCCCGATCCGATTAATGGCATTCCGCTTCCGGCTTGCGATACGCTCCCTACCTCCTCACAACTGCGCGATACGGTGATTTATAGCATTCAAATTAAAGACCGCGCCGGACACCTCAGTAATGTGGCAGAAACAACGCCCATAACGCTCATTTGTAAGAGGCAATAGTGCATATTAACTATCTGGCTGGTCTATTTCTTTAAAAAAACTAAAAATAGTTTGTCCATAATTCCGTACATCCACCAGTCGCGGATCATTAGTATAATCGTGGTGCGGATTATGCTCCATGACAAATAGTCCATCGGGAAGCAAAAGTTTCTTTTCAAAAATAAGATTTGGAATGGTATCCATCGTGGCTAAATCGTAAGGCGGGCCTGCAAAAATATAGTCGTATTGCCCTTTCGTGGATTCGATAAACTTAAATACGTCCATCTGCATGATCCTGATATTATCCTCAATACCCAGTTCTTTACTCGTTTTACGCACAAAATTGATACATCCTGGAAATTTGTCCACGTAGGTTACATCCGTACATCCACGCGATATAAACTCGTAACTATGGTTGCCGGTGCCGCCAAAAAGATCTAAAAACTTAGTTGCTTCAAAATCAATTTGGTTATTGAGTATGTTAAACAATGCTTCCTTTGAAACATCTGTGGTTGGGCGCGTAGGCCATTTGTCGGCAGGCGGATTGAACCGTCGCCCTTTAAACTTCCCTGCTATGATTCTCACGTATCGCTAAATAGTTTGATCTAAGTAAATATGTGGCAATATGCCCTCTGAAATACCAGATAATGTGGCCGAAGGCAAAAAATGTATATGCCTAATAAATCGCTCGTATTGCTTATAAATCTCCGACTCTTTCAGCAATTCTCCCGAAATAAACAAGGGCGTATCCGAGGGTTTTAGGAAATATTGGTCATACGCCAACAGTGTAAAATACAACACATCTGCCGGTTTTTCGTAGTTAAAAGTATTAAAAAACAACAAATTTCCACGTTCAAATACGGCTATTTGCAAATAGGTAGAACGCAAGTGCACGCAAACACATGCTTCTTGGTTCGTAGTTGCTCTTTGCAAGGTTTCTACCAAAGCAACGGTATAAGATCGGATAGAAGCCTTTGGAAAAAAATAAGTACCGATGGCCACCAATGCCGGATCAACTGCCCAAACCGCTGACATTTCCATGCCCTGCAACGTGTTATACTCCACTTTACCCAATACTATATCGGTCAAAGTATGCAGGTAATCACCCGCCAAAGCAGGATCGAACATACGCTTGGGAATGATCGTAGCCGTTGGGGTAAAGTACAGTAATTCGGTGCTGGCAAAAGGATATGAAGCAATTTCTTCGCGATTCAATATTTTGCGCAGATCATTTTCACGTTGTTCTCTATTGAACACCCAAGTATGGAGGTATTGTGTACCTCCGTTCTTTCGGCGAACGGCAAATGACAGACCATCCGGGCCGATTACAGCACGTAAAATACACTCGTCGGAGATATCCGGACCAAATGTGGTGTCTTTAAAGTTGATGGATAAACGTTCCATTTTGCGCAAAGGTACAAAAATTCAAGTAAAATTAACTACCCTAGCAAACTATGTAGATTGAGGATACTCGTCAGGACGCATCGAATGTTTATTTGATTAATTTAAGTGCCTCGCGCCTTGTCAAAGGCGGCAATGTAGTGTTTTCCACAAATTCCACGACACTTTCTGGGTTTGTTCTAGTGTATTCTCGCAATGCCCAACCTGCCCCTTTTTGTACAAAGAACTCTTTTGAATACGCAAGTCTTTTTACCGTGTTAAACAGCAACACCCCATCGGTTTTCTCTTTGTACTTGAGTTGGAAAATAAGTGCCATCCGTTGTAACCAAATATTGTCGGATTCGATCCATTTATCGGTATAAATAGGTATGAGTTGCGGATGGTAGAGGAAGTGGCTACCTACTGGTTTTCGTATCCAATCCACCGTGTCCCACCAACTGCGATTGAGGATAAGCCCCTCAAGGAAATCGATCCATTCGGGCGGCTGCGGCTTTTTTGTGGATTTTTCGAGCGTTTCTAATGCAAAATAGTGCATTTCGCGGTGTTCGTCTTCAAAACAACGCAATACCAATGTTTTTAAGTCCTCGCCTTTGGGTATGCCCAATTGTAGGTGTACTTGTTTGGCCAATACCGTCCACTGAGGCATTTTTAGTCCAAAATAATCGAACTGATTGCGCATGTATTGCATTTGTCCATCGGCAATTGCAGGGTTGCCATGCTGCTGAAAAAGGGTATAAACCGTTTGGAAATAATCTTGCATAAAGTTGGGTGGTGCGTAGTTTTTTCTCTAAAACGTCAAATTTTGTGGCTTGTTTTGATGCTTATTTAATTTTGGTTAGGAACGGAGTGGAAAAGTGGGATACGCTGTAATATACCTTAGACGTATATCATCAGCCACACTTCGCAAAAATGATAACCCAAACCCTAAAAAACTGAAATAAAAAAATTAATTTGTTCCTGAACTTGTAGAGATGAAACACATTACTATATATTTGCAGCGTACTTCGATGGTTTGTCCATTATTTCCAAATTATGATGACTGCTTTATATGCTTTTTCCACCTGTACTTCATTAACAGTTATTGCGCATTTTACATGTTTAAACGGGTTGGTTTAATGTGATTGTAAAAAAGTAAATGGTAACGACAATGCGGGTTTTCACGCAATATGGGATATTGGGAGGGAGTGACGGCAAACTATAGTTCAAGGCAACCCTTTGGCGACACTGCGAACTTTAAACATATGGGCATTAAAAAAAGGAAAGTTGAAAACCAATTAGTGTAAGCAAAACCTAAAACCAAATAATAATGAGAAAATAATTGCCTCATCATTTATTACATTAAATGGAGTAATGCTAAACCCTCCTGGCTTGGAGAGTTATTGCTCTCGTAAAAAAGTGCACACACAAATACAAACTATTTAAGCAAAAAAACATAAAAAACTTTAAATCATGTGGAAATATGTTGAACTTTCTATACCCTTGCTTCCCTATACTACACAAGGGAAGATGCTTTTCGCTTAACCATTGCAGCAGGGCTTAAGCCTGAGTTTATTAGTTTAGGATATTCCGGTATCAACAACTGGACAAATATTCTAAAAGATGCTGAGAATAAAGATAAGATAGGTACTCTCTTAGATATTGTATTGATTGAGCATTCTGACAACAAGATAATACAAGCCTATAGAGTTAATGCAGATTCTGCTTCAGCAAAGGGCATTAGCAGTTACAGTGGGAACAAGATAGATTGGAAAGGTACAAAATCGGCTTCCCAATTGGAAAAAATCATGGGCATGGAAAGCACCTTGATGCCTGTCCATTTTCTTGAGTTAGGACTAATAAAAGCCAATTCCGTTGCACGTGTTGATACGCCCGATGGATATGGGTCGGGATTCCTTATTGCCAATAACTTCTTTGTGACTAACAATCATGTTATTGAGTCGGAAGCCAAAGCCAGGAAAACCGTTGTGCGATTCAATTACCAAAAGACCCAGGATGGCAAGCACACTAAACATGAAGATTTTTATTTAGACCCTTCTACCGGCTTTTCTACTTCTTTCGAAAACGATTGGACCATCGTAAAAATTAACGGCGATGCAAATAGCAAATATGGCGCCCTCCCCTTGCAGAAATGCGCTTTGAAATTGGATGATTTTGTGAACATCATTCAGCACCCAGGCGGTGAACACAAGCAAATAGCCCTTTATCATAATCATATCACGTATGCAGATGAAAGTAGAGTGCAATATCTTACTGATACCTTACCTGGCTCTTCCGGTTCGCCGGTTTTCAATTCGGATTGGGAAGTAGTATCACTTCACCATAGCGGTGGTTGGCTGATTGAACCCGGAACTTCTAATGAATATTACCGTAATGAAGGAATCAGCGTAAATTTGCTCGTGGAGGAGTTTACGAAACTAGGGTTTATTTAGTCCACCTAAAAAAAGTGCAATTGATATGACTTGGAATGATACATTGACAGAAATAAATCATAGGCTTGCCAATCTTTATCCAGATGAAGCAACTATAAGGCGGATTTGTACCATGTCCAGCTTAAACAGTAGCAGCTTGAAACTACAAGGCACTGCTAATGACATGTGGTTTGCAATTTTAAATGGTTGCAAGTTAGAAACCATTAAGAAAATAGCTTTACTGGTCGAACGTGAAACAGGTGAAAACCTCGCCTCGTATATCGAATTATTGGAACCTAAATCAAGCGAAGTAATAACCCAGCCCGAAAAAAAACTCCACATCCAACGCCATGACTTCCCTCGTCCAAAAACTTATTTTGTGGGTAGAGAGCAAGAATTGGAAGACATAAACAAGGCTTACAAGAGCAATACATTCATTTTAATTGAAGGAGCAGGAGGCATAGGGAAAACACAATTTGTCGCCAAGTTCATCGAGGCCCTTCCGCATAAGGACAGGATTGTTTGGTTTGATTGCATTCCTACTTCTCAGCCCGATGATGTTATCCTTGGTGCCGGGTTTGACGAATTGCTGAAAGGAAAAGAAAAAACCGAACGTGAAAAGTTCAGCGCTTTCAAAGACAAGGTACAAGAATTCGAATTGGTGGTTTTCCTTGATAATTACCAGGAGGTTCAAAACGATCCTAATTTCAAATCCCTGCTTGCCTTTTTCAATGATTACCTTACCAAAGGGCATCTGATCGTGATAGGAAGAGACGATATTGTCTCTCCAGATCTTCAGCCCAGTCGAATTCACTTAAAAGGTCTGGGTGATATGAGTGTAGAACATGCTCGAAAACTGATTGAGCACGTTTATCCTGAAAGTAAAAATATTTCGAATGAGACCCTGATTAGAGTTTGTCACGAACTTAAAGGTTACCCATTGGCAATTGATTTGGCAGTGTATCTGCTGAGTGAAGGCGAATCAGCAGACACGATTTTGCAAGCAGCCGTTGACCAAGCTATGTCTGAAGAGAGTGGAAAAGAGAAGATAAGCGAGCGGCTGTTAAACGCCATTTTTACCCGTACAGATGCCTCTCAGGAAGAAAAAGAGTTTCTAAAACTGATTTCTGTTTTTAGGGGAAAGGTGGAGAAATCTGCCGCCCAATCTGTAATACCTTCTGAGTATTATCAGCCTGCCTGGAGAAAACTTGTTAAAAGGAATTTATTGACAGTCGAGGATGATTATTTTGAGATTCATCCCTTGATTAGAGAATTTTCCTATAAATCTTTGGAGAATAAACAGGAAGTACACACCTGGGCTGCCAACTATTTTAGCCCAAAACGTACTAAAAATCTCGATATTGATTTAGAGGAAAAATTATTTTACCACTTTTCTCAGGCAAACCAATGGTCCGAAATTGCCAAAACAATAACTAATTCCGGTAGGCAATTCATTCTGGGAGGACACCTCGATAGGCTACAAAACATGATTACCCTGACCCGCAAACAGGGCAAATCACAACCTTTTTTTGACATACTCGAAGGAGATATTGCCCAAATAAAAGGAGATTGGGTACAAGCTATCTTGCTATTTGAAAATGCAAATGATGATGTACGGGTAGAAGGAATTATCAAATCCGGAGAAATGTATTTCAGGAAAAGTCAACTTCAGGAAGCGAAAAACCTCTTCGAAGTTGGCATTCAAGAATCTGAAAACGATGGTTTAACTGCATTGCAAGCAAGAGCCTTAAATGATATAGGATTAGTTTACAGTTTTTGGGGTGAAAAACAACTTTGCCTGGATTACCTGAACAAGGCATTGTCTATTAGAGAAAATATGGGCAGTTTGGAAGATATCGCTATTTCTTTGAGCAACGTCGGTAACGTGAAAAGTGATTTGGGAGAAAAAAAAGAAGCGCTTAAACTTTTTGAGAGAAGTTTGGATATACAGGTAGAAATAGGCGACAAATCAGGCATCGCTAATTCTTTGAACAACATCGGTATCGTGAAAAGTGATTTGGGAGAAAAAAAAGAAGCGCTTAATCTTTTTGAAAGTAGCTTGAAGATGAGGGAAGAAATAAGCGACAAATCAGGCATCGCTATTTCTTTGAACAACATCGGTAGTGTGAAAAGTGATTTGGGAGAAAAAAAAGAAGCGCTTAATCTTTATGAGAGAAGTTTGAAGATAAAGGAAGAAATAGGCGACAAATCAGGTATCGCTACTTCTTTGCACAACATCGGTGCCTTTCTATTGAAGAATAAGATAGAGTTGGAGAAAATCTGTTTATTTCTCTTGAAGTCAATTGGGCTATTTAATCAGATTGGAATGCCAGATTGGATTCATCCACTTAACAGGCTCAGAGAAATGAAGCAAATCTCTGGTATAGCTAATTTTAAAAGATATATTGATACTGCTTACAAGCAACTTGATGAAGAACTTAAACCTTACATCAAATTAAATGAAATTTTTGACCTGCCAATAAAGGTGGAGAAAAAGCCAGGGCGAAACGAACTATGTCCTTGTGGAAGTGGAAGAAAATATAAAATCTGCCATGGGGGGAGAGAATAATAAATTAAAAGGGCCTCGAATCGAGTAGGAAGAGGCGGCGAATAGCCGCCCCAGCCCTCTCACACCACCGTGCGTACCGACCTGATACACGGCGGTTCATGCAACCATACTTCGGTAAACTCAGTAACCATGTACTAAAGGTAGGGTACAAAATGGTAGTAATCTTTAAACGACTGATAACCTCGCTGCTTTAAGCGTTCTGTAGTGCGCAAAGTCTCCAAAATACATCAATCAGATAGGAATTAAGGCTTCTTTCCAAGCATTCCCATCAATTCACAGCACTTTTTGCGCTTTTTCAATAAGCATTTTAATTTGATATACATTAGGATTGAGGGCGAATGCCTGTTCAAAGTTTTTGAGTGCTTGTTGATGGTTATTCATTTCAAGATGGTAAATGCCCATGTTTCTGTGAGCGTAGGCTTCCTTTTGATCCAGATCGAGCGCGGTTTGAATATCTTTTAGTCCATCATCCACATCGCCGGATTTCATTTTTGCCAATCCCCGATTACTGTATGCATAGGCCGATGCGGGTTCGAGGGCAAGTACTTGGTTAAAAAATTCGATGGCTGGTGCATTTTGTCCCATGCACATAAAAAGAAATGCTTTGTTGCCGATGGCGTCGATATATTCCGGTTGCAGTGCTATGGCTTTTTCAAAGTAACGCAAAGCCTCTTCGTGAGATTCCATAGCAGCGGCATAATATAAGCCAATTGAATTGTAGCTTTCTTCCGGGAGATCAAATTGTTCCTCCAAAATTTTGGCTGTTTTTAATACGTTTGGCGTGTCATTCAAAACTAAATAACAATTGAGGAGGTATTGATAAATGATTTTGTTGTTGTTCCCTTTGTCTAATTGTTGCTGTAATACGCTGATGGCTTGTGCGTACTCTTGTTGGAGATACAATTGTTTGGCGTGTTGAAGGGCATCTGCGACGGATTTATTCTTAAACAGTTGTTGAAGTGTTGCGCCATCGTTGTAAAAAGGCGTATCAAAACATAGTGTTTATTTTTTCGCGGTATTAAACTTAAAAAATCCATAAAAGCGAAAAAGAGGATGGGGCTGGATACTATTTTGATTTGTATAGCATAAGCATTGGTCATCATGATGTACCCCGCAGTAATGGCCAGCAGTAAAGAAGCGATCGGGCCAGATAAGGCCACAATAATCCGGCGACGGGTATCAACCGGAGTGTTGGAGAGAAAATAACTCCCCCGATACCAATATAACGGAAAATAGGTGAAATAAACCACGAAACGTGGGTGCAGTGGCATTTTTATGAGACAATAACTCCCCAATATTTCACCAATGTAGAGTAATACCGTTGATTTGGTGATGAGCAGTGCTGTTATTCCGTGGCCTAATACGTGAATAATAGTGGCAAAAAGTCGCGCCAAAAAAAGAGAAGTAAATATTATCGTGAGTAGAAAAGAAGCGGCCAGTAGCGTTTCCATGTCTTGAAAGATATATATCGTGTTGGTATGTAATGACAGAATCAAGTTTCAAATGCAACAGTTTTGAGCATTGCTCACTGCTGAAAATAAAGAAAAAAGGAGGTAAACGGGCTACTTTTGAGATTCGAAACTTAAAAAACAATGCCACAGTTTTCCACGTCACAAAGGTACATAATAGAGGCATACAAAAGCATTAAATATAATGTTTTGGAAATTTTAGCCTAAGCGTGAGGGAAACTTTCATCTCCTAAGTTTTGCTCATTCATTACAAATGAATTCGGTTACTGAGTTTACCTAAGTATATTTGTGCCGAATTTCGCTCGAAATACCATTAATAAAAAAACGCAACAACCCACACACATAATGATTGAAACAACACGACTTCGCATAACTCCTTTAAAGTACGATCAACTCCAACAATATGTCCAAAATGACGGCTCTTTGGAAGCAACATTGCAACTCAACCCGACCGTAAGAACCATGTCGCCCGAACTGGCAGCAGCCATGGAATCCACGATACTACCCAATGTAGCCAATCCCAACAATGATTACCTATACTCCACGCTTTGGACAATTATCCTAAAATCTGAAAACCAAATGGTAGGTGATGTATGCTTTATTGGTGCGCCCGATGAGCACGGTGAAATTGAGATTGGCTATGGCACTTATGATGCGTTTCAAAAAAAAGGGTATATGACTGAAGCGGTGGGTGGCATGATCGAATGGGCTAAAACACGGCCTGATATCAAAGCGATCATTGCATCCACAGATCAGGCTAATGTAGCCTCTTGGGCGGTGTTGGAACGAAACAATTTTATTAAGTATGGTGCGACAGAGGGGTTATTCCATTGGCATCTCGACTTAAAAAATAGTCAGTAAAAATACAAAAAAGTGGCTTTTATTGCTTTAATGGGTAAGAAATTTATAATAATAGTTAGAAAGGGTACACATTTATTTTTGGTGAAACATTTTGAAATCTAGTAACGATCCAGTTGCCGCCCAAATTCCTGTAGGGAATTTTTTGGCGGCGGCTGGATCGTTGCAAAATCTACTAATTCAAATAAAAACGCGCTCCTACTCCACCTCCAAAATGACCGTCCGTTCCTGGAACTAAAGCCAATCTTGGTGTTATTTGAGCAAAAAACTCAAGCCTTTTGATGTATAAATTAATGCCCAATGTACCGCTAAATCCAATAAACACATCATCTTCTTTCCATCTCCCACGCTCTCTAAATCCTGCAAAAACGCCGAGGCCATAGTAATAATGAATTGTAGGACTTTCGGCTAAACTATGCTCCCACAACCCATGAAGATTGAAAAAAAAATAATCATCCACGTCCCATGCTGCCAATATATCATAGTGCATAGCCGAACCATTGTTGATTCGAAGAGAAATACCTGTGGGTGAACCAAATTGAGCACCTAAGCCTACTTTTTGGGCGGATAATTCATTAAAAAACAAACTGACAAATAAAAACAATGCTATTCTTTTAAACATAATAATAATTGTGGTAAATGATAAATAATAGACATAATACGGCTAATGTCTAATGTGATTTTTAAACGTTTTCTCTCATAGGTTTAGTCTAAATCAGGTACTATCTAAAGACCTAATTGATCCATCTTCGCCTGCTCATAATCGCCATCTTCCGCAGGATAGCGCAAAACGGATTCATACTTTCCAGATTGTTTGGCTAATGCCCAAATAAAACTTTCACCAGCGGGTATATTGTTGGTAATGCTTTGGTAAATTGGATCTTTGTAGGCTTTATCGGCATCCATTACTTCCCAACCTTTCTGCTTAAAATGCTGTATTAAATCGTCTAAAAACAAAGCAGAACTCAGGTTATGGTGCAATAAAATAACGTGGTTGATCTGCCTACCCGTCAGACTAACAGCTAAGGCATCGTAATAGCAAGCACGGTCGTACAAATGGGCAACATAAAAGTCTCTAAAACCTGAAATATCCGCTTTCGGATCCGATTTCAACCGATCAACTAGTCGTCCGGATACATACCAGTCGGAGGCATCTATAGAAACATGGCCGTTACTGTAGCCCTTTTCTTTTAAAAATGCTCTAAAATTTTGTACTTTTTCGGGTGTATCGCCTTCTTTTAAATAGGGAAATCGGAAATAAGGAAAAAAATGGGCGTATTGATTGATGATGGAATCATTGCGTAAAAAGTCTTGTTTGTACCATTCAATATCGGTTTTGGGGTTGCCAAAGTTTTTGTGCGAATAGGTATGGTTAGCTATTTTGTGGCCTGCTTTATCCCATGATTGCAAGATTTGTTTGCCTTTTTCGCCCTGTAATCCTGTACATGCGGCAAATAATATGGCTTTTAGGTGGTGTTTTTCTAAACTGCTGAGCATCATGCCGTTCCATGTTTCTGATGGATAATTGGGCATGTCGTTGGTAGATCCATCATCAAAGGTGAAGGCTATTTTGGGTTTGGGCTGTACTGTGGTTTTGGTGGAGGTACAGGTGTACGTTATTGTGCATATTAGGGCGCAATTGAGGATGAATTTGAGTTTTTGCATATTGGTGCATCCGTTTGAATATTATTCTTTTTTGGGATTACGAATACCAAGGGTTGATACCCTTGGCTGGATATGGCGCCCCGTTGGGGCTTGGGAACCATTTGCAAAAGTAACACTTCCCTACTCTTTATCTAAATTTTAAGGGAAATCATCTGTAATTTTTGGGTTTACACCGTAATATAACGTACATTTGCGCCGCTTTTGAGCAGGGGTATTTCTCTCCGCTTTTTATTTGAAAATTGTAATGTTAGAACAACAGAATAACAGGATTACCACCTATATCGGTATGGGGCTCATTTTTGTATTGATGCTTTTGTGGATGAAATACGCTACCCCAAAACCCGAGGAGCAAACTCAAACTGTGCCTCAAACGGAACAGCCAAATGCTACATCACCTACTCAGCAACAGGCAGTAGCTCCGGTAGTTATACCATCTCCTAATGATACCGCTTTCCGTCAACAATTGGCTGGTAAATTTGGTGCATTTTCCGCTTCCGCAACAGGAACCGATCAAATCGAAACACTGGAAAATGATTTAGTCAAAATCGAATTCACCAATAAAGGTGGCCGTATTAAATCGGTAATGGTAAAAAATTATTCCAAACTCAATAGTGACACAGCAGGTAATGACGTAAAATCACAGTTGTATTTATTGGAAGACCTCAAAAACCGATTTGATTATACCATGAATGTAAGTGGTGCAGAAGGAGGTAAAGTGAATACCTCTATGCTCTATTTCCAAGGTAATAAACAAGGTAATACGCTCACTTTCCGTGCGCCTACCAGCAATGGCGGGTATCTGGAACAAGTATATACCCTCGTTCCCGATTCCTATGAATTGGACTATAAGGTAGGGGCAAACAACCTGCAAAATGTATTGACAACCAATCAGTTGGATTTACAAATGGACAATTATCTCGATAAACTGGAAAAAAACCAGACCTACGAGCGTACCATGTCGAGCGTATATTACCGTACCTCTGATGAAAAAACAGATTATTGCGATTGCCGCAAGGACGACCAAGATGCACTGGGTGCAAAAACCGTTAAATGGTTTGCACAAGCCAATCAGTTTTTTAATACTACGGTGTTAGCAAAAGATTTCGCTTTCTCTAATTTTACTGGGGAAACTAAAGTCTTCACCGATTTTGATACAGATCTAAAACTCACCCGTACTTATGCCACTGTCCCTATGCCTAACCTCTCCGGCGGATCGGCTAATATGATGATCTATGCAGGTCCAAATGAGTTTGATCGTTTGGCTTCCTATGATGAACATTTGGAGGATATTATCCCGTTTGGTTCCAGTTTTTTAGGTACGATTAATCGTTGGTTGGTACATCCAATGTTTGCTTTTTTGCTGAAGTTGATTGGAAGCGCAGGTATTGTTATTCTGGTAATGACGCTTTTGGTGAAACTTGTGTTGTTCCCATTGACTTACAAAATGGTACACAGTCAGGCCAAAATGCAAGCGTTGAAACCACAATTGGATGCATTGCGCAAAAAATTTGGAGACGACCAACAGCAGATGTCCGTAGAAAGTATGAAACTGTATTCGGAATTTGGGGTAAATCCACTTGGGGGATGTTTGCCAGTCTTGTTCCAAATGCCAATCTGGCTTGCACTTTACCGTTTCTTTCCTGCCGCTATTGAGTTCAGGCAAGCGAGTTTTTTATGGGCAACGGATTTGTCAAGTTATGATGTAATCATGAAATTACCGGTGATGATTTGGGGCTTTGGTAACCATATTAGTTTGTTTACGATCATTTGGGTCATTACCACGTTTTGGTATACTTGGTATTCTATGAAGCAAATGGATAATGCTTCCATGAATACCGATCAGGCCAAAATGATGAAGTATATGCAGTACGGTATGCCGTTCATGTTTATGTTCTTCTTTAATACATTTGCCTCTGGATTGACTTGCTACTTATGCTTCAGTAACTTGCTCAATGTGGGTCAAACGGTATTTACCAAGCAATTCTTGATTAATAAAGATAAAATAGCCGCGCAATTACAAGCCAATAAAAACAAACCTAAAAAAGAGGCTGGCTTCCGAGCAAGGCTTGAAAATGCGATGAAAGAACAGCAGCGTTTGCAGGAAGAACAGAAAAAGAAGAAATAGTTCCTAACTTATTATATTATTAAGGAGCAATACGACTTTTGTGCGTATTGCTCCTTTTTTTTATATTTAATTTTAGCACCGAAAGCAATTATTGCGCTAATACAGCCTTCACTTTTGGCAACATTAATTTGACCCATTCAGTATATTGCACAGCGGAAGGATGCAGTCCGTCGGAGGCCACTAGGTTAGGCTGAATAATACCCTGTCTTGAAACAGGCGTTACATCAACATAATTGACTTGATAATCCGCTGCTATTTTACGGTTTGTGGCATTGTATTCATCAATTTTAGCAGAAATACTTGTGCCACCGCCGGGGAACTGCTGCCCGTAAGAAGTAAATGCCCAATCGGGGATAGACACCACAAAAACGCGGGCCTCCTTACCTCCTGCGCGCGCAATCGCCGTTTTTAATAGGGCTTCAAATTCTGGTGCATAAAGATCAAAATTTGTATTTTGATACTGATTATTTACCCCAATACACAATGTAACAATGCTAAATGTACTATCTGCTATATCCGTAGCCGCAATAATGGCGTTTTTTAACTGATCAGTGCGCCATCCTGTTTGGGCGATAATACGTGGTGCATCCGTAACGACATCAAAAGACAGGTTTTTTAGGCTATCCGCAAGTTGATTCGGAAAATTAGACCCCCACACCACGCTTTGCCCCTTGGTATAGGAATCGCCCAAACAAAGCATATCTATTTTTTCCTTTGGTTTGGGTACGTCAGGGATTAGTGGATCAATATCGGTTTGTTTACACGAAATTAATGCAAAAAACAGGAGGGACAACAATGAAAACTTGGACATAGTACTGTTACTTATTGAACGTGAATACTTAAATGGTATAAACGAAGGAACCTCTTTGATGGTTTTTATTTAATTGCATTTTAAATTTTTCCCAATATCAAAACCCACAAGAAATCCGAATTTATTTCCTAAAAACACCAATGTATAAACCTGCCAAAACCAACGCCGTTCCTGTTACGGTATAAAGTGTAATCGGCTCATTTAACATGAGCCAGGAGTAGAAAAAGCCAAAAACAGGACATAAAAACAACCAAAGTGTCGCTTTTGAAGTATCATAACTCAGCAAAATAAGCCATAATTGTACCGCAACAATAGTTACAGGAATCGCCATCCAAAGTACTGCGCCCCAATACGCTGTTGTGTAATTGGTGAGGCTAATATCATTTAGAGTGAGACTTAATGGAAGTAAAAGCACTGCACCAAAAAAGATTTGCCAAGTGTTAATCACTAATTTGGGTAAATGCCATTCACGGTGCGCATAATAGACCGTTCCGATGGAATAACACAACATACTCGCTGCCAAAAACGACATTCCGCGTAAGGTAATTTGAGCGTCTTGCAACAAAGGCCAAGTGGCAATACACACTCCTGCAATACCCAAACTAAGACCTATCCAAACAACAGATCGCACTGGTTTTTTATACCAGTATGCCGATAAAATATTGATAATCAATGGGTTCATTACCAAAGCAAGCGTGCTTATGCCTGCCGAAGCCTCTTTAACACCATAAATAAACAGCGACATATAAATGGCATTTACCAGTACGCCATAAATCATCAGAGGTTTATAATCTTGGCGTGCAGGGAGCGGCATACGTTTAATACCGTGTACAAATAACATCAGCAAAGTCGCCGAAATCAAGAAACGAGTATTGGTCATCCAGAGCGGTTGGCCGTATTTGAGCCCTATTTTATTCGCCACGCCAGCAGACCCCCAAATCGTGGCAAACACCACGCCAGTTGCGATATATTTTGATGGATTCATCGTTTTTTCTTTGGACTAATGCTTGGTCAAAACCATTGTTGGACTCAACATATAAGGCGGCAAATAAGCAGGAATATTGCTAAACGGAAGCACTTCAGGTTTTAATTTTATGCCAATAATTTCTTCCATAAATTTCCGACGCGCCTGTATCCGCTGCCAAGTTTCAGGAAAATGGAGGGCAATTTCTGAACGCAATGCCTCATCTGCCAACGCAATACCGTCTTCAATATTGATGGTGTGGTAATCCGAACCTGTGGCGGGTATCACATCTACTTGTAAGGCCATACCCGATTGAAGTGGAATATTGGAGCCTTTGTAAATGGGTGAGTGTACCCATTCGTCGATATGGATATAATGCCCCGGGTTGAGCGATACACCAAAAAATGGATCACCGATATGCTCATGGATAATATCGTATAATTCGCCGCCTGTAACCCCAATACCAATATTCTCATACCAATGTGCCACGGCGTTGAAATAAGGTTTGGCCAATTTGTCGATATAATCTTGAATATTTTCAGGCAGTTCAGAAGCATCGTGTACCAGCCAGCCAGCACGGGCATTCAGTGCGCCCCATAGGCATAAGCACATCGTAAAGCGCTCGCCTACTTTGAGGGTATTCATGGAGGGGCTTGGTAATCCGTAGGTGGCCCGATGTCCATTAGTAAGCATCGTATGTGCGCCGTGAGGAAAGCCATTAGCACCCATCAATTGCGCTGCTTCGTACTCCGTCATACCCGGCTGCATGTTAAAAAGTACTTGTTTGAGTCCATTGGAAGTATGGCAAGCGGCAAATTCAAACTGCGCTAATTGCGCTGCTTCGTTCAAAATACGCAAGCCATCCGTAGGGTTCATAAAAAAAGCACCTGCGTTCATTACATTGTCGGCTCCATATATATTTCTCAATAAATCAATGAGATACGAAGGTGTTTCAAAGACAAACGAAGCATTTTTAAATTCGATCTCATTAAAATATTTCCAACCAGCAACCCCTATTTTACCGCTTGTCGCTTCATTTAACAATATGTCTTTTAACGGGAGGCTAGCAGAACGGTCTTGTCCCATCAAACTCAATGATTGAAACAAAATCCTGCGCACCGGCAACGGGCAAAGTTCAGCATAACCCATGCCTTCATTGCCCAACAGAAGCGCTGGCACACTATCTTTTGTGACAATAAGTAATGCCTCCTCAAAACGTGGATCGTAGCCACAGAGATAAGTAATATTTGCGCTATGCTCGCGATCACCATAGACAATAAGCATATCCATTGCCTCGTGCAACATACACGCGCGTAGGCGCGCAAGTCGTTCAGTATAGGTGTTTTCGGTCAAAACGGGTTCTGTCGTCGGCATCCCAAAATCGGGGAGATGCACTTGAGATAGTTGAATATCTTGCATAATTAAGTTAGTATCAATGACATTTAAAATAATCAAACGGCTCCAAACAGTCCAAGCAACGAAACATAGCCTTGCAGGAAGTAGAAGCAAATTGAGCAATCATTTCAGTGTTTTTAGATTTACATTGCGGGCACTCCAAAATCCTTTTTTCGCCCATCAAAGCCTTCTTATCCATGGATGCATTTTCAGGAGGCACAATCCCAAACTGGCGTAGTTTGATTTTTCCCTCCTCCGTCATCCACTCGGTAGTCCAAGCGGGGCTTAGCACAGATTTCACTACAACACGCTCATAACCAGCCTCTTGCAAGGTTGCTCTGATATTAATTTCTATAGTACCCATCGCAGGGCATCCGCTATAGGTTGGCGTAATCGTAACTTCGACTGTGCCGTCCTCCGCTACGTGAGCCGCACGTAAGATGCCCAAGTCCCGAATCGTTAAAACCGGAATTTCGGGATCATAAACAGTATCTAGTAAATCGTCGATATTTTCCATCGTTAAAACAAGGTTCCATCTCTACGTGGCGGTACAGCACCAATATGTTTATAAGCTTTGTCCGTCGCAATTCGGCCACGCGGTGAACGTTGGATATAACCTTCCATAATAAGGAATGGTTCATGTACTTCCTCAATAGTACCCGACTCCTCCCCTACTGCTGTACCAATGGTTGTCAAACCCACCGGCCCACCTTTAAATTTGTGAATAATAGCGTTTAAGATTCGGTTATCCATATCGTCCAACCCGTGTTCATCTACGTCCAACGCTGCGAGGCCAATCCTTGCAATATCCCGATCGACAATACCTGTACCTTTAATTTGAGCAAAATCGCGGATACGACGGAGTAAAGCGTTGGCAATACGAGGTGTTCCGCGGCTTCGACGGGCTATTTCGTGCGCACCTTCGTCGGTAATGGGTACGCCAAGGATTTCTGCTGAGCGTTTAACAATATTCTCCAAAGTGGGTACATCGTAATAATCCAAATGGCAGGCAATTCCAAAACGAGCGCGCAGCGGCGCAGTAAGCAATCCCATACGTGTAGTTGCACCCACAAGTGTAAAGGGATTAAGGCTAATTTGAATACTCCGCGCATTAGGGCCTGAATCAATCATAATATCAATCCGGTAGTCCTCCATAGCCGAATAGAGGTATTCTTCCACGACGGTATTAAGGCGGTGTATTTCATCAATAAACAACACATCGCCTGGCTCCAAATTGGTCAAAATACCTGCCAAATCGCCTGCTTTTTCCAATACTGGCCCAGAGGTCATTTTTAAAGATGCCTCTAATTCATTAGCAACGATGTGCGACAAAGTAGTTTTACCCAAACCCGGTGGCCCATGCAGCAAGACATGGTCGAGTGCATCGCCACGTTGTTTGGCGGCTTGGATAAATATTTGTAAATTATCCACAATTTTTTGTTGGCCCCGAAACTCGTCCAAGAGTTTGGGTCTGAGTGCCTTTTCAATTACCTTTTCCTCGCTGCCCTGTGGTTCATTTGCCATTTCTTTACTCAAACTAAGGATAAAACAGATTTTTGAGGCTGTTTGAACGCAAATTTAAAACGATTTGTTTGTTGCCTGTTTGTTTTTTTGTTATTAAATAAAAAATAGCCTTTTTATACATAACTTTGCGCGTTTTTTTGATATAATTAAAGTATGATTTTTTTCACTACTGCAGCACAACCGAGCGTTGAGATATTTGGTATTACGATTACCGACCCCATTACGTCCCTAACTGGGCTAATGATTGCTGGGATTTGTGGTGTCTTTTGCTATAAGATGCGACACATCAACTTCAAAGACCCCATTTTGGTGTATATGTTTTCTTTTCAAGCACTTTTAGGATTGTCTAGTTTTTTTGGGGCACTTTTTGGTCATGCTTTTCAGCATAATTTGGGCGTGGTATGGAAAATTCCAGGTTGGCAATTGGGTATGTACGCTGCCTTTTGCATCGCGCAAGCCACGTTATTAAGGCTTTATGGCAATAAAGAAAATGATCGTTATCGGAAAATTACCCGTATCAATACGCTGCTATTGTGTTTGTGCGCTGTAATGAATCTTATCCAACTAAAATTGGCATGGGTAGAAGTTTATACCGCCATTGGCCTCGTCGGTATGATGGTCACTGGAGAGTATATGATGTTCAAAAAAGGAGAGCAAAAAATCAGTAGGTTAATGATGAGCGCGGTAATACCCATGCTTTTTGCAGTTACTTTTCATTTATTAAAATGCTCCATCAGTATTTGGTTCAATTATTTTGATATTGCCCATATTTTTATGTGCGCAACAGCATGGTATTTCTACAAAGCCGCCCAACAACAAGCATCTATAACCGAGCCAAATTCAGTCCATTCGGATATGATTTATTCACCAACCCAACTATAGCATTCATTACCCGCTGATCCCTTTGGAAATCCAAATCACCCAATTCAATCACCAAAATAGGTAAGCTATTTTCGGCTTTAAAAAACTCTAAATAGGCATTTTGGATTTCTTCCAAATACTCAGGGGCAATATTTTGCTCCATATCGCGACCTCGCTGGCGGATTTGCCGTAATAGTGCGTCTATTGGACGATGTAAATACACCAACAAATCTGGTTTGGGAAAAGTACTATTCAACACGCCAAACAAGCGTTGGAACAAACGAAATTCCTCGTCATTCAAGTTGTTTTTTGCAAAAAGCAAGGTTTTTACAAAAAAATAATCCGATGCTACCGATTGTTGAAAAAGATTGGGAGACGCAAAATGCTCTTGCAACTGCTTATGCCTTTCGGTCATAAAAAACAGCTCCACAGGAAAGGCATACCGCTCCGGTTGTTGATAGAAAAAGGGTAAAAATGGGTTATCAGTAAACTGTTCGAGTATGATATTACACTCGAAATGTTCTGCCATTTTATGGCAAAAAGTAGTTTTACCCGAACCGATATTCCCCTCAATAGCAATAAATGGGTATTGCTGAAACGGATTTTCCATAAAATACTAATCGAGCATCATCACATCAGAATTGTCTTCACAATCCATATACAATTGATCAATAGCCAAGTTGAGTGTTGGATGTTCCAATTCGGGGTCTAGTTCCATCATAGGTACCAATACAAAAGCACGTTTGTGCAATTCTGGATGTGGAATTTCCAGTCCTTTATCGCGAATGATTCTTTTTCCGTAAAAAAGAATATCAATATCTATGGTGCGTGGGCCCCATTTTTCTTTGCGTTCGCGCCCCAATTCGCGCTCTATTTTGGTAATTTCTTCCAACATCGCACGTGGGTCTAGAAGCGTATTCACCATCACTACTTGATTCACAAAAGCATCCTGATCGGTTTTGCCATAGGGTTGCGTTTCGTAAAAATGGCTGGATTTTACAATTTTGCCCACTTTTTTGTGGATAAGTGTAGATGCGGAAACTATATTTTCTCGACGATTGCCTAAATTACTGCCTAATGACAGATAGACATTAATATATTTTTTAGTGTGGAGCGGCTGCATACGAAATAACTGGTTGTCTGAAGTACTTGGGCACAATTAATTATCATTTTGAACTTGGTCTTTTCCGCCTATACTTCCCCATTTTTTCGTTAGATAGTACCGCTATCCGCCTTAAAAATGGCTCGTCTAGCCGAAAAACACTTGCGTTCAATTATGCAATTAATTGTGTCCAAGTACTTAAATTAATAATCAGGAAAGCAAAAAGTGAATATTTTCGCGTTCATTAAAGCGCAAAGGTAGAAAACAAAGACCGTGTGGAAAGAATATTTCTTATCTTTGCACCCGCATTTAAAAAAAAATAATAATTTTATGAAAATCGCTATTAAAATAAGCCTTTTTAGTACCCTTTTGGGTATATTTGCTTGCAAAAATGTTGACCAAAACCTTGTTCAAGATATGCAACAAGCCACAACTACAATTGAATCCGCAAAACCAGCCATAGAACAAGCATCACAGGGTTTGGCTAATTTGCAAAATAAAATGCTACCTGTGGCGGATAAGACACCCAGTGAGGCAGTTCAGTATATGACCAAACGAATGAGCGACAAATATGGCGTAATGATGTCGCAATACAACGCAACAAAAAGCGAACTTGAACAACTGAGCAAAGAATACAGTGACGGAAAAATTAAAACAGAAGAAGTTAGTCAACGTTTTTCTGCTTTAAAAGCACAAATTCAGGATTTTGAAAAAGGTTTTGCTTCGTTTACGGCTATGACTAACCGCCCGTTGGAAGATCTTGAGAAACTTGGAGAAAACATGCTCCAATCAGATCAGAAGGCAGGAGTTAATACCAATGCTCAAACCAATGTGGCTCCTAGCGATGCAGACGTAGATGCAGGTCGTGCAGCACCTCAAACAGATGCTAACGCTACCGATGGAGCGAAGCAAAAACTAAAGTCTAACGGCGACGGAAGCACTATTTTGAAAAAAGATTAATCATGCTGAATGGAACTTGGGTATAAAGACGATCCAAAATCCCCGTTATCAGCACATTACTAATAGTTACCCATATATTGCACTATCTATGGATACCACCGAACTCCTTCAAAAAGTACGAGCCATCGAGATTCGAACCCGCCGTTTGAGTCAACACCTTTTTATGGGTGGGTATCATAGTGCTTTCAAAGGACGTGGTATGTCTTTTTCCGAAGTGCGCAATTATCAATACGGCGATGATGTCCGTAATATCGACTGGAATGTAACCGCAAGGACAGGAGAGCCTTTTGTAAAAATATTTGAAGAGGAACGCGAATTAAATGTCGTACTAATGGCAGATATGAGCGCTTCCTCTTTTTTTGGAACGGGGTTTGGTGTGGATAAAAAAGATTTTATCACAGAAATATGCGCTGTGTTGGCCTTGTCTGCCGCATCAAACCATGATAAAACGGGCTTACTCATGTTTGATGAAAGGCCCGGACTCTATTTGCCACCTACGCAAGGCAGGCCACATAATTTACGGATTATTCGCGAATTGCTGAGCAAACAACCGAGTGGGAATGCAACCGATTTAGCATCTGCTTGTGTTTATCTCCGGAATGTGATAAAAAAACGAAGTATTTGCTTTATTATTTCTGATTTTTATAGCACATCAGATTTTGAAACAGCGTTAGGTATTCTAGGCAGAAGACACGATTGTATCGGTATCCATGTTTGGGACAAAACCGAAAGACAACTCCCAGATTTAGGTATTATTGAGGTACAAGACCCCGAAAATAAGCAACGATTTTGGGCAGATACCACCAATCCTGATGTCAGAAAAAAATACACACAACAGTTCGATCAACATAAAAAACAAGTAGAAGATATTTTCCAACGTTCTGGATGTGATTTAATCAGCCTCCGCACGGATTTGGATTATACCAATACACTGTTACAATTATTTGAAAAAAGGAATAAATAACAACCCATGAGCGTACCCTAATCGGTCAATTTGAGTATCTGATTTTATCCAACAAAACATGAAAAAATTATTTATCTATACATTGTTACTTTTAGGTATTGCCTGTACTGGAACGAAGGATCAACACCAAATTGATGCCATTAAACTAGAAGAACTCCTAAAAACAGAACAGGCTCAATTGATCGATTTAAGAACTCCAAACGAGTTATCAGCAACTGGTAAAATACCAACAGCCAAGCATATCGACTTTAATGGTGCAGATTTTAAGTCACAAATTAACCAATTAGATAAAGGAAAACCTACCATCATCTATTGTGCATCGGGCAAAAGAAGCAGAAAAGCAGCTTCAATAATGGCAGAAATGGGGTTTAAAACAATTTACGAGTACACAGGAGGCATGAATGATTGGATGGCCAAAGGTAAAGAAACCGTAAAAGAGTAAAAAACTAGCGGTGCTGGTAATTCTTATGCTGCTCGCTGTTATGTTGTGTCCAAATCGACATGATTAAACGAACCGCCAGACCAAAAGCGGCAAGAATACTTCCTACACTAAAAAAAAGCATTTCATTGTACATATAAGATTCAATATTCCGCTTTGAGGACACCGATAAATGGCCAGTCATTTGATCCCACATGTGTTCTTCTACATACACCATAAACTCATTTAAGTGAGAAATAAAAGCAAAAACAACTGGTACTAATGCAATCAGAATAAATGCTTTCAATATTTGTTTTTTGCCAATAAGACTCGTATTCAAAGCAAAAATGTGTCGCCCAAAAGTAATTAAAGCCACAATAAAAAAAATATTAGAAGTTTGAAATAACCAAATTACTCCTGCACTCCAAATGGGCCACATGACTGCTATCACGACAACCCCAGTCACCGCCCACCACAATAATTCTACTAATAAGTAAAGTCTAATTTCTTTCATATAGGATTGAAGAACAACCAATCACGCTTATTGTTTTTGCTACCAGTTATTAAAAGCAGCATTAAAAATATCTTCCAATAATTGCTTCGTTATTTCATCTATTAATCGGTCTTGTACTGCTGTTAAATCAGCATCACTCGGAAATTCCGAAAAAAAACTAAAACTACGCCCGGCCTCAGGAAAATCTGTTTTAAGCCCTTCCTTATTGATGATATAATTGACAAAAACATCAATTTTTAACTGGTTTCGTGCTACAGTTTCTCCCGGTTTAGGCGCCAAAGGTACTACATTAAAACCAGTTATGCGACCGCTAAATTCACAATCAGGGGTATCATTTTTCAGGTTTAGTGGTGTTTCGGTTCGTACTTTATCTTTCAATTTTTCGGAAAAATCAATCGCTAAAGTAGGCGGAGCATTTTGCGCCGAAGTCTCAAATGTACGTACAGCAAAGGATTTAATATTCGGATCAATCGAGATACCTTTAAAAGAATAGCAAGATCCGAAAGTAAACGCAATTATAAGGAGTAAATATTTCATTAATTATGTTGATAAATATTTGTGGAAGCACTAGTACTTTGCTAGGCTTTACCTTTCTTTTTCTTTATTTTTTCTGTTTTTGATTTCCCAAAAACATCATTACCTTTCACTTCTTCTTTTTGGGGTTCAACAGTCGGCGGTTCTACTTGTGAATCATTAAATACCTTATCAATAAACTTCCAATGACCATTTTTTTGCAATTTAAGTCCATCGTAACTACCATCTGGAACCGCAGTTACGCCCTTACCAAATGGACTACCCATTGGAATTAAATGCTCAAAAAGAATCATTTGATATAACTCGTCCCAATTACACTTAACCGATGCCTCTGCTGAATATTCTAGGAAAATACGCATTTCTGGCCCCTTTGGGTTACGTTCTTCGCGATCAAATACCATTGCACCAAACTCTGGTTTTCCGGCAGGGGTAAAACTCAATACGTCAATAATCTTTCGCTTTTGGAAAAACTCAAAGGCATCGTAGCCCAAAAGCAAATATTTGCGACCTTGTTTGGTATCAAATTGTATCATATTATAGTACAATGCTCCATACCATCGTTCTGGCTCGAGTATTTCGTGCGTTGGTTTGGGAAACTCCATTTCATTGCTTCGGTCAATGAGCGGAAATAACGATAGTTCACTTGAATTACGTTGAATAGCGCCGTAGTAGCGATAGGTGGAATCATTTACAAACAATTGCCACGTAAAAATCTTAAAACTACTATCAGGCGGCGATAGAATAGAAATACTTTTTAACCGCTCAAATGGATAATTAAATGAGTTTTTTGTTTTTAAAGAACGCACCAAACCTGTAATGAGCTGCCTGCAAGACGCAAAACGCTCTTGTTCAATAGAGTCGTTTACAATAGCATACGACAATATGCCCAAAGTATCCTCCGAACGTTTCATTTGTTCAAAAGCCTCTTTGCTAAGTGGCCCAGCAGGAATTAATTTAGTTTGCGACAAAGCGGGAAAACTAAGGGTGCACAAGCACAAAACAAGCCAAAATGGTAATTTAATCATAACCTGTTAGAAACGCATTTTGGGGATAGAAATTTTATTTGTTAAAATTTTAGGTCAATCAATACGGGATTTGTCTTTCCTGTTAATTGACCACAAAGGTACTATTTTAAACTTTGATTGTTTTATGCAATATCGTACCAATGCGCATCATAGCGGGCAACTTATATTACTGACCCGGCTAATCGCCATTTTCACTCATCTAAAATTGTAAATTATGTTCTATTCTTTTGCACTCTGGATCTGTTCCTTACTAGCATCTTCACAATATTACTCCGATTTCAAACAACCCGATTACAAAACACAACAAGACACGACGTTTTTTGATCTCCTCACAAATCGGTTGCAACAACTCAAAGCCGCCACTGCCCCCGAAAAAGTTTACTTACATATTGATCGAACACTCTTGGAACCCGGTGAATCGGTTTGGTTTACCGCTTATGTCCGCAATGCCGATAATCTACAACCGTCCATTATGAGCGATGTAGTGTATGTAGAAGTACTCAATCCCCAACAACAAATCCTACAAAAGATGCAATTAGACGCATCAAGTGGGGCGGCCAAAGGTGAATACAACTTTTTATCCGATTTGCCCGGCGGCACCTACAAACTACGCGCCTATACGCAATGGATGAAAAACACCAACGAGGTATTTGAACGCACCATTACTTTACAAAAAACAGTATTACCCAATTTAAACCTCAAAATGGAATTTGAGCAAAAGGCATACGGCCCAGGAGATATCAGTATTGCCCGTTTAGATGCACATGCTTTAGACAATACTGCTTTATCAATGACAGAAATAAAGGGCAGTATCCGCTTAGATGGGCAAGAAATAGGTACTTGTTCCGCTAAAACAGACCAAAATGGACGCGGATACTTGCGTTTTGAACTCCCCAAAGACCTACAAACGACCGATGGTTTGCTCCAAGTGCAAATACAACACAACGGACGTACGGAGTCCATTTCACGAGCAATTCCCATTGTGCTCAATCACATTGACCTGACATTTTTCCCAGAAGGTGGTGATGCCATAGTAGGACTCCCCTGCCGCATGGCGTTCAAGGCCACCAATGAATTTGGGAAAGCCGCCGATATTGAAGGAGAAATATTAAATGAAAATGGCCAAATTGTGTCAACATTCAGTAGTTACCACAACGGAATGGGTGCTTTTGAATTTATTCCAAATATCGGTAAATACCAGGCTCGGATTACCAAACCATTTGAAAGCGACGAACTGATTGCGCTACCCGATGCAAAACCAAATGGATATGCACTGCGTGTTAAGTCCATGGGCGACCAAAAAGCAACTGTTGAAATAAATGGCACCAAAAGAGGAAAATTACACCTAATGGTTGTATCACAAGACAGCATTGTGCAATATAAATCCATCCAAATCGCTACGGATGAAACCCAAAAAGTACTTATCCCAACGATACATCTTCCTATGGGTATTGTACGTGTCACTTTATTCGATGACAAAAAAAATGCTTTGGCGGAGCGATTGTTCTTTGCAGGACACGACCGCAGTTTGAAAGTAGAAATACAAACAGATCAAACACAATATTTACCAAGACAAGCCGTAAATATGCAATTATTTGTACGCGACAACCTCGGCAAACCCGTAAAAGGACGGTTTTCACTGGCAGTTTGCGACGAAAACCAATTGGTTTTTGCCGATGACAAGCAAGGACATATTTTAGCGTCAATGTTACTGGAACAGGAGGTGCGGGGTGAAATAGAAGAGCCGAATTTCTATTTTGACCCTACAGAACCCAAATCACAACAAGGCTTAGACTACTTGTTAATGACACAGGGCTGGCGTAGGTTTCAATGGAAGGAGGTACTTAATGGTACTCCATTTAAGCCACAATTTGCGGCACAAAAAGTAATATTAGCGGGTGTTGTACAAGATGACTGGCAAAATCCTATACCTTTTCACGCCATCAATTTATACCCCAATGGCCCATCGCAAAAGACGGATGAAAATGGTAAATTCAAGTTTGCAAGTGTGGATTTAAGCAAATATTCTTATATTCAATACCAAGGGGATAGATTATTTCCAATCAATGAGAGCAATGCCAATTTGGTAGTATTTAGCAATGAAATTTCAGCAGGAACCTATCTCCTGAGTTCGACTCCTACAAAAGGCGACAAGACGATATTATTAGGGCAAATTTTAGGAGATGGTACAGAACCACTTATTGGAGCATTCGCATCGTTGTACCAAAATGGCGTATTTAAAAATGGTACTGCTACTGACATTGACGGTAATTTCAATATGCAGATTTTACCCGGTAAATATGATTTAAGGGTTGGTTATACAGGTTACGCTCCTTTCATGTTGAAAAAACTTGAAGTTAAAGCAAAGCATAAAACAGATATTTCAATCAACTTAGAAGGAGGTACATTACTCGGTGAGGTGGTAATAACTGGTTCTACACTAGAACTTCGGAGACAAAATATATCAATGTCTGTACAAACTATTACCAATAGCGATAAGGCTGCAGTTAAAAAAACTAAACAGAAAAAAACAAATGAAAAAAGTCGTGCAGGTGCAGCAATAGCCCCTCCTCCCCCACCGGCAATGAATATAAAAACTGAAAACGTGCAAGAAAATGTAGCAGACTTTGCAAACTTGGCAGCACCAGCAGCACCTATGGAGGTATTTGCCAACGAATTAAATGACGAAGACAAAGCACCCGCAGCGACTAAGCCCATTATATCTGGGAAATTTGATCTTGGTGCCATACCTGGTATAAAAAGAGCAATCGACGAAGAGGAAAAATCTGCTTCAAAAGACCGGATTGTGGACGTACGCAAACAGGCTCCCAACAACCAATTTGGCACTCCAAACTTCCAATATACGCAAATTCGCGAATTTTATGCGCCAAAATATGAATCACAAAGCAGTTCCAGTACCTTGCCCAACGATTTCCGCAAAACCCTATACTGGAATCCAGATATTAAAACCGACGTGCATGGTTATGCCCAATTACAGTTTTTCACCTCCGATGCCATTAGTAATTTTAGGGCAACAATAGAAGGTTTTGGGGCAAAAGGTCAAATCGCACATGCTGAAAAACTATTTTTTGTGCAAAAACCTGTGGATCTGAGTGCAAATGTACCTGCTTATATCATTTCAGGCGATACGCTGCAATTGATGGTTGCCATGACTAATCATACCCAGTATCCAGCATCGGGTGAA
The DNA here is from genome assembly GCA_043764095.1 of Chitinophagales bacterium. Lineage (GTDB taxonomy): Bacteria > Bacteroidota > Bacteroidia > Chitinophagales > Saprospiraceae > M3007. Next base: position 34,069 of record JAYUKX010000132.1, read on the forward strand.
TTGGAAATATCTGTGCCAAAACACTTTACAGCGGTAGGAGACTTAGCCAAAAACGCCATTGCGGAACCGGGCCAAACCAAAATTATTCCGATGCGTTTTCTAGTAGGGCATTTGCGTCCAGAGGAAGATCCCAACGGATCTATTTCCGTAGCATTAAGCAACGCTGAAGCCATTACCGATGAATTTAAGGTGCCTATAAAAACATTACAACGTGGTTTTCCTACGCGTTTTGTCATGTCGAACAATGCACCAGCCAGTCATTTTCAATTAGACCTCAAACAGCCTATTCCGGGCACTATTTCGGCTAAATTAACGGCCTACCCCAATACTTTAGCCGATGTATTGAAAGGCATGGAGCGCATGTTGAACCAGCCTAACGGTTGTTTTGAACAGGTAAGCAGCAGCAATTACCCCAATTTATTAGTTTTGGATTTGTTGCGTAGTACAGGCACCTTACTACCCGAGGTGGAAGCACGCGCCATGCAATACCTGCAAGATGGTTACCAAAAACTGACGGCGTATGAATGCAAAACTGGCGGTTTCGATTGGTATGGACGCGACCCAGGACACGAAGGACTCACGGCGTATGGATTACTGGAGTTTAAAGACATGTCCAATGTATTTAAAATTGATAAAAGCATCTTAGACCGCACCATAAAATGGTTATTGAGCCGCCGCGATGGCAAAGGTGGTTGGATACGCCGCCAAGATCATTTGGATTCTTGGAACAACAACGATATGTTAGGGGCATATATCGCATGGGCAACTACCGAAGCGGGCTACCAACAACAATTTCAACCAGAAATAGAGGCGGCTTACCAGCAAGCACTCCTAAGCGATGATGCTTATCAACTAGCACTGATAGCCAATGCCTTTATGCGCCAAAAAGACCAACGCGCTGATGGACTTTTACAAAAACTATTAGCAAGACAAGAAAAAGACGGTTCTTGGACAGGAAAAACACATTCCGTAACGCATAGCCAAGGAAAAGCATTGAGTATTGAAACAACCGCGTTGGTGGTGATGGCTTTATTGCAGGGACAACAAAACAATACTGCCATTACCAATGCCATACAATTCCTTTCAGCATCCAAAAGCGAGTATGGATACGGCAATACCCAAAGCACGGTCATGGCCATGCGCGCATTGGTACAATACGCCAAAAAAGTACAAAATAAAGTAGCGGATACCAAATTGATTGTACAGGTCAACGGCAAAAAAGTAGCAGCGCTTGATTTTACCGCGAAGGAAAGTAAGCCTTTGGAAATCAATGATTTGGCACAGTATTTAACATCTGGTCAACAAGACGTAGCAATTAGTTTTGAGCCCAAAAACGCTCAAGTTCCTTTTGATTTAGAAATTCAGTACACCAGTCTCCAACCTGCAGACGCACCTAATTGTCCATTACAATTTACAACAAATATAACAGAAACACAAGTTAGCACAGGCGCAATAGTTCGTTTTACAGCGACACTCTCAAATAGTACAGCAACACCACTTGCGTCACCTATGGCGATCTTAGGTTTACCTGCTGGCCTCACACTTCAACCTTGGCAATTGAAAAAGTTACAAGACGAGCATTTAATTGATTTTTATGAAATTTGGGATGGTTTTATCGTTTTTCATTTTGAAAATTTAGCCGCCAATAGCACGCGAACATTAAATTTGGACCTCCGCGCCGATATAGCCGGAACGTTTGAAGCACCCGCAAGTTTGGCCTATTTGTATTATAATAACGAGCAACGAATATGGTCCAAACCCCAACGTATCCGTGTCCGGTAGAGACGTTGCACTGCAACGTCTAAAATCACGGGAAAAATCACGGGGAAAATCACGGGGAAAATCACGGGGAAAATCAC
>JAYUKX010000133.1:0-35752 GCA_043764095.1 Chitinophagales bacterium
CTGATTTTTCCTACTCATACGATGACTCGGAGTCATCGTATGAGTAGGAAAAATCAGGAATTTGCTGAAAAATTTTAAAAAAACAACCTAAAATTCCACAATAATCCCAATAGAGGGTAATAACGACCCACTCAAATTATCCAAAACAATAGGAATAGCGTTAGAACCATCGGGGCGGAGCGGCAGGTTGTCGGTGGTTTTCCAATCTGTGTTGTCCGCATTGCGTGTGAATGTGTAGTTCGGTTCGCCTTGTGATTTAGAGGAAAGCGCATTCTGAATATCCACAAAAATATCCAAGGTGGCGCGGCGGTAGTTCCATTTTTTATCAATCCTCAAATCTAATTGATTGAATGCTGTAAGGCGTAAAGTATTGATTTGGTCGGCATCGAGTGTACCAGTACCGGTTACGGCATAATCGCGGCGACTGGCCACATCGTTAAAGGGTGTATATGGAACACCACCTTGGTAACGGTATTTAACGCCCAATTCCCAGTTTTTTCCGAATTTGTACCCCAAAATAGCAGAAAACAAGTGGCGGTTGTCCCAAGAAGAAGGTATTTCTCGACCATTGGCATTGCTGAATTTAGACCAAAACAGGGTATATGATCCCGTAAAGAAGAAATTTTTCAATAATTTTTGTTGTACAAATAATTCTACCCCCTTGGCTTCGCCTTTCCCAATACTACTTACTTTTTCGTTGCCCAATACCCCAAATCCATTGCCTTGGTTGGCCAAACTAAGCCCACTTACGGCACTTACAGGATAATCAGCATAGCGCTTGAGGAAACCTTCTAGTGTGATACGCAGCGACCTCGTCGGCAAATATTCAAGTCCTGCCACATAGTGATCACTTTGGAGGTAATTTATATCTTTATTGACCAAAACATTATCATTGTCGCGGAAACCTAGTACCGTATAAGGTGCTAATTTGAAATAACGACCTACGCTTGCGCTCGCCTTCCATTTTTCGGCCAATGCATACGAAATACTCGCACGCGGACTCAAAGTGCGCCAAATATCGTTGCCATTGTTCATAAAAGTATTGCCATCAGTACGGATGCCCGCCGAAATAGCGAGCCTTTGATCCAAAAATGTACGGTTAATTTGTCCAAAAAGACCATATTTTAAGAAATTAATGGCGGTGTTGAAATTGACGGTCAATCCTGGCTGGATGATGTTTCCATTATCGTCTTTTACTTCTGGGAATATGCGATTGAAGGTATTATTGTTGTATTTAGCGTATTGAATACCACCGCCGAGGGCATATTTCCAAGCACCAACATATTTATTATAATCGAAACGGAGTTTGTTCTCAATTTCCTGGCTTTGGAGGCGGAGTTTGCGTTTGGCTTCGTCTTTTTGTTTTCCATCAAAATTATCGCTGAACTGGTCGAGCCGATTATCCAGCATATTTCGGCTAAAGGTCAGGTTCCAATAACCATCTTCCACCAAGCGTTTTAGGCTAAATCCTTGGGTATAATTCCATTGGTTGATACTGGGTACAGAACTCAGAATATAATTGTTTTCGGGGGAAGATTCTTTGGGTGCTGCAAAATAAAATTTGTCAATTGCCCCTACACCAAGACTGGTGATGGTCGTTTTTGCATTGATTTTATGGGTCACTTTGTATTGAAAATCCCAATAATCGGGTCGGATGGGCAAACCAATGAATTGAAACAAAAATTGCAAATACGAGCGGCGCGCCGAGGCGAGAAAGGTTGTTTTACCATTTTTTGCCAATGGGCCTTCCAAGGTAAGGGAAGTTTCGCTGGCACCCACCCTGAAATTACCCTGAACGCGCTCTGGATTGCCATCGCGTTGGGTAAATTGCAGCACTGCGGAGAGCGGATTATCGTAACGTGCATTAAAAGCCGAAGTAGCAAGCGTTGCATCTTCGATAAAAGACACATTCAACTGGCCTACTGGGCCACCTGCCGCGCCTTGCGTGGTAAAGTGGTTGATGACCGGAATTTCTACGCCATCAAGATAAAATACGTTTTCGCTAGGGCCGCCACCACGGATAATGAGGTCGTTGCGCCCGCCGCCGCCGCCGCCCGCGCCCGCACTCACGCCTGGGAGGGCTTGGAGGACTTTGGAAATGTCAAAATTGCCGCCCGGATTGCTTTTGATCTCTTCTACACTTAGGTTTTGTATAGAAAGCGGTGTTTCGACAGAGGCAATTTTGACCGATTTATTGGTGGCAATTACTACTTCGCCGAGGCTATTGGCATCGGGTTCTATTTGAAAATTCACCTGATTGGCATTGCCGGTCGTGACCACCACATTAAACTTGGTGAATGGCGCATAACCGATATAAGTCGCTACGATATTGTAAGAGCGCGGCGGCACATTATTGAGCCTAAAATTGCCATCAATATCGGTGGTAGTGCCTAATTCGGTGCCTTCCAAACGGATGGTAACGCCCACTAAGGCTTCTTGTGTCAACTTATCGACGACAGAACCGTTTAAAGTGCCGAGGTTTTGTGCTAGTGTAATACTAGCTGTTAAAAGTAAAATTAGAATGGGTAAAATAACTCGTTGCATTGTGTATGTTTTTGATAATTCAATAAAATGAAGACGGATTATAAACCTAATTAGAAAGAAATGGTTTAATTACATTCAAAAAAAAATAAAAAAAGATTATTTACATTCTATTTTTGCACTACCTTTGTTTCAATTATGATGAATTACGCTTTATTACAACAATTGATTGCAGATTGCGCTCAATACGAGCAAGACAATGGTCAACCAGCTGATATGCCACAATTTGCGCGTTGGTTGGCCAATAAATACGATCCGCTAGAAAATGTAAATATGGTCTCCACCGCTGTTGAAGGCGAGAGTACAGAAGTTGTAATTGGGCGGATTGTGTTTTTTTTGACGCGTTATGCAAAAATTTACGCCAAAAAAGCATTGGAAGGTTCGGTTTTGAGTAGTATCGACGAGTTTATTTATTTGGCCGCATTGCTTCATTACCAAAAAGGCTTGAGTAAATCGGAGTTGATCCGTTATAACCGACATGAAAAACCGACGGGTATGGAAATTATTCGCAGGTTGATTGCTTTAGGGCTTGTGGCTCAAGCCCCTTCTGAAATGGACAAAAGAAGTACTGTACTTGCGATTACGGAAGCAGGAAAGGCGGTAGTTTTTCCGTTATTCGACAAAATGTCGGTCGTTTCTAAGGTGATTGTGGGCGATTTGGGCGCAAAAGAACAATTACAACTAGTCGCGCTGTTGGAGCAATTGGAGCATTTTCACCAAGGGTTGTTGGGTAGTTTGAAGGGGGATTGGGGGCTGGATGATTTGAAATAAATTACACCAACGCATACGCCAACAACAACAAATACTCCCCAAATAAAAATACCCAAAAACGGATATAAAACCGATAAATACCTTCGGGGCTTTGTAACGAAGAAGTAAAAATATGTCCTAAAAACAAGAGTAAAAGGGCGATATGCCCTACCAAAAGCAGCCAACCTTCAGCGCCAAGTGTCCACCAACTGTACACCACACTAAATAAATATGCCGCAATAACAAGCGCATTGCCCGCATAAAAAGTCGTTTTTATGCTGAATAATAAAGGAAAAGTGCGTATTTGATAAATATCGTCGCCTTTGGTATCGTACAAATCTTTGAACCAAGCAATGGCCAAACTAAATACGGAGATGAAAATGGTGAGCAACAAGAGTTCGTTCCAATGTATGATCGCTCCACGAATCAAATAATCCAAAGCAGCACCGATGGCGAGGTTGACCAGTAACCCTCGAACCACAATAATACAAAATGCGGCTGTGATATGGTGGCGTTTGAGTCGTAAAGGCGGAAGGGAATAGGCCGATCCAATCAGGATAATCAAGCATATAATGCTAAACAGGATTGGTGCAGCCATCCAAGCACTCCACAGGCAAATAACCAAACTTACACCTATAATATTACGGGCATTGGAAAGACTTAACGCACCACTTGCGATAGGGAGGAATGGTTTGTTGATCTTGTCCATTTCCCAATCAGTGATTTGATTAAGCCCCGTGATAAACAGGTTGCAGGTCAAGGCCGATAATAACGTCCAGCCGTATAGTGTAATATGTTCGGTGGCCGAAATACCTTTGCAGGCCAATAAATACAGCGTTGTGATGCTTAGAAATGAACCAATAATGGTATGCGGGCGTGTAAAATCCCAAAGTATTTTAAGTCGTTGAAGCATCTCGTGTTTGTCCTTGTATAACTGTCAGGCTAGTAAATAAATAAGAATTAATTTTTGTTACATCTAATTGATAATCATTCAATTGTGCGGCAACACAAATCTGTTGGTAATAAGTACTTTTCTTTGATTTGAATACCGAAATAATACCATCAATAGTGACGGTAAGTAAATTGATGGGGATCAAATAGGTCAAAAGCAGCCGCAGCCACGAAAAAGGTTTAATAAATGGCGCTACGAGCAACTGACCAAGGGTAGTTGTGAGTAATATCTTAACAAATTCAAAAGGATTGGGTTGCAAAATCTCGACAATAATAAATGGACTGCCCGATTGTTGCAACCGTTGTAGGATACTTATTTGTGTTGCCGCATCAAAATGATGAAAAGCATTAAACATGGTGTATAACCTATTTTTTTCAAACGGGGCAGTAAGAACATCGTAACTTGTGGCTTCAAAAATGATTTCGTGCGGCGAAATAATGGTTTGTGCAGGTGGATTCGGGTATTTATCGGTGAGCAAAATTTGTTGCGTAGGCGATAATTGGTGGGCAATAAACAGGATTGGGCGGGCATTTCCCGTACAAAGATCTACAATTTGGTGTACTTTATGGTTATTGCAAACCTTGCGCACCAAAGGCACAATGGGTTGATAAATTCGCGTCCAGGCCACCATGTCACCTATAAATTCCGTTTGAAAACGCCGCAAAATGGGCGGAAACCAGTCGTAGTCTTCTAATTCTTTCATTCAGAAATGCGTTTATTGCTCCTTCTTTTTTTTGTTATCACTTTTGCCACTGCAATAGTACAATACTTTTCGTTGCGCTACCCCAATCGCGTACCTGAATTGCGAAAAGTATTGCATTTGGTGGCGATCATTACCTGTGCTGTTGGCACTACACTCTATCCTGATCCGCAGTTTTTAGCCGTTGTTTTTTTGCTATCTAGTGTGGTGTTATTTGTTGTAATTCATTATAAAGTATTGAATATCAGTACTGGAAAGAGTTGGGGGATTGCTTTGTTTCCATTGGCTTTTGGGTTGTTGTTGTGGTCGGGACAAATTGCTTTGGTGCATATCGTGACGGCAATGGTTATTTTGGCAATTAGTGATGCTTTAGCGGGATTTGTAGGTAGTCGGTATGCCACATCGTATTGGACACCGTTATTTGAGCCTAAATCGATATTGGGATCGGCGTTTTTTTTAGTTTCTGCTTTGGTTATTTTGCTGTGTCGGTATGGTATTTCACTGGAATCATTGGGTGCTTTTTTCTTGATTGCTTTGCTAAGTACGGGCGTGGAGATGTTTTCTTGGCGCGGCAGCGATAATTTTTGGATACCGGTGATGATTGCTATTTGTTTGGAAGGCGTGGATCGTTCCTTGTTTTGGGTATCGGATGGTTTTATTTTGCTGGGTTTGGCTATTTTTATGGCACCTATCATGTATCGTCGCAAATGGCTGAACCTCGAGGGTGCTGTGGCCGCTAGTTTTATGGGGCTTTGGATTGCGTGTTTGTTGGGTATAAAGGCGTTGGTTTTTCCTGTTTTATTTTTAGGATTGGGCAGTTTGGCTTCTAAATTGAATAAAAAAAGTAAGGAAAAGGACGGACGTAATTCCGTTCAGGTGTTTGCGAATGGTGGTATTGGTATGTTGTTTGCATTATTGGCACCATTGAATGAGCCTGATAAAATTTGGTTTTGCTTTGCTGTTGTTTTTGCTTCGGCTAATGCAGATACGTTGAGTAGTGAGGTGGGGAAATATTTCAGGCAACCTACGGTGGATATTGTTCGTTGGAAAAAGACTGCATCTGGGCTTTCTGGCGGGGTAAGTTGGGCTGGTACTTTGGCGGGGTTGTTGGGTAGTGCTGTTGTGGCTTTTATCGGGGTGCTTCTGTTGCACTGGGATGTGCCGCTTTTTTGTGTGGTGATGGGTTTGGGGTTTGCCGGAATGTTGCTGGATAGTGTTTTGGGTAGCGTTTTTCAAGCAAAATATGAAAAAAATGGCGTTATTTCGGAGATTGGTGATCGTTCGGATTTGGTGCGTGGATGGCATTGGTGCGATAATGATTTGGTGAATTTGGTGAGTGTGCTTATAGTTGCGATCTTGGCGATCATTATCGCGTAATAAATGTTGTAAAAAAATATTGTGAAAAAAAAATTGTGAAAAAAAACATTACGGATCTACAAATATTGCGGTGCGCTGCACCTAAAAACGAATTTTGAATGGGTATTTGATGCGATTTTGGATCTATAAATATTGCGGTGCGCTGCACCTATTAGGGATGGGCGTTTTAGTAAATATTAATGGGTTGGTTTGTGTGGTAATTTTATTTGCTTTAACTTTGTGCATCACCAATTAAATAACGAATTTATGGCGAATACATATACACAATGTTATCTTCACTTAGTCTTTGCTGTGAGGCGTAGGGATGCACTGATCCATAAATCATGGAAACCAGAGTTAGAAAAATATATTACTGGAATTGTACAAAGTCATGAGCATAAGATGTTGGCCATCGGTGGAATGCCCGATCATATTCATGTTTTTCTTGGGTATGATGTTAAACAAACAATTCCCAAGTTAGTAGAAGAAATCAAAACATCAAGCAATCGCTGGATTTCCAAGAATAATTTTACACCATATAAATTTGATTGGCAAAATGGGTATGGCGCGTTTACTCATGCAAGATCACAACTTGATACAGTAGTCAACTATGTGTTAAATCAAGAGGAACACCACAAACAAAAGACATTTAGAGACGAATATCTAGCAATGCTAATCAAAAATGAAGTAGAATTCAAGGAAGAATACCTATTCGATTTTTTTGATGAAACATACGATTGGCATCTACCACAAAATAAATAGGTGCAGCGCACCGCAATATTTGTAGATGCAATATTTGTAGATGTCAAATAATAAAATAAACAAGGTGCAGCGCACCGCAATATTTGTAGATCTAAAATCGTATCAAATGCCCATTCAAAATTCGTTTTTAGGTGCAGCGCACCGCAATATTTGTAGATGCGATATTTGTGCGTATTTTTGAATAAAATTTATGAAAGTAAAATTATTTAATATGTTATTGATTAAACAATTGAATATGATAATATTTAAACAATTACTGCTATGGATCATCATCATCCACGCCAGCATAACAATGTTACAGGCGCAATCGCCCGTTGTAGTAGCCGAAGATCAACGTTTCCAAGCAATGGTCAGTAGAGATACCATATCGTTACAAAAATTGACGCATAAAGACCTCATTTATGTGCATTCCAATGCATTACAGGAATCAAAAACAGATTTTATCCACTCCGTAGCCAGTGGGAAAATCCAGTACCAATCTATGCATCGGGACAAATTAGCCATCACACAATGGCGCAAAACAGCCATCATCAACGGGGAAGTAGCCGTAAAAGGCATTAGTAATAATAACCCTTTTGATGTAAAGTTGCGTTATTTGGCAGTGTATCGGAAAAAATCGGGGAAATGGGTGCTTTATCGGTGGCAATCAACGCGAATACCTACCTAGGGCGTACCATAATTTCACACAAATCTTGGAAAAATAACACCCTCCAATTTTGCTGCCAATCCCTCCAGTATCAAAGTATTTACCTCTGATGGGGTACGTTGTGTAGTATCAATCACCAAATCAAAATTGTGTAAATTAGCGCAATCAGCACCATATTTCGTGAGGAATCGGGTGTTTTCGCTCGCTTTTCGAGCCCGAATCTTCGTAACAGCCTCCTCAATATCGGTATATTGTTCGCTATTACGTTTGGGGTCGTTCAAAATACGATGAGCGGCCACATAAGTATCCACTTTCAAATATACTTTAAACGACGTAGGGATAAAAAACCATGCCAAGCGGCTATCCACGACATATCCATCAGGATCTTGGTTCAGGTTAACAAATACGCCATCAATCCGTTCATCAATAGAAGGATCGGTATCTGCGCGGCGGTTCATTTCCAGCGTATCCATGCCCATTTCGGCAGCCAATTTCCGTTGAATTTGACCCGTTGACATATATATATAGCCAGTTTTTTCGCAAAGCAGCGCAGAAACCGCGCTTTTGCCGCTTCCCAAATCACCTGTTAGTGTTATTTTATTCATGGATCAATATAAGTGATGCGATTGGCGTGACGATGGATAAAATATTTACCATCCGCCTCTTTTCACTGCTCTAATATCGTTATGCAGTGTTTCATTATCAAAATGGAGCGCAAAGGTAGAATAATCAACTATTTTTGCGTCAAAAATTTAGCAGGTAATGAAAAACAAACATTTGGTAGGATTGTTTTTGGGTATTTTACTCATTGGTGTTTTGGGGCGATACTGCGATTTCAAACGCGGCACAAAACTGGATGCCTTATTGTTCAAAAAGCCACTAGCAACGTTGGACAAAATATACATCTACACCAATGATACCCTTATTGCGAGCCGTGCTGCCGAAATATGGTTAATGACCCGTAGGGACGAAACCGTGGTTGCACCAGACTCTTTGATGGAGCGTTTTCTGAATGCTATACAACAGATTGAAACCACGCAACTGCTGCACTCAACTCGTCCCGATACGCTTGGACTTATGCCCGAACAACGATTATCTATTGTATGCCGTTCCGATCAATGGCACGATCAAGTATTTTTTTTTGGTAAGGAAATTGTACAAAATAATCTACCTTTTACATGGTTGGCACTCCCCAATCACGACCAATATTACCTGGTAAAAGGGCATTTGAGAAAATCATTTTTTGTAAATTTCGACCAATTAACACCACCACTCCCAATGCAAATCGATACGGCTAATATGGCAGGTTTAGCATTTTTTTATCAGTCCGATACCCTATTTAATATGTTTTGTGACCCTAAACTCAAATATTGGTCTAATGCCAGCGATACCAAACGCGATACTTCATTGCTTCGTAAATTAGAAAATTGGAAAATGCGTTGGGAAGTTATGGCCAATGAAGCTAAAATTGCTGATTATTTTGATAAAAGAAGCGCGCCTGAAACTTTTTGCGGAGAAATACGGTTTAGATACCAGCAAACGACCAATACCTCCGTTAATTACAGGCTATTTTTCATTCAGCAACCGGTTTTACCTGACGATCCCGAAAAAAGACGCTATTTTCGCAACTTCAAACCGCAGTACCTTTTTGAATCCGATCTCCAACCGGGTTTGTACTTTGCCATAAAGGATACCTCTGTTATCCATTCATTAAAACATTTATGATTCATTTATTAATCCAAATTTATGCCCAAAACTAAAAAAAACACTAGAAAACTCTCCGCTTCGGAACTCAAATCCGCGGTACTTAAATATTTACTTGCCCATCCTAAAAAACAATTCTCTGCCAGACAACTCGCAGGATTACTTAAAATTGATAATAATAAGGACTCTGTGGAATATGCATTGCGCCAATTGGAGCAAATAGACGCAGTAGCCGAGTCTAAAGATGGCGGAAAATTCGGTGCCAGTTACGCCGATCCAAAAAAATATAATTTTGAAAGCACCGACGATGCCTCCGACGACGACGACGAAGGCGATCGTATTCCAACTGATGTACCAGAACGACCGCTTTCTAAATATGCACACCGACAGGCGGATAAAAGCCTGCGTAATGCCTTGCGCAAAAGCAGCGAAGGCCAACCAATGACAACACAAACAATCACCGAAACTTTGAACAATAAACCAGAAAAAGAAAAAAGAAACACGGACAAATTACGACGCAGTACAGGTCTCAAGCAATACGAAGGTAGAGTGGATATGACCAAAACAGGCGCAGGGTATATCGTAAATGATACCATTCAATCCGATATTTATGTTGCCCAACGCAATATACACGGCGCACTCCATGGCGATATCGTGGTGGTAGAACTTTATCCACCGCGACCACAACGCCGCCGTAGCGATGAACCCCGAAAACCGGAAGGCGAGGTCGTCAAAATCCTCAAACGGGCCAATGAATTTTTTATCGGTACCTTACGCAAAAGCCATAAGTACTGTATTCTGATACCCGATAACCCTAATATGCCAGTTGATGTGCTTGTTCCGCTCGACCAAGCAGGGGAAGCACGTGATGGCGATAAAGTAGTGGTGCGTATCACCGATTGGCAGGAAGGCCGCCGCAATGTACCAGTAGGTAAAGTAACCCAAGTATTGGGCGCAGCAGGAGGACATGAGTTCGAAATGAAAAAAATCCTGATTAATGCAGGTTTCGAACTCACCCACTCCGATGAAGCCATGGAAGAGGCTGCTGGTATTCCCGACAATATATCACCGCAAGAAATTGAACGTCGCCGCGATTTTAGGGATGTACTTACGTTTACTATTGATCCAGAAGACGCAAAAGACTTCGACGATGCCTTGAGTTATCGCGTTCTGGAGAGTGGCAATGTTGAAATAGGTGTACATATCGCGGATGTTACGCATTACCTCAAACCCGACTCTTCACTCGACCGCGAGGCGTATAAACGCAGTACATCGGTATATTTGGTGGATCGATGCTTGCCTATGTTGCCCGAAAAACTTTCAAATAACCTTTGTTCGTTGGTGCCAATGCAAGACCGATTGACCTTTTCGGCGGTTTTTGAATTTGATGAAAAAGATAAAATTGTAAAGCGTTGGTTTGGTAAAACAGTGATTCATTCCGCTAAACGTTTTTCGTACGAGGAAGCACAAACGATTATTGAAAATAAACCTGCTGACGAACTCAGAAATTCGGAATTATTTCCAGCACTGGAAACCGCTATTGGTGTAATGCTTCGTTTATCGCGCAAAATGCGTAAAGAACGCGAAAACGATGGTGCATTGAGTTTTGAGACAGAAGAAGTGCGTTTCCGACTGGATGATAATGGTGTGCCGCTCGAAGCCTATGTGAAAGAACGCAAGGAAGCGCATATGCTCATCGAAGATTTTATGCTTTTGGCTAATAAAGAAGTAGCCCTTTATATAGATAGTTTGGGCCGTGAAAAGAAGGCTGTACCGTTTGTATATCGCGTACATGATTTGCCTGATATGGAGCGGATACAAGAATTTGCAAGGTTTGCTGCCGAGTTGGGTAGCCCTATGAACGTGGATACGCCTCGCCATATCGCACAGTCGTTCAATGCGCTTTCCAAGGCTGCTCGTACCAACGAAACCTTGAAACTACTAGAACCTATGGCTATTAGAACGATGGCAAAAGCCATTTATACCACCGAAAATATTGGTCACTATGGTTTGGGATTTTCGCATTATACCCACTTTACTTCGCCCATTCGCCGCTATTCAGATGTCTTGTCGCACCGAATACTCGAAGCGAACCTAAACGGACGCAATGAGCGCATGGACAAGTCGAAATTGGAGGAAAAATGCAAACACATCAGTAACCAAGAGCGCAAAGCAGCCGAGGCGGAGCGAGAGAGTATTAAATTCAAACAAACCGAACTGATGAGTAAGCATATCGGAGAGGTATTTGAAGGTCGTATTTCGGGTATGATCGAAAAAGGCTTTTTTGTGCAAGTTGATGGTTCTCAGGCAGAAGGTCTTGTGGAGTTTCGGTATTTGATGGATACTTATATCATTGATGGGAGTAAAATGCGTGCACATGGCAGACACCATGGACATGTATTTAAAATGGGCGATCGCGTAAAAATACGTATTCTTGCGGCGGATATGCAACGCCGTCAGATAGAAATGGAATTGGCGGAGTAGCCCCGCACCTACGTGTGCGGCCCAACAACACAATTTTTAACAGTATAATGTCCAATAATCAACAAAATAGTTTCCGGATTCCAGCCCTTGATGGCGTTCGTGGTATAGCAACCCTTACTGTTTTAGTTGGGCACTTTATGTTTTACGATGTCTATCACGAGCAATGGTGGTGGGCATTAGCACATGGTGGATGGCTAGGTGTTGATCTATTTTTTGTCCTTTCGGGCTTTTTGATTACGGGCATATTATTGCACAAAAAAGGGAACAGTAACTATTTTAGTGATTTTTACCGTCGGCGCGTATTGCGTATTTTACCTTTATATTACTTTGCCATAATACTATCGTTTATCGCCATCGTTTTTATTGATCGCGAGCCATTTCGGTTATACACAGGTTACGATGGTTTAGGTTGGTTTTTGGCTTTTATCCCCAATGTGGCATTAGCATTAAAAAACGACTGGCTTTGGCAGACCAATTGGGTAGGTTTATCGCATTTATGGTCATTAGCGGTAGAAGAGCAATTCTATCTGATTTGGCCTTTGGTGGTGCTATTTATCCCCAAAAGAATATTGGCGGTGGTTTGTGTGTTTTTATTATTTATTGGTTATTATATACGTGTAGAGACCGATATTGCTTTTGGGCAAGAATGGAGTATTGCGGCCTATGTGTTACCATATTGCCACATGGACGGACTAGCAGGCGGCAGTTTGATGGCTATTTTAGTCAACTTGGGTTGGATTACTTATCGGCCATTGCAGAAGCAAATTGTCGCCGATCTTACCTTTGGGTTTGGTATTTTAGTTTTATATTTATTGGTAGCGGGTAATACCCATTGGCGTGGCGAGGCAGCGGCTTTATTGTTCATGGGGATGCTATATTTGGCGATGAGCCCAAGTAGTAGTATTCGACGCTTGTGCGAAACGCCGATACTTATACATATTGGTACCTTTAGTTACGGCATGTATGTCTTTCACCAAATGTTCCGAATGGTTTTTGAGTGGTATTTGCGCAGACCACTGATGGCTACGGGTTTGCCCGTTTGGTTGGTACAGGTTATTTATGTGGTGGCGTGTGTATTTATATCGTATTTATTAGCCCGTTTGAGTTGGAAATATATTGAGGAGCGGTTTATTAAAATGAAATAAGGTAGCAGTACTTGTTTTGGTGTAATTCATGCAAATAACGGGTTCAAATTTGTGAAAGTTAAGGTTAATTAAGTTTAACCCTTTCAGGGTTACGAAACACACACATGCACATTGAATCCCGAATTTCATTCAGGGCTATTCAAGTTTAACCACTACGTGGTTGGTTTATTGCTAAACTGGCGACATTAGACTCCAAGTTGCGCTAACTACATAACTGTCTGAAAATCAGTGTTTTAATGTAGCCTGTTATTCACATAATTCAATAAAATTTACACTAAAAACCACTTCGATGCAAGCACTTAATTGTCATTGCTATACTTCGGCTCTGTAGGTTTTGTGCATGAAAAGCGTATAGTGTCTCCATAAATCTATGCACAAAACCTAACGACGCTCAGTATAACAGGTGGCGTTGCATCGAAGCGGTAAGAGGGTAGGGGCTACTGCTGTAAACCCTTTTGTCCCAATAGCCCAAGCATCCAGGCATATTCCTGTGCACGTTCTTTAAGGCGCTCAAAACGACCCGATGCGCCACCATGAGAACCGCTCATATTGGTCACAAAAAGCAAAAGGTTATTGTCCGTTTTGTTGTCGCGCAGGCGCGCAACCCATTTTGCTGGCTCAAAATACTGCACCTGAGAATCGGCAAATGATGTTTTGACCAGCATATTAGGATACGCTTGTTTTTTTACATTGTCGTACGGCGAGTACAGTTTCATATAGTCATATTGCTCCTTAATCGCAGGATTGCCCCACTCCGTATATTCGCCTGTTGTAAGCGGAATAGAAGCATCACTCATGGTGGTGAGTACATCTACAAATGGAACAGATGCAATCATGCCCTTGTACAAGTCGGGGCGCATATTGGCCACAGCACCCATCAAAAGGCCACCTGCCGAACCTCCCTGTGCAAATAAGCGGTCTGCTGAAGTGTATTTTTCTTTGATTAACATTTCAGAGCAGTCGATAAAATCGGTAAAAGTGTTTATTTTTTTCATCATTTTACCATTTTCATACCATTCAAAGCCCATTTCCATGCCCCCGCGTATGTGCGCTATGGCACAAACAAATCCGCGCTCCATCAAACTGATATTGTTTTTATTAAAGCCGGGATCATAAGAAATACCATAAGAACCATAGCTGATTTGGAAACAAGGCGCAGATCCGTCTTTGACCAGTCCTTTTTTATAGACCAAGGAAACCGGCACTTTTACACCATCGCGGGCAGTGGCCCACACAAATTCGGTCGTAAAGTTGTTCGGATCGTAGCCACCCAATACGGGTTCCATTTTTTTTAAGGTTTTTGTTTTGGTTGCCACTTCGTAGTCAAAAACCGAATTAGGTGTTTTGAGCGAACTAAAATTATACCGCAATACTTTAGAAGTATAATCGGCTAATGAGGTAGTGCTGGCGGTATAAGTTGGTTCACCAAAATCGACATAGTGCATGCTACCATCGGCCCAATTATAGACTCGAATTTTTTGCAAACCACCGCTGCGCTCATTAATCGCCATAAAATCGCGAAAAACATCAACTCCGTCAATCAATACATTAGCATCGTGCGCAATAAGTGGTTTCCAGTTTTCTTTACCGGGTTGCGTTGCAGGCGTGGTCATAATGGAAAAATTACGTCCTTCTTTGTTGGTTCGAACCACAAATTGGCCATTATGGTGCTCCACATCGTAGTAAAATTCTTTTTCGCGGGGCGCAATTACCTTAAAATCAGCAAGTGGCTGATCCAATTGGAGGTAATGCGTTTCTATATTTTGAGTGTAGCCGTGGCCAATAAATGCATATTCGCCATCTTTAGAGCCATAAATGGAAGCATAAGCCGTTTCGTCCTTTTCTTCGTGGATCAAAACGTCTTTTTTGCTACCCACCTCGTGTTGCCATACTTTATCCGTACGCAGTGTTTCTTCGTCTTTTGTATCGTAAAAAACATATTTACTATCTTTAGACCAAACCGATGATCCAAAAGCGGAATCCCATTCATCGTCGAGTAGTTTACCCGTTTGTAGGTCTTTAATACGCGCTTTATATAGGTTGCGCCCAGTATAATCGGCAGCAAAGACCAAATAGCGGTTATCAGGGCTTACGTTGGTACCCGTTACGCTACAATAAGGTTTGCCTTCGGCCAAGGTGTTCACATTGAGCATAATTTCCTCGGGCGCATCCAAATTGTCTTTTTTGCGGCAGATAATAGGGTATTCCTTACCTGTTTCAAAGCGGACAAAATACCAATAGCCATTATCGAAATAGGGAACAGAATTATCATCTTGTTTTACCCGCGCCTTCATTTCTTCAAACAATTGCTCTTTTAAATCTTTTACGGGAGCCATTACCTTTTCGGCGTATTCATTTTCAGCGTTCAGATACGCTGTAACCGCTGGATTTTTGCGCTCATTCAGCCAATAATACTCGTCTATGCGCTTATCGCCGGAAGGAGCGGTGAGTTCTTTAGGTTTTTTTTCGGGGTGTGGTGCCGTTGCGTCGGCAGCATTGAATACAGGTGGTTGCATGTTGAAATGGTTGGTGGTTGAATTGGTGGATGGTTGCTGTTCTCTTTGCCCACATGCTATTGCAAGTAGAAGAAAAGATAGCACCGGAAATAACTTTAGCATTGTTGTGAAGTGGTTTTAAATATGTAGAGAAGGCAAAGGTCGTTCAGTTTTTTGTTTTTTTAAAAATTATTTTTTTATCATAAAACATTGATAATCAATATTAATTTTTAAAACAAAAATTTTTATTAAAAATAAGTGTTAAATTATTTGTTTGTTAACTACAAATTGTGTTATATTTGCACTGTCTTATGATGAATGCTATTCATTCAGTAAATCACAAGGCGACCATAAACAATAAATTATTTAACTCCCGAAGTGTAACAACTTAGGAGCAGCAGCAACAAAAGTATGGAACTCGAAGTATTAGAAAGCAAAAAAGGTACGAAAGTGGTATCTGCCACTAATCTGCACCATGCCCTCAAACTCCCCAATGGGCAGTATGGAACCAATGTTCGGCGATGGTTACGGGATTTATACGAGTTTTCGGATGGTGGTATTCGCAAGCCACAAGTATTACGCGATTACGCCCGTCGCCCTCGTCCGGGAGAACCGATGGAGGATTATTACATTACATTAGAATTGGCCAAACTCATTGCATTACGCACCACGAGCAAGGTCAAATTAAAATATGCCCGTATTTTGGATGCCATTGCGCACAATGGACAAATGAATTTGTTTGTTGCCGCCGCGTAGAGACGTTGCACTGCAACGTCTCCACCCTACGTTCGGAGGACCACCCTACGTTCGGAGGACGTTTCAAATCAGAGACGTGGTATTGGATAACGTTTTGTGTTTGAGACGTGGTATTGGATAACGTTTGGCGTTCGAGACGTGGTATTCGATAACGTTTCGTGTTCGAGACGTTGCAGTGCAACGTCTCTACGGCATACAACATCCAAAAGGGAAAAAATAATGAAGAAGGACTATTAGTTAAGAAAGATCAATCCTACAACCGTAAGCAGAGTGTGTCATAAAAAGGGTGCTAGCCTAATGAGGTTGGCCCCTTTTTTCTCAATTATTGGTGTTCTCAAAAAATCGAGTCAATAAAAAAATAGCCACCAAAAAATAGCCACCAAAAAATCGCCACCAAAAAATAGTCATAAAAAATAAAAGAATAACTACCATTAATTAAGTCGTTATGTTGACATTTGCGGTCAAAGTTTTTCCAAGCACATGATCAAATATTTTAATTCTTTTCGTTTCAGTTGCGTTATAGCACTTTGTGTATTAGTGGCTACGCTACACGCGCAAATATCCGTACCATTACAGGACATGTCTTTTTGGCAATCCTCCAATGCTAAAAACTGGCAAATTGTAGGTAGTGTTACCTCCGATTTGGCCAAAGAGCACGTAATGAAAATTGGCAAAGGCACAGGAGTCTTGGCCAATCTACCAGATACGAAAAACCGCTCCAACCTAGTATCTGTCTCCGAGTACGGCGATGTAGAAGTATCTTTCGACTTTATGATGTCTAAATATTCCAATTCTGGTTTTTATCTACAAGGGCGTTATGAAGTGCAGTTATTGGATAGTTGGGGCAGAAAAGACCCCGCATTTAATGATTGTGGTGGCATTTTTGCACGTCGGCGCTTTGAACCAAAGGAAGAATTGTTCGAAGGACACGCACCAATCCAAAATGCTTGCCTCGCACCGGGACTATGGCAAACGATGGAAATCGCATTCCGTGCACCCCGTTTTGATGCTGCTGGCAAAAAAATAGCCAACGCCAAAATGCTAAAAGTCCGCTTAAATGGCGTTACTGTCCAAGAAAATGTGGAACTCACCGGCCCTACAGGAGGGCCAATATCCGAAAAAGAAGCCTCCACTGGGCCTTTTATGATACAAGGCGATCATGGCGAAGTTGCTTTTCGTAATATAGTCGTTAATCCACTAGGATCTACCCCAGTTAAAGCCGGACCGATGAGTTATGAAGTCATTTATGGCGCTTACCGAAATGCAGATGAATTTGAGGGCAAACCGGCGGATTTGAAAGGAACAGCCACAGCACTATCTTGGGAATTGACAAAAAGAGAGAATAATTTTGTGCTAAAAAGTAAATTCAATCTCGAAGTGATAAAGCCCGGTAAACACGAATTTACCTTGCAAGCAGGCGGTAATTCCATCCTCAGGGTAAATGGAGTGCCTATTATGCCCCAAAAATGGGTATATTCCACTACTGCCCGTACTGCCACGATTGATTTGCCAGCGGGTAATATTCCAGTAGAGTTGATCTATTTTAAAATGGATGATTGGATGCCTCCAATGCTTCGCCTGTCGCTAAAAAGCGCAGATGGAAGTAGTTGCGATTACCAAACATTCAGTTCTACTTTGGCACTCACTCCACCCGATCCTATTTATTTAGATGCCAAAGAAAGTACCGTATTTAGGTCATTCGTGGACTATTACGAAGATGGTAGTTTCAAAAAACGAATGGTACATCCCGTCAATGTTGGTCATCCCGACCGTGTCCACTACACCTATGATATGGACAATGGTGCAGTGGCTCAAGTGTGGAAGGGACTATTTTTAAATGTATCTCCTATGTGGGACAATCGCGGTGATGGCTCTTCCCAAGCACGTGGCATGGTGGTGGCATTGGGCGATAAAGCAACTTTGGTGACTATGGCTCAAATGATGGACACGAGTTCAATAATGGGTACAAATACTGGATTTAGAACCCTTGGTTATGATTTGGAAGAAGGTAACCAACCTGATTTTCGCTATACCTTAATGGGGGCTACCATCAAAGATCGCTTGCGTATTACCGATGGAAAATACCTCACGCGTACTTTGGATATTAGCGAAGGAAGCCCTAAAGAAGCATTGTTTTGCCGCTTGGCTTTTGCCGACAAGATCGAAGAAGTGGAAAAAGGGCTTTACTCCATTAATGATTTTAGTTATTTTATCCGTATCCCAAAAGAGGTAACTGCTACAGTACTTCGCAAAGATGGTAAAGCGGTTTTATATACAGGACTCACTGGATCGGTGCAATACGAGATCATATTTTAAGTGGTAGCAATAGGCTACTGCGGATAAGTTAGACTTGTCCGCAGTAGCTATTCGCCACCTACTATTAAAGTGATTGTTATAAAACTGACTACGTTGCAAGATAAGTTCTTTGAATAAGATTTCAGCAATTCCTAATCAAAAATGGTGTATTTTTTTTCTAGTTCGGGTAGCGTTTCGTCTATGCGCCTAGCTAATTCCGGTAATTTGATGGTGGGCACTGCTGGAAATAGATGGTGTTCCAAATGGAAAAACATACTGTAAGAAAGTTTGTTTTTCCAACTATTGCGTTGTGTACGGGCAA
Organism: Chitinophagales bacterium; assembly: GCA_043764095.1. Lineage (GTDB taxonomy): Bacteria > Bacteroidota > Bacteroidia > Chitinophagales > Saprospiraceae > M3007. Next base: position 18,909 of record JAYUKX010000133.1, read on the forward strand.
AATTAGGCTGGTCATGGGTATCATGGTGGACTGTCCAAACCGCAAAAAATGCCATTAAAAACTCACCAATTATCATAATTGTAATGTGGTAAATCAAATAATGGATTTGAAAATAAAAGACGATGCCCGCAAATACCGCTATTGAAAATAATTCTGCCAATACGTTTTGAACATATCGTTTGTTACCCATTTCTAACGTGACTTTATGGATCAGGAAAAAATGGATAGGACCATACAAAATAGCACCATACCAAGACATTTTTGCAGATTTTCCTTCGTAGTCTTCCTCTTGAAGGCAGTATTTATGGTGGCGCAAATGGTTGAATTTTACAGCATGTATGGATACCATCATCAAAATACTATTGCTAAATAGCGCAGACCAAGTAAGGAATTTATTTGTGCCAAGGCAATTATGGAATCCATTGTGTACTTGCCTTAGCCCTGTGAGAAAGAAAAATGCGGAAAAAGGCAAAGCCAATAGATAATAGCCGTGGTATGCACAAAACATAGAGGCACAAAACCAAGGAATGCTGATATTGTTCTCTACAAGCATTTCCCAAGTGGATAAGTGGCAAAGGTCTTTCCACGTTACTTTTTGAAGTATGTCTTTGTGTTGCATAAGGAGTTAGAATAGTTGGTGATTTTAAAGGATAACGTAGTAGGTTTTGTAAATATTTTATGGAAACTAACTTATTTTCATTTTTTATTGAAAACAATGAAAAATAAGATTAAATATTTAAAACCGAAGTATTTTGTATGAAAATAGCGGAATGTTCCTTTGGTTACATCTTTATGCTTTGGAAGGTTCGTTCTTTGCGCAGATTATTGGTAGATATAAACATGAGATTATTATTGCTTTTTACATTTTTCTGCGCTTTTGATACCCTTTCTGCGCAAGGCCCACTGGATGGCTACCTTAAAGGCAAAGGTAAACTGGATATTGCTAGTTCATTTTCATACATGAATGCCAAAGACTTTGAAGGAGCGCAGGGTATATTGTATAATGAGCCATATAGAGGCTATTTGCTCAGTATTTTCGCAGAATATGGTGTAACCGATCGTTTTGATTTGGTCGCGACAGTCCCATACATCTTTACATCTACCCAAAATGGATTGCAGGATGGTGGTCTTTATGCGAAATACAGGATATTGTACGCTAAAACAGGTGAAAAAGGGCACCTTGGTATCATTGCTGGTATGGGGGCTAGTTTTCCGCTTTCCAATTACGAGCCTACTGCAACAGGTGCATTGGGGCAGCGAGCGGTAGCAGTTCCTGCTCGATTCATCGCACAGTGGGACACTCCTTGGGGGCCATTTGTAAATTTGACAGGGGGCTATAATTGGCGACTAGATCAGTATAAAGCCGCCGATTTGGAGCGTGTACAAAGCACACGACCAGGGTATTTACCTGCTGACCCACTGGGGTATGCTACTTTTTTGTTCAAAGCAGGTATGCCCGCCAAGCACTATTACCTCGACGGTTGGGTAGAATACCAGTACACAAATAAAAGTAAAGGAACCGATTTTGCACCAGGTTTGCTTGATCTCCCGCAGGCATACGGCGTGAGCTACACCCAAGTGGGTGGCACTATTTACTATTCTGAAGGCGGAAAACGCGGGGTCTTTCTGAGTGGGGCAAAAATACTAAGCGGACGAAATGTCAGTCGCGTCTTTCGTTTTACGGGCGGTATCGTCCTGAAATATTAATTTTTTGATTTTAATGTGGTACACAACCTCCATGATCCTAAGTTAAACAAACTTAAGAGCATGAAGATTTTACCTGTTCTAAAGAACAGATTAGTAACCCCAAAAAACAAAAGTTACTTTATTTCGGGAATTCGAGCAACGCGCCGCGGCTACAAAGCATCAACACCAAACTGGTGAAAAAGAAGAAAAACATCAATAGATAGAGCATACAGTAGCCTTTTCCTCGAGTATTTTGAATATTATCCATATCTTATAATGATCGTAATTTAAATTTCGCCGCAAAAGTAAGACGGGAATATTTACAAAATGGCATTCTGCTGATTTTTTATCGGTATCTTTGTGCGCTTTTTTTTCAAAACTTATGGCAGACGTAATTCAACTCTTACCAGAAAACGTAGCGAACCAGATTGCCGCGGGTGAAGTCGTACAACGACCAGCATCTGTAGTGAAGGAATTATTGGAAAATGCCGTGGATGCTGGCGCCACTCAAATACGTTTAATTGTACGTGAGGCGGGCAAAACTTTGATTCAGGTCATCGATAATGGCTGCGGTATGTCCGAAACAGATGCTAGGATGTGTTTTGAACGGCATGCTACTTCCAAAATCCGTACGTCACAGGATCTATTTGCAATACGAACTATGGGTTTTCGTGGCGAGGCTATGGCTTCTATTGGTGCCGTTGCACAGGTGGAATTGCGTACTCGGCGCGCCATTGATGAATTAGGTACTCAGATCCTGATCCAAAATTCCCGTGTAACTGCTCAAGAGTCTTGCCAAACGCCCGTTGGTACCTCCGTCTCCGTCAAAAACCTGTTTTTTAACGTACCGGCACGCCGCAATTTTCTAAAAAGTGATGTAATTGAGATGCGGCATATCATGGACGAGTTTCAAAGGGTTGCACTCGCTAATTCAGATGTGTTTTTTAGCCTTCATCACAATGATCAAGAAATTTTTCATTTGCCAGCAGGTAATTTGAGACAAAGGGTCGTAAAAGTACTCGGTGAAGTGATCAATAAAAAACTTGTTCCAGTGGAAGAAGAAACGGAAATGCTGCGGATTAAGGGCTTTGTAGGTAAACCCGATTATTCTAAAAAAACACGCGGAGAACAGTATTTTTTTGTTAATAACCGTTTTATCAAAAGTGCTTATTTACATCATGCAGTGGTGGGTGCGTATGAGGATTTGATACCAGAAGGCTTTTATCCGTTGTATGTCATTTTCCTTGATCTCGATCCGTCGCATTTGGACATTAATATCCATCCTACTAAGCAAGAAATTAAATTTGATGATGAAAAACTAACCTACAATGTACTTAAAGTAAGCGTAAAGCACGCCTTGGGGTCAAATAGTGTAACACCAACCCTCGATTTTGAGCAAGATTCAGGTTTTATCAACCAACGCCTGAACAATGCACCTTATTCGCCTTCCTCAGAGTCGGGTACTATTTCTGAATATACCTCTAAGGCATCAGGTGAAGGTGGTGGCCAAAGTAGTTCTAGGCAACACCGACCGGATGATACACGCCATGATAGCAATTTGCGCAATTGGCAGCGGCTATACGAGGGGCTTGACCAAAGTAAGAAAGAAGAACAAGATACCAGTCCCGATGATGGTACAGTGGTCGTTAATATAGAACAGTGGATGTCGGGATTTTCTGCTGGCTCCGGCAACGAAGAAGTGGGTAGTACCCCGCAGCGAGGGGGAACAGGCCCTAAAGAGGGCGAGATGGATATTATGGCCATTGATGATGAAAAGGGGAGTTTTACAAAAGCAAAAAAAGAACCCTATCAGATTCATAATCAATATATTGTAAGTCAAATTAAGTCGGGTTTTTTGTTGATAGACCAACAAACCGCCAGCGAAAGGGTACTGTATGAGCGATACATGGAGGCGTTGAACCATCAGGCCATTTCGACCCAGGCGGCATTATTTCCGCGAACCATGGACGTGGCTCCAGCCGATGCGGTATTACTTCGAGATATTCTTCCTGAAATAAACCGACTCGGTTTTGATATTGCTGAGTTTGGGGGTAATACCTTTGTCATTCATGGGCATCCGGCGGAATTACCTGCTGGTACAGATGAGGTGGCTCTGGTAGAAAAAATGCTCGACCAATACCGCAATAATATGACCCTAAGTTTAGGGATTTCTGAAAATATTGCCCGTTCTATGGCGCGCAATGCCGCTATTCGTCGTGGCCAAAGCCTAACCATTACAGAGATGCAAGATCTTGTTGATCAGTTATTTGCATGCTCTATTCCATACAAAAGTCCATTTGGTCGAAACTGTTTTATTACGATTGAACTGGATGAATTATTGAAGCGTTTTAGTTAATCTATGATAAACTCTAGTTTTCCCCCAATAACGGGTGTCGTCAAGCATTTAATGATCATTAATGTGCTGATGTTTTTTGGGTCTTATGCCGTTTTGGATGAGGCGATTCGGTCTTATGACCCCATGGATGCCGGATTTTCTTATTTAGGTCGGCTTTCATTAGCGGCATTTATGCCTGGCTCACATCATTTTCAGCCGTATCAAATTGCTACATATATGTTTATGCACAGCGATTTCAAACATTTGCTGTTTAATATGTTATCGCTTTTTATTTTCGGGCCAAGGGTGGAAGCATTATGGGGTGAAAAACGTTTTTTATTTTACTATTTAAGTTGCGGTATTGGTGCTTATTTGCTTTTTATGGGTGTCCAATGGTGGGAAATGGCAGAAATGGGCTTCAATCCACAGGATTCTAATACTCCAATGTTGGGTGCTTCTGGTGCCATATTTGGGGTAATGATTGCCTTTGGGTACTTGTACGCGAACATGCCCATGAATTTATTGTTTATACCTTTCGAGATCAAAGCCAAATACTTGGTAGGATTTCTCTTTATCATGGAATTTGTTTACGGCATAAAACGCACTTCTACTGGTGTTGCGCATTTTGCGCACCTTGGAGGGGCAATTACCGGTTTGATTATCGTACTTTTGTGGCATAATCAAGGAAAATTTAAAAGAGGGTGGTAGTTTATACTTTCATCTCTTATCTCAATATATAGATGTCATTATTTAGTTCAATTTGGAAAGATTTAGAGTACGGGTTTAAAATGGGCAATATGGTGCGCAAACTCATACTCGTCAATATTCTTATTTTTGTGCTGGTGCAAGTACTCCACTTGGGCTGCAATATTGCCACCGCAGGTAGGGATGTAGGTGGTGAATTGTTTTGGCGTATCCTCAACTATTTTGCGATGCCTTCCGATTGGCGCGAACTACTTTGGCATATTTGGACGCCAATTACCAGTATGTTTTTGCACGAGGGCTTTTGGCATCTTTTGGGTAATATGATTTGGTTGTCCATTTTTGGGACAATTGTGGGCGATTTAATTGGCGATCGCAGGGTTTTGCCCATTTATTTACTCGGTGGGCTTTCTGGCGGAGTGATGTATTTTCTTTCGGCCAATTTAATGCCTGCATACATTGGTTCACATGCCTTGGGTGCTTCTGCTGCGGTAATGGCTTTTGGGGCTACAGCCTTGATACTCAACCCTGAATACCGCATCGCTTTGATGTTTTTAGGAGAGGTAAAATTGAAGTATATCGTACTCATTATGGTGCTGCTCGATTTGGTAGGGGTATCGGGCATGAGTAATTCTGGAGGACATGCTGCGCATATTGGGGGCTTTATCTTTGGTGTTTTGTTTGTGTATGCCTTGCGCGACCGTAAAGATTGGTCTGAACCTGTGAATAATTTTTTAGCGTATATAAGTAATTTTTTTGATAATATTTGGCAGCGCATTAGAGGCAATTATCGTCCACAAATGCGCGTTACGCACAAACGTAGAGATGCTGCAGTGCGCCAACAAACACCACCGCGCACGAATACCAGTACCAAGGGAAATTCTAGTAGTGATGTTTCACACCAAGAACAACTCGACCTGATCCTCGATAAAATTAAACAAAAAGGTTTTGACCAATTGACACAAGAGGAAAAAGACTTTTTGTACGAGGCGAGTAAGAAATAAGAGAATCCCTGTTTTTAGATAGGGCTGGATTATTTTATCAGTATATAACGATAAAATATAGCCCAACCTGTTTCTGATTTATCCACCTCATTGTTTTCACTAAATAGGTGCCATCCCATACGCAAGTATTCATTGATTTTTTGGGCTACAAGTAAGTCAATTTGTGCTGTATTATCCTCTAATGTCCATGCTCGCAGCTTTTTCAATGGCAAAACTTCTTGTGTTTCATCGGCTTTGGTTATAATCATCCTGTTGTACTCCTTATAAATTGATTGCTTAATAAATACGCTAATAGTCATCATGGAGTCTTGTTTAACTTGTGCAGCAGCAGTAGTTTGAAAGCCTAAAAAGAGGAAAAAAGCTAACGAGAATGCTGCGAAATACTTTTGTTTTGATCGAAAATTGTTGAAATTTACCATTGTGCTATACATTGTTTAAATGAATAGGCAAATGTAGATATAGGAAAGTGTTATTTTGTTTTAATGTAAATTAAAATCCCGTTAATGTTTATCACTATCTTATAAAAGGAGCAGCGCACCACAATATTCTATTTGATATCACGCTGCGCTGCTCCTAAGTTTTTACAAAATCCCTTATTAAGGCTTAATAAATAAATATTTATTTTATCTCAAAAACACTATCCGCTATACCTACATTCACCTTTATCTCTGTTACTTTTGCTTTCATCGGTGTTGGGAAAATACCGGTTGTAGTGGTAGCATGCGGAAATTTAATACCTGCGACCGGTTTGTAATCCTCAAAATCATTAGTAACGGTGGTTTGGCCGCCATCAGCACCTTTTGCTTTGCTTATTTCACGTAACTTGAGACTCGTGGTTACTTCGTAAAATTCCGTCTTTTTTGAACCATTAGGGTGCGTTACCTCTACGACGTAGGCGTTTTTACCGTTTACCTCTTCAATGCCCTTTAGATCAAGTACGTATTTCCCATTCAAATAAGCGAGTTCTTTGCACGGAAGCGACTGCTCCTTGAGGTCGTCCAATTCAATACCCGTAATTTCGCGTTTTGCGCCGCCTTGGCCGGTTTGTATTGCTTTTTCGCCGTTGAGTACCGTTTTGCCCATACTTTGCCCCGACATTTGCATCTCCATCGCCAGTTTGTTGCCTTCTTTTTGGCTTTGAGTGACGGTAATATTCATACCTCTTGATTGCATACCTACCGTGGATTGCACTTCTTTCAATGCTTCAATTTTATCGATACCACCAATGGCATTTAAGTAATCTGTTATTACTTTTTTACCATCCATTCCCGGTGGTAAATTGGTATTGATCGGGCGAATAGGCTCGCCGTCGGTGCCATAATAATTGATTTTGTTGCCTGCCGAGAACTGTTTTAAACGGTCGGCCACGTCGTCTTTATTACCTACGACTAGGATATGGGCGCGTTTCGGTCTGATAAATTTTTGTGCCGTTTGCAGTATTTGTTCTGGCGTGGTGGCATTTAACTTGGTCAAATAAGTTTGGTAGTAATCTGCTGGCAAATTAAAACGTGCAGAAGTAAGCGCGAATTCGGCAATGGTACCGGGTTCTTCCAAACTGCGCGAAAACTGACCTGTAAGTACATTTTTTACGACTGAAAGTTCGGCGGTAGGTACTTTTTTAGTACTCAACAATTCGAGTTCTTTTAAAAATTCGATCACAGAACTATCCGTTACGGCATTTCGTACACTGGCATTGGCGGTGAAAGAACCAATAATTTCGTCGGCACGTAAGCTGGTACGCGCACCATAAGTCCAGCCATGTTTCTCGCGTAGGTTAGCATTTACACGGCTGTTGAAATATCCCCCCAGCATGGTGTTCATCACGCGTCCGTAAATGGCCTCATTCGTACCGGGCATGAGTTCTACGGGATAAGTGATATTGATAACGGATTGTACTGCGCCGGGTTTGTTAACAAAGTCAACTACTGCACTATCTGGTGCATTAGGAACGGTATAAAGACTTTTAGGAACATCGCCTTTTTGCCATTTGCCGAAATATTTTTTCGCGTATTGCTCTGCCTTGGCCTTGGTAATATCGCCAGTGATGACCAAATAGGAAATATTGGGCTTGAAATAGGTGGTATAGTGGTTTTTTACCTGTTCTAATTTGATGTTTTTCAAGGTTTCATCCGTCGTAAATTCTCCGTAAGGATGGAGTTTGCCAAATCTCAACCGTGCCCCTACGTTATTTGCGATAGCGTTTGCATCTGTTTTTTGGGAAGCCAAACTACTTTCTATCCGTTTTTTTACCTTGTCAAATTCCTCCTGTGGGAAAGTGGAATTGAGCAATACATCGCTCATCAGGTCGAGTATTTTTTCGGTATGTTTACTTAAGCAAGCCGCATTTATACCATTAGCATTTGCGGAGAGGTTGGCACCGATAAAGTCCACTTCTTCATCCATCGCCGTTTTGGTACGTGTGGCAGTGCCTTTGGTAAGCATATCACCTAACATACTCGTATAACCAGCAGCATCCCGTTGTAGTACGGGTTGGTAATCAACAAAAATGCGGAAAGAAACCTGTGGGAGTTTGTGGTTTTCAACAAGGATTACCTTGAGTCCATTGTCGAGTACAAAAGTCTCTGCTTTACCAATTTGGATGACTGGCGCATCGCCTGCCTTTGGTGCATTTTTACGGACATCTCCGGTAGGGATAGTGATTTTTGGAGCGATACCCGATGGGGTAGTCGCTTTTGTTTTTTCGCCAGTTTTGGGTGTGCAAGCGGCCATTAGCGTCAAAAACGCGATAACCGTAATGGAAAATATATGTTTAGTCATTGTTGTAAAATTTGTATGTAGGTTTGTTGGGGCTGGGGGTTAGGGGTAATTTAAGGTTTTGCGCCCTGTGGCAACCAATATAACACGACGCGGCTGTTTTTATTAAAATACTTATTGGCCACGTTCTTAATATCTTCGCGGGTTACTTTGCGGTAACGTTCTAATTCGTTATTGATCAAATTGGCATCACCAAAGTACATTTCATAATTGGCGAGGCTTTCGGCGATACCAGCCACGGAGGTATTCGCAGTCACAAAATCGCTTTCGACTTGGTTCAGTAATTTTTGGAATTCAATTTCCGAAATTAGGTTGTCTTGTACGTCCTTAATTACGGCATCCATGCTCGTTTCGAGGTCTTTTAGATCAACACCCAAGGCTGCGCGTGCAAACATGATACAAGCCCCTGGGTCTTCTAATGCCAACGGAAATGCACCTACGGTAACAGCCTTTTGCTGCTGATCCACAATTGTTTTTTGCATGCGGCTACTTTTACCACGGCTTAATAAATCGGTAAGCATGCCCATAGCGTAATAATCGGGTGTGCCTTGTGCTGGAATTTGGTAAGAATACACCAATTGCGACAAGCGCACCTGGTCATAAATGGTATCCCTTATTTCTTTAGTGATAGCAGGTTCGGTCACTTTTGGACGAAAAACCTCGCCTTGTCCGCGTGGAATATCTTTAAAATAGGCATCCACCAATGCTTTTGTCTGTTCAATGTTAATATCGCCGGCAATTGAAATGATAGCATTATCGGGGCGATAAAAATCTTTATAAAACTGCTTATAATCCTTTTCAACTGCTGCATCCAAATGCGCCATAGAGCCAATAACGGAATGGGTATAAGGGTGCACTTTGAAGGTGCGTTTCATTGTTTCTTCTACCAGTCGGCCATAAGGAACATTGTCCACCCGTTGGCGGCGTTCTTCTTTTACCACTTGGCGTTGTGTTTCAATGCCTACATTTTCTACGATGGCATGGAGCATCCGCTCGCTTTCGAGCCAAAGACCCAGTGCAAGTTGGTTGCTAGGCAGCAGTTCAAAATAATAGGTTCGGTCGTACCAGGTATTGGCGTTGTTCATCCCACCGGCATTACTGACATAATCGTCAAATTCGCCGCGTTTGATATTTTCGGAACCCTCAAACAGTAAATGCTCAAAAAAGTGTGCAAAACCAGTACGTTCGGGGTTTTCGTTTTTAGACCCAACATGGTACATCACAGAAACGGCAACGATAGGCGTAGAGTGGTCTTCGTGTAACAGTACTTTGAGGCCATTGGCCATATCATACTCGGTAAACTGGATATTTTGTGCAGAGAGCGTAGTCGTACCTACAATAAGTCCGACTATGGTGGATACGAGTACCTGTTGAAATTTAAACATAGATTGAGTTAAGTGTTAAAATTATTATTATTTGTCGCCTTCCATAGCCGCTTTGCGTTTCAAAAAGAAGTCCCTATCGAGGCTATCTAAAAGCATACGGTATGCAGGATCGTCAGTTGGAAGTGTATAATTACCTGTTTTGTTTTTGCCAAATATTTTCAATTTGACGGTGTTGTAACGCTTTGGATTGAGGCGTAAATCCTGTGTAATCAGCGATAATTGCCTAGATGTGCGCACAATTTCTTCAAATAGCACATCATCGGTTAGCAAACGGCCAGCAGTACCTTCGCCATTGGCTAATCTTCCGGCAATGCCATCCACTTTGGCAATGGTTTTTTCGGTAGAATTTAAGGTGTTTTTCAAAGAGCCTAATGCGAGAATGATCGAATCGAGCGCAACGCCAGCCTTTTTGGCGGTTGCATCCACGCCAGCACCTTTAATTTGCTCACTTACGACTTTCAAATTGGACAAAGCCGCTGAAATATCGCTATTGCTGTTTTTTAGGTTTTGGGTGATACCTGCTACATTAGTGAGTGTTGCCCCTAGGTTGGCGCGGTTTTGGGCGAGCAGCGCGTCTAGTTTGGCTGAAACTAAGGCAAGATTGACCAATGTAGTTTCCATCGCTTTTACAGAGGGTCCCAAACCTTCTTTGCTGTTAGGATCGGCAATTGAATCAAACGCCATACGAAGTTTGGCCACATATACATCCAATTCTTTGGGGTCGCCCAAAAGACTTTGCGCTAAAGAACGGGTAGTACCTTGCAGGAAATCGCCAGATTTTGCGCAACCATCGCCATCACAAGGGTGCGTAATGACAATATCAACTGCTTTTCCGCCCATTAGTGTCAAACCAATAATAGAAGCCGTTGCGTCTTTAGGTATTCGAATATTCTTTTCGATATTCAATTCTACGATCAACGATTTACCATCCTCGGCATCAATATGGATGTCTTTTATCATACCTACTTGCAAGCCACTCACAAAAATAGGTGCCGAAGGCCGAAGTTGATCGACATTGGCGTATTTTACATAGAATGTTTGGGAAGAAGTGAAGACATTTTTGCCTTTTAGGAATTGATACCCCCAAAAAGCTGCACCCATTGCTACAATAGCAAGGATACCAACTTTAGTTTCGTTTCTGAATTTGAACATTTATAGATGTTTATTATAATTTTTATTTTTATGCTATTTTTAGAATATACCTATATTTAGTAGAAAATTAGGTTTATTATGGTGTTTATTCCAATAAAAGGAATAATTATCTTATCACGAGTTTTGCAGTTTTAAACCCCATTTGTTTAATTTCTGTGAGCATAAGATCGGCTTCTTCTTTAGAGGTGAATGGGCCAGTGAGGTAATTATATTCTTTCCCAGATTTTTCTTCTTTTACATTGGTTAGGAGTGCGAGTTTCCCAGTGTTTCGATCCATCTGATTGGGCCAAGAGAGCACATGTACCATATAAACAGATTGTCCAGTGGTACTTTTGGTGGCAGGCGGTGGTGTATTTATGGGTTGTTTTTGTGTAGCGGGGATGGGTTTTGGCGTATTTGTGGTTTTGTTTGGTACGTTTTTAGGCGCTTCCACTTTTGCTTTTGGCTTATTTTCGGTAGCGTAATCCTCTTTTACCACAGGATTTGTTTTTGCTTGTTTGGATGGTTTTGTTTTAGATGGAGTAGCCACTACTTTATTCTCCATTTGGAGTTTGTAGGCTTTGAACGCATTAAAAACGGCATCGCCCATTGCACTGCGGCCTTCATCGGATGCAAGGTAGGTTTCTTCTTTTTCGTTGGTCAAATAACCTGCTTCCACCAAAATAGACGGCATAGCAGTTTCGCGCAAGACCAAAAAACCAGCTTGTTTCACCCCTCTATCGTCTCGTTCTGCTATTTTATTGGAAAAATTTTGAACCTGCTGCGCAAGAATAATACTTTGTTCCAGATAAGCACTTTGCCAAACACTGCCCAAAATATGTGCTTCGGGGCTATCTGGGTCATAGCCTTCGTAGTTCTTTTTATAATCTTCTTCTAGGAAAATGGAAGCATTTTCGCGTTTTGCTACTTCCAGATTGTGCTTTGCGGTATGCAAACCCATGACATACGTTTCCGTTCCATGTGCCGATGCCGCTGACATAGCATTGCAGTGTACGCTGATAAATAAATCTGCGTTATTGCGGTTGGCAATAGCGGCACGTTCTTTGAGTTCGATAAATACATCGCTATCCCGAGTGTAAATCACTTCAATCTCGGGGTATTCGGCTTTGATTCTTGCACCTACTTCGAGTACAATGGCCAACGTATTGTGTTTTTCATACGTTTTATTGACACCGATACAGCCAGGGTCTTTACCTCCGTGGCCTGCGTCGAGTACGACCTTCTTGATTCGGTAATCAACAATTGGGTCTTTTGAGTTAACTTTGTGCCCTTTTTCAGGCAAATAGTTAAAATTTTGTAAAATAAGCCACGCAAATAGCGCGAGCAGCGTTTGAATAACGGACTTTTGTGGCATAAAGCAAAAGTTTAGCGGTGCAAATATCGGTTAAATTTGTGAAAAAGAGATAAAAGATATGAACGATGGGTAATGAATGGCATTGGACTAGGAGATACGGTTGTTTTTGAAATGTAATTATCTAAACAGTTTTTGTTTCCTTATAGTTGACTGATGTAAAAAATGTATCATGCATCAATGTTTTTCATCCCTCATAGATCTTTAAAGAAAACGTATGAATATGAATTTCTACTATAAAGGCATTCGTCTTTTTTTTGTAACGTTGAGTTGTGTACTGCTCTTTCTGAGTGCGGGTGCACAGGATACGTTATTGCCCCCGCCGGTTTTGGACACGATTGCGCCAACAGCCGCTTCGGGAACAGTTCGACCCACAGCAGTGGACTCGTCGGTGGTGGATTTGAGCAAGGTAAAGTTTTCCGACGATGGACTCACCGAAGCAATCAGTTATGGCGCAAAGGATTCTATGTGGTTTGATGTCGTTAATAAACAGGTACATCTATACGGGGCGGCCACAGTTAAATATACTACCCTCAATATTACGGCTGGTTATATTCTATTGGATTATGCAAAAAATGAAATAACGGCTATAGAGTTTCCCGATAGTACGGGGCGACTCAGTGGCGCACCCGAATTTAAAGATAAGGATCAAGCATTTGAAGCGAATAAACTCCGCTACAATTTTAAAACCAAAAAAGGGATTATTTACGAAGCCAGAACCAAACAAGAAGACTTGTATGTATTGGGGCAAAAAGCCAAATTTGTAGGGGGGGCTGAGGGGGATACCTCTGCCCGAAATACAATTTACAATTATGATGCAATTATTACTACCTGCAATGCCGATCATCCGCACTTTGGGGTGCGAACGAAAAAATTAAAGGTAATTCAGGATAAATTGGTCGTAACGGGCTTTTCCAATGTAGAAATTGCGGGTATTCCTACGCCTTTGGTCTTGCCTTTTGGGTTTTATCCGATCACAAAAACGCGCAAAGCAGGTTTGATTATCCCACAAGATTTTAACTTTGCGGACAGAGAGGGCTTGGGTTTGCAGGATTTCGGGTGGTACCAACCCATCAATGAACACATGGATGCTAAATTGCTGTTTAGTGCCTTTGTTAGTGGTTCCTTTGGTGTAACAGGGACTACCAATTACAATTATAAATACAAGCATTCCGGTAGTTTTTTGTTGCGTTATAACCGGCGCGTATCTGAAAATGATAAGGCCGAAAAGATATATTTTCCTTCGTTTAGCCTCCAAATCAGGCACCAACAGGATGCCGCGGCACATCCTACGCGGAAAATTGGTGGATCGGTGAATATAGAAACCAACCGCGATCAAAACCGTAACCAAAACGATTTTGCCAGCGTTTACCGCAACCAGTTGAATTCCAATTTTACCTTAAATAAAATATATCCGGGTCGGCCGTATCAGTTTAATTTGGGCTTTACGCACAACCAAAATACCCAAACCCGCAAAATGAATATCACTTTGCCAGAAGCGACCTTTACTTTGCAACGGATTTATCCCTTCAAGCGCAAAAATGGTATCGGTAAGGAAAAATGGTACGAAAAAATGAGTTTGACTTATAACTCACAATTGCGTAATTCGCTCTCTGATGTGACCGATACAACCCTTTTTAGACGAAGTACTTTGACTAATATTAAATCGGGGGTACAGCACAAAGCCAGTACGGATTTCAACTTTAAATTGGCCAAGTTTATTAATATTACACCCAATGCCAACTATGACGAAAGCTGGTATCCTTATATCACAACACGTGAGTTTGACCCTACGCCAAAGTTTAAATATGATAGTATTTTTCAAATAGTAAGTCCCACAGAAAAAGAACTTGTGGGGGTGAAATTGGATAGTAATGGTACGAAATGGGGGCGCGATACACTCCTCCGTAAGTATGGTTTTTATCAATATCGTAATTTTAACGCGGGCATTAGTGCCAGTACCTCTATTTTTGGTACAGTTCAATTTAGGAAGGGCTGGCTCAAGGGGATTCGGCATAAGATTTCGCCCAGTGCCAGTATTGGTTTTGGGCCAGATTATTCCAAAAATACGAATTATTTCAGAGAAGTGGAAACCTCTTCGCGCCCGGGCAGGAGCAATAAGCGGAAATACAGTATTTTTGACGAAGGGATTTATGGCAAACCCACGGCTTCAGCACGTAGTATGGTCTTGAGTTATAGTTTGCTTAATGTGTTGGAAATCAAACACTTTTCAAAGCGAGATACCACTGGTCGAGGTAAAAAAACAAAAATATTTGATAACCTTAATTTTAGTGGCAACTATAATTTTTCTGCCGATTCACTGCGGTGGAGTACAGTAGGTACCAATGGCGTATTCCGCTTTTTTAAAGGGCTTACAACGCTCAACTGGCGTTTGTCCTTTGACCCATACATACTCAACGAAAATGGTAAACGCATCAATAGTTATACTTTAAAAAACGGTGGAAAACTGGCCCGTCTCGATCAGTTTGGTATTAATATCAATACTGGTTTTACGGTCAGCCAGATCCGAGATATGATCGAAAATAGAGGTGAAAAAGATGGTGCCACTAAAAAAAATACCGTGCAATCTACTACAAATAAAGCCCCTGACGACCTAATTGGTTGGCTTGATCGGTTTAGTTTTAGTCATTATGTTACTTACGAACGCCAATTTGTGCCACAAACCAACCGCGATACATTTTTGATTGGGCAACACAATATATCGGTGCGTGGCGATATTCCAATCTCTGCCAAATGGTCGGTGAATATCTCCAATATTTCTTACGACCTCAAAGACAAGCAGTTTGTTTATCCTGATTTGGGTATTACCCGAGATTTGCATTGCTGGCAAATGAGCCTGAGTTGGCAGCCAACACGGGGGACGTATTATTTTACCATCAATGCAAAACCGGGTACATTCCAATTCTTAAAAGCGCCTTATCGGCAGAATAATTTTGATGCTCGAGGCGGGTTTTAGTGCCCCATCATCACCCCTTCCAATTCTTCCAATGTTTTGCCTTTGGTTTCTTTTACCTTGCTTTTGACAAACAAAAAACCGAAGAAACAAACCACGGCATACAAGTAAAATGGGCCATAAGTACCCAATTGTTTGGCTAAAATAGGAAAGGTAAAGACGAGCACAAAATAGGCTGCCCACAACGAAACGACCGCAACCGAAGAGGCAATTCCCCTGATTTTGTTGGGGAAAATTTCGGAAATAAGCACCCAAGTTACCGGTGCCAAAGAGGTGGCATAGGTGGCAATGGCCAACAAAACGACCAGCGAAACCCAACCCGCATTGGCTTGTGTTTGTAATAAAATGGAAAGCGCAAGGTACAGTGCAGCCAAGCCAATAGACCCATATAACATCAGTGGTCTGCGGCCTACCTTGTCCACCAAACGCATGGCCAATAGCGTAAAAATAAGATTCACGACCCCAATAGAAACAGTTTCAAACAGCTGTCGATCCAAGTTGGCGCCTACCGATTCAAAAATAGTGGAGGTATAATTGAATACCACATTGATGCCACAAAATTGCTGAAACACCGCCAATCCAATCCCAACCATAACAGCAGGGCGAACCGATGGGTCAAAAACAGCGCGGTAAGTAGGCGTACTACCGCCTTTCAGTGAGGTGGTAATATTGGACATTGTTTCTTGTACAAAAGCCTGATTACCAATTTTTTGCAACACTTTTTCCGCCGCGTCGGATTGGCCAGCCTTCATCAAATAACGGGGGCTTTCGGGCAACCAAAGTACGCCGATTAAAAACAGCACCGCCGGTACCGCGCCCAAACCAAACATCCACCGCCAAGTATCGGGGCCATTGTCGGCGAGGCTATAGTTCACCAAATTAGTGATAAGGATACCAATTACGATGGTCAATTGATTGATCGCTACGTTCCTCCCGCGTACGTGCGCAGGAGATACTTCGGCAATATACAGCGGACTGAGCATAGAAGCCATGCCCACGCCAATACCAGCCATAAACCGCATGATAAGAAAAACCGTCAGCGATGGTGCGTAAGCCATGCCGATAGAAGAAACGGCAAAAATAAGCGCGGCGCAGATCAGTCCGGGTCTGCGGCCGTAGCGATCGGCCAGGTTACCCGCCCACAAACTGCCCACGATACAACCCAATGCCAATGTACCGGTGAGAAAACCTTCCCACCAAGGATCGAGTGCAAATTCGGTGCGTAAAAAAGGCAATGCTCCCGCAATT
This sequence comes from Chitinophagales bacterium, assembly GCA_043764095.1. Lineage (GTDB taxonomy): Bacteria > Bacteroidota > Bacteroidia > Chitinophagales > Saprospiraceae > M3007. Next base: position 35,521 of record JAYUKX010000133.1, read on the forward strand.
ACGGCAAAATCGAAGCCAAACAGATAACCGCCAAGGGCAGAAATAAAGGAAATGCCAAGGATATAACTATGTTTAAAGTTGCTCATGTTTTATTTTGAAAATTTTATTTGACATTATACGAAATTAGGGTCGTAATGCTGAAATGAGGAAATTTTTGTCAAATCAAGGCAAATTTTGCAGTCGAAATGGGGTATTTTCGGCGAAAAATTTAACGAAAATTTGGCGAAAATTA
>JAYUKX010000134.1:0-9558 GCA_043764095.1 Chitinophagales bacterium
TGCAGTCGAAATGGGGTATTTTCGGCGAAAAATTTAACGAAAATTTGGCGAAAATTAACCATTCTCAGCATACGAAACTAATTCTGTATAATGTCTAATCAATCAGTGATCGTCATCATCTTCCACCACCAATGCTGCTTCTTCCCGTTCTGCAAATTTTGACTTTTTACGCTGAAACAGGTCCAATGACATTTCTTTGTCCCAAGTCCACAATCCTTCCTCAAATTCGCGGGTCATTAACTCCACATTTTTGTGATGATAAGGCGCCTGTACACGGGGATATTTATACCGTTCCCAAAGCGAATTTACATCAAAAGGAATACCCGTGGCGATGCTTTCTCGCACCGAATAAATATAGGCAAGGCTCTCAATACGGCGCCGCGCCCAATCGGTGAGTGAAAGCGCTGGCAGCCCATGACCCGGTACGATACGCGTAAACCAGTTCCTATCGTGGATATAAGGCAATTTGTTCAGTGTATGCTCATAATCAACACTGCTGTGGTAAATAAAAGGAAACTCATTGGAACAAAGGTAATCACCCGTAATACAAAGCCCCAATTGCCATACCACCATAAACATACTATCCGAGGTATGACCCGGAGCAGTATAAAAAGTCAATTTAGTGCGACCGTGCCTGTATTGAACACCATCCTTAAACACAAAATAATCCGGTTTCGGATATTCCAATGGATAAGGCCGTTCAATATAATAACTTTGGTCAAACTCAACAATTTGATCCAAAATCTCCTCAGTATCCTCCCGTTCTGCAAATATTTTAGTCGCAAATACTTTATCCGGTTTGAAAGCACCGTGACCAATAATATGGTCGTAGTCCGAATGGGTATATACCAAAAAGAGCGGCCTGCGGCCACGAATAGCATCGGCGTACTGCTTAATGGCAATTACCTCATCGGGTAGCCAAGCAGGATCAACCACAATCACAACATCTTCGGTGAGAATCACCGTTGAGTTGGTTTGGAATAAGGCACTCTGAAATATTGTTACATTCAGGTCGCGGTAGATTATTTTTTGCATAAATGCGGTTCTTTTTCACGAGCAATGCGGGGTAGCATTCCCTATTGTTTTCTGAAATTACGGAGAACTTGTTTGGATTTTATTGAACTGAATATCAATGATTTATGGTTCTGAGGATAAAAGAAGGCGCGCGTTTCCAACTGTAAATAAGCGACTTATTTTGATGTCAGGTTCATAAAGCGTTGGTTTTCAGGAAAATAAAATCTGGACAAGTTCTAAAGCACAAGTCTTTTCCCGCGCTTTTTGTTTACCTTTGTGGCGCAAAATTAGAATTGTCTTTTAAATAATAGACATCTGGGCATCAGATTTTTATTTTTATTTTACCCAATACATCGTTTCATGAGTAATGTAGTAGCCATTGTTGGCCGTCCCAATGTAGGAAAATCAACTTTTTATAACCGTTTAGTAGGCGGAAGAGAAGCCATCACCGACGACTTTTCTGGAGTAACCCGAGACCGTAAATATGGTTTTTGTGAATGGGGCGGCAAGCGCTTTACCGTAGTGGATACAGGTGGTTTTGTGGCCGGCAGCACCGATGTATTTGAGGAAGCAATTGCGCAACAAGTCCGTGTAGCCGTACAAGAAGCCGCTGTTATTCTCTTTATGGTGGATGCTCAAACGGGTATTACCGACTTGGATGAAAGCATGGCCAACCTATTGCGCAGGACAAAAAAACCTGTATTTTTGGTCGTTAATAAGGTCGATAATTTTAATAACTTATTGGAAGCCAATGAGTTCTACGGAATGGGTTTTGAAGAAGTGTTTTTTATTGCCTCCATCAGTGGTAGCGGAACAGGCGATCTTTTAGACGCAGTAATGGAACACGTGGAAAATGTAGAGCCATTGGAAACGCCATTGCCCAAGTTTGCCATCATTGGTCGTCCTAATGTAGGCAAGTCGTCTTTGGTCAATACGCTTTTGGGCGAAGAACGCAATATTGTAACGCCTATTGCTGGCACTACACGCGATCCGATCCACACCGTTTATAATAAATTTGGTAAAGAATTTATCCTAATCGATACTGCGGGTATCCGCAAAAAAGCAAAGGTGGAGGAAGACCTCGAATTTTATTCCGTCATGCGCGCTATCCGAGCACTAGAAGAAGCTGATGTATGCCTTTTGGTACTCGATGCTTCCCAAGGCATTGAGGCGCAAGACCTCGCCATCTTTAGCCTTGCACAAAAAAGACATAAAGGATTGGTCATTTTGGTCAATAAATGGGATTTGGTAGAAGATAAACAAACCAATACCCTCCGCGAATACGAGGCTATTATCAAAAAACGCCTCCAACCGTTCAATGACGTACCCGTTGTCTTTATTTCTGTACTGGAAAAGCAACGTATTTTCGATGCACTTGAAGTGTCTTTGCAAGTATATGAAAACCGTACCCGCAAAATCAAAACTTCGGAATTGAACGAATATATGGCTAATGTAGTAGAAGGCACACCGCCGCCGTCCGTAAAAGGCCGCTACCCAAAATTCAAATACATTACCCAATTGCCCAGCCATTATCCGATGTTTGCCTATTTCGTAAACAACCCAAAATGGGTACGCGATAGCTACAAACAGTTTTTGGAGAATAAATTACGCGAACAATTCAATTTCACAGGTGTACCTATCGAATTGTTTATGCGGGAAAAATAAGTAAAAATGCACCAGATTAGTCCTAACCACCTATCCTTCGAGACCCTCGCCACCATCCTAAATGAACGCCAACCACTATCGCTTTCTGCCGAAGCGACCCAACTTATTGACCACTGCCGCACTTATCTGGAACAAAAGATAAGCGGCGGCGATGCCTTGCATTATGGCATCAATACTGGTTTTGGATCGCTCTGCAATGTGGCCATTTCCAAAGACGATATTGAGCAACTACAGTACAACCTCGTGGTATCGCACGCCGCAGGTACAGGCGATATCGTGCCTTTAGATATTGTACGAATCATGCTTTTGTTAAAAATACAAAGCCTTTCGTACGGCAATTCCGGTGTTCGGGTTGCAGTTGTGCAACGCCTGATTGATTTTTTCAACCACGATATACTCCCAGAGGTATTCCAACTGGGTTCGTTGGGTGCATCGGGTGATTTGGCACCTTTAGCCCATTTGAGTTTACCATTGATTGGTGAAGGATTTGTGTGGCACGAAGGACACCGCCAACGCGCCGATATTGTGCTAAAAGCCAAAGGCTGGACACCGCTTCGGTTCCAAGCCAAAGAAGCATTAGCACTACTCAATGGCACCCAATTTTCTACGGCTTATGGCGTTTGGTCACTCCTGCAAGCCCGCCGCTTGGCCAATATTGCCCAGTTCAATGCTGCCGTAGGTTACGACGCGTTCAATTGTCGCCTTTCGCCCTTGGACGCACGCATACACGCCGTACGCCCGCACAAAGGACAGGTACAAACCGCCGAAACACTGCGCAACTTATTGAATAACAGCCCAATAAGCACAACTGAAAAGACCAGTGTGCAAGACCCGTATGCGTTTCGTTGTGTACCGCAAGTACATGGCGCATCCTTGGATACGATTGCGTACTGTGAGCAGGTATTGCTCACAGAGATCAATGCCGTGACCGACAACCCCAACCTGTTCCCCGACGATGACTTGATTGTTTCTGGTGGTAATTTTCATGCACAACCCATTGCATTTGCGCTGGATTTTATGGCCATTGCATTGGCCGAATTGGGAAGTATTTCCGAGCGCAGGGTATATCAATTGATTTCGGGGCAACGCGGTTTACCACCGTTCCTTACACCCGACCCAGGACTGCATTCGGGACTGATGATTGCCCAATACACAGCGGCTTCTATCGTCAATCAGAATAAAATTTACTGTACACCCGCATCTATTGATAGCATAGTAAGTTGTAACGGGCAGGAGGACCATGTGAGTATGGCCGCTAATGCTGGCACCAAACTATACAAAGTAGTACAAAACCTAGAACGTTTAATGGCCATTGAATTCCTGACAGCCTGCCAGGCCTTGGAATTTAGGCGACCTGCGCAGTCATCGCCAATAATTGAAGGTATTATGGAACAATACCGAGCAGTAGTCACTAAAAATACCAGTGACCGAATTATTAGCCAAGATATTGACCGTACTATCCAGTTTTTGAAAAGTGCGCAATTCTTGTTTTAAGTTTCAAACACTCAACAATTTCGCGCCACAACTGTTAACCCAATATGAAGAAGGACATAGATATCCGCAAGGTAGAGGACTTGGCCATTGCCGTAGTGCCTCGCGATACGGACGACCCAGAACACGACTATTTCTGGGATGCTTATCTCATCAATTTAAAAGAAGAGCCGATCAAATCGGTCTTAGTCAATTCGCGTGGATATGGTGAAGTGGAAGGCGAAAAACGCCAAACTGCAACTTTTCGCCATTTTTGGGAAACCGTCGGCCCCCTTGAAATCATTAAGATTGAGCCAGTAGCGACCGAATTATTTTCGTTAACCAACGAGTTTTGGGTGAGTTTTTGCCACGATGATTACCTCTACGACCGCAAATACGTGTTCGTACAGGGTAGTTTGCACCCCATGCATTTTACTGAAATTCCGTTCCTCGACAAAAGAGGCGTTATGATATTATGACAAATACAAACATCACGCCTCCCAAGCAGGCATTACTCGTTTTTGCAGGAGGGCTGGTGCTCATGCTAGGTGGTGTTGCGCTTGATAAAATGGGCGTAATGGGCATGGAGCGGCTATATCCGTGGACAATCGCCACGGGATTTATGCTGCTTTTTGCTATTTTTAATAGTATTATGTGTATGAATGCCGATAGTTTTGCCAAATACTGGGGCGTTTCTATGTATAGTTATTTGGCGTTGGCAGCCGTGCTGGGCTTATCGGCTTGGCTATGTTCTGGTGTACCTTTGGGCGAAGCAGAATCCTACAAATCCATTTATATCGTGGTCACTTTTGGTTTTTTGGTGTTCCTTTCTATGGTGAATGCTATGAAAAACATTGTTAATTTTGCGGAGAAAGAGGATTGGTCGCAGCCGCGGAAGCGGAAGTAGGCGAAAATCTATCTAGAGGGTTGTTTATTAGCACTTCATCAATATTCTATTTTCACATACGTTTTTTCCCCAGTAGGACAATATACCCCACCGTAGTGACCTACATTGGAAGTATTGATTGGTATCGTATCCCAACTATAAACGACTTCTCGTCCAGCAGATATATGAATAAGAATTGTATCGGTTTGCCCTATTGTGCTAGTTAAACTCATGGATTTATTACAACACGAATATACAGTACTGTTTAGTCCACATAATACCCTAAAATACAAATTTGCATTTACTACACCAGAAGAATTTTGCATCATAAACGCTATAGAACCGTCAATCATTTCTGCTTGTAAATCGCAAGTATTCATTTTACCCTTATTTATTGTTCGATTTCCAGAAATACTAAAAAATCTATAGCACTCACCTTCCATTGTTCCTAAAACATCAAAATCTGAATTTGAGGAAGGGGTAAACTCATAATACCCTAAGGAGTCAGTTGAGGTATATAAAATGTATTGTAGATCAGTTGGTTTTTTATATCCTAATATTGAAACAGGAAATTTATTAAGAGGTTTCCCATCTTTGATATTAGTGATATGACCAGAAATAAAAGTCTCCTTATCCGCTTTACAACTAACATTGTAAAGAAAGGTCATTAATAAAAAACAGAAAACATATCGAGATATAGACATAAGATATTTTTTTGACAAATTTATACATTTATATATTAAGATCACAAATAAGTACATTGTTATGTAAAAATCTAACAAAACTTAGGCAATATTAATCAATTCTAGACTAGCCTCATCATACTAATAAATTCATTTTTAGAAGTATAATGGAAATACTAGTTCTGACCATTAAGAAAACTAGTATTACATTTGTAACGCTTTTCTGTTTACAATTACACGAAAATATTTCGCCTAACTCCCATTCTATGAACAAATACGATCGTCAAATCATATTAAAAGGCTTCGGCACAGCCGGCCAAGAACGGCTTTTACAGGCCAAAGTCCTCGTAGTAGGCGCAGGAGGGCTGGGTTGCCCTGCTTTACAATACTTAGCAGCAGCGGGCGTGGGTACTATCGGTATCGTCGATACGGATACGGTATCGGAAACCAATTTGCACCGACAAGTCCTTTATGGTGTTGCCGATATTTATCACCCCAAAGTGGAGTGCGCAAAAGCCGCCTTACTTCGGCTCAATCCCGATATTGATATTCAGATGTACAACTTATATTTAAGGGCTTCTAATGCGCTGGAAATCATTGAATTATACGATATTATTATTGATGGTACGGATAATTTTCACACCCGTTATATGCTCAATGATGCCTGTGTGCTTTTGGGCAAACCGTTGATCTACGGGGCAGTATCGCAGTTTGAAGGTCAGGTAGCGGTGTTCAATTATTCTACGACCGCAGGAAAAAGAGGCGTTAACTACCGCGATATATTTCCACATCCACCCAAAAATAACGAGGTACAAAACTGCGCAGAAGCAGGTGTTTTAGGCGTTTTACCCGGCATTATCGGTACCATGCAGGCTAATGAAACCATTAAAATACTGGCGGGTATAGGTGAGCCATTAGCGGATAAATTATTGACTTACAATGCCTTAACGAATCATACTTTTGAACTCCAACTCAGCACAGTGCCCGAAACGATGGATTTGATCCCAAAAGACAAACTCGCTTTTTGGAACATGGATTATATAGGTTTGTGCAGCAATCCAATATCAAAATATGATATAGATTTTGCATCGTTTCAAGATGTACTGGACAAAGAAGATGTACAAATTATTGATGTAAGGAATGAGGATGAAACACCGGTACTCGATACTTTTGCGCACCTTCGGATACCACTGCCAGTTTTGGACGATCATTGGGCAGATCTGACGGCTAATACAGTCGTCTTTTTTTGTAAAACCGGGCAACGCAGCAAGCAAGCCGCACAGCACTTTGAAGCGTATATTGGTAGTGGAAGCGGAAAAAAGATTGGGAGTATTGGATTATATGGAAAGTGGGATCTTTTGTAATAACCAAAATCTATCTCGACAGCACAAATGCCTTGAATATTTCCAATTCTTGCATTCACCCTGTTGTTCAATGGGAGAACGGATGAAACGGATTTTACGGATTAGAGCGGATTGTTTCAAAAAAATCCGTTTAAATCCGGGTAATCCGTTTCATCCGTTTCGCTATCCTGTCTTAGTTTTGATCTACATGGGAAAATGCTGCAAATTATTAAGGCCAAGCACTAAAATGAAGTGCATTAAGAAAGTACCTTTGCACCATCTAGTATTCCAACAATACACAATATGCAGCGCACACCCAAAAATATATTTACCAGCGGCCCTATTCCAGCCACTTTTATTGCAGAAAGCATCCAAAAGCACAGTACGCAGACTGCTATTGGCGGCCATAGTATTTTCCTCGGACAAGTGCGCGCCGATGTGGTAGATGGGCAAACCGTTACCGCGATTGAATATACCGCTTATGAAGAAATGGCTTTAGAACAAATGCACCTGATTCGGGAATCTATTTTTGAAAAATACCCGCTCACGTGTATGCACGTACACCATAGTTTGGGAAAAGTAGCCGCAGGCGAAATTTGCTTATTCGTATTTACCTCCTCCAAACACCGCAAAGCAGCCATTGATGCCTGTACCGAAATCGTAGAGCGCCTCAAAGCCGAATTGCCAATATGGGGAAAAGAAGTAACAGAGCATGGTCACCAATGGAAAACAAATAATTAGAGATTATGGTCAATATAACATCTAAATCAAATACCCTGCGCCAAGCCATTGCGACAGCGACCGTTACAGTTTCGCAGGAAAGTACCATCCGCGCCATTGAGGAACGAAAAGTACCCAAAGGCGATATTTTTGAGTTTGCTAGGGCTGCTGGTTTACTGGGTATCAAAAAAACCAGCGATGTTATCCCCGATTGCCATCCGTTACCGGTGGAATTTGCCGCTATTACATATCAAATTGTCGATTTGAGCATTATTATCAGCGTAGAAGTACATACCATTTATAAAACCGGCGTAGAAGTAGAAGCCATGCACGGGGCTGCAGTAACGGCACTCACCATGTACGATATGCTTAAACCTATTGATAAAGGCGTGGAGATATCCAATATCCGATTGGCACAGAAAAAAGGAGGTAAATCCGATTACAAAGACCACCATTTAGAAGGTATTACCTGCGCTGTGGTGGTATGCTCCGATACTGTTGCCGCAGGGAAAAAATCAGATACTGCTGGTTTAAGCATCCAGCAAAAACTAGAAAAATACGGACTAGAAGTAGCGCATTATGCCATTATACCCGACGAAATAGCCGCCATTCAGGCCAAAGCCAGAGATTTGAACAACGCAGGATTTCGTTTAGTGCTTTTTGTAGGCGGTACCGGATTATCCCCCCGCGATGTTACCCCCGAAGCCATCCGCCCATTGCTCGACCGCGAAATACCGGGTATCGCCGAGGCAGCACGCAGTTATGGCCAACAACGCACACCTTATGCCATGTTATCGCGTAGTGTAGCCGGTTTTATGGGCACAACGCTGATTATTACACTTCCAGGTTCTACTAAAGGCGCAATTGAGACCGTGGATGCGCTTTTTCCGCATGTTTTACATATATTTAAGGTAGCAGAAGGAAAAAGACACGATTGAGGAATGACTACCCCACCCCAAAATAAAAAAAATATCATTTTTTTAGAATTAAATTTGGTAAAGACCAATAAATAGATTTACCTTTGCGCCTCGTTTTACGATAATAGTCAAAATTCGCAATTATTTGCACTGAAATAATATGAAAAAAGGTATTCATCCAGAAAGTTATCGCCTTGTAGTGTTCAAGGATATCTCCACTGACGACGCGTTCTTGGGTCGCTCTTGCATCAACTCTAAAGATAAGATCACTTGGGAAGACGGCAACGAATATCCATTGGTAAAAATGGAAATTTCTTCTTTTAGCCACCCGTTCTTTACAGGTAAGGTGAAATTTATCGACACCGCTGGTCGTATTGATAAGTTTAACAAGAAATTCGGCAAATTTGCTGCTGCTCCAAAAGAAACAGAAGAAGCATAATTCAAACCTTCTTTTGCTTGAAAGAGTCATCTTGGTTATCCGAGATGACTCTTTTTTTTGTGCTGTGGAATGAGTAAACTTACCATTCAAGTTGCCAAAAAAATAGTAACTTTGCGCTTTGCAATCATACACTTTTATTTTGAGTAATAAACTTTGAAATTTGAGATGAAGTACAGTACCCCAAGTGTGGCAAACCGGCCTTAGAAAAATGCAGGTTTTGCTTGAGTGGAGGCGGATGAAGCCAAAAACTGTTTGAGCCAAACGGATCTGATGAGGCACAGCCTCCGCTCGATAGTGCGGCGAGTTTTTTTTGGCGCCGCCGGAGCGAGGAAGCAAAAGCACCGCATTTTTCGTCAGCCGAAGCGTTTTTTGTTTACTTTTTTTCGCTAAAAAAAGTAAAAAGTAGGCTATTTGCATAAAA
>JAYUKX010000135.1:0-107934 GCA_043764095.1 Chitinophagales bacterium
GAGTTCGATGCAGCGCATCGGACGAAAAAAATGGCGAAGTATGGCTAAAAATTGACCTTTTTTGGCCGAAATGGGAGTGGGCTAAGTATTTACAAAAAATGGCGGATTTAATCCTCCTTGCTTCCATCATCTGCCATACGCACCATTTTTGGTGAAAACTGCGCCACTACATCCACCAATTCCTGCTGCGAAGCCATTACCTTGTGAATATCTTTATAAGCCATCGGTGCTTCATCGAGGCCACCGCCGATCAAAGTGACACCCATATCCTGCAAAATTTGCTTCATATCGTTCTTGGTCACGTTTTTTGTGGCTTGTGTACGGCTCATTTGTCGTCCTGCACCATGCGAAGCCGAGTTAATTGCTGTCGTATCGCCTTTTCCGCGCACCAAAAAACCTGGAGCGGTCATACTTCCCGGAATAATACCCATAACACCTTTGGCTGCTGGAGTTGCTCCTTTGCGGTGTACCATCACTTCTTCGCCATTCAGCATTTCCTTCCAGGCAAAGTTATGGTGGTTTTCCACTTTAGTCAGGACAGTAGCACCAATGGCTTTGGCCAATTTACGGTGAATCACCTCATGGCATGCCGAAGCATAATCACCAGCGAGGTTCATCGCCAACCAGTATTCCTGTCCGGCTTCGCTATTCATATCCAAATAAGCCAAATTAGCGGCTTCTTTTGGTAATTTGCAAAGATCTTTAGCCAATCGCGTATAATGGCCTGCTACTGTAGCGCCAAATCCACGCGAGCCGGAATGTGTTAAAAGTGCCAAATAGCGTCCTTTTTCGATACCGAGGATTTCGTCTTTTTGAGCAAAATCAATAATGCCCCATTCAACAAAGTGGTTACCACCACCAGAAGAACCCAATTGAGCAAAAGCTTTATCTTTTAGGTTTTTTACCAAGGTATTCATCCCAAATTCGGCACGATCCAATACTTGATGGTAAGCGCGGTGTTGTCCCAAAAAACCATTACCAGCCCCAAATGCAGTATGTGCGATCAATTCGCGCTTGTAAAATGCTCGGTTTTTCAAAAAATGGTCTTCCGGTATATCAAACACCGACAAAGCCATTCGGCAACCAATATCAACACCTACTCCATAAGGAATAATGGCATTTTTAGTCGCCAAAACCCCGCCGATGGGCAGACCATAACCTTGGTGCGCATCCGGCATTAACGCTCCGGCGACCGTGACTGGCAAACGCATTGCAATATCCATTTGATTCCGCGCACCTTCTTCAATATGATCCGCTCCAAATACCGTATAGGCACCAGCGTGCTCTTTCAAGGTAATTACCTCATCCTGTTCGGATTGTATTTTTGCCGCGTCAATAAAAGCCGTTGCCAAAGGTGCCAGTGATTGATCGCCCAAGAAATTTTCCGGGTTTTTGGCCACTTTTTTCAATTTGGTCAATATCTGCGTTTTATTTTTTCCTGCAAATGCAGTAGTTGCTAATTCAAGTGCCACGCCCAATACCTTTCCTTCAGTATATCCAATGGCCAGCAAGTCTTTTCCGTTAATCATAATTTGTTGTAGTTTTAATGCTGCAAAGATGGAATACATACTACGCAGTGATATTGCGTAGTTGGAAAAAGGTAAAACATGTTTTTAAAATAAATTTATAATTATTTGGTAGTCAAATTTTTAAATTAAAAAATTTTATCTAAAAATAAAATAAGATACCATTGCAATCGCATAGAATTAACCAAAGTGCAAGTAAAAAAGTTCCAAAGCCCCAAACTAAAAACCCCAACGGGGCACATATGCGCGACCCAACCCCAACGGGGTGCCATATCCAGCCCAGGGTGCAACCCTGCGCAACGGGCGGCACGGGCGGCACGTCAATAAAAAAAATTATTAATTAATCGTAATTGTATAAGTAAAAGTTTGTTGCGGAGCCGTTTGTTGCGTAGCAGCCTCTTGCGGCGTAGCGGTAGTAGTAGTTACAGTAACCGAGTATTGATATTGCGGGGCATTTTGCGTCATCACCAACGGTTCCATCTGCTCCGGCAGCGGTGCAACAACCTGAACGGGTGCAGGTTTTTTAAACTGAATTTTCGCTTTTTGGTGAAACAGCACATTCAGTCCACGATTTTTACCCACCACATATTTTAAAAGCCGTACTACACGGCACGCTTCCTCATCGCAGCCATGACCAATACCCTGTAAAACACGGGTTGCAACTACATTACCCTTATGGTCAATATCATAATCGACCAATACAACACCTTCTATATTAGCATCGAATGCTTCTTGTGGATATTTCAAGTTTTGGTAGATAAAATCCGTTAAACCTTTCGGACCGCCTTGAAAAACAGGCTGTTGTATAAAATTCTTTTGTCGTTTTTCTTTACTCACATCAATAATTTGAGGTGCAAAATTAGTGAATTTCCCAGTTAAGCACTGCATGATTATCGGTAATTTCATTTTTTTAAAACAATTTTTATACTTACTGGTGTTAAAATCCAAACTTTATCTACCTTTGCGTTCCTTTTTTAAAAGCAGTCGAAATAATTTGACTCAAAGGGCATACAATAACATTGAAAATTCGGAATATCACACAATGGCAAAACGTAAAGTAGATCAGGCAGAAGCAGTAGTCGTAGATCAAAAGACGCAAACATCCACTTCCGCTCCATTTTGGGAAGTGTATCAAAAACAAATCCTGTACGGTATCGGTGGCATAGCCGCTGTGTTACTACTTTGGTGGGGATATAAAACTTTGATTGTAGAACCCAAACAAAAAGAAGCCGTGGCAGCAATGTGGAAGGCAGAAATGATGTTTGAAAAAGACTCTTTCAACTTAGCATTGAACAACCCAGGTGTGGACGCACAAGGTTTCCTTTCTATCATCGATAATTTTGGAGGCACTCCGGCTGGTAATTCTGCAAAGTATTATGCAGCAGTTTGTTATCTTCAAACAGGTGATTTTGACAATGCTATTAAATACATGGAAGATTATGATGGCAAAGGCGAATTGCTTTCTACTATGAAATACGGTATCTTAGGAGATTGTTATTCTGAAAAGCAAGATTTCTCCAAAGCACTTTCCATGTATGAAAAAGCCATCAGTGCTGGTGATAATGAAACATTAGTGCCAATTTACCTTAAAAAGTTGGGTATGCTCAACGAAAAACAAGGCGATAAAGCAGCAGCACTCAAAGCATACGAACGGATTCGTAGCGATTATCCAAATCCTGCTTCTGCGGATTGGCGCGATATCGAAAAATATATCTACAAGAACGGCGGCGGACAGCAATAATATTGTTGTCGTAACCTTACCCATACAAAAGGCGACCTCACACAAGAGGCCGCCTTTTTTTTGACCAATTATTTGCACGATCTTCGCATTATTTCAAAAACAGTACCCGATCCCGAAAAAATGCGTGCAGGGCTGCTTATGGCATTGGACTTGCTAGATGGGCCGGAATCTTTAAAATCTTAACGCGTATTAATACATATTTATGGAAAATTCATCCACTTCACCATTAGCCATGAGCGTGCAAATCGCACTTTCATCATGGGACATGCAAAACAGCCGATTTCTGAAACTGCTCAACACATTGACTGATGAACAATTACAATCAGAAATTGCACCCGGACGCAATACTGGTGTTTATTTGCTTGGTCACCTTGCAGCAGTACATGACTATATGCTGCCTTTGCTGGGTTTGGGCGAGCGACTTTTCCCCGATTTGGAAGAACCTTTCTTGCGCAAACCCGATAAATCAGGTTTGGATTTTCCGTCGGTTATGGAATTAAAAAGCCAGTATGCGGCGGTAAATGCGGCGCTTTCGGCGGGTTTTGCGACACTTTCGCCCGAAAATTGGCTAGAAAAACACACTTCCATCACAGATGCTGATTTTCAAAAAGAGCCACACCGCAACAAACTCAATATGCTGATGAACAGAACGGGGCATTTGGCGTATCATTTTGGGCAGGTGGCTTTGTTGAAATAGAGTAGCATATCTCCATTGATTCATTATCCTGAACAATGCCATTGTACCGCAACTTGCAGCACAATGGCATTGTTTATTTAAAGAGTATTAACTGCTTTATAGGCCAAAATAGTCCTGTTTCCAATATTTTACGCCGCCTTAGGCAACGGCTGTTGCACAATATAACGTGCTTTAATCCGAATATCATTGTCCGTAAATGGCCCCTCGCCATGTCGGAAAAAGCGGAGATATGCGCGAGCATTGATACCTGCCATACGTAGGGCTTCCCGGAAATCCTGGTTCACCATTGTCAGTTCCTTAAAAAATTGGGCACGCACTTGTTCCGTTGGTTCCATACTGCCCTCAAACGTACTTATGTACTCCATAGACACTTCCAATTGCTTATTGCCCTCATTGTCTTCTAACGCACTAATAGCATAACTGCTCACGTTTTCAGCCAACTCTGGCATATTGTATAATGCCTCCTGAATATCCACCGCAGAGATATTAGATCCAAAATAGGATACCGTCATATCGGCTCGGCCATAGTGCAGTAGGATCGGTAAATCCGTTTGGGCGGGGAATAATGCACTTTCTGGGATTTGAAGGCTTTTTAATAAGTTCTTTAATGCACTCATTTGAATAATCTGGCCTTTGTCCTGAATATTATAGCGGATCTTTTGCGCAATATAATCGGGCCGACAAATAGTAATCAGCATTTCGCCGGCATCATTTGTTTCAATAAAAAAGTCGGTAGGATTGTACTGAAATACCATCGGGAGCGCGCCCGGGTACTTCAGCAGGTGTTGGCGCAATATCGGATTGGTGCGCAAGAGGTTGCGCAAGCGTATGGTAAATTCATTTTCAGCCGACATATTGAGTTCCAAGTCTGAAGCGCCAAACGAACTATACACCTGGCGGATACCCTTTTGTTGAAAATAGGCACGCATGCCTTCGGTCATGGATTCGCCCCCCAAAATAAATGAAATATTGTAGTCTTCCCATTGGATTTGTGCTTCATCTACGAGCATTTTTAAAAATGGAGGATAGCCCATAATCACATATTTATGGCCTGTGCCAAATTGCTTTAATGTATTTTCAATTTTGACCTTATCAGGGCCGAGTGATTTCAGTTTAGAAAATTTCAAACAGGTCATCGTCACATTAATTCCGGTTGCCCAAGGCCCCAGTGCAAAAGCATTGATGATAAACAGCGGTGCATTGCCAAACAGGTTGCGCATTCCGAACTGGATAAATCGCGCATTCACGGCCCTTTCTTTCTCGCCCCTCACCCAATTGGTTGCTGTTCCTGTACTGCCCGACGATTCGTCAATCACCACTTCTTCTTCTGGCACTTGTCCATGAACACAGCGGTCATCAATTGAATATAATTTGACATAATTGTCTTTACTGGTAAAGGGTATTTCGTGGATATTGGGGATTAAACCGCTAAATGAAGGAGTATCAAAGCCCTTTGATTCCAGAAAATCGCGGTAAGCAGGTATATTTCGTTTTGCCCTCAGAAATTCAGCATAAGCGCGTACAGCGGCATTAAAGTGGCGAAAACGGTTGAAACCGGGCATAAAAAGTAGTTTCATTGTAAGATCAGAAAGCATCAGTACTTTGCGGATCGATTCGAGCAAATTGGCATAAGCCAGATAAAGGATATCTTTCATTGTAATAAGTATTTATTTAATGTAAAAAGAGTCGGTTAAGTAACGCGTTATTGTTTACTCGGTGTTAGATTAAGATTTCAGCAGTAGAGAGCCGATAACTCCGGGCGGGTTCATCGCTGTATCCTGCCCTGAATATCATCCATATTTTTTTGTTTTCTTTTGGTTGCGTAAATTTTTGGTTGATGGTTTGATATGCGTTTTTATTGGTGATGAGTGATCCAAAAGGTTGAAGGAACGCCTGTTCGCGGGTAAGCATGAGCCAGTTCCTGCTGAATACCCTTCCGGCGTTCAACCAATCTTCTACATTTTCAAAGTGGCCGCCCATCCAGCAGAGGGTAGTGGTACCATTAAAAGCATTTTTATAATAATTAGCTAATAGTTTGTGCCGCAGCCCTTTGTGCCATTTTTCCGAATGGGAAAATACTGTTTTGACTAATTTACCGGGAAAATTCATACATTTTGCCCAAAGACCATCCTTGTGTTGTTGGGCTTCTTGTTGGCTATAACGAAACAGATGATCCAATTCTGTACAATTTTCTTTCGATTTCAAGTCTTCAAATAAGGTTTTCTGATTGAGATCAATAACAGTATCTACCAATTTCTTATCATTGGAATAAAAGAACTCATGTCCATAACGCGCTGATTCCGTCGCCATCTGCGCACACAAAGTATCGGGCATTGGGCGACCATTGTATTTCAATCTGGAAGTACGGCGCTGTAAAATCAATTGGCGGTCTAATGGTTCGGGTGTGGTATTGGGAATCAAATGTAAGGTAGCAAATAAGGTAATTGCTGTATTTCGGTGTGAAATAGCCCCACTTATATTGCGCATTTGTACTCGATAGCCGTTCTGTGCGGCGCAGATAGAAAGGTGTTCGTGGAAAATACCCATAGCCACTGTTGCAAATATGGAATCGGGATCGCCATGCGGTAAAAGTCGTGTTGGATCGTAATACAAATGCGCCTCCGTGGCAGAGATAACTTTGATTTTGTGGGGTTGTAGGTTGTGAACCGTTGGACACCACCGCGCATATTCAATCATGTCAGCCCATTTAGGGAGTATTGATTCTTGCGTGGAATTATTGCCCATCAAACGTTGAAACGGACTCAACGTCGCAACGGCGATACCCATCAGGGCTTGTTTTAGAAATTCTTGTCTGCTGTAATTAGTCATATCAAAATGTTTACAGGGACAAAGATGCTGGTAGGGTAGGGGTAGGGGGGATTAATTAGTCAGCGTGCTGTATATTTTTTCATTTAATACGAATAAAAAATGATTTTTTGATCAAAAAGACCAGCAGCCTTAGCATAAATTTTTCTAAGGCCGGTCTTAACACACTTGGCGTACTGTACTTTGGCGTAAATTTCGAAGTAATTTATAAAAACAAAAGGTGTACCCTTTTAAAAAAACGCTGTAAAAACACATCCATTACACTGGTGAAAATTGAATACATCGGTGTGGTAAAATTTTTGCCGCTGTTGGTATCATAACCAACAGCGGCAAAAAAGCAGGATCAAAAGGGATAAAATTCTATCCTTTTTTAAAGAGACGAATAAACATGATATCCGAAAATCTCCTCAATTTTTCTTAACACCCACCACGTTTAGGCACAGCATAGACCACACCGCCCAAAATGGATACATTAAATACCTTTTTCTCTATCGTGGGTAGTATAAGTTCCCATGTTTTGCCTTGGTCGGAGGAACGGAAAATGCCGTCTGGATGGCCGCAAAAGAAGTATTCGCCCATTTGTTTGATGGATGCAATGTCTGCTGTTGGTGGCAGACCAGCATCAATGGCCTGCCAGGTTTTGCCGGCATCCATAGAAATACGCACCCTTCTGGTTTTCGACTCCGTGTTATAGGTGATGGCAGCAAACCCGCCCTTGATCACTTCTGCCTCAATGCCTACGCCGCCTTCTGATACTACTAAATCCCAGTGTTCGCCGCCATCGGTTGAGCGCAAAATACCATGTTCGTTGGTGCAAATGAGTACGCCTTCAGATTCCACCATACGAATCACCCAGCCATCGTTATAGACGTGTTTCCAGGTTTTTCCTTGGTCGGTGGATTTAAAAATGCCTTCTTCGGTACCAACCAAAATCGTTTTATCATGGGTTTCAAGTACGTTACGAAGATACTGACCTTTGAGTCCTGAAAATACAGGCACCCAAATATCCTTTGATATATTTTGTAAAAAACTGTTGTATTTATCGAGCGCATACAGCCCTGAATGGCCGGGGAAAATACCATATACAGCACTATTGAGTAGATATTCTTTTTGCCAAACAGGAGCCTCTGATGTGATTTTGCTGCGGTATATACCATTTTCATTGCTCACAAAGACTTCACCATTCTGCGCCAACAAACTATACACCTCCCTATCGCTGGGCAATCCTGCACTAATATCCTGCCAAATATGTCCGCCATCAATGGATTGAAAAATAATATTGGTGGCTGGCACTTTTGGTTTTCCAATGTCTTGTTGGGTAGTGGAAATAAATTGCAAGTCGGCAGTTGCCATTGGTACAGCCTTATCTTGGGCTTGCTGACAACTGATAAATGATTGAAAAAAGAGCAAAAAAGCGAGCACTTGAAAATGAGACATGATGTTGTTGCGTTAGTGAAATAATGTTGCAAAGGTATGGGCGTACTCAGTCTAAGCCGCTTTTTGCTTGTAAAAGGATGTAAACGGGTTGTAAAAGTGTGTTTTACTTTGTTTTTATCCATCCAATTATGGATTGTTCGGTATGCTTAGCCACCAATACCAATATCCATTTCCCTTTTTGATCCAGCACAGTGATTTCCTCGTTTTTGATTGTAATCAATTTGTTGCCGATCCGCCGCTCATTGGTACATTCGTCTTTTTGGGGTTTGTTATTCACTTTTGGTGTTGTCCTGATCGTACCGCTCATTTTTTTATTAGGTAGTGTTTGGCCGAGGCTAAGTTCAGTATCTGTATGGAACGTAATGGATTGTTTTTGACAAGTATTATCTTTTCCAATTTGTGCGATAAATAAGTTGGAAAAACGAATACAACAACAAGCCTCTGCAAAAATCATAATTTCGGTAATGTCCCCTTTTTTCTCGATAGCGATCACTTTTCCGCCGCTTGCGTACACCTTCTTAAAGGATTTTCCTTGGTTCAAAAAAATAACTGTTTCGGGGTAAGGCGCACACGAGCCTGTAAAGATCAAGTCCTTTAAGCCGTCTTGATTCAGGTCGCATACGTGTGCATTGCGTTTGGGTACATGACCATTACAAGTATAATCCTCCAATTTGGGTAATTGGGAAAATCCGTTTGTATCTAACTGAAACTCAGTTGTGTCCAGCAGGTGTTGCAGGGTACTTAGGTTTTGGCCGTATGCGGTAGAAACCGTTAAGATTAGAGCCAGAATGAGTTGTGACTTCATTGTTTGGTGGTGTTAAAGATGTTATACAATAAGTTCACATGCACCAGATAGAAGATCGGTCTCCAAACGTTTAAATTTCCCTTCCACCACTTTACCATCGGGATATTTAACTTGAATTACCTGATTTCTGGATAGGTTTTTAAATGGGTTCTGGCGGGCGGGTTGCATCGTTGGTTTGTGTTTTATTTTTGCCAGCATTTCGGTCTGGTAATCCAATAAGTATTTATTCAATACCTTCTCATTTGATAAATCTATACCTTTTCCTAATGCACCCATCATCATACTTTTAGACATCCCCCAGTAATCCGGGTTTTGGGCATTACGGATCATATCAGGTATTGTTTTTTGAATTTCCTGATGTAATTGAAGCGCATTTTTATGAAGTAGGTGTTCGTGCAGGAATGCAAAAAACTGCGTGAGCACTTTACCGATCACATGGAATTGTTCAATCTCTGCCGTAAGTTTTTTAGGCATTAATTCGAGACAAACCTCTCTTACGGTACCTTTAGTCCATTGTTCTGGCTGCTCCGAACGATAATTGAATGCATTTTCAGAAAACAAATCTAACGTAAAATCTACATTATTTTGATCTTCCTTATCCAGCATACTAAAGAAGGTACTTTTCTCAAATTCGGCACACCATGCCATTAGTACAGTCTTATCCAGTTCATCATCTTCATCCGGCAAGTTATAGGTGTCTTCCAACAGACTTTGTTGTGCGGCTCTTTGGCTATCGGTGTCGCGCCGAACAGATAATTCAAGATCCTCTTCTCCCAACCAATAATAAAAAGGAGCATCTCCATTTTCTATACAGTTTTGGATGTATTTATCTGGTAGTTGCTGCAAGGACAAGGTATCCAATTCAATCATATAGGTATTGTCATCATTAGATACAGGTAGTTCTACTACCTCACCTATCCAGCCGGATATTAATTCTCCAGTTCCTTCCAGAATGACTCCGGCTTTGACACGCACATGATCTTTTAAGTTGAATTTCATAATTTGCTTCGTTTTTATGCGGTAAATGTAATAAAATCTTGGGTTGTCTGAACAGCAGGCTTAAATAAAATATTCATAAGTTTTGTTATTTTGATTTTTTGATAAAAAATAGAAAATAATTAGCCCAAAACGCTGGTTTTTTGTTTGGCTGCGATACCTTGCCCAACTTTCCCATAATAGTAACAAACCAATACCTCAACGTCCGATCACCTTACGCATCTCCTCTATCATAGCTGGTCGTCGCGGATATTTTTGAATCAGGTTAGCGGCTAGGCCATTTATTGCACTGTGACTACCTTCCATGTCCATTTTTACCTTTTTCATTAAGGTAGCGATGTGTTCATATTCTTTTCGGTTGGAGGCATTATCGCCAGATTTTTCGAGTAAACGTAAGTAAAAAGCCAGCATTTCGGTAGGATATCGCTTTAATAGATGAGGATGAACTTGATTAAGAATGGTTTCCGTAGCATCCTCGGGAATTACTTGTAACAGTTGTTCCCACTGTTCCTCTTGAATAAATATAGGAGCAAGCCGCATATAAAGGGAGTATTTTAGGCTATCCCAAGCTGCTTTCCGCGGCCTTGCTTTTTCTTCGGCGATGACCGATTGGATATGTTGACCAATAATCTCAGGCCATTCACTAGGCGAGAATGTGGCTTTCCATGCTTGATAATATTTGATACTCACACCACGGTCGAAAGTAAATTTTTTGGTAAAAAAGCGCTCCGTTGTCACGTCTTTTTCCGCACAGGCTATATCGAGCAGCACTGCTTCCCATTGAATGACTGTACCGGGGTGTTTTTTACCTTCTGCGATTTGGATGCCTCCGGCGACGAGTTGTTTTGCATGGATAAAATCCTTTTTTTCGATGGCTTTTTGTACTTCGCCCCTCCGAACGGCCACGATTTCCATATTGGACTCTATGAGCTGGTTGGCTTCTTCTGGACGACCTGTTTTTATATAAAATTGGATTTTTCTTTTTTTGAAATCTTCTTGGTAATAATCGCTGTGTCGATCACTATGGATTTTTAACAGTTTGTCGAGTAGATGTAGGTAACGCATCGGCTCCGTTCTCAAGGCGGTTATTTCGGCTGCATTGAGTAACTCGGTGCCAAAATCCCCGTAATCGAACCATATCTTATCTGCCAAAGTCTTTTCAAGGTGATCGAGCAATTGGCCGAGTAATTCGGAACTTGCTTTTGGGGCTTCGGCAATGCTTCCCAAAATCCTAATACCCGAGGAAACC
The DNA here is from genome assembly GCA_043764095.1 of Chitinophagales bacterium. GTDB lineage: Bacteria > Bacteroidota > Bacteroidia > Chitinophagales > Saprospiraceae > M3007. The sequence goes on from JAYUKX010000135.1 coordinate 11,278, forward strand.
ACTCCGCCGATATTTCCAGCAGAGTCGTCGCAAGCCTGAACGAGTTGAATGGCTTCTTGGGCAAGCACTTTTCCGATGGAGAATGCATCGCGATAGTTTTTTTGCGAAAGGGCTGTTTCAGCAGCCTGTTGTACGGCTCGGATTTCTTTCGCGAATGAATATGTTTGGCGGTAATCCATGAACCCACGGCTGGAATTGCTACGAATAATTTGGCGCACCATACCTTCATATTTGCTTGCAATGTCCATTTTGGGGTCTTTTTCGGCAAAAAAGAGCATAAATTTTTCGCCAAAATCGCTATTTCCCTCTTTATGGTGTCGGATGAAATTGCGGAGTTCTTCGAGATTGGTTTTGAGTAGTAAGTCTTCAAAACTTAGTTTGCCCGTTTTAGGGGACTTCTTTTCAGACTTGGGTACCTGCTCGCGTATGGCGTAGAGCACGGCAACAATATGCTTGCACACCGAGCCGCCATCGTAGGGGCAATCGCAGGAGTAGTCCTCGACATTTTTCCCCGAGAGGAGGACTTCTACTTCGTAATCCTCGGAGCCTTCGACGGTTGCTGCCCATGTTCCAGAAGGGTTTTCTTCGAGGGATTCAACGGCTTTATTTTTGAAATAATCTTTGCCGCGTTGGAGGATTTGGGCTGTTATGGCAGACTCAAAGTTGTCTAAAGTGAACATGGTATATTAAATTTTGAGGTGCAAATATATGAACATCAACAAACACTAATGTATTGGTTAACTGGATTTTACCAATTTCTGTATCACAAAGTGCGATGACTATTGAGGCTGAGGTGTGCTCAATAACCTGAGGATAAGTTGGTGGTGAGTTTTCGATGTAAGGGCAAAGATTCTCCATTTTGCAGCACCGTTATGGAGCGGGTTTCGTATTCAGCAATTTTTGGGAAAATGCTGTCAAATCCTAGAAAGTACATCTGCGGTAAAGTGACGTTGAGTGATTGGATATTTAAATCAAACAAAGTAACAACCTTTACTTTTTCTGCATCGGTTGGCTTGCCATTTTTTCCTTTTTTTTGAAAATCAAGGTAAAGATACGAATGGTTGAAATAATTTTTGACATCTTATTTGAAATAATCCAGTAGTCTGAAACAACTGATATTATCCGTTTTGCGTTGGTATATTGTTTTATATAATTAAATAAGTACGCGATCTGTCAAAATTTTATACCACTATGCACAAGGTTATTCTTTGTACAGTGGGGCGAAGGAGCACTATGTGCGAGCAGGTACACTCAAAAGTAGAAAAAAAAATGGCTAATACCACACAAAACATATACCTTTGCATCAAAATTGGACAATGGATAAGGTACAATCTTTGGAAAATATCAAAAAAAAATACCCTAATTAATGGGTGCTGCTCGGCAACCCACAGATACTGCACGACAAAGTCAGCAAAGGGTTGCTGCTTTTTCATCACGAGGATAAAAAAACGGTACTGCTGTTCGCACAGAATGCGATAGTAGATTACGACATGGTGAAGGTTTTGTTCACTGGCGAGGCATCTAAAGCGGTGCGACTTCTTTCAAGGCACACGCTTACTCCTTGATTTTGTGAAGTCAGAGTTAACCATTCTTTCCTAACTGAGCAACTTTGTTTGACTTAAACCTTTTTTATATTTTAATAATAATAATTTTTTTAGTTTAAGGCTGCATGTTCAGGCGAGGTATAGTCTTCATCCCACATTTCGCGGTAATAGTGAACATAATCAGCCGTCGCTTCGGGGTTGATATAATAGTAATAACGACAGAGTTTTTTAAAAAGTAGCAACATTTTATCGTCGAAACAAAAATCAAGGATGCCGTCAAGTAAGTGTTGAATGTTGTATTCATCTTTGGTTTTGGATAAAATGAGTGCTTCGACCAAAGGCGTGTATTGCTGCACTGCTTGGTGCGTCAGGTTTTGCATGGATGCTAGCAAGGATTTGATGCCTTCGAGGTTTGGGTCTGTAGTTGTCTTTTTCATGTTTTAATGTTTGGTAACTAATCAAGCGCATCTTGGTACAACGCATAATTATCAGCATCGAAACACACAAAAATAACGCTTTCAAGCGCATCGGGATAAGTTTCCTCAAATTCTTGTAAGGCATTGAGCGCAACGATACAAGCCTCCGCTTTTGGAAAACCATAGATTCCGGTGCTAATATTGGGGAATGCGATGGTTTTCAAACCCTTTTCGCTGGCCAGCATTAAGGTGTTCCAATAGCAATCGCGGAGCAGTGCCTCTTTTGCCGGCTCTTTGCCTTGCTGCCATACTGGGCCAACAGTGTGGATCACAAATTTCGCGGGCAACCGCCCTCCGGTAGTTATTACCGCTTGGCCAGTTTTGCAGCGGCCAATTTTTCTACAAGCGTCTAACAGTTCTGGTCCGGCGGCGCGGTGAATAGCACCATCTACGCCTCCACCGCCAAGTAGTGAGGTGTTTGCTGCATTGACAATTGCATCAGCGGCTATCTTGGTGATATCGCCTTGGATACAAGTGACCTTTATTTGGCGAAACGAATATCTTTTGTGAAGTGTGGACATGGTACAAAGTTACGTGATAAATGATGGTTTACTCGTTCCTTAACTTAAAATCATAGAAAATAAGTTCCAATGTATATTCTTACCTACACAGCACGCTCATAATTTTTTTTGGTTAAAAACGTTCTTTCTTAGGGTAAAGGGGCAATTCCCTTTGCGTTTTATTCGTAATGAAAAAAATCTTAAAATGACGAAAATCTACACTAAAATTGTACTAACCTGCTTGGTTTTGATCCAAATTCAATGCGTAATCGCCCAAAATAGTACTCGAAAAGTAATACCTCCTAATCCTCCAAATGGCGTACTTTTTCAGGATAGTTTATATATCGACCGATCTGAAATCAGTGTCGTTGATTGGCGGGAATATGAATTTTGGACGCAGCGGGCTAATCCTAATCTAGTGGACGACGTTCTACCAGATACTACAGTTTGGCAATACAATGCAGAAGGAAATCTTACGCTTAACTCCCCAACATTGCGTTTAACACAATCTTATTACCGCCACCCGGCTTATGACGGATATCCAATAGTAGGTATTACAAGACAACAGGCCAATGCTTATTGCGCATGGCGTACAGATCGGGTATATGAAGCAATATTGATAAAAAAAGGCATTATTGCGATGAATCCGAATCAAGACAGCAGTACTTTTTTTACGGTGGAGCGGTATCTAAGCGGTAATTATATGGGATACAAACCTGATTTAACGGTGGCGATTCCACTGTATCGTTTGCCTACCGAGGCTGAATGGGAATTGGCAGCATCGGGTACATTATATAACAGCATGTATCCGTATGGCTATGATTTTGATAATAAAAGCACCGCAAAATATATCAAAAAACGCGGTATTACGGAGTTATTGAATACCCTCGAAACAAAAGGTCGTAAGGAAGTGGGACATTCAAATACGGACACCCTAAAAATGCCAGCACCGTATGGTATGGGCATTAAAAATAAGGCCGGGCTGTATAATATGATCGGTAATGTCGCGGAAATGATAGATGAAGCAGGAGTGGCAAAAGGCGGCGGTTATCTTACGCCTTTTAAGGATTGCACGATCAAGAGTCGTCAGTCATATTCTCGTCCTGTGTGTTGGGTCGGCTTACGTTGTGTATGCTCCTGGGAGCGAGCCGGTAGCGCTCCGTTAGAGCGCGTGCGTACTTTGCAGGTGGGTAATGGTTTTCGGTGATACGTAATAGGTTGGAAATGAAAATTGCCTTATCTTTGTACAAAATATTATTACTTACGATAAAAATTTGATGAATCATGCAATTGATAATTGAATCATCGGACGAAAAAGTGATCCAAAAGATTTTGGAAATGATTCGCCCTTTTAATGTGACTTTTCATCAAGTCATAACAAATGATGCCGTTTTAGAATCGGCTGAGATATATACAACTCCGAAGCGTCCTTCAACGCGTGTTCGCAAATTGGGTATCATGCCTGGATTAGGTATATACATGGCTCCAGACTTCAATGCACCGATTGACGATTTTACCGATTATATGCACTAAAATATGCGTACTTAATTGATACTCAAATTCTTATTTGGGCTTTGGAAGATAGCCCACGGCTTTATGTATTGGACTCGAATTTTTAAAACATTTATTAGGCCATAAACATCAAGAGCATTGTTAACGCATGGAAAAAATAGTAAAAATAGTAAAAATTGGCCAAGATGACAGTAATTTGATTTACTGGCTCAGCCGTTCTTATATGCAACGTCTTGAAGAACTTGAAAAAATTCGTCAAGAAGTCAACCAACAGACTTATCATGGTAATCAACAAGGATTTCAAAGAGTTTATCGAGTTGTTAAACGGGAACGGGGTTAAGTATCTTGTTATTGGCGGCTTTTATAAATTTTGTAGGTATAGAGGATCTAATTAGTATTAAAATGAGTGCAGGCCGTCCACAAGATTTGGCCGATGCTTCACAATTACTCAAATTAAATACTAAAAAATAATATTTAATCTTCTGCTGATCTCGCTTTCATAATATGTCTAATCTTGCATCACAATTTATCGCAGAGAACAAAGCCAAACATGCACAAGGCTTAGATGCGCGTGCGTTAGATTTATCGAATTGTGGGCTAGTCGATCTGCCAATCGAGTTGGAGGAGTTGATTTGGCTAGAGCATTTAATATTAAATGAAAATCCGGTATTAAATAACTTAATATTTATTTCTAATTTAAGTCAATTGAGGGTACTTCATTTTTCGGATACAGGTGTGACCGATTTAATGCCAATTAAAAAATTGATAAAGTTGGAGGAGATTGTTTTTTCGAAAACCGGTGTATCTGACATAACACCACTTTTAGGGCTACAACAATTAACTTTTTTGTCTTTTTATTCTACACCAGTAGAAGATTTGTCTCCTATTTCAGGACTTTTATTACTAAATTTTTTGGATTGCTCGGATACAAAAATACGTGATTTATCGAACTTTACAGGTTTAAGTAATTTAGAAACCTTATATTGCAAACATACGCGTGTTGCCGATTTAGCCCCTTTAGCCAATTTTAAAAAACTAAAAGAGTTGAATTGTGGTCACACATTTGTTTCCGATTTATCGCCGCTTGTAAAATTAAAAAGCCTTAAACGTCTCCATTGCGAAGCCACCTTAATCAGCGATTTGACACCGCTTTCCAAATTAAAAAATATTGAGTTCTTCTCTTGCGCGGATACGAATGTTGCCAATTTATTGCCCATCAAACATTGGATAGAACGATTTTGGCAACAAGTACGATATGAAACCAATGAAGGTCAAATTAGAGTCGGAGGCTGCCCGCTTGTTTACCCTCCGATTTCCATCGTTAAATCTGGTAATCAGGTAATTCTACAATATTTTGACGACTGGTCAACGCATAATTAAAACGTAAAAAACATAATTTAATATAAAAAAATGACATCAAAAGAAAAAATCGCTCCACTTGTACAGCAATTAATAACGGCCCGTAGTGCGGAATTAGCGCAACACGAAAATGAAATATGGCACCTGTCGCGCCCTTTGCTTCGATTGGTGCATGCAGAGGAAGAAGATTATTCCACGCTAGGTAATTGTAGAATTGGGGGGACTCCTAATTTGCCCAAGGACATGGATTATCCTGTGAAAAATGGCAAGTATTACCGATTTATTGGCCAGTTGAATTTTGCAGAACTACCCGATACCTTGGAAATATTGCCAGAAAAAGGCATTTTATTCCTCTTCTGCGGCGATCCATTCGAAAATGAATCGCACTGTATTTATTATGATGCAGCCGCTGAATTAGAAAATAAACAACCGCCGCTCGATATGGAATGCCTAGATCCTTACCAAGAAGAATATGGGGATTTTGTTGTGCATAAAATAGCATTTGAACTGTCTTATCAAATTGGTTGGTCGGAAGATTTAGAGGATTTTGAGTTAGCGGAAGAGCCAACGGATAAGCCTTTTAATACACATATCGGTGGAACGGCCTTTGGCACTGATATGGAAGGATTATACGCGCTCTTGAAGGGATTTGATACGCTTCGAAATACCGTACTTTTTTTGGAAGAACCCGATCAGGAAACCTACTGGCTACCTCAAAAACGAGGTTTGGTAGCGCAGATGGAGGATCAAATAAACAATCCAGAAAAATACAATACCGAAAGTAGTACGATCAATATAGCAGCGGTCAAAGAATCACTACGGCAGTTATTGGCATTTGACGAAAACAGAGCGGAGCATCGCAAATATTTTAAGGATGTTTTTTGTCTTTTTAGCCTTGAATCCCGCGATGAATTTAATATGTGGTGGAGCGATCACGGTTTTCTTAATTTCTATATGCTAAAAGAGGATTTGGTGAAGCGCAACTTTGGGAATGTGGTGGTGGAGGTGGCTTCATCGTAATATAGTACATCTAATTTGGAATTTTGTTAGAAGGTGTATTGCAACTTATTGCAGAAAACAAAACCAAACATGCACGTGGCGAGGATGCTTTGGATGTAGTGTTCAAGCAGAAGTCAGTGCATTTTATTTGTTGAAAAATTAAATTCATCGTATCTTTGTAGAAAATATATCATATTATTATGACAGAGCAAATTGTTTTAAGTCAATTCCAACAACTTCCCGATAACCTCAAACAAGAGGTACTAGATTTTATTGGGTATCTTTGGTCAAAACACAGCGCAAAGAAACCCCAAAAGAATCGTCCCCAATTTGGGAGTGCAAAAGGAAAATACCAAATATCAGCCGATTTTGATGAACCACTTGACCTGTTTAAAGAGTATATGTAATGAATATTTTATTAGATACGCATACATTTATTTGGTACGTTGAAGGTTCTAATGAATTGAGTGATAATGCCAAAAAACATATTGAAGACTCTGCCAATCAATGTTTTGTCAGTCTTGTATCACTTTGGGAAATGGCCATAAAAGTAAGCTTGGGGAAACTTGATTTATAAGGAGATTTTGAAACTGTACTTGAAGATATTCTAAATAATGGATTTGAGTTACAACCTATCACTTTTGATCATATTCTTCAGCAAACTCACCTCGAATGGCACCATCGAGACCCTTTTGATCGGCTTCTAGTAGCACAATGTTTATTTGAAAAAATGCCTATTATTAGCAGGGATACTATGATGGACGACTACTTTATGGATACAAATCTAAAAAGGATTTGGTAGGTTCGCAGCACTACCTGCTAAGGCATGGCAATTTCCATTTAGAATGACCAAGATGAGGCTTGGAAAGAAGTAGTAGAAAAAATTGATAAAATGACCTAAATTTGGGCGTTTTTCCAACATACATTTTCACCTAAATTCATATTATGAGTCACCAAACAACACCAGCGCCGAACGAATTGATTACAGCACACATGGCAACCGTACAAGGTCTTATTTCGCGGTTTGCAGGCAATAGTGCCAATTGCAAAAATATGTGCCTTACACTCGTAGCGGCTATTTTAGCACTACTTTCGGCCAACAAAGAACCACAAACACTCAATATCGCCTATTGTATTTTGTTCCTTATGGCATGGATGGATGCCTATTATTTGGGTATGGAACGTACCGCAGTAGAACACTCAAGAGAGGCTGCAAAAAAAATTCAGACAGGAACATTCACCTATGCGGATGTATATAAAATTGCCATTGGCGGTCGTGGGTGGAAGCCAATATGGAATGCTTTTAGTGCTATGTTATCGCACTCTATTTGGCCGTTTTATGGAGGGCTTTTGGCTTGTTTATTGGCTATTCAGTGGTATTTTGCTTTTTTGCCTAAGTGAGGAGCATTGCGTTCTATGTCCTTGTCCTAATTTTTTCATTTCCTTTACGATGTATAGTGCTTAGTTCGCAATGATACATATGATATGCATGCTATGTAAAAATTAGTCCTATAAAAATTTTAACCATCATGTACAAAATATTCATCTCCCACACCACCCTCGACCAGCCCATTGCAGAGCGCGTCCTTAAAGTACTAAACAACGCCTTCAAGGGCAATGTACATTTGTATCTCGCGCACCTCGGCATCATTGGCGGCGACGATTGGAAAGAAGAACTGATCAAAAACCTTAAAGATAAAGATGCTGTCATTAGCCTTCTGAGTACAGAGGCGATCATGAAACCTTGGATTTATGTGGAATGGAGCCATTATTGGGTCAATAACAAGAAGTTTTATGTGCTAAAAACGGGTAACCTATCCAACGACGATATTTTTGCCCCCATGCTTACCCGTCAAATTACCAACCTTGATGATAAAACCAGCGTTCGGGGTTTGGTGGAAGCCATTGCAAGGGATTCCGGTACCGAAACGATCCCTTATGATTGTGTGGATGCGCTGTTAGAAGCCGTGCGCGAGGGCAACGAAGAAAAAACGGAACAATCTTTTGGGGAATACCGTCGGAATACCGCTAATCTGCCCGCTTCCGATGCCGAAAAACTACGTATTGCGCGCTATTTTTTCGCAAAATCCGAATGGGATACTTATGAGCGGATAATCATGGCCATGCGCGATGATGCTATTAAACTCGACGAAATTAGTGAAATAATACGATCCGGTGGCAAATCGCACGAGCGTGAAATAAGTATTGTAGAAAATATTTCCAATACTATTAATTCAGCAGAAAAATTGGCCAATGTCGCTATTGAACTGGTGAAAGATGGTGCTGTGGATGCTCCTTTAATTCGCCGCTTGATTGATACACTGGCACAACGTAACCAAGCAGAAATGCGGCGTTTGGGTGTTTATTTGGTGCAACAACAGCAAATAGACTCGCAAGCACTCACTTATCTCGCCGCCAAAATGACCAATATGGCAGAACTCCGTAAAATTGCCGAAGCCATCATGGATGCAGGAAAAACAGATACCAGTACATTTATCGACCTGATTGGGTTATTTCACAACGACCGCGAATTATTGAAGGTAGGGGAACGGCTCATCAGCCTCAACCAGCACACGCCCGAATCGGTGGATGCGATCCGCGATCAACTCACCAAACGAGGTGGTACATACCTCAATAATTTTAATGGACTTTTATAACACGACGATGGCGATTACACCTGGCACGTCATTCGGACTGTGTACAAAAAGCAGTAGTTATGTCGATTTGAATGGCGAAAAAAAGGCGCTTTACGATGCGGCGCAGCAGTATTTTGAACAAGTGCTGCTCCTTGATCCTCAAAATGTATGTTACTATTTTGAACGCGGTGCGACCCGTCCGCGGCTCATACACCAAGGGCGCGATATAGCCGATCTCACCGTATTGATGATCCGCAGCACGGGCAGCAGGGTGGCTTCTTCTGCTATGTTGGCGCATACGCTTGCCTTTTGTGGCTGCAATATTGTGGATCCGTTGGAGCGTTTTTCGGTGGGATATGCCTCCAAACTGCTCACGACCATTAGCCGATTTGAACGCGGTGTTGGTTCCAATAGTTATATCGCTTTTGGTGCTGCCAATGCAGATATATTGGTGCAGACCTTGAATATTTCAGCGGAAAATCCTATCCTTTTTAAACCCGTTGCTGGCCGAAAAGGAGAAGGTGTTGTTTCTTTTCATACGCTTGATGCTGCCCGCTCGTTTATACAGGAAACCGCTGCCGTTTATACCGATTCCGATACACCGTATTTATTCCAAACCTTAGAGCAATTTGTAGCAGAGTACCGTGTTATGGTGATGAATGGCGATATTTTGGGTATGGTACAAAAAATCCGCGCCGAAGGCACTATCACTGCCAATGCGGCGCAAGGTGGTACTTTTGTTGCCGTGGACGTACCTGAAATCACCGATTTTGTTCATCAATATATTAGTCACGAAGGTTTGATTGGTGCCGATATTGCCGTGGACGACGAAGGTGCTATCCATATCATTGAGACCAATCGTGCGCCGATGTGGGGCGCGTTTGAAGCGACTACTGGGGTTCGGGTGGGGGAGGAGGTGGTGCGGAGGGTGGTTTAATTAATAATAATTCTAATAAAATATAATCAAAATGGACAACAAATTACACATTAAAATAATTGAAGGTTTTTCAAATTATAAGTCTGGTCAACGCATTCATTTCAATAATGGCAAAATATTAATTGGAAAATCAAAAGAATGCCATTTACGAATCATTGATAAAAATTGCCCAGATATTTTGGGTGAAATTGAAATGGACTCGAGTGGTGATTGGATTATTACGAATCTTTCTAATGATGTATCCATTTTTTTAAACAATATTTCAATTGAATATGCTTCGCTTTTAGAAGAAGATGATATTACTTTTGGAAGTAGCCTTGCTAGTATTACAGTTCTAAAGGAGAGAGATGTAATAATAAAGGATGTGAAGGAGCCATCATTTTCTTATTTAGACCCTAGAGTATTGAATAAGATTTTTTCTTTTTCGTATTCAAGAAAAATAATAAAGAAACGAGAAGAGTCTTCTGCTGAAATCAAGCCAGACAAGGAGGCTATCACAGTCAATGATTCTAGAAATGTAGTGATTGGTGGGCATATTGATACAGAGGGAAAAGTAATTAGTGGCGATAAGGTACAAATCATCGGTCAATCAAATCAAAATAGTAACATACCTTCTCCTCTCATTAATCTCAATAATGTATGTTTTGATTCTATATACCCTTCTCCCTTCCAACTTAACCAATGGCAAGACTTATTGGTATATTGCTACAACGAGGCTGCCTTGGAAAAAGTTAAAATTGATCTTCGAAAACGGATGAAAGAAATGAGCGGCACTTTCAACGTGGCATCAGATAAAAATAAATTACCTGTACCTGAAAATGCAATGCTAACAATTATACCAAACATTAAGGATGTGATTTGTAACCCTGCCCAGGCCAATGTGTATATGATCGAAGACTACCATTGTGTGCCTTTTCGGGTGCAATACCAACCCCAAAGCCCATTAGTATCTGTTTTAGAACGAGGGGAAGTACGGGGAAGTATTAAAATATTTTTGGAAGGTGTACAAATTGGCGAAATACCTATTGAAGGGATATGGGGCGACCCGATTAGCCCTGTTTCTGCAGGAATAATGGGTTTTGCTCAGTATACTACTCAAAAAGTGGAACAATCGACAGCATACAAACATACTGCTGGATATCGTTACCGTAAAATATTTGTCTCATATTCTCGTAAAGATGCCGAAATTGTGGAGCGATTAGAAAAAGCATATAAAACAATCGGCGACCAAGTATGGCGCGATCTAAACAGCCTGAAAAGTGGTTCTAAATGGGAAGAAGAAATCAAAAATGCAATAGCCGAAGCCGATATTTTCCAATTATTTTGGTCAGAAAATGCCCAAAAATCAGAAAATGTTAAAAAAGAATGGTTAACTGCTCTTGCGCTAAAGAAGTCCGATTTGATTCGCCCAGTATATTGGAATGAACCATTGGGTGAATTACCGGAGGAGTTGAAGCAAATAGCATTTACTTTATTTGAGATATAGATGATTTGCAATTATAAAATATATTTATAAAATTGCGATAAATCGCCATACCCCAAAATAATCTACCCAATTATTTGTCTTTTACTTAAAAACAGGCATTACTTCTGACAATGGATCAATATTCGGAAAATCCTCCGCAATATCCTCCAGCGAAATCACCACTACTTTAATATGCTCCGCCCCCTTCATTTTTCCGTCTTTTAGTGCTTTTTCAATCAGGATCGGTATTGCTTTTTTAAAATTTTCGCGTTCTTTACTGTTCAGCAATTCCTTGATATCGGTTACTGGTGTAAGTAGTTCGATGGCATTCCACGAAGAAAATAAGGTGGACGGAATATCATAAATGACCAATCGGCCATTGGGTTGCAGCACATCCGGGTGACAAAAAACGGTGATTGGTCTTGTTGGGGTCGGAATGGCGGTTTTGACCATCCCGTAATAGTCCACATATTTCTGGTACGATTGGTGTGATGCTTCTGATAATTGGTCCGGCACCACCAATTTTAGGATCATTTCTGTTCTTTCTAATGGGAACTCTAAATCAATGGGCTTTACAAAAGGTTTATCATCTTTTTGCGTTTTTAAGTCTTCACCACGTTTCATTCGACCTAGGTTTTCAATCACCAGTTTTATCATGTTTTCGAAGAGCCCAATGGCCAAAGACGTGGAAGGCAGAAAACCAATTTCAATTTCTGCTTTGGTTTTGATGATTTCTTCCTGAATATTGGCTACTTGTTGCCGCAGCGACGCATTGTCGTAAGGTAAAGCGTTGTCAGATTCGGATTCCAACCAGTTTGTATAATTTCCTGTGTAATTATACGTCTTAACGCCTTTCAGATCTGTAAAAAAATGCTCAATAAAGTCTTTAATGGTGTTATCTGCGATAATAAACGTTTTTTTTGAGCCAATACGGCCTAAAAACAAACCCAGTTCAAAAACGACATTGTGGCGCGTACCTGTGCCAGTGAGTTTGTCCTTGCCGGAGGTTCTGCTTTGGCTCACCAATTTATCTTCGGGGACAAAAATAAAAATGGCAAAATCATAAATATCTGTAAAGTTTTTCAGTGAGTGAATATTGAGCGGAAGTAAGTCTTGCGCGGTATCCTCCTGCTGTGTTGGAGCATCTGTTGCGTTGTCGAGATAGTGTTTTCTGTGTTGGATAATCTTATTTTTTAACCTTTCATTGACGGCGTATTTGGATGCCTTTTTTTGAATAGAAGGGTCAAAAATATCTTCGTCCCAAATATCTACTTCGCAAATATCTTCGTCAAACATGGCTTTTACCGCTTCGGCAATAACCAGCGATTCGTAGGAAGAACCAATAAAAATACTTGGTTTGTCTCCCTTTTTTTTGCCCTCCAGATTTTTTATTTTAAATGTGTCCATTGTTTTATGTTTTTACTTTGTTTGTATGGTAAAATGCTAATGCTTTTTCAAAAACGGGTTGGTTTTCGGTATTTTTTACTTTATATTCCAAAAATGCCGTTGTCGCGGCTTTAAAAATGGCCTCTGCTGGATCGGAGGCCAGGAATTTGGCCAATATTTTCTCTGGGTCTGTTGCCAAAAACAATACATACGCAGCATCTAATTGTGTGCAATAAGCAATCGGCGAGGACAATGCTTGCACCCGTCTCGGATAAGGCGCAAAACCGCCAATAGGGCGTGTATCCATCGCCAATCGCTCGAAAGCCTTACTATAATCCACGTCATGTTGGCCATATACCACACGACTTGCGGCGGTCATCGTAATCATACCTGCGCACATAACACAGGGCTCAAGTGTGGTATAAATATGGTATTGATCTAAGTTAAACTTACGGGTTTGCTCCAAATATTGGGTAATTGCCCGGACTTCACCGTGTTGCGTAGCATTTTCGGTGGAGTTGATACAATTCAAACCGTGGAAAACGGGTTCAAATTGAGGAGTTACTAATAATGCACCGATATTGTACCCTCGGCGCAGATGGCGTGGCACAGTTCCGTCCTGCCAGTCTTGATAGACCAAAGCATAGATCAAGAGTGAAAAAATATCGTCCCTTTCCTGTTGAAGGGCATCCACTGGTATTTGTTCTAAAATCGGTTGCACAGTTTTTTAAAATAAATGAAGCACCCGGACAATCGGGCAATACAAGTGCCAAAATTAAGGCGAATATTGGTAAAGTTTTATAATGTCTGCAAAAAAATATTACAATCTTCACGGTTAAAACACAAAACAAGTCAACAAATCTCAAACTCATTAAAACATTATTTTACTTTAATAAAAAAAATATATTTGTCAAGTTTTTAAACTAAAGTCAATATTGGATAGCGCCATTGGAGGATCTGCTACCAGCCAACATTTGGAGAGTGCCGCCGCCGATATTAATGTAGAAGGACTTACTACACAAGAACTTTTTGATCTTATTCGCCATAGTGATCTTCCTTTTGACCAATTGATTCAAGAATTTTACGAGTGGGTGGCATGTTTCCTTTACTACCAGACGGCGAAGAGGTAGTGTGTTATGCGCTATTCGGGACAAAAGAGGTCGCGTGAAGTATGTGAAAAAGAAATCTAGATAGACCAATATCAGGCCATCCTACACCATTTTTCCTTCTTTCACAAATTCCCTCAGAATACCAGCCTCCAGCAGTTTAAGATCCAGTATATGGGTACCTGTGGCCAGCATTTCGATGGTACAATATTGTACTACATTGAGGATACCTGCGCCCGAAAGTTCGTACCGCGCTGCGATATTGGGGAGTTGAATGTCATCGGCCAGTTGGATTTGTGGCGGGAATGCGCTTTGCCAGATGAGCAGTCGCTCTTCGGCGCGGGGCATAGGAAAATGGATCATGGTTTGGAAGCGCCGGATAAACGCATCGTCGATATTGGTGCGTTGGTTGGTGGCCAATATGACCAGTCCGTTGTAGCCTTCCACGCGTTGGAGGAGGTAAGCGATTTCCTGGTTGGCATATTTGTCGTGTGCATCGCGGATACCGGTTCGTTTGCCAAAAAGGGCATCGGCTTCGTCGAAGAAAAGGATCCAGTTTTTGTGCTCTGCTTTATCGAATAGTTTGGAGAGGTTTTTCTCTGTTTCGCCGATATATTTGGATACTACCCGCGAAAGATCGATGCGAAATACGTCTTTTTGCGTTTGTTTGCCGAGTAGGGTAGCGGTGAGTGTTTTTCCGGTACCGGGTGGGCCGTAAAACAGGGCGCGAAACCCCGGTTTGATCTTGCGTTTCATGCCCCATTCTTGTAGCATGGTGTCGTTGTGGGTGATCCAATGTTCTATTTCGTGGATTTGCCGCAGGGTATTGGGGTGTAGGACAAGATCAGTCCAGTCCATTTCTGTTTCGATGTATTCGGCTGGGAAATCGGTGCTGAACCTAGGTCGTGTTACCTTACCAGTGGTGAGTGTTTCAACGAGTTCGGGTTCGAGTACAAGTCTGCCGCTCATGGCGGGTTCACCTTCGCGCACGGGTTCGAGCCAGAGGATATGTTTTTGGGCAAACCAGTGGTCGCCGGTAAGGATTTGCTGTATTTCGAGGCGTTTTTCGAGGTCGTCGCCAGCGAGGATAAATTGAGCGGTTTCGCCTGTGGGCAGGATACCGCGGTGGTTGGAGGCTTTTACGCCGCCGAATTCGGGAAAATCGCCGCCGTTGGGGAAGAATTGGGCGATGATTTCTTGGAAAAAATTGGGTTGAGTATGTGGGGCAAATGCAAGAATAAATATAATGTATTCATCAAGCGACAAAGCGTGCTCTTCCAAAAAAAGAGCAAAAGGCGATTCATCACGAAAAAAATCTGGCGCATTAATTTCTGCAACTTCAATCTGTTCGAGATAGAGCTGCATTCTATTGATAATTATTACTCTAAGTTGAGCAAGGGCATTCAGGATATTTGGGGTATTAATCATAGCGTCATTCTTTTATGTTATCGAATGTCAATTCTGGTAAAACCGATTTTATATAATCAATTAGTAAAAAATCTCCAATTTTAACCGATTTACCTTTAATAAATAGTAAATACCAGTAATGAGTTCCCATAAAATTAAACAAGTAATTAAAATATTCGGCAATCGAAAATGGTAGTTGATATTCGTTATCCCGAGCCACAACATAGTATAAAATTGGTTCTTTTTCGGATAAAAAGTCAATGAATAATAGATTACTTGTACCCGATGGAATATCAAATGGGCGCACTTTTTTCATGAGTCCTACATTATCGGCTTCGTCATCGAACCAGAAAGTGTCGAAATAATCCAGTTCTCGGTGCCAATCTTTATTCAATTGGCCATCTTTTTCAATTGGGCCACCAATGATATTTTCTAACGGCAAAATACCGATACTTCCGCCATGTTTACCTTTTGTCCAGTCTAATTTAAGCCCATTTAGTTGATAAAAGAAATTTGCAATTTCAATAGGCAGTTTTTGATTGAGCGTGTATTGTGCTTTTGCAAGAACACCAATTGGTGCACCCAAAGGAATATCTAACGCTAATTCTTTTATTTTTGCTTGTTTTTTGAAGGTACTGATTTTGGATTCGATGGTAGTTCTATATTGAATTGAATTTGGGGCAGGTGGCAAATTTAGTACGTTTTTACTGAATGGTGAAGTATCAATATCTTTAATTAATAACGATAAATACTTTGCGCAATCATCTTCAAGATCAAGCGGTGATACTTCATAATCTGGGCAAAAATACCTTTGCCAAAGGTATATTCCGCAGTATTCAATTACTTTTTGTATATAATCTGTAAAATTAAGATTAATTTTATATAATCTATTGTCTGATAAATAAAGGTATAATTGAGGTGCTTCTGGCGTACTAGTCAAATCACAGAGCACAAAATTAGAATACCCAATATTCTCAAGGATAAAGTATTTTTCAAGTAAATCTTGCTGGGTTTGGCTGATTCCTTTTTTCCAAAATCCAGCACTATCGCCCTCTTGCAAATCCACTTCTTTTGATAAAAAATAGCTGCTGCTATTCAGTATTGAATAACCAGTTACGGTTTTGTTCTCTATGTTAGCCGACCAAATTAATTGAAACCCATCACATTTTTGGTAGAAATCGATTATTACAGTTGGTAGCTTTATTCCTGTTTTTTTTTCAAATAAATTTGGTTTAAACGCTTTTTCAGGAGAAAAGAGCATAATAAAAGAGTCGAAAATATACTTGTTTTTTTCAAGCATATTACGCTTGTTTTCGAATGTTCTAACTAAGTCCTCCATGGATGCTAAATTTTAATATTTTTATTTATTTTTAATTTATCAACAATGCCCTTTACCTCGGCAGGCTTTATCTTTGTTGTTTTTTTTGTCCCAAATTTTCCTAATCTTTCTCCAAAATCTGGATAACCAGAAAATTGCCTTTGCGTTCTTTCTCTTTTAATAAAGGCAATCAAAGATTCAGAATAGCCCGGGTCGCTAAAAACATCAAAACCAGATTGCCTCATTTCAGTACCCGTACTTGAATTTAAACTGATTTTAGAACCCGTAAATGGAGGTTCCGGAATAGTAATATCAGTATTGATTTGGGCTGGTGATTTAGTATCCCAGTTTTTATCTTTTGGAATATGTATTCCAGAAGAAAATGAAATTTTATCTGGGTACATATTTAATTTTACTTTTTTGTTATTACTGTCAATCGTTTCACCATTTTGGTATGTTACTTTTGCATTAATCCAAATCACATTTTCCTCTGTCGTTACTAATGCTTTATTGGTTTCATCAAATCGTTTCATTTTTGCGCCGAGATTAGCACTTAATGGTCCGGGAACAAGATTTTTAGGTTCCCCGACACCGCCCAAATTTTCATTGATTAAGTGCATCTGTACCCAACTATTTGCTGTTAAAGTCAAGTTATTATCTACAATTTCCTTCCATCCAGTAGTCCCTGAGTTGGCACTTTTGGGTGGAGGAGATCCTTTTGTAATATTTTTTAGATGTAATTTCTCTGCTGATACATTTGTTGGTTTTTTGTTAGACCATTTGTAATCAGGCTTCTTAGGTTTAGCGGGGCTTTTTGCCAGTTTAGTTAAAGCAACGCTAATTGAAGTCAAGGATTGTTTTAAGTCCTCTAATTTTTGCGTTTCATTTTTCTTTCCTTTAATTACTACTTTTACTTTATCATCTTGAATCCCCCTTGCGGTCGCAATATACCCCATCATTTTGGCATTAGAACTGATCGAAGGATCTTTTTCTAAATTATCCAAATAAACCTCCAGTTTTGTTTTTTTACTGGCAATCATAAGGTCTGCTTTATTGGCTTCGCCTTCAAAAAACAGGGTGTGCTTTTCACCATCAGCATTGGTGAATTGTTTTTTCTCTTTCCACCAAGCTACTATTTTATTTTTTACTTCTATTACTTTTTCCTTACCCTTTGCCACACCCCCCTTCACCTTCTTAACAATCCCCATCACCAATTTTCCAATAGCGTCCAATCCTTTATCCACGATTTTGTCGATCGGCGCACGCACCTTATCAATAGCGCCACGAATGGCCTTACCGATACCGCTCAAGCCCAACATACGCGCAATAAAGTTCAGGATAATAGGGATAGTCATGCCCAATGCTTTTTCTACGGCGGCCATTGCGCCACCCAAACGCCCCAAAGCAATATCGGCAATAGAACCAAAAATGGTTTTGACAAATTCCACGATACGCGACCAGTTTTCTACAAAAAACATCACTGCATTATAGATGCCGATGATTAATTGAACAATAGCACCCACGGGATTGAGCATCGAAACGAGTTTGATGACACCTTGCTTAATCATCTCGAAAGAAATCCAATTTCGGATGGATTCCATGACCTTTTCTTTGAGCATTTCAGCCTGTTCCACTAGCATATCCCAAAGTGCCATTGGGCCTTCGTCCACCACTCTTTTTACAAAACCAGCCACTTTCATCGCTGCGTCCACGGCGGGCTGGCCTACTTTGTCGGCCAGTTTTTTTAGGATCGCTTCTTTGGTGAGGTTGAGGATTTGGAGGAGTAGGAAAAAGATGCCTTTCACGTCCCAAGTAGTGGGCAATTGCAAACCAGCATCGCTCATGGCACCGGTGAGCCAGCCTACTACGCCCTTGATCAGGTGTTGTTGGATATTGTTTTTAAAACTTTCTACACCACCTTTTACGGCTTTGGCCAAGTTGCCAAAAAACTGTCCGGGCGATGTAACAATTGCCTTAATGACGGCTTTGCCTTTGTTGATAATCTCCATGAGTTTATCGGGGGCATAACCGGCCTTTTCGAGTGCCCATTTGAAGAATTTGACCAATGCATCCAAGATCAGATTGCCCAGTTTGCTGATAAGCCCGGACATTTCCTCCTTCATTTTCTCTATTTTCTCGTCAATTTTCTTGATCGCCTCTTCCCTTTTGCTGCATAGTTTTTCGCGGAGTTTATTTTTCTGCTCGTCGATGAACTTATCCATCTCGGCCAGTTTGGTTTGCATTTCTTTCAATGCCAGTTGGCCCGTTTGTTTAAGTTCGGGGCCCAGCGTTTTTACATAATTTTGAATTTCTTTTTGCGCATTGGCCAGTTCCAGTTTGCAGTCTTTGATGACCTGTTGGTTGGCTTGGTCAATGGAAACGATCATGGCATCGATGCGTTTGATATAGTTTTCGCGGCCATCGGAGAGTGCTTTTTTTACTTCTGGGAAATGGTCGATACCTACAAATTTGTCCTTTAACCATTTTACGCCGCCAAACATGCCGGAATACCGCTCTCTTTTCCAAGCGTTAATATCGCGTTTTACGTCTTTTTCAAACTGCACAGAGGCGGCTTGCTGTCCCGTATCAAAAGCGATCAGGTTTTGTTGCTCGAGGTTGGTGAGTTTGGTAGTAACACTTTTTTTGGCGCGTTCGTAGATGCCATTAATATTAGCGGTGACAGCTTCGCGCTTTTTTTCTAGTTCCGATTTTGTTTTTTGTTGTTTATCTTTAGTGGTATTTAGGCCAGTGTTGCGTTTTTGGCGCATTTGGGTTTTGCCTTTATTTTCCTCGGCGAGTAATCCTTTTTCTACATCTTGGGTTTCTTTTTTGGCGGTTTGTTGTATTTTTAAAGGCTCTTCTTTTACTTTTTTCTGGATGCCTTTACGTTCTTTATTGGCCTCTCCCAAGTCTCCGCTGTCCACCATGTTTAGGTTTTCTTCACTAATGCCTTCTTTGCCCACGAGATCATCCGATTCTTTGGCAAAAGCGGTGAGATCTGAATGTTCGTCTTTTAGGTTTGGGACGGCACCTTTGCCTACGTTGAGGGTAGGGGTCAATGGAGCGGCTTCTTGAGGAGGTAGTTCGGTGGGTGTTTCTGAGGGTTTGGCGACGGGTGGTTGCTCTATATCGTTGTACTGATCCTGCACCTGGCCTACTTCGTCAGTTACTGCACCCAATATTTCATTGCCGACTACCTGTGCTTTGCCTTGCGATTCAAAAGCATTAATTTCTTCGATATTGGTGGGTATTGCATTGCCCAAGGAGGCGGTCATGGTTTGGCGGGCTGCCTCTTTGTCGGGTTTTGGAGGCGGTGCTGCATCCAGGCCCTGTACCTGCTCGGTATTGCTTTGTGATTGTCCTTCTAATGTTGGTGGCACTACGGCGGCATCGGTTTGCGCTTGTTTTTGGGCTGCATCATCGTGGGTTTGTTCGTTTTCGGCCAATACACCTGCTTTTTGGTCGGCTTTGGCGCAAGCGAATGCGCTGGCATCGCTGAGGTCTTTACCTACTTTACCCAGTGTTTTGTTGAATGCCGCTTCGGCAGATGCTAAAGCGGATGAAGTCTTCCCTTTTTTCCCTTTTCCTGAGCCTGCTTTTTTACCTGATTTTTTACCAGCGGATCCCTTCTTTTTGCTGTGTTTTGACTGCGCTTTTTGGGCATTTGCTTCTTTTTTTTGATCGGCTTCTTTTCTTTTTTTCTTTGCTGGGCCGGGATCAATGGCCTGTACCGCAGCATTATCTGCGGCGGCTAGTTCTTTTTCTAGTTCGGCATTGTCCTCTGCTCTTTGAAGGGTTTGAGGGGGTAGGGTAGTGGCTCCGTTTTGTTGGACAGTATGGGTTAATTCATGCGCCAGCAATATCCGTCCCTCGCGGGTAAGCGGATTGTAGCGACCTTCATTAAAATAAATATCATGTCCGTGCGTAAATGCTTTTGCCTGAAGGCTTTTGTTCATTTTGACGGCTGCATCGCCAGTATGAATGCGGACATTGCTCAGATCCACCCCAAAACCTGCTTCCATATCTTGCCGCACGGTATCGGACATTTCACTTCCTTGCCCTTTGGAGGCGGAGAGGTCTTGTTCAATTAGTTTTGCAGTAGGCGGTACATTTTGATTGATCTCTTTCTTTTGCACCATTTCCTTTTCGGCTTTCCCCTGCATCATATTACCTTGCTCTTCTTTCTTTTGCACCATTTCCTTTTCGGCTTTCCCTTGCATCATTTTTCCTAGATCTTCTTTCTTTTGCACCATTTCCTTTTCGGCTTTTCCCTGCATCATCTTGCCTTGCTCTTCTTTCTTTTGCACCATTTCCTTTTCGGCTTTTCCCTGCATCATCTTGCTATGCTCCTCTTTCTTTTGCACCATTTCTTTTTCGGCTTTTCCCTGCATCATTTTGCCTTGGTCTTCTTTCTTTTGCACCATTTCCTTTTCGGCTTTTCCTTGTACAGTTGCCTCCAAAGCCTTGAGTTGTACTTTGCCCATTCCCCCACAGGTCATGCAGGGTGTGCTTTGTTTTGGGCTGGATTGCTCCTTTTTATCTTCAATGGGCTTGAGTTGGATATTCCCTTTTCCACTGCAAGTATTACATGGTGCGCCCTGTTTGGAGGCTGAACGATCTACCACCCGATCCGCCATACGATCCGCCTCCTGTTCAAATTTATCGCCCGGTTGGTTCACCGTTAGTTTCATTTGTACCGATGGCGCACCGCTACTTTTTGTAGGTTCAAAAAACTGTCCACCGCCCGCTTTTTCAAAAAAAGGACGATCCGCTACTGCTGGAGTGGCAGTGGTGGAGGTACTTTTTGTGGATTTTTCTGAACTGGACTTCATGTGTTAATGAATAAAAAACGTTAACCTTCCCAATTTACCATTAGCATGTTCGGCATCCAAGCGGATTGAATCATGGAAATACCCCAGGGTAATTGGGCGAGCAAAATATTTACAGAATGGGTTTCTACTTGAAGCGTCCATGCGCCGTCGGGCGTGGAGGTTAGTTTGCCGGGTCGGAGCAAAAAAGTACCACGCAACCCATCTGGAGCGGTGTTTTGTAGCACCGACCAGTGGCTGATTGCCGCAAGGAGCAGTGCGTCTGCTTCTTCTATATCTTCGGTACGCAAACAAGGCTGCAAGTCAATGGGCATTTCAACTGGAATTCCGCATAATATTTTGGGCAGTACAAGCATTTCTTCGGGTGTGGTTTTGTGACCTGTTGCCAAGTAATGCAAGAGTTGTACTGCGCGTTCTGGGTCTATCATTTGGCCGTTGTTGGCAATACCCGTCCCTTCAAATAACATGGGTAAAAAAGGGTGCAGCAATACCAATCCGGCATTATTAATATAAATGGCTAGCGAATCATCTTTGTACGTCACGTTTTGAATGGTAGCATCCATTGGCAATACAGCCAATGGAGCCCATTCAACAGGCAGTTTTATCATATTTGTCGCCAATACTTTTGAAAAAGCAACGGCTTTCGCGTTTTTATCTGAATGTAGTAATTGTATGGCCTTGGCAAATACTTCATTGCGTTGTACGGTCACTGTACCATAAGCCCACAATTCCAGCACGCCTTCTACTATTTTTTGTCTAAATATCTGGTGTGCTTCTGCTTGAAATAAGTGCATCACGTACTTTATTTCCATTACAGTTGCATCTGAACATGTACCCAAAATTTGTTCAAAAATAGTCGTCCTCTCCTGCAATGCCAGTCGCGCCCGAGCAGGCGGACACAACCTAAGCATTTCGCGTAATCGTTTTAACTCCGTTGTTTTAAGTGCATTTGGAATGGTCAGTGATAACGTGTTCCAAGGTATTCTGCCGTGTTTCAAAAAATATATAAAAACCTCGAAATCAGCAAGATATTGATCCAATATGCGAATATCACTTTGAGCGGCCTCATTATTAACAATGGTATGTGTATGTTGGTGGTCGGCTAATTTTTGTTGAATAGCCGTCTCCAAATTTTCCAAAAAAGCAGGTTTTAACGCCGTGCTTACATCATCCCATTCTATTTCCCCTAGGTCAATATCCAATTTGTTCATATACAAATGCTGGCCTGCTGGTGCTAAACGATCCAAAATCGCCTCCATTGCTGGTATCAACTGGTGCGTACACACACCCGTCATCTGTTGCTGGAGTGCCATGCCTTCCTGCTCGTTACCTTCAAAACTAATATCGAGGTATTGTTGACGGATAATATGTGTGCCTAAGGTACTCATTTAGGTTTGTTTGTTTTACGGTTCCTACCGCCGCCAGTGACCACAGTACCGCCGCCTACAACAACGCCTCCGCCGATACCTCCGCCAGTACCGCCGCCTGTTGGATTGGTAGGGTTGCTACCACCTTCGGGGACATCAATTCGGCTGGTGGCTACTACTTTACATCCTTCTTTGGTAAAGGCCGTTAACCGGATATTCTTTACGCCCTTTTGATTCTTTTCAAATGTAAAGGTGGCCGATTTTTCATTAGAAAACGGCGGTGTAGCGTCTTCTACTTCCCAAAAGAATTGAGTTAATTCTACTTTTTCCTCCGTTTTGGGACTTAAAATAATCGTTTTTTTATCTACTTTTTGGTCAATTCCAAGGCGGATATTCAGTTTTTCGCAAATGTTTTTGCTTGGACGATTGGGCGAGCATTTATCAATAATCGTACAGTTGAATGCCGGGAAAGATGCTGTCGTTTGTCCGCCTGTGACACTGGTCACTGTAACTTTAGTACCCGAATTGTCGTACTCTGTTCGGATACGTTCGGGGGTATTTGGTTTTAAAAACTCTGCATCAATGGCAAATTTGAATTTTAAGCATTCAAAGTATTCAATCCAAAGTGTACCAAATGTATCGGTGAATGCTTGCGTATATTCTAATTTTAAATAATCGGTACTTCCTACTTTATTGGCAATTAGGTCATTGATTTTTTCAAGCCATATTTTCACAACACTTTCAAAATTGGTGTTGAGTGGCCCATTGCTCGACTGAATAATGTTTTCGATCTCCGATGCTAAATTTACGCTGCCTTGTGGTGCTTCAAAAGAAAAATCAGGCACCTTGGCTTTATAAATCTTGTATGGCGCATTCTCGGTGGAGACGGGTATCCAAAAACGGAAACCACAACGTTGGGCTATACCATTACAAGGCAAATCGCAGCCTGCTGGTACTTCATGGGTAAATTCTTCGGCTGTTTTGCAACCAGCACTATCTCCTATGCTCACGGGAATCGTTTTTCCACTCGATACCGGAGCACTCAAAAAGACATTGCCATTGATTGTCCCAACGCCATCAATTGGGGTGTAAGGTGCTTGGCCTCCCGTAATCGTAAACGTGACTTGATAAGACCCATCGGCTGGATTATCAATAAATGTGGGCGCTACTATCTCCAATGGAGCAGGTACATTTACCGTTTGAGGTGCCGATTCAGATCCTTCACTATCGCGGATAATGAGGATATGCGTGCCGACAGATAATTCTACCGTACTGACTAGTGGCTCTGCTGCCTTCGCGTCTATTTGAACTGTAAATGGAGCTACACCACCTTGCGGCGTAATAACCGCTGTGGCTATTTTATCATTTGTGGTGCAGCCCAAAGTAAGGGCAAAACCAAGTGGAGGCCGCGGCAATACATACTGAACAGGTGCGCAATCGGAGCAACAGATATACGGTAAATAGAAATCGGCAATGACAGTGCCATCTGTAAAACCAGCAACGGTTTCGGCGACTATTTTCTGCACTTCTTCGTCGGTGTTTCCTTTCCCAGAGGTAAAAGTGGCGTTGAGGGTTTGCCCCGTTAGCCCAACAAAAAGTGCCTGAAAATCGGGGTTATTGATAAATGCAGGATTCTTTTTAATGTTGGTAATCGCGGTGGATAGGGCTCGTGTATTTTGAGTACCCAAATTGACCCGATTGATATTGGTGGTCAACCCCGTAATTTGAAAAGAACCATCAAAATTTGGTTGCAATGGTTCGGGATCGTCGTGGTAAACAATGATAAATGTGCCACCCATCGGAACGCCCGCTTTATGCTGAATACCCGGATTTTTTTGCAAAAAGAAACTTAAAAAATGTTTCTTTTTAATCTCCCGAATTCGGTTTTCGTATTCCATACAAAGTGCCTTAATTGGATCAAATTTGCAGGCAAAGATAATGGCCTCAATACGGTCGTCAATTTCTTCCCAAGTTAAAATATTAGCTGTTCCGTCCAGTTTTGGAGGGGCTTCCTTGTAGTAGTTTTCCAGCGCGACGGCTATTTTTTCAAGATCGAGGTAGCGGTTCTCCAATTCAGCACAATCCAAATCCTCCAGTGCTTCTGGCAGTACTAATGTGATATAATGGATATAATAAATGATATAAATCAGCAGATTATTATTGGTGGTGCTGCCATCCAAATTATTAATAAATGCCACCAAATTCAATGCATCAGGGTCGCCATAAGGGCTTTGCGCATTGGTGGCGTACCAGTTTTCGAACAACTCGCCCAAGGTACCGTTTTGTACCAAAAAATTAGGCGCGCAGTCCACCAATAAAGGCACTTTTGGCGAAAAAGGCACCTCTTTTGTAGGTTTTACATCTGAATTTAAGTTATAGAAATACTGCATTTCTTTGCACAAAAAATAGCGCATTTCTTCCCGGAGGGTTTTGTACAATGAATTTAAGTCTTGGAAAGTACATTCTTCTTTGCTTAGGTCGATGGCTATTTTTTCATCAAAAATCCCTGTTCGCAAAGCGATGATTTCAATGGGCAATCGGTTTTGGTTTTTGAGTGCCACCAAGGTTTGTAATACGGAAATATAATTTTTGCCCAAATGCCCTTCAATTCGCAAGAAATTATAAGGCTCTAGGTCATATAACAGTGGTCTTTTTACAAAATCTGCGGAGGCGTATTCATTGGCGCGGTAACTGAGGTTCTGTGTGGCCCTGCCTCGGCGCGTTTTCACGGCATTCCAAAGTTGGAATAGGGGAGGAGTGCCATTTTGAGTATAGTAATACGGGATACATTTGTCCGAAAGTGGTACATCGGCCAATTTGCTGGGCGTTATTTTGATTTGACCATCCAAATTAGAGGACGTTCTGATATCGGACAAAGGCGGGTTATTGGTAAAACGCGCAATCATTTCTACCAACCTGCGGAACAACAGGAGCAACTCCGCTGTGGCTTCCTCACAACTACAACAAGTGGCCGGAGAAGAGAGGAAAGTATGCCTGTACAATACCGCATTGGCCGTTGGGAATACTTCGCCTAACATTAGATGACGTGGGAAAAGTCCATCTGGCGGACAACAAACGCACAACAATTCGGCACCTGTCCACCTAAATTCATTGTACGCTTTGAGGAGGTCGTCAAAAAAATCATAATAGTACTGAACAAATTTGACCTGTGCCGTATTGGCGGGTACATTGTCCAAAAAACTAAAATTGGCATTAAAACCGAGGAATGGATTGGTCGGGAAATCTTTTTCTAACAACGGCTTAAATGCGGTATAAGCCGCCGTGAGGGCATTGCCCGTGGACACCGCTAAATTTACTTTTTGGAATACTTCCAAGAAACTAATGAGTACATCATCCGAAGTAGCAGGACTGGTATTGGGTACATCGTAACGGGGCAAACTGAGGTCGGGCAGGTTGATTTTTGCCGTAAATGCCGCAGTAAGGTCGTTGGCCGATAAACCTGCCGAGAGCCCATTGGCCAAAGCGATAATTTTGTCCAAGTCGATCTTATTGAACAACAATTTACGCACCGTAACGGTTACCTCTTCGCCTCGGTCGTCGCAGTTATTGGGACTACAATTGCGCAGCCCGTCTTTTTTGAGTTCGAGGAATAACACCACTACTTTATTGGCCAAAAATGCATCCGTCAGGGGCAAGGCATCGGGTTCGCCCACAGGAAACATCTCCCACATTGGGTACTGCAACGATACTGGTGGCGTACCCGTTTGGGCGGTAAATGGCGTGTATGCCAAGTCATTAGGTAAGATATAGGGCTTATACGATACCAGCGTGGTGTCTTCTGGCAACAGTATCAGGTACCCCTCCGATGTAACACCGCAGCCCCGCGTAATGCCCACACTTGGGCCAGCGGCATTGTGCGAAACATCGAGGCCGCAAACAACCCCAATACCAATTAAATTGGCACGAGTAAGGCGATCCTGTTCATCCAAATAATTGAATACTTGGTTGAGGTGCGCATTGGTGAGTACCTGATTGGCCTCAAAAACCGGATATTTATTTTGATCAGCATTCATGGCTTTGTACGATTTGCTGTTTGATAATTTTTTATATTTTTAGTTAAAAAGGGCTAAAAACTGCCTAAAGCGGTATTGTTCAATCGAACAGGATTGGCGTCTGAGCCGTCATCGCAGTCGTGCAGTGTGGCTTTTGGATAGGTATTCCGGAGTTTGCCCAATAAGTCGAGTACCAACCAAAGTTTGTACGATACTTCCACCCATTGGGGGTAATAACCGGGGTTTGCTGGCGTACCTACCAATAAATCCTTGATGTTTTGCTGTGTTTCTAAACTAATCAGCGTACCATCGCAAGCGGAGATAACGGGATCTGGCACTGCGCCAAATTCGGTCCAATCTTTCCCCTGAGCGATATTGGCATTCATCCACTCGTGGAATTTTACACCATAATCGCTGAGTATTTTGGCGGCGCAATGACAAACTGTATCGGCTACTGCTTTATCCGTATTGGCGGTAGCACCAGCGTTCAACAATGCTTCAATCCGATCTTCCAATCGGAGTTCTGTCCAATCGAATGGGGCATTTGCATCCAGCCAAGCACACCATGCGTCCTCAAATTTTTCAAATTGAAAACCATAAAAGGCTACCTGTACAAAATAATCGGTAATGATGCCATTGATTTCGGCAATCAACGCGGGTGTAAATACGACATTGCAAGAAATGGTGCTCCAATCTATCGCCGCAAATTCAATGTCCAACAAAAACTGTAATGCCTCTTGGGTAAAATGCTTTAGTTTTTTATCATCGAACCATTGGATAAAAGCAGGGCTATAGGTGCTATAAATCAATAAAGCACAATTGCACGCTTCCTCGGAACTAGGCCGAACGCCGCCAGCAGTCAGCCCTTTTGCCTCCAATAATTCGGCGATTTGTACAACTAAAGGATCGCAACGGTCAAAAACAAAACCATTATTGCCTACCCAACAAATTTTGGGTAACAAATGAGATGGGGTTTCTAATTTGATCGTTTGATCCGCAAACCCCCGCATATCGAGATTATCTTTGTAGGGCGCATTCCAACCGGGCATCACAAATGTCAAGCGGAACGAGTACGCATCAGCATCGCAAGTGCTACATTCGCCTTCGGCACATACCGGAAACAAGGCATCTCCTGGGAATTTGGGCCGCAACAAAAGATGCTCCACTATGATCGCTCTACGCTGTCCTGCCCATGCCGCCAATTCCTTTAACATGGATTCAGTAGCGGATTTGGTACTGAATAGGGTAGGGTAAGTGGCCAATAAATTGCCCAAAAGATCGTGGAGTGTGAGTTCAAATCCTCCAGTAACTGCCGTAATTTGATAAGCATCGGCGTTGGTCATTAGGGCGATAATTTCCTCAAAAGCCAACGTGGTGACCAGTGCTGTATTGGTGGCCGTTATGGCAATATTGCCCGATAACCACAGTGTGTTATTGGCATCTTTTAGTTCAAAACTAACACCATAAACGCCAAAAGCAGGCCCAACCACCGTCCAAGAAAAATCGAGATCTGGGTAACCGAGCAAGAGGTTGATCCGTCGTTTTAAACCCGGTTGAAGGGCTTCCGGTGCACAGGGCATTCCGGTATAGTTCATGGCTCTGGCGCGGTCTCTACTGATGACTGGATAGGCATTGAGGAAGCCAATTTTGTCGCTGATTAACTCCTTTGCGGCCAATGCACTGCCATCCAAATTGTTGAGTAAGAGGGCATATTCGCCAAATTGCTCACCAAACCGCGCTAAAATATGATCGAGAAAGCGGTTGCGCCGTTCCAGAAATTCAGTTTCAGTCTCCACCAATTCATCTAATGCGCTCTGTGTCAAGGTATTAAAAATATCAGAAGCATCTTTAATCAGGTTGTTGTCGATCAGCGTGGTAAAGTAAGTGTGTTGTATGTTCGGATCAAGCGCAAAAAGACTACCCACTTGAGCGGTTTGGGCAAAGGCATTGACCAGTAATTGTTCAAAAACCATCAAATAACCTTGCAGTTGTCGCGCCTGTGCATGACGCAATACACCCGCATTGCCGGGTAAACCAATTGGGCTAATACCGTAATTGCGCGGTAAACTATATTGTACAGGGAAATAGTCTTTTGGGTTTCGGAATTCACCCTGCGGTATGGCCAAATCGGTCGGCGCATTTTTAATTTTTGGCCGTTCGGCTGCTCCGCGCAATTGGGTGAGCGTATCCACTGCCTCGTCCATACGTGGAAGGAATGGTAGCCCGTTTTTGTAAAATAAAAACCTTGCAAAATTATGGTACAAACGCGGCTGGTGGTTGGACGAAACCGCCAATGTCCATTCCGCGCTGATCTTATTAGGGCTGTAGTTTTCTAAACCAATATCGGCTGCACCGCGTACGATTTGCCCTTCTGCATCGTATTTGGTAAGGAGTAGGTTGTTTACTGCCAAAACACCTTCAATATCCATCAAACGATTGATAATATCGGAAGTGCGCAGTACCGTTTTTAATCCGGCGGCCACGAGTTCATCTTGTTTGATAAAGCCATTGTTTAGCGCGGGGCCGTTAAAAATATCCTCAACTGGAAAACCCTCTGCTATGAGTTCGGGCAGTGCGTAAAAGTGAACAGGTGGATTGAAATATTGCTCTATCTCGAACCATATTTCCGCTTGTACCCGTTCAATATCGGCACCGGGCGATACTTCCACATCGGCGCATACAGCAACGTCTTCTACATCTACCCTTTTTACCCTGCAATAATCTTCGTCTAGGTTTCGATGGCTGTGTAGCGCGGCTTTGGCATCGGCAATTTGTAGTTGAGTGGCGTTTAGTTTGCGGCGGTATTGTTGGATAAATCCCGTCTGGCTGTCCTCTATGAGTTTTGCCAATACATCTGCTTTTGTTAAGGTGTTTTTTACGGCATTATTACTAAATAAAC
Source organism: Chitinophagales bacterium (assembly GCA_043764095.1). Lineage (GTDB taxonomy): Bacteria > Bacteroidota > Bacteroidia > Chitinophagales > Saprospiraceae > M3007. The sequence goes on from JAYUKX010000135.1 coordinate 41,031, forward strand.
GCAGTGTAGCATTTTGAATATCAATGGTTTGTGTGCCTATGGTAAATTGGAAAGACACATAAAAAACATTCCCCCAATATTGTCGCAATTCACTCGTATCCACCGTATCTACCCCAGAATTGTTGTCGGTTTTGCTGCGCGACAATTTACAAGTAATCGTCAATGGATCGTCTGTGCTGTTTACAAAAGCATCATAATCGGCTTGTCCGAGCAATTCCCATTCTGGGAAGCGCAATTCCATTTCGTATTGCTCCAATTTTCCATCCACGGGCAAGGTGAATTTCTGATTGATCTTTCGGTTGTTCAAATCGCCCAATTCAGGATCGGATTCCAGTTCCAGCAGTGCCTCATACAAGCCACGTGGCTGCACTTTTACGATTTGATTGGCTGGAATATCTGTTGGTTTTTGGTAACCCAAATGGACTTGTTTTTTGGCATCGCACCAAGCATAAAGTACGATATCGCAAGCGCATTCTTTGCAAAACATCCAAGCATTGCGCACGCCATTGAGGTCGATCAATAAACGCCGAAAATCATCGGTTGTCCAAGGATTTACGGTCATAATTTCCCTTGCCGTAAAAAATGGCTGGTGGGTATTTGTCCCAAATGTTTCGGGCGTTAGCAGGTCGCGGATATGCCATCCTGTGCGGTAACCCAAATCGGTGAGGGCATAACACAGTGCCTCCAGCATCGTGATACCGGGGTCGTGGAGGTTGTAATCCGTCCATTTGGCACTGCCCATTTGTTCTATAAACCCGATACCCTCCCTGCGCAGGCGGTAAAAATCCTCGACTGGTTGGAGGTTGGGCGATTTTGGTATGGTAACTGGCAATTGGCTCATGATTCACAAGGGCATTGTTCGGCGGCAGCCGTAGCTTCCGCTAAGGTGATCAGGGTAATGAGGTGTTGGCTGGCTGGTACCGAAACCAAGATAGAAACGGCTGTGGAGGCGATGGCTTCGTTTAAATCTTTTGAAAATACGCTCGAGTTGCCGGGTTTGTGCCGGAGTTTGAAATCCGCTACATAATCAACCCAAGGGCGTTCTTCTATAAAATTGATCAAAACCGATTTGTATATTTTACCGCCAAACGAAGGGCTTCCACCACCTGGAAATGCCCAGGGCGAAAGGAATCGAGTGAGTTCTTCCTTTAGTTTTTTTAGGTAAAATGTCTCATCAAAACCTGGATAAAAACGCACTTTAAATTCGGTTTTTACTTCCTCAAATTGTGGGTTTTTAACATGCAGCCGGACAAAACACGACAAGCGTTTTTTTAAAAAAGTTTCTATTTCCAACAAGGTACCTAGACTGGTATAAGGCCGTAGCGGGTTGCGTACATTTTGTTGTTCTTGGTTCGGAATCGTGACGATAGTGACATGTCCTGGCGCAAGTTCGCGGTACGTACCTAGTCCGCTGGTGGTGGGTTCGTATTCGGTATGGTTAAGGCATTTTGCCCTGTAAATCATTGGAAATGCCTCCAAAATGATCTTTTCGTAGTCCCAAAGCGTAATGGCGCGGTCTTTATGTCGCAAACGCTCGCTGATTCTTCTATAAAAATCGGCGGGTGCTTCCGCGCCTCTGCCATTAAAACTATCAAAAGGTTGGGTCACTTTTTTGACTCCTGCATCCGGTTGGTTGAGTTTGGTAATGGTGCCTGCTGGTATCGTTTTAGCGGGGAATGCGGGGTCGTTTCCTTTGTCCGAAAACGTACTCAATAGGGCTTGCGCACCCACAAGCAATAACCGACAAACGGCTTCACTTTTTTCTGAAACAGCCAGTCGAATCCAAAATTGTCCAGCGGGTAAAATTGTATTATTGGAAGTGGCTTCGCGTGGGAAAGCAAGGGTTACGATACCCGAGCGCGTGAGCTCACCAGTGAGGTCTTCTACTTGATCTTTGGCAAAACTAGCCCATTCGTTGCCGCGTAAGTAACTCCAATGGATATGCTTTCCGGGGTCGGGTTTTCTCGACAATGGATCCGCCGTTCCGTCCGATACTTGGAAGAGCAATGCTACATTTTGTGGCGGTACAATATCGCTTATGCCGACATACAACTCTGCAATGCTCTCTTTGGTAGTGCCATCGCGCTCAAAATCAAATTGTGGGAATAAATGGACTTGATAACCAGCAAGTGGATTCAGATAAGCATGTTTTTCAGCATCACCGAATGGGGCGATATGGTAAAAACGGGCTTTTCGGGCTTTAAAAGCATTTTCGTTGCTACTGCTTACGGCGATTTGTTGGGTAGCCGTATAATCTAGGGAAAAACTTAGGGCAATGGGTACTTGGGGGAGTGGAGTTGGGACAGAGGGCGAACCTCCATTTGCAGTATTAATGAGATAGTCTCTTAATGCGTTTTGATAAGCCGTTTGGCCAAAATTTTCATCTTTTGGAATGGCAATTCGCACAAAACCATAAGCCGCGTTTGTAGCGAAGGGTTCGTTTTCGGTAAAATTGGGGGTGTCGAGTACCGCATTATTGATCCCATTGAGGGTCATATTAAATTCTGTATTGGTAAATGGCGTTTCATCTTCTGAATTTTCCCATTTCCCATTTTTCAAAAATGTCATTTTTGCATTTGGCAGTGTACCATAAGCACGCGGTTGTACCTGCCACTCTCCCTTAATATTAGCCGAAGTACAATTTTTCTGAAATACTTCTTTTGACCCAAAAATAAGACTACTCCCCGCTATCGGCGACGGCCCAAATGGCAAAAATGGTTTAGAAGTGTCCACTGGCCCAAAATCATTGTTCACGGCCAAGGTTTTTAGTCCAATTACATTTACTGTTAGGGCAATATTGGTAATTTTAGTATTTTGAAATAACAAATAAATATACGCGGGGGTATCTTGCCGAATACCGATCATCAATACCGGCAATGTTGCCTCAAAATGAAAACCGTGCGTTTTTGCGATATAAGGCGTAATGGCAGGATCGTTGCCCTCCAATTTGGCTATAATGCGTAGATTAGTAGCACTTGTGCGTGTAAACGACACCGGTACTTTCTCTAACCAACCGTCTTTGGTGGTGAAGGAGCAAGTGATATAAGGCAGTAATTCAGCATTGATGCCGATAAGCGCGTTGTCAATGGTCATATCCAACGTGATCGTCCGTGCGCCTTCGGCCATATACAGGTAGTGCGAACCTACAGCAAAACCTACTGTTGCCCGTGGCATTTTGATGTCGAACAAATTGCCATCGGTATATATTTTATTAAAAAATGGGTGCCAAGATTGGTCATCGGTCACAAACGCACCACCGAGACCATCATCAGAATTGGCAATGGGCGAAGCAAACAGACGATGTCCCATTTCAGGTAAACTGTCGCCAGATTTGTTGATATGCTTGTACAATGTTTTTAATTCAACCACTTTTGCTTTGTTGGCCACCAAATCGCGGTTATTGGCAAAAAACACGTCTTTCCCCAAATCATCTTTTCCTGCTTTTAGCAATGCCTTCTCTTCCAAAAGATGCGTATCCACGTGTTTGGCCAATTCCAATAGGAGGTGCGCTTGGCCGGGTGCCGCGGGTTTTTCTTTCAACTGTAAAATATCGCGGTAGTAAAAATCCAAATGCCGCGCAGTGAGCGTATTGGTGGCTTGTCGGGCGTACTCATTGAGCCTTAAAAAGGCCAAAAACAAGGTATAATGTGGCTCATGTTGGTCCCAATTGGTCAATGTCGCTTCCAAAGCGAGTTTGGCCTCGGCGATGGTGCGTGTATAAACTTTGAGTAATTGGTCAAATACTGCCGTAAATAAATTATGCGTCGCGATATGATTTACTTTGTCAAATACAGTAACACCACTACCAAAAATAGAAGGCTGCGGTGTTATGGCTGCCCTGTAAATTGCCCAACTGGCAGATCCATCGGTGATCCAATCCGAAGAAAGTCCTGTTGTAAGTACACTAGAAAAGGTGGTAACGGGCGCGCCCAAGACGCGCATATCGGGCGTAGGTACTATATCGTTCAAAAAAGTACCAATACCGCTATCGTAATAGGCGATAAGGCGGCGAAATCCGGAGGCAAGTTGGGTTTGTATTAAATTGCTTAACGTGGATTTGAGTCCCAATTCACTAGGTAAAGCCGTTTTAAGCACGTCAATTTGTTGCGCTAATGAGCCAGCAATACAAAATAAATGTCCTAAGTGGTCGCGCAGCCCTGGATCATCGGTATCATTATCGAGGTTATTGAGAAAAGCAAAAATCTCCTGAACCCGAGTTGCATACACTTTGATGTCCTGAATCGCAGCGGTGGCGAGCAAAACGGATACATCATCGGCAAAAAATCGTTGCCAATCGCCAGTGGCTGTATTGGTTTGGTCGTAGTATTGGAGGTAGGTAGCGTATGCACGCGCAAACACCATCAGATGACCGGGTGTCCGCTCGTTCACGGGGGCATATCCAGGATCGAGCGCAAGGGCGCGCCGTTGTTCTTGGCTTGTCCCTTCCCGGACGAGTTTTTGGTTGTCGATATTTTGCGTGCAATCCATTATTTGTTATCTGGCAAAAGGTTAATGGTAGTAGTAAGGTTGATATCTGTTCCTTCTTCTTTGTAGAAAGGAAACACAAAATTGAACCTTGAATTGGTGGAGCGTACCCTGTAAATGACTTCAATCAGGATAACACCTTCGTTTTCGCGACTTGTATCGAGTTTTACTTTTTCTACATCAATACGCGATTCGTGGTACAGCACCGCTGCTTCAATTTTGTGCGCCATCAAGGTTTTTAGGGTGGTATCGAGGTTTTCAAATACCAATTCCTCCAAGTTACAGCCAAAATCGGGCAACATGACGCGTTCACCGGGTGCTGTGGTGAGTAAAATCTCTAAACTGGAAGAAATATCCGCTTCCTGTTCTAGCATTTCCACTGTATTGAGTGTTTTACTGAATGTTGGCGGAAATGACCAGCCACGACCTAAAAATGGAGTATTCATGTTGAGATTTGTTATTAAAGTAAAGATAGTGTCGGTGGTTTCGGCTGCGCTCAACCACCTCTTTCTTCGCTACTGAGATTTGTATTACATTCAAATAAATTCGATTGCATAAGTAAAAATATTTGTTATGTGACCACTTCATACACTCTAAATGTGCCACCTAAGCCCAATTTTAGGAGCGAAGAACGCGGTGGTTGAGCGCAGCCGAAACCACGCGCCCCCTAGCCCCCAATCAACACCGTTACCGCCCCCGGAGGCATAATCAATCCGCCACCAGCCGTTGGATCACCCACCCTAGCAGCAGGCATACCCCCAATCAATACCGTAGCGGATCCTTTTATGATAGCATCTGCGCCGCAGGTATCCCCCAATCGCGCTGCCGGCATACCGCCAATCAGTACGGTGGGTGCGCCGGGTGGTATAATGGGTACTGGCACACCTGATGTAGCGGTGCTAACAATCATATCCGTCACTCTTGCTGCTGGTAACATAAATTACTGTTAGTATTTTATTTAAATCTCATTCCTTAGTTAATCTGAACAATGCCGCCTTGTATGACCACAGTACCACTGCCTTTTACGGTGGTACTGGCTCCCGAAATTTCAGCACTTCCACTACCTGCTGCTTTGTAGGCGGCAGAGGCTTTGAAGTCCATATTTACACCTTCCATTTTGATGTCTTTAGAGGCTTTTAGTATGAAATCTTTAGCACTTTCAATGGTGATGCCTTTGTCGTCGAGTGTAATGGTATTGCCGTTTTGATCCTCTAGTTTGATGCCTTTGTCTTCTTCCGAAAGGGTAAGTTTATTACCTGCGGGTGTTTCAAAAGCCATGATCTTTTTGTCATCATCAAAGGTCATTTTTAGTTTTTCTCGCGAAATATATCCCTTCAAATGGTTATCGTCTTTTGGTGGTTCGGGTGCGGGATGTTTGCTGCTGTGGCACATGCCAAGTATGACTGGAAACCGGGGATCATCGTGCAAAAAACCTACAATTACCTCGTCATCAATTTCAGGTCTAAAATACGTACCACGTTGATTACCAGCATCTAATGTAGCAATACGCGCCCAAGTGCCTTCTTCTTGAGGGCTAATGAGCGGTAGCCGCACTTTGATACGATCTTCGCCGTCGGGGTCGCCTTCCAACTTGGTCACGATACCGGTATGCAAGCCACTTACTGCCGGAATTAATCCCGCTGCGGGCATAGGCCGCAAATTGTACATCGCGGCAAAACTTTCCGGATTGATACCAAATTGTACATCTGTTTCCCAGTTACCGCCTGCAAACTGGTGCCGCACCGCAGATACAAACACCTTGCCCTGCATCCGTTCACCTATGCCCTGTACTTCCATAATATTGCCCGGTTTTACCCCTGCAAATCCTTGAAATTTGACACGTCCACGTACTTTGGCCAGCCGTTCGCGCAAGAGTTGGCCATCGGCCCATGCTTGCAATTCGGGACTGCTCATTTTGCCGCCATGTCTTAGGTTGTGCGCAGGGCCACCTATGACATCGGCGAGTGTTTCCGGTGTTATATTGCCATTACTCGTTGTGTTGGGTTCGCTGGCCTCTGCTTCGATCAATTCCTGATCCGAGGCATTCCAACTGTGGGCTTTAATGCCCTTGCTTTGTAATCGGGCATCTATTTCGGCATCCAGTTCGAGTATAGTAGCACCAAAAGTGGCAGTTACCACCGATTCCAATCCGGTATTGGGTTTGGCAATGATAATTTTGCCATCTTCTACCATCACAAATTGACCATTGGCTTCGGCGCGGCAGATCATAAAATCCCAATCTGTTGCTTCGTATTGTACCACTTCCTTCAAATCGGGCGTGGTTGCTTCCACGTCTTTATCCAGCCCGTAGGCACCAATAATATCTTCTAAAATTGCACTGTCTTTTTGATCTTCAAAATATGCACTTTTTAAACCTGAGGTCATTTTAACCGCTTCGTCGCGACATTCTACGATTAAAAAACTGCCAGTTCTTCTAATTTTAACGCTGTTTTTGATCACTATTCCTTTAAAAACCGTTGATTCCTCGGAACGATAACCCAATTTGATTTCAATTTTTTTTCCCGGAATAAATTGATCCGAATTACCCACTTCAAATGTACCAATAGCCGCTTCTCCATCTAAAATATGCAGTATGGCCGAAGGCACCCGATTGAGTTCTCTGGATACGGCTATCGACAACACCTGAATGGTCGTGGAAACCTCCGTACCTTCCATCAGTATCCTTGCGGTACAAAGGTCGGGAGAGGCTGGTGTTGGAATAGTGGAGGCGTTATTGGGCATGTGGGTGATCTAATTTGAGTTTTTATCAATAGGTGGAAAAACAAGTTCCATTCCGGGTTTTAATGCCCTAAAATTGCCGATACCATTAGCGGCGGCTACTTGTAAATAAAAGCGAGGTTCGCCATAAATACGTGCGCACATAAGCGGTAAGGTATCGCCCGCCCTTACCATACGGATATGGGTCAAGTCGGGGGAATGCCTGTTTTCCTCGGCGGCCCGTTTTTGATCTTCAATCGTACTTTTTAATTTTACCTTGGCTACCGCCCGCAGCGGATGCCCATTGGGGCTAAATAATTTGTAAGTAATACTCAATTCAAGTACACGACCAATAAAAACAGCGTTTTCGCCCCAAGCCAATTTAATAACATTAGGCTGGTGGGCATCATCTTTGAAATTGACCAGCAGTGTTTTGAATGCCTTTATTTCATCGGCGATACTTTCCCGCGATTTGCCATCAATAATACCGGTATTGTCAAACAAGAACTCAAAGGTCATTTCCTGCGGTTCTGTTTTTTCGTACTTCATTTCCTGCCCGCTGGTACCCTGTGCTTGTGCATTATCGGCGTACTTTAATTTGTACTCATGGGTATAACTTTCGGGGTTAATGAGCACTGTTACGTGTTCATCAGCGTCCAATAATGAACCAGTTTCGGCTTTTTTAGGGTCTTGGAACCCCAAAATGAGCATTTTTTCCAATTTTCCAGTAGTAGCCATTATCGTTCATTTTTTTGCTGAAGGATTTGAAGAACCTGTTCCACGCATTCGGCTACTACGGCCTCTTTATCCCCCCCCCCAACGCCCCCATTACCGCTCTGCGGTTGCTGGGGAGCTGCTGTAGCATTGGGCTGACTAGGCGGCGTTACCGAAACCTTGATATGCAATTCTTTTATTTCGATGGGCATAGCGTAGATTTACTTGATGGTGAAGTACTGGTAAATAAGTTCGAGTGTCTCGATCACGATGGCGTTTTCGTTGGCATTGAGATCGGTTACGCTCCATTTTTTGGGAATGGCGTGGGTGACGTTCCAAGTGCGCAAGGGCTCGCTTTTTTCATTCATCAAGATAATACTAATATCTGTTGGTCGAAAATCGCGGTCGCGAAATGCGGCCAAACACCATTTGGTGACTTCCGAATCGATCAGCATTCCCCGCTTAAGTACGAGATCGGCATATTTTGTCCGACCAGGTAATTTATGGGTAAAGCGGTTTTCACCACCCTCCTTAAATTCTTCCATATCGTACTCTACCGAAAGCCCCGAAACCGTCTGAAACCTGACATCGTTTTTCCCTTTTAAACCAGTAAATTCCACTTTATAATAGAATCCCCAAGGCGGATAATAATCAACCATAACAGATGGCGTTTTTAGATTTTCATGAGTTTGAGCCCTTCGTGCGCGATTTCGAGGCTTTCCATTGCGATTTCATTCGCATCGGATTTGAGATCGGGTGCGGTCACTTTTACTGGGAAACAGCGCGTTGCCGACCAAGCGGCCACAGGCACGTGTTTTTCGTTGAGCAAACGGATCACTACATCGCGGCGGCCTTCTACCCGTTCGTTTGAAATTTCGTCGAGCCAACTGTTGTAATCAAAATCGCCTTCAAATTTGCCCCTTTTCAGGGTGATATTGCTAAATTTACGCATTCCAGGCATTTTGATCTTATTAAAATCCTTGCTGTCGCTGTGTCGGTATTCGATCATTTCAACCTGCATATCGAGTCCGGTTACTTCGGAAAAACTTATTTTTGCGCCGCCCCAGTCCACTTGGAAATGAAAACGAGGTATTGGATATTCTTGTGCCATAATTTTATTGTAAGTGGTGAGTTATAAGAGATGATCTATTAATTTGGACTATGATTCGGCCAATTTATGAGAGAACCGGAGGATAATAAATTCTGCAGGCCGTACTGCCGCCATACCGATTTCTACAATCATTCGACCTTCCAATATATCCAGCGCGGTCATTGTTTTACCAAGGCCAACGGCAACATAAAAAGCATGTTCGGGTTTAACACCCTGCAACGCACCCTGCCGCCAAAGCGTATTCAGGAAATTTTCGATCATGGCCTGTACGCGCACCCATGTATTGGCATCGTTGGGCTCAAAAACAAATTGCTCGGTGGCTTTTTTAACAGATTCCTCTACAAAAATGAAGAGGCGACGCACGTTTACATAACGCCACTCGTTATCGTTGCCCGCTAAGGTGCGCGCGCCCCAAACGAGGGTACCTTTGCCCTGGAACGGACGAATGGCATTGACCGATTTGCCCGCGAGGGTATCCACATTCAAGTCACTTTGGAACTGGCTGGAAACCTGAATGGTTGGTTGGATAACACTCGCAACACTTACGTTAGCAGGTGCTTTCCATACGCCTCTGCTATTATCAACACTTGCATAAATACCTGCCATAAGGCTACTCGGCGGTAGTGCTACACCCGAACTTAGTATTTTATCGAGAATGAGGTTGTATAGAGCGTTATTCTTGTCCTTTACTTTGCTCAATTGAGTAAAAGAGTAATCGTTTAGTAACAACAGCGCATCCGAAGCAGTATTCATCGCTGTCTGTGCTGCGGTAAGTGCTAACAGGGCATTGTCCCGATTGGTAGTTGCAGTAGTTAGTTCGCCTGTTTTTAAGAGTAACCAAGCATCAACAGCCGCCGCCAACGCACCTGCTGCCGCATTTTGGATAGTGGCATCTACATTACTCATGCCTACTGCATCATAAATGGCCAATTTTATGTTTTCTTCAACAAGAACAACGGGTGCTAATGTATCCGCTATTGTATTGATTTGTGTTGCAATATTAAATGCCTTTTCTGCAATACTAAAATCGGATAGTTCCACTTCATAAGCGTCCTCTGCTGCTACAAGTGCGGCGTAATTTGTTGATGCGGTTAAGGCTGCCGCAACATTTGCAGGTGCGGCGGATGCTGCGCCATTTTCCGTATAAAGCCGGACAAAACTAATATTATCACCACTTGCATTTCTAAGACGATAAGTGAATACTGTTTCGATAAATGGATAATAAGCCGCACCATATTTTGCTTCATCCACGCCAGATGGAACACTGTTTCTGAAAAAAGCAGTGATATCAGAATTGGTTTTGTACTTATCAGATACATCTAAAATAGTGAACCTATCTTGCAATTCCGCGCATTGTTTGAGCGCGGCAGTTGCCCATTGTCCATATTGGGTATTGTTTAAAAGTACCGCCTCTGGACTCACTAAAAGCGTCACTTCATCCACTCCTTTTGCAGCCGCCAAACCGTTTAAAATGCTGTTAATATCGGCTTTGCCATCCAAAAACGAACCCACCGAAATGATATAACATGGCCCGCCACCATTGGCATAAAAGGCCTGCACAGCATGGTACAAGATGAACGGAGGATTGGGCTTTTCAACGATATCGACCTGAAATGTTCCCGAAGCGGTATTAAAATCAACATCCACCCTAAACCGTTCTGTACTTGAAGTGCCGAATAAACTTTCGTACTCAAGGAGTGATGTAATGCGTACCGGTTTAAGGGTCAAATCTGTTTTCCCTTCGGCAGCCTTCTCGGTATAACCGATAAACGCCGGTATGGCCGTTTCTACCGGCGCAATGGAAGGTGGAAATTTAGGGATCTCTTCGATGTAAACCCCTGGGGTTTTATACATTGTTGCCATGTTAACTTGTTTTAAATTGTTGACAATGTGATAGTTATTAGACTTTTGAACAAAAGATCACTTGGGCATAACTGGCTCTTTTGCTCATAAAGTTTATTTACTTATTGGTAAATTTCTGAAATTATTTTTGTAATCTTTTTCGGTGGCGTATTTTGGTCAAATTCCACTTTTATCGTACCCTCCGAGGGCTTTAAATGGGCACCTGTGGCAGCACTACCAAAAAAGGTAAGCGGTAACGAACCCAATTCTGTACTGGGCAATGCCGGATTGGTTTTGCTCTTGTACCGCCATACCGAACGCCGATTTTTGAACCGTACCTCAAATACTGGCGCGGTTGGTTTTACCAGCCCTCCCGTGGTGCAACTCATAGCAGCATCGGTGGGGTGAACTGCGCGGATTTGAATCAAAGCATATATATTATCAGGTATTTCAGTGCCTAGAATGATGCCTTTTGCGGGTGCGCCTACCATACCGACAGGTGGCGTAATAACAGGTATATCGCTTTGGTGTAAAAATACCGGACAATCATTGGCGGCCACACCTGTATAAATATTTTCGGTGCCACCAATTTCATTTGTAACCTGAATAATGTTTCCTGCTGATTGTAGCAATGCTTCTATTGGATAATTGGTGGCTGGAGGCACAAATACGGGAAATGGTTGGCTCAAGAAAAGACCCTTTGGTGTGTTAGCGCCACTTGTGTTTTTTAAAACAAATACATTTTCCTTAAAACGGTATATTTCTCCATCGGGAGCATATGGAATTTCATAAATATTGCGGCTATAAAATGAATGCGCCGTGTAATTGTCAAAATCCTTATGCCGCACCGATACCACAAATTCAAATACCGCATCGTCCGCCACCGTTACATTATTGGGTACTACTACCACGCCACCCAATGCAGTATCCTTATATACGCCGCGCAAGCCTTTGATCAGCGTTGCTGTTTTTGAGGTGGGTTCAATGTTCAAAAAAGACCTTCTATCGTAGTTCAATAGTCGCTTTTCCTTTTGTATGGTACTTAGGTTGTCAAAAACCACAGTACCCTCATCCAGCCAGTAATGGTGGAGTAGCCGAACTTCAAAAAGGCGTTTGTAACCGATGGTAAGTATTTCCGACACTGTGTTTATTGGGCTTTTTTGTGAGAAAATTCGTTGACTATTTCCGTAATTAATCCGCTTTCGCTTTGTACCGCTTTGAATTTCAGATCGAGCATACGCATCATATACAGCGCAAATGGATATTGTTTGCCCCCTAAAGTTCCCCATAAATGGTTCACTTCTTCGATATTAGGCGAATAGAGATCAAAAATCAGTTTGAAGGTTTCTAATTGATCCAGTACATTATTCGGTGCGTCGGTGCTGATAGAAGCAGGCAACACATTATCTTGGGTAAATACATTTTTTGACTGGAAAAAACGCAATGTCCGAGATAATACCAGCAGCGCATTGGTATAATTGGTATGTGTGGCGGTGACCAAAATAAGGAAATTGGCAAAGACGGGCGGGTTCTCGTAACTGGCTTTGAGTGATACATCATCCCGAACATAATTGGGTACGTTTTTGAGGGTTTTCTCTTCCTTGATATTCACAATAGAGATGACCAGCATATCTCGATTTACGCCGCCGTTATTTCCACCACCTGTAAAGCCTTCCCCAATATTGCCCAGTTCCACTTGAGCACTGGCTCCAGTAGCATACACACTATCAAAGTGGTGCTCCAATTCGTTTAATACAATGGTGAGGGCGTGGGATATCATCGGTTATTTTTTGTAGATGTTTTTGGTTGATATTGATTATATTTGATTTGGTGCTGCTCAATTTGGTTGCTGCTGCAAATAACTGTACAAAGATTTAAACATAAACGGCTTTTAACACTCGTCGCAAAACGTTGTCGGAATCCAGTATTTGGTCACTCCTGAATTCAGGATAGTTAAAAACTTAGCCAGCGGTTTTGAGGCAAAAAAGCAGGCAAGTTTTTGTACAACAAGCCGTCTTTTTGAGTTCGATGCAGCGCATCGGGCGAGAAAAGCGGCGAATTTATACTGAGCCTGTCGAAGTAGTGGGACGAAAACTTGACCTTTTTTGACCAAAATGGAAGCGGCTAAGTTTTTACTAAACTAAACCAAAGTTAAGGCTTCCCAATTGACCATATTATTGCGGATCGCTTTTGCTACTACACCCTGAATGGTATGGCAACTCATCTTTATTTTGATGTTTTTAAAGTAGGTTTCCACCGTTTGAGCCTTTAATTTAAGCATTTCGGCTATTTGTGGGCAACTTTTATCGCTGGCTGCCAGACTAATAATTTGCTTTTCGCGGGTGTTTAATTCTATGTTTTCAAAAGGCATCAATGATTCAACGATGATTTTACGCACCTCGCAAGACATAAATATTTTGCCATGCGTTACATCGGCAATCACCTCCTCCAAGTATTGGATTGAGTTGGCTACTTCTTCCTTCAATAAGTAACCATCGGCGCCAGCCCTAAACGCACGCAGCACGTACTCGGGGTGTCCAGTGAGTACAATGGTTTTGATGCGCGGAAACTTTTCGGTAATAATAGACAATGCTTCCAAGCCAGCCTCTCGGTTGCCGTCTATCTCCATGTCCAATAGAACTACTTTGGGTTGGGCGCAGCGCAGGTTGTCTATGAGACCATTGTAATTGTGCCAGCCCTTGGCCGGGAGTTTGTTTTGCTGTAGCAGATCTTCCAATTGGTAAAAATAATTGCTATCTTCAAAAAAGGCAATCATAATAGTAAAGCATTTAAAGGATAAATCGGTTATTGGATTAAAAAAAAAGAATAAAATTTGGGGGGAAATTATTGTTTTATCGTTCCAAAGGAAATGTCAAACACACCTTGGTGCCCAAATCCTTACTGGAACGAATAGCCAATGCTCCATTTAATTTTTGGGCTTTTTTAAATAATTCGACGATACCAGTGCTTCGTTTTTTTTGAAAAAACTGTTGTCGGTATTGTGCTATATTGTGCTCATTAATTTCTATTTCTACTGCGTCTATTTGGAGTGTATGCTGAAGCCCTTTACCGTCGTCGGTGATTTCAATGACAATCGTTCTGTCCTCATTTTCTAACTGTTTTTCTTGCCTCACAAGCAGCCCTACATGGCGGTATTGGGCGTGTTTTCGGATGTTATTCAGGCATTCGCGCAGGAAAAAAATGATTTCGTACTTTTGTTTATAACTGATAATCGTATCTTTTAAGGAAGTACTTATATCGCAATAAAAGTACCGCTCGTCCATTTCGGAATGAATTTTTTGGGCAAAAATAAACTCCATATTGTGCATCAGTTCAAAAAGATTATTGTTGCTTTTATCGATAAATGCCTGGCTTAATTCGCAAATCTTTACAAATTCGGATAGTTTTTCTTGGAGTGGGTTATTTGCTGTTGTTTCGGCTAGGATACACTGCGCCTCGCCTTTAATTACTTCGTGAATAACATTGGAAAAATAGCGTTGTTGTTCTTCTTTTTCCAAAATGAGCGCGTCTGGAGCGCGATCAAAGGCGGGCGGGTTTATTGCTATTTTTTGTATTTTTAACCATAAATGCGTAAAAAATAAAGCCGTGGCCAGCATTGCAGCCACCAACGTCCAAAGCCCCGTTGTCCAAAGAACAGATAGGGCCACGCTTGGTTGCCAGGGCGCAAAAACAATACTAATAATTAGGGGGAAAAGAAGTGTTATCAAAAAGTGGTTTCGATGAAAATCGTAGAGTGGTAAAGATAAAGATACCTTTCCCTGTTCGTTAATAATTATATTCATTGGTGGCGGTTTTTAGTTAATAATCGGCTAATTCGTTGCAATAATAAATCGTTTAACGTTATTTTTACGAATTTTAATCTTAATTTTTTATTAATTCGACCAAATAACTTATTTTTTGCCTAAACGTCAAAATATGATCAGTTTGAGTGCGTACTTTATTCCTCCATCTAGTACTACACTTACAATATAGGCGCCTGCTGGAATATCATTTATTTGTATTAAAACATCTCCTGTACCACTGGCATCTATTTGTTGCTGTAATATCTGCTTGCCCATCAAGTTAAATACGCTTGCTCGAGCATGGCCATGTAATCCATTTATATAAAAATAATCCTGTGCCGGGTTGGGGTATATTTTGATCTTGTCGTTTGTTGCTCCCATTTCAGGTGATTGTATGCCCACGGGCTGGGTATTGTCGCATTCGACAGGTGTTAGGGTGATATTTCCAAAGAATTGGTTCAACAAAAAATAACGTTGCCCTACTTTGACCAATTCTTTGAAATCATAAAGTTCGGCAGGCGTTATTTTTTTTTCATACACCAAATTGGTATCTATTTTATGACGCAAGATGAGTTCCGATTGGGTCGCCAATGGAACCGTAGGATCATAAGAAAAATTAGATTCACTGGATAATATGCCACCATTTCCATCGTGTTTCCAAAACGATTTATGTTTCGTACCAGTAGAGGAGTATTCAAGCGTACTGGCATACTCGCTGTTTAAAAAAACAAATTCTGGGCCTTCAAAATTAAATTGGTATGTACCTTCACTTCTAGTATTAAAATAAGGATAATGGCTATTGGTTTGGTACGTAGCGTAAGTAAAGTTGCCGCAATAAGTACGACCAATACCGGGATTACCGGTTCCCCAGTCTGTACTAGAATAACTTTGCAAATCCCATACTAACCGTTCGGAATAAGTGGTGAGCGAGTCGTTCAGTACCAATATATAACCTTTTTTGTCATGCGAGGTAAATGTGCTATATCCCATTGTAAAATATTGATTGTCAATATTGTATAAATTTGGAGTGCCTTCGTTACTGGTGTTCCAAACTCTTGTGGATAGCACATTGAAATTTTCATCTGTTTTGATAATTGTCAATTTCAGGTCTATGGTATTTGGAACATACGGCGGCTGTGTATTGGGGGCGTTTTTGAAGGCTGAAAATATATATCCATTGCCAAATTCGATGGCATTGAGTAATTTATGATAACCCGAACTTAATGAAGTGGGAATTGCTTTAGAGTAAATCAAGTTGCCCTGGCTGCTCTTTTTATGCAGCATATTTTGATCTATTAAAAGGAAAAATTGCGCTGCTGCGATTGGATCAGGTTGTGCTAAAACAGCACCAGTACTGTCAATATTATACGATTTATAGGTGTCACCATCCTTTACAATCATATTTAACTGACCATTGGGCAAATAAGAAGTGCATTCAATACGACCATTGGCAACAGTATTGGTACAAGGTAGGCCAGTAAAGGGTTTAATATTTACTATAGCCCGAATTTGCTGCTTCCCTAACATTATTTCTTCTAAGGAATAATAGGCGTATTCAGCAATAACAACGAGATATTTGTTGCCTGCTGTTACATAGTTTTTATTGATATAAGTTGTGTAATGGTAAGTATATGTTGCTCCAGGGGCTAAGAGTTGGTATGGAAACACCGCAAGGCGATCATATTCGGTTGGAATGGTATCACTAGAAAGATATACTTTTATTTGAAAATCTCCATAAAGTTCTTGTAGCATCGTATCTGTACTGGTATTGGTAAGATTGAAACTAAAGCCTAGGTTTTTCCCCGCTTCTACAAAATTTTGCTCCAGTTGGAGATCATTAAGTGCAATATTAGCAATACTACCCTGTGCTGAAACAGCGACACAAACGGGTAAAAAGAGTAAACAAAAGAGTGCGTTTTTCATGATTATAGTTTTTACAGATGGATCACTAGGGCTTTATGCGTTTATTGGTATGAGTGTGAACTCTAGCAACCAATCATTTTTCTAATTCTATTAAATGCTTCCTGTTAAGTACCTATTTTTGCTATTTTTGCCTTCTATATTAATGGGTAATTGCTTCCAAGAACAAATTTAATTTTAAAAAAATCACATAATCTCTATTAAATAGGTACTTCATATTCCTCTAAATACATAAGTTTGCACCATGGAAATAAATCAAAATCAACTCGATCAACTACTGCGTAAATTGTCTGATTTACGCGCTAAGCAAGATGCTTTAAACAAAGAATATGACGACCTAAATTCGGTTGTTCTATCGTTTAAAGTAACAGCAGCGGCTAAAACTGAAAAAAAGGAGGAAAGGCCTGATTTCGTCTTTACCCCTGCTCCCGAAAAACCCGTCGTTCTTTTGACTACTCCGCATGCTCCATCGAGTGATGCGCCTGCATGGGATTTGGAGCGTTATATCGGTGAAAATTTGTCCAATAAAGTAGGTGCTATTATTACTGTTTTGGGCGTTGGCATTGGCATAAAATACGCTATTGATAACAACTTAATTGGGCCATTAACCCGTATTTTATTG
Source organism: Chitinophagales bacterium (assembly GCA_043764095.1). Lineage (GTDB taxonomy): Bacteria > Bacteroidota > Bacteroidia > Chitinophagales > Saprospiraceae > M3007. The sequence goes on from JAYUKX010000135.1 coordinate 58,246, forward strand.
GGTTATGCTATTGGTTTTGTATTGTTTTTTGTTTCCTACCGGTTGCGCCAACAGTACCGCGAACTCAGTGCTGTGATCCTAAGTGCAGCGATTTGTATTGCTTATTACACCACTTATGCTGCCAATATCTATTACCAATTGATACCCGAAAGTATTGCTTTTGCCCTCCTGCTGGGGATTACGGTGGTTACGGTATGGCAAGCCTTAGATTATGACCTTCAGGTGATTGCCATAGGTGGTTTAGTGGGGGCTTACGCCATTCCATTTCTATTGAGTGATGGTACCGAGCGGCCTATGTTGCTGTTTTCGTATATGGCACTGGTGAATTGTGCTATTTTGTATATCTCGTTTTGGCGCGATTGGAAATTGGTGGGCGTATTGACATTCATACTGACTTGGTATATCTTTTTCCCTTGGGCATTCAATGTAAATCAAACGCCTTTAGTGCTGTCTGGAATTATATTTGCAACCCTCTTTTTTGGCATATTCACAGCCATTTATTTCGCAGAAAAATGGGTGCGCAACACAGTGCATCTTGTTGAGGATTCGGTTTATTTATTCGCCAATGGCTTGCTGTACAGTGCATCAGGATTTGCCTTGGTAAGCCACTTGCATGGTAGTATCCCTTTTTATTCATTTTTATTTTTTAGCATATTTATTTATCTGATTTTTAGTTATTTGGTATTTAATCGATCTGCGCAAGAAAAACCATTCGGTCTATTTAGCAGGGCTGCATTTTTCTTTTTAAACCTTTATCTTATAAATAAATTTCATGGCCCTCTACTTTCAGCCTTATGTTCCTTGGAGTTGGTCTTGTTGTTTAGCATTGGCCGTAAGTTTAAATTGGGCGCTTATGAAACATTTTTTTTGACATTGGCATCGGGTTTATTACTTGGGTTAGGATTGTTTGAAACCGTGCCTTATTTCCGATACTACGATAAATTTGCTACCATCTGGAACAAGCATTCAATCTCGTTTTGGGTCGTTATTTTGGCATTTGTGGTGATTTATATCATCCATCAAAATACCCGCCAACAAGCCGATGGTAAGGTGGTTGCCATCGAAAAAGTAGTCCCTAGGTTTGATCTTTTATTGCTGTTTTTTATTGGTTCGCTGATGTATTTATACGGTTTTAACGAAATAGCACACCATTTCAATTTGGCGTACTACAACAGTTATCACTCCAACCAATACCCGCAATATTTTGAGGATTTATTATCCTTTAAAATACTTTGGACTTTCGATTTTACCATGATTTTCTTGATTGTCCTCAATGGAATTGTGCTGCGTCGCGTCGTTCAGATCGCAGATACTTCATGGCCAATTATACTGAGTTTGCTGTGTATTGCTTCGTTTTTAACGTTTGGTTTGTATGAATTAGGCTATTTGAAAAACCTGTATTTTACCCCCGATTTTGCGGATTATGAGCGAACGGGCTGGCATTTGGGCATAAGATATATCTCAATAGCACTGTTGGGGATACTTTGCTGGTCATTGAGGACAGTTGTACACCAAACCAAAACGCAATTGGGTGTATTGACTGAAATATTACCCCTGTTCTTCCACGGCGTTGCTTTATGGGTGGTGAGTAGCGAATTGGTGCATTGGATGGAATGGAATGGCTTGGGCGACCGCAGTTATAAAGTAGCCCTAAGTATTTTGTTTGGTTGTTGGTCGGTAATATTGGTCGTTTTAGGTATTCAAAAGCAGGATAAAAACTATCGGATTGCAGGTATTGTGCTGTTTTCAGCCACTTTACTCAAGTTGTTTTCCTATGATTTGGCACAGTTAAGCACGATTGCCAAAACGGTGGTCATGGTTTCTTTAGGTGCGTTACTTTTATTTATTTCTTTTTTGTATAATAAATTTAAGGAGCGGATGTGAAAGGGCGATGAAAAAATATGATAATCGTTTTTTTGAATGGGGCGTACGAGTACAGAATTTGACTATGAAATTTGGGGGAAAACGATAAAATGATCCATTAAATAAAAAATAAAAAACGTATATTTATTTTATTAGGAATCAATAATTATTCATACCTTTACTTTTCTAATAATATTTTTCACAAAACAATTTTTTCATCATGAAACAATTAACATCTCTTCTCTTCGCAATGTGCTGTACTATAAGCATTTTTGCGCAATTATCATCCTCCAGCTGGCAACAGACATCGGGCCCCGAAGGCGGTAATGTCTATTCCCTTGTCCGCACTGCATCAAAGGTGTACGCAGGTACAGAAAATGGGCTTTGGGTTTCAGCCGATGAAGGACAAACTTGGTCTGCTGCTCATCCGGTATTTTATGATATGTCCATAGTTGCTATCCATGTCAGTAACGCTAATATAGTAGTACTGGCTTTGAAATCCACTGCTCCTTATGAAACTACCGAGTTTTTGTACCAAAGTACAGATGGCGGTCTTACATTTAATAATGTTTTACCCCAAGGGTCTCCAATTTATATTGTTACTTGGAACGAATATAAAATTCAACGAGACGGAAACCTCATTTGGATTATTGGTGATTCTGATTTATATAAAGTTGATTTGAGTAATAATACTGTAATCAGTATTGAGCCAAATGTTAACACTTATTTCTATGGAATAGCTGTGAGTCAGAACAAAATAATAGGTAGGGATAATTACTATAAAACATATCGGTCATCAGATTGGGGTAATACTTGGACGGTAGAAACGGACTCTAGCTATATAAATACTTTACTTTCCTTTGGAGATACTTTAATCAAAGATAAGATTGGCCTGATTGATAGTATTTTTGTTTCTTACGATTTTGGTCTGACTTGGCAAGGTGCACCTTCACCTTTTTATTCACTCGACAAAGTATTTAGACGGTCAGATGGCACTTTTTATACATTTGAGGAAAATAAATTGAGTACATCGCCCGATGGATTAAACTGGACCATAGGGTCAAATATTTCTGGTGTTAATTATTTAACAAGTGTAGTAGAATCAGGTGGTGCATATATTCTGGGAACTTATGGTGGAATATTCCGTACAGTACAAAATAATACTCAAATAGTGGTATCCAATTCCGGATTTATTGCAAATAGTATTTACGGTATCGCTGCATTATCGAACGGACGCTTGATCACTTCTGCTAGAAATGGAACTTGGACCAGTATTAATCAAGGGCTATCTTGGACATCTTTGCCTTATTATGATCAATATAACAACGAAGTTATATTTTCTCAAATGATGGCCGTTGGCGATACCCTTTGGGCACTAGCGCCTAACGATTCCCTATATACCTATGTCAATAGTACGAATACTTGGAAGTCTGTTATCGATGCAGATGCATGGTTTGCTGGGGAAACTTTTGTACGAGTACTGGGAGGCAATCTGTATTTGGTGGAAGATGCGCAAATCCGCAGATCCACCAATAAAGGTGCTACTTGGGTGGTATTACCTTTAGCAACACTATCTTTGGGCGGCGGTTACAGGGATATTGCCTTATTAGATGGTCAACTGTTTGTTAGCACCAATGATGGCCTTATTTATCGTTCCGATGATGATGGTGCAACATGGATGCAAATCTACGAAATATGGTCTCCTGGCGCACATCGAATCAATAAATTAGGCACTTTGGGAGGAAGATTGTTTATTTGGTCTGAATATGAGGCATATTATAGCGATAATGGTGGTAATACCTGGGATGTATTGCCTATGTCGGGACTACCTACTGATACATGGGGCGATATTTATTTTGAACCTATTGATATTGAATATTATGGCAATGCTATATTCGTTACAATTCCATTCCAAGGTGTTTGGGTAAGTTTTGATCTAGGAAGTTCTTGGCAACCTTTAGTACCCAATGCTACCCATAAGCGTATGCGGTATATAGCATTTTCAGGAGCTAATATGTTTGTAGGTGCTTCTGTAAGTGGTGTATGGAGCGTAGGACTCAATTTTGATATCTATGAAGGACAGGTATTTAACGACCTCAATCAAAACGGCCAAAAAGAGACCAATGAACCACCAATGAAATACATAGTGGTAAGTGCGGAGCCGCTGGGTTCGTTTGCTTTGACAGATGAAAATGGCCGTTATTCCTTGATTGCGGCGACTCAATCGGACTCCATTAAGGCGCATATTCCCAATAATTATGCTGTAGTGACACCATCCGCTCATTTTGCTAATCAACCGGGTAATAACTTTGATTTCGCTGTTCATTTTACCGAAAATATTATTGATTATAAGATTGACTTAGTCCATTGGGAACTTTTTCGCCCCGGTTTTGATAATAAGATCACGCTAACTATCGAAAATGTAGGAACACAAACAAGCCCCATCGTTCATGGCGTATGCGCATTGCCTGCTGGTGTATTTACAGTGGATAATATATACCCTTCTGGTATTGCAACGGTAGTAAATGATTCTATTTTTTGGCAAGTAGATGCCTTGCCTCCTTTTGAAAGACTAGCAATATTTTTAGAAGTAACCACATCAACTAATACTATGATTGGCGACGACCTATCGTTTACAGCCAGTGTTTCCGCTGAAAATGATGTCTATCTGCCCAATAATGAAATTGTAGTCCGTACAATAGTCGTAGGCTCTTTTGACCCAAATGATAAATCTGCTGCTGAACGAATTTCCCCAATTGATTTGGCCGCAGGAAAACCCATAGAATATATTATTCGTTTTGAAAATACTGGAGACTTCTATGCAGAAAAAGTAGTCATCAAAGATGTATTGGAAAAAAACCTAAAACCTGCAACCGTCCATTTGATGAGTTCGAGCCACCCGTGTACTTGGACGCTAAAAAATGACGGTACACTAGAATTTACATTCAATAATATTTTACTACAACCAACAGAAACGGGCTTTGTCAAATTTTCGGTGGAGGCAAATCCTGCACTCCAACTCAACGAAACAGTTTCCAATACTGCCGAAATCTACTTCGATTTTAACCAGCCTATCATTACAAATACGGTTAAAACGACTGTGCAATATCCAATATCTGGAACATCCAATGTCGATAATCAATTTTTTAGCATACGGATGACTCCTAACCCTGCCCATGATAGAGCAATGCTCGATATTACAGCAAACACACTTGCAGCAACTAAATATATGCTGCTATACGATGCACAAGGGCGTATCGTCAAGCAATTCCGCGAACTATCAGAGCATACGCTTATATCGCTTGATGGTATGAGTACTGGTATGTACCAAGTAGTACTGGTATCTCCTCAAGGAAAAAATATAGCTTCAGGAAAATTGGTGATAGAGCAGGACTAACACTTGCTCGAAATAGATAAGGAATGAGGTTGTTTCTTGATTTTTAAATCCTTTTTAAAAGGTTTATTTTTCAAGATACAACCTTATTTTTTAGTAAATAATTGTATTTTATATTTTATTATGTCTGTTTTGTAAATTCGTTTTCAACATAAGAATCACATACTTTTATTCAAACTAATCCATATCCATCGTAATAAAAAAAACAGAACAACCAGCCGTCCATAGCCAAAATTCCTGCATATTTATAAAAACAAGCATCAAATAACTCGTACTACAACATCTTTGATCGAACATCACTGCACATCAATTATGTTGGATTTTAAACAATGCAAACCTCATCCTGCCCTACAAAACTATATCCGAGGCTATTGGCTCATCGAAGCAGGCAATAAAGACGAAGTACTGGAACTTATCCCCGATGGCTATCCCGAACTCTTTTTTACCTTCGAAGGATCTATTCAGATTTTTGATGGGGGCAAACGCTGGTCACGGTACGCACAAGCAGGCTTAATTCGGCAAGCAACGCACCGCTTTACTTTTGAAACAACTGCTTTTTCAAAGGTTTTGTACGTCAAATTATATCCGTGGACGCCTTATTCCTTGTTCAAAATCCCGTCTTGGGAATTGAATGATAACGTACTCGAGGTGGGTGCAGTAGGACAATCTCCTGAGTTTAGACTACTTTCCGAGCAGATATACGCCTCCGATAATTTTGAACAAGCCACAGAATTACTAGATACTTTTTTTCTTAAAAAACTAACTAAAGAAACAGCCGAAAGCCCATTTGTCCGGTTTGCCGTGAATCAAATTTTTACCAGCCATGGCACTGCAAGTATTCAGAGCCTTACCGACCAAATCAAGGCCAGCAGGCGTTATGTTGAAAAGCTATTTAAGGAAGAAATTGGTATGTCTCCCAAGCAATATGCACGTTTGATTCGGGTGAAAAAAGCAACTATTTGTATGCTAGATGACCGCTTTAATGGCCAAATTAATACCATTTCCTCTGGATTAGACTACTACGATCCTAGCCATTTTTTAAAAGATTTTAAAGCAGTGGTACAGCAAACACCTACCGAATTTTTGCAACAAAAACTCAACATTTCAAAAGAGGGTAGGGAGGCGTATTTGCAACAATGGGATTATTCGTAGGGCGGAAATAACTCATTCGCATTTTTACCACACCTATATTATATCAACACCTACTTTTGCATCGGTCATCACGGAACAGGAGGTTATATGCTCTATTTCACTGGTTTGCCCACTTCCTAATCATGCCGCTACAAACACAAAACACACAATTATTTTAAATAAACGACACAAAAATGAGGCTATTAAAACAAAAACTACTGTTAGTACTTATTATTTCTATTACAGGAGGCGCAGCAGTCTATGCCCAATCGGGTAATCCTGTATTGGACAATCGTCTTACCTTTATTCTCGACAGTATGAAGGAAGTCTTGAACGTAAAATCGCTCGGGGCGGCCATCATTATGCCCAATGACGCGGTTTGGGCGCATGCATCAGGTGTGGCTTCCCTAGTTCCGTTGGTGGATGCCACTCCCGCGCACGTGTATGAGGTGGGCAGCGTAGCCAAAACCTTTACCGCCGCTACGATCCTGCAATTGGTGGACGAAGGCGTGCTTACCCTCAACGACAGTCTGCACGAGTGGTTGCCGTCCATTCCGTTTGTCAATCCTAATATCACGATCCGACAAGTATTGCGGCACCAAAGTGGCCTGTACGATGTGATTGCTTCGCCAACATCACCTTTTGGGCAGGCCACCAATATCTATTATGATTCCGTATTTGTGATCGATAGTGTCGTGTATGATTATATCAAAACACCCGAATTTACAGCGGGAACCAGTTGGGCATATTGCAATACCAATTACCTTATATTGGCCATGATTATTAAGGCTGCTACTGGAAAAACGTATGTGGAGCAGTTCAAGGAGCGTTTTTTTGCACCACAGAACTTACCAACCATCCAAATCCCTTATTACGATGACATTACTTCGCCCGTAGCGCATGTATGGCTCGATCTCAATGGCGATATGATACCCAACGAAGATGGGCACAATTATTTTTTCAATTGGACGGCTTTACATACCGCCGTTGGGCCATCGGGTGGATATTATGCTACCCCAACAGATATTGCCAAATGGATGAAAACATTTGCCAGTGGTAGCCTTCTTACACCAAGTCTGATGATGCAAGTGAGATCAACGGTGAACACTGGTATGCCCGATGGCACCCGTTATGGACTAGGTATTATGGAGCGAAAGTTTATGAATACAACCAGTTATGGTCATGGTGGCGATTTGGGGTATTCATCTAATGTATTTTATTTTCCTTCAAAAAAGATCAGCATTGCGGTATTGAACAGCGATTCTAAAGTAAATTCGTGGGGTTTAGCACCGGTGGTTACGGCACTTTTACAGGAGTATATGAAAAATCCAATCTTGTCGGGAGTGGATAATGCATTGGATGCCAATGTGTTGGAAATGTCGGTAAGTCCCAATCCATTTGTCGGCGATTTTAAAGTATCAATATCTATTCCGTCCTTTACCCAAGAAGCGCAATTGGTACTGACCAATGTGTTGGGCGAAAAAATAGCCACTAAAAATACCTCCAACTTGGCCGCCGGTGTACAGCAAATACAGATGGATGGTTTGAAAGAAATACCTTCTGGGATGTATTTTTTGAGCGTTGTATTCGATGGGCAAATGATGGGAACGGTGCAGGTGGTTAAGTAAAGTACCAGCCGTATAAGTATTTTTAAATTTAATATTTAGCATTAAAAATTTAACGTTTAATATTAAAAAATAACTAAGGGTTTTTATTGTAAAAAGTTTGTGATTTAGCGCATTGCGCGGTGTTGACCGTGCAATGCGCTTTTAAAACTAATCTTTACTACCCTTCATCAAACTCCTCCGCCAAAAACTAATAGCCATCCCGATCAACATCAGTATGGAACCGATCCATACCAATTTAATACCGGGGAAAATGATCGCTTCTAACACAATATAATCTGAGCGACCCGCATTTTCGGCAATCTCCACTGGAATACTGCGCTGCTCTTCGGTGGCTTGCGCCGCCCCAATTGTAACAGTACCATTAGCAGGATCGATTTTTTGAATCGAAAAATACAAACCTTCTTTCGGTATTTCGTCTTTAAGGCTAAAGGGCTGATTACCACGGATCAAATACAGCGGATGGGCAGCATATTGCGCACCATTGGGACCTACCACCATAAGCGATGCCGATGCCGTTACGTCACCTTCCTCGGCCAAATACGTATTAAGTTGCACATCATTGGCCGATATATCCGCAAAACGTACTTTAAAACCATTAAAGGTAAATTCGTCTCCGCGTTTTACAACAAAAGGAGCGAATTGTAGCGCTTCTTCGGTTTGGAACACCTTTTCCATGCCTTTGTCAGACAATTTGGACTTAATTTCCAATTGAGGTACCGTAGAAGTCAGCGTAAATGCACCATCTTCAGGGCGTAGGTACATCATAGGTTCTAGTGCATATCCACGGCGGTCTTCCAGCGAATAAGCTTTCATTTTGATGCCATAAGCCAAATCCCCTTTCTGACTTTTATAATCTGGGTGTTTGGGTGTTTTCGTAATATCTTCTACTACAATATAATTTTCCTTTGTAAAAATAGTATCGCCTACTCTAGCCATATACGTGGCGTACTTTAGGCTGTCTTCCTGTTGCTTTGCAAATTCAGGATCCAATTCTGCTTTAGGTAACGACGAAACGTGGGTGAAAATATCGTAGTTCCAATAGTGCTGCGTCGAAGGATTGGAAGCCACAACTTTAGTAAACTGCCGATCGTACATCACATTGGGCGTGAGTATAAAGTTTTCGCCAGTGTAATTGCCGTTTTCGTCTCTTTTTTTGAAGTTAACGGTAAACGAGCGGGTTTGACGTTCCAATGTATCTTTTAAATAAGTAGCATCATAATTATCTTTGATCGGCATAGGCGCGTCGCGCATGAGCAATACGTTTTTGTTCAACATATCGCCTTCCATACCTTCGACCAAACCCTCCATTGCAAAATTATTGGAAGAAATCCACTCTTTGTTAAGGCCAGTGGACATGATACCCCACAATAACAAGCCAAATCCAAGGTGAGAAACCGCCGAAGCCGCCATTTTGATATTGCCTTTGGCAAAAGACACGATATAACTGCCATTAGAAACAATGGTAAACATGGCTGTAAATAACAACACCCACATACGCCAATCGCTAGACAAATGAATCCAACGGCTGTTTAAATAGGTAAATATTCCACCTAGTACTGCTGCGATGCCCATTTGGATACCCACTTTTTTAGACCAAATGCTCCAGTTCTTTTCGTTGTAGCGTAACCATTGTGCCAATGCCGTAAAACTCGCCATCAGTACTGCAATCCACATCTGTTGACCATTGTGATATTGGACAGGATTGGCGACGGCTAATTGACCCGATAAACGTGTTCTAACAAAATTGGACAAAAAATTATCACCAGGAATCGCTATTTTATCTAAACCCATTGCCACAGACAACTTATTCCATACTGGAAATGAAGTGCCGTCGGTCATAATAAGCGACGAAAGCAATAATACCAGTGCGCCCATAAACATCCAAAATTCGCGAGAACTTACTTTTTCTTCTTGTTCAATCGTCGGAATACCTTTTGAGCGACTAAAATAAAGTATAGCGGCCAGCAAAGCAAAACTGCCAATAAACAACTGCAGTTGGAAACCTAAACCCATTGCCGTGAACGAATGCACAGAGGAATCGCCCAAAATACCACTTCTAGTTAAGTAGGTGGAATAAAGGATGAATAAAAACGAACCTAAGTAAAAGAAATAAGTACTTTTTATCGAGTAACCCGTAGCCTTTGCCACAAGATTAGTGTGGATACCCGCCACCAAAATCAACCACGGTACCAAAGAACTATTTTCCACCGGATCCCATGCCCAATAACCTGCAAACGACAAGGCTTCATAAGCCCATACACCGCCCATTAAGATACCTGTACCGAGAATAGCACCACAAAACAATGCCCATTTCAAGGCTGGATTGAGCCATTCTTTGTGTTCGCGCAACCAAAGCCCTGCAATAGCAAAAGCAAAGGGCACAATAGTACTCGCAAAACCCAAGAATAGGGTAGGAGGGTGTATGGTCATCCAATAGTTTTGGAGCAACGGATTGAGGCCATTCCCTTTTACTTTAGCCAAATAATCCGCTTGTTGGAAGATAGGTGCTTCCATCGTATCGCGGAGCAATTCAAACGGTGTAACACCCAGACGGAATTCACCAAAATAAAGCCCAAGAATCATCGAGGCGATCACTGTTTCGGCCAATGCGATAACTGTCAGAACGGGTGTTTCCCATTTGCCAGCCCTAAAAATAAGCACTGAACCTAATACAATATGCCAAAACGACCAAAGCAAAAAACTACCTTGCTGTTCTTTCCAAAATGCCGAAAAAACGTATTGTACCGGCAAATCATCGGATACATTGGCCCAGGCGTACTGGTATTCGTACATTTTTCCCGTAAGGATGTAAAATAAGGAGGCAATAACCCCCAGTGTTGCCACCCCATGAACCAAATAGCCCAATCTACCCAAATTGCGCCAGCCATCAGTAGCATCGGTATGGCGCTGGTTGGTGGCTAAAAAGAAGGAGAGTGTTGAAAAAAGCGCGGCCACAAAAGAGAGCACAACGCAAAAGTGGCCAATTTGGCCAGGGAGTAAATGTTCACCAATATATTCCATATAAAATTAGCCTTGTTCTGAGCGGATATAAATTTCCTGGTCTTTGTATTTGGATGGGCATTTGAGGAGCATATCGCTGGCCTCAAAGGTATCGCCGTTCATAGATCCTGTAAGAACGATCTGTTCGGAACGCTCAAAATCTTGTGGTTTAGTGGCGCGCAATACAACACGGCGCACTTGCCCCTTGTCGTCGCGGAGTTGAAATGCCATTAAGTTCGGGTTTTTTTCCGGGTCATACTCTACAGGAAACTCTTTAACAAGTTGCCCTACAAGTTTAACGCGGTCACCAGTTTTGGCGGCCTGTTCAAAATTGGCGTAGGTAGTCACGTCGGAACTGGCCGAGATCAAGAAGCCGATTGCAACGGCTACTATTAAAATTGCTAGAATATGAGATTTTTTCATGGCGCAAATTTACGTCGTTTAAAGTTAGCGAAAGCAAAAAGATACGTGTTTTACAATTCAGATAGAGACTAAATTGACGAAAAAAATAAAGAATAGGTTGGATGCTTGTCAGTATTGCGCGAAATATCTACATTTCGCCCACAATTTTTGAGATACGCGTCCTTAATCCAAGTATTTCAAGACACTATTGCAGCACTTATAACCATAATTATATCGAAAAGTTCTTTAAAAAACTTTAAATCAGTACGTATATCAAACAATAACTAACAATATACATGTCATTTATAACCAACTTATTTCGCAAAAAAAATGTAGCAGATGCCATTGCTACGGCCGAGCATGAAAGTGAAAACGGTGCAGGTTTGAGCAAAAGCCTTGGGGTATGGGATCTTACCGCATTTGGAATAGCCGCTATTATTGGGGCTGGGATATTTAGTACCATCGGAACGGCAAGTTATAACGGCGGCCCCGGCGTTGTATTCCTTTTTATTTTTACAGCGGTGGCTTGTGGTTTTGCGGCTTTTGCCTATGCAGAGTTTGCTTCGCTGCTGCCTGTATCAGGTAGCGCTTATACCTACTCATATGTGGCTTTTGGCGAATTTATTGCCTGGATTATTGGTTGGGCACTCATCATGGAATACGCCGTGGGCAATATTGTGGTTGCCGTATCGTGGTCGGGGTATTTTACCAGTTTGTGCGATAGTGTTGGTTGGCATATTCCCGCTTGGGCGCAAACCGACTACAGTACGGCGCATACGGGCTACAATGAAGCAAAAGCAATATTAGCAGAGGGTAAAACCGCTGCTGATTTTACGCAACGCCAAATAGAATCCTTAGCGGCTTGGGAAGGTGCGCCGATGATGGGTGGTTTGCGCATGATTTTGGATATGCCCGCAATCTTGATGTCGTTATTGATTACCGCTTTGGTTTATATCGGTATTAAGGAGTCGCGCAATGCAGGCAATATCATGGTCGTGATCAAAATGGCCATCGTACTTATGGTGATTATTGTAGGTGTTTTTTACGTCGATACGGATAATTGGACACCGTTCTTGCCCCACGGTTTTGGTGGTGTTATGGCGGGCGTTTCGTCCGTTTTCTTTGCCTATATCGGCTTTGATGCCATTTCTACTACCGCTGAGGAATGCAAAAATCCACAACGCGATTTGCCCAAAGCAATGGTCTATTCTATCGTAATTTGCACTGTTTTATATATTATTATTGCTTTGGTATTAACAGGTATGGTGAGTTACGAACAATTGAATGTAAACGATCCGTTGGCTTTTGTATTTGAAAAAATAGGTATGAAGTGGTTCTCCGGTATCATTGCGGTGAGCGCAGTTGTAGCAATGGCTGGTGTGTTTTTGGTATTCCAATTAGGCCAACCAAGGATTTGGATGACCATGAGCCGCGATGGACTTTTGCCTGCTCGTTTTTCGCATATTCACCCACGCTACCAAACCCCAGATTTTGCTACTCTAATGACAGCGGTATTTGTTATTATACCTATGTTGTTTATTTCCAGCGATTTAGTATTGGATTTATGTAGTATGGGGACGCTGTTTGCTTTTGTGCTGGTGTGTGGAGGCGTACTCAAATTACAAGTAACGCCGAATGCACCACAAGGGAAATTCAAAACTCCTTATATCGATGGTAAAATAATATTCCCGATAATGGTCTTCGGTGCAGCGGCTTTGTGTATGTATTATTCCCCGGAAGCAACTATGGATTGGCTACAATTTAAAGATGGCGTACACCAAATTCCTATGTTACTATTCGCTGTGGTAAGCGTCTTACTTGCCGTTTGGTCGTTCCAGTATAATTTGTCATTGATCCCAACTTTAGGTTTGATCTGTTGTTTATATATGATGGCGCAAATACCCTCAAAAAGTTGGCTCGGATTTTTTATTTGGCTGGCGATTGGCTTGGTGATCTATTTTGGATACGGACACAAACACAGTAAATTAAATAAAGCATAAATTACAATAATAAATAAATAAATAAATATGGAAAATTTATTCAATAAAATCATCGAAGGAGCCAAAGACGCTGCTGCTGAGGCCGGCGAAAAACTAGGCGAATTGAAAGACGCTGCTACCGAAAAATTCACGGAAGTAAGCGCGCAAGCAGAAGAAATGGCTGCTCAAGCCAAAGCCGCTATCGAAGCAGAAACTGCCGAAAAAGCAGCACAACTTGCTGATGCTAAAGCAAAAATATCTGCTCACGAAGGTGGCGCATTGGGTTTCTTGAGCGATAAAGCAAAAGAACTCGCTGGCGATGCTCAAGAAGGTTTATCTTCTGTAGTAGAAGAAGGTAAAGGCTTTTGGGAAAAAGCCAAAGATTATGTTGCTGGCGACGAGAAAAAAGACGCGTAGGCAATTTTTTCAATAAGAAGTAATTAAAAGGATTTATAATGCCTAATTGGGTAAAAGTGTAGTTTTTTGCACTTTTATCGGGGAGATTAGGTGTTGTAAATCCTTTTTTTTGTGTGTGGTTGTTCCTGTGTAATATGGTCATATTTGTCTTACGTAAAACTTAAAAGGCGAGATAAATCTAAAATTTGAGGAGAACATTGATGATAATTATTGCATGTTTAAAATAATTAAGAAAGAATAATACTTTATATCATCAGGATATATTAATTTTGTCCGTCAAAATTAACCTTAATTATATCATTTCATTATGCCCAAAGCGCCGACCAAAGATTTGGCTATTCCACCCGGTTCAGATACTACGGATAATGAATTTGTTCGTGGAAATAATTATCTCTTTCTAATTGGAATTAATGCTTATGAAGAAAAACGTTTGAATAACTGTGTTACTGACGCTCAAAAAATCAAGGAAATATTATTAAAGAAATACACTTTTGAAGAGAAGTATACTTTTGAACTTTGGGACAAAGCGGCTTCTCGCAAGGGGATATGGGATGAGTTTTTAAAATTAACGAAGTTATTAACAGAGCATGACAACCTAGTAATATACTATTCTGGTCATGGAATGGTTCATCCTGATTTAGATTTTTTTTGTTGGATTCCTATAGAAGCAGCAAGTGGTAATGATAGTTTATTGTTCCAGCAATCAGATGTAATTACCTTTATCAACAAAATGAAATGCCGTCATTTATTCTTGATGGTTGATTGTTGTTTTTCTGGCACGATGTGGCAGGATAAATCAACGGATTTAGATATAAGTTCAAAACTGGAAAGTTATCCTTCTAGGTGGGGATTAAGCTCTGGAAGGGCAGAATTAGTGTCTGATGGTGATGCTGGAAAGCACAGCCCTTTTGCACAGGCCATTATTGATCTTTTAGCGGATAATAGTGAGCCATTGTTCGTTTCCGACCTAGGTAATGAGGCTGTAAAAAAGGTTATAGAAAATAAAGAAGCCGCTCAAACTCCTCGGTTCGAACGGCTGAATGCAAATGGACACGCTGGCGGGCAAATGATATTTTATCCTCGAAAATATAAGGGAAAAAATACTACTAAGACAGAAAAGATAGATATTTTAGCCCACTTGCCCGTTCATCCACATATCGGTTATCCTGCAAACCCTTTTAAAGGGCTAAAATGGTTTGAAGAGAAGGATGCTCGAATATTTTTTGGCAGATCAAATGAAATAAGGGATATTTTTCAAATAATAGGCCAACAAAATGACCGGAAGAAACGGCTTATCCTTTTGTATGGTCATTCAGGCACCGGTAAATCTTCGTTGCTTGAAGCTGGTTTATTGCCTCGTTTGCCGCAAGACTGGATGGCTAGGTATAAACGAAGAGGGCGAGATGGAAGTGTACTTGAAATTATCGACAATTACTTAAAAGAAATAGAGCAGAATGCGCTGGTAAAAAATCTATTGATTATTGACCAATTGGAAGAGATTTTTTCAAATCCAGGTATATGGAGTAAAGATGAAGAGTCCCTATTAAGCAAGAAAATAAATGACAAATTATCCAAGTTTACTAGTTTAACCATAGTACTTAGTTTTAGGGAAGAGTATTTGGGGCGGATCATTTCTATTTTGAATTCACCTCCTGAATCATACACTTCAATCAGTTTGCATCATATAAGTAAACAAGGTGTAATGGAGGCTTCAACAGGTATTTCTTCCATTGATATACGAGATAACTATAAAGGTCTAAAATATGAAAGTGATGACCTGCCCAGTATTATTGCTAATGATTTTAGTGCTTTAAAAGAAAAACAATATACGCCTCTATTACAGTACCTATTGCGCAAAATGTGGGATACTGTTAACGTTCCAAATGCCATCGAACCATTAGAGTTTACTTATGAGCTCTATGATAAAGTGCGGCGAAGTTCAATGAGATCGTTGCTGGAGACCCAACTACACGAGGTAGAGACATCTTTCAAAGGATCATTGACTAGTGGCTTGCTAGTTGATATATTATTTACTTTTGTAACAGAGGATTTAACCGTAAGAGGAAAGACTTTAGATGATATAGAAAAAAGATATAGTCATATTGGAAAGGAATATATTGAATCTATATGTAAATCACTGGAAAACAATTACTTATTGTCAAGTTATTATGACATAGACGGTAATAAGTGTTACAGGTTGTGTCATGATTCATTAGCACAAAACGTGGTACAAATTTATCAAAATTCTGAATACTTAGGACAACGGGCAAGTCGATTTTTAGAGCAAGCCTTGAGGGCAAAAGTGCCTTTAAGTAAAGAAGGCGTTTTAGTAATTGCAGATGGGATCGGTGGTCGAAAATGTTTTTCTGCTGACGAATATGATTTATATAAAAAAGGATGGAAAAAACATGTGAAAGTAATTGTTTTGGATGAAATAAGGACTGATAACGCACTTAACGGGGCTGAAAGGTTAGCAATCTATGAAAATATTTTTGGCGGCCATGAAGGTTTATTATTTCAATCTGAATATAATAGATTACGAAGGGAATTAATGCACGGCA
Source organism: Chitinophagales bacterium (assembly GCA_043764095.1). GTDB lineage: Bacteria > Bacteroidota > Bacteroidia > Chitinophagales > Saprospiraceae > M3007. Next base: position 74,621 of record JAYUKX010000135.1, read on the forward strand.
TACTTTCTTATGAAAATGAAGCCGATCAGCAAGTCTTTGAGGAACTTAGGGATAACCTACTTAAAAAGGTTCGATTACTTGGTGTTGAAGAAAAAAAGACTGCTTTAATTGATTTGATCCATGCGATCTTATTTATTAAAGAGGAGGATAATATCAAAGATGGGTTGATAGAAAGTATAAATAATTTTTCTAACACAGAAGAATCGGCCTTGATTGAGCCTTTAATTACAATTAGCAGTAAAATAATAGAAAATATTGCTAATTTTGATGAAGGGAAAGGTGTAATTGATTTTGATTTATATATTCTGAGTTACTCTAAATCAATAAAGGGGATTATTGAGTTTGTTATATTAAATTATTGCAATAAAGAACAAGAACAATTTAATTTGTTGAATGATGATATTATCATTAATTTTTTTATAGAGGCAATTGAAAATTGCAAATCAAAAAATATTGCTAGTTTATCTGACAGTTTTGACCCTACAGATCAGCATTTTGTTTTTATAGAAAGTCTATTAATACAACCAATACGCTATGCTGGTAGTTGGAGTTGGTCGGATCGCCTCCATTCTTTATCATTATTTGTCAAATTCCATGCTTGTAATCGTTTAGGTGTATTAGGGGCACATAAAATCTCTTCATTTCATGCGCTTTTTGTGAAAACAATGGAAATGATAAATTCAAACGCAAGTAAAACACCTACTGTCGCAAGTAATATGGATAGTTATGCTAGCAATCTACAAATCTTAAATCTATTATCAGTAAATAAATTTGATGAAATTCCACAATATATTATTAGCGGTGGGCATAAGGATACAATACCTCCTAATTTTTTTACAGAATTCTTTGAGTTGAAAGTTAAATATGGGCTTTATTTAATGCGATTTGATACTTATCGGCTCGGGTTAAGTAAAAAGATAGGTATATTAGTGGACAGCGTACTTACCGAACTCCAAATAAATAATAATCCCCTAAACATATCTTCTGGGTATCTTAATAATATTTTAGAGAAAATAAGAGATGGAGAAATGACTACCGCTCTTGGCTCTATTGATTTTATTCTAGAGAATAAGATACCAATCAGTATTAAACCATTTATAGTATCTTGTTCAATAGAACAAGAAGTGAATGAACAATTGAACGATAAAATTCTTCCCTATGAAGTTTTTACCCGCTATTGTGCAAAAGTACGAAGCCAACTTGTCTGGAATATTGATTATTTGAAAAAGCATCAAGTGCCTGTATCAAACACCGAAAATATTAAAATTCAAGACATTATATACCTAATCTCTGAAGCCAATTTAAGTGAAGCCCTACTTTTGCTAAAACAAATAATACCCAAAGACGATGATGAAGATTTCAGCGATCTTGAAAAGAAGTATTTTGATTTAGAAAATAACAGGATTCTATACTCAAACGAAGAATACTCTAGTCGTTCTGCGGGTGTAAGTACATATATTATTGAACTTGCTAAATCTATAAATCTTTAATTAAATTATATACAAAAAATAAAAACAAACAAATATCTTTATCCCTGATTTTTAAGAGATGATTTTTGAATAAGGAATGAAATCAGTAACGCTCAAGATTTTTAAAAATTTCCCCCCATTTTTTGTTTCGTTTTTTCAATTTTTGTCATTAATTAATATTACATACTTCACCCTAACAAGAAAACGCTGAATTTATGCCTAAAGCATTCTCACTTCACATCGGACTCAACGAAGTCGATCCCGCCCAATATGCTGGCTGGAACGGAAAACTCAATTTCGCGGAACAAGACGCGGAAGACATGTTTCAATTGGCCCGCAAAGCCAAATTTGCACAATCCATTCCGCTGCTAGGCGAAATGGCCACACGTGAAAACGTGCTGGAAAATTTAAAAAAACTTACAAAAAATGCCCAAAAAGACGATTTGGTCATGATTACCTATTCCGGCCACGGCGCACTTGTCCCCGATACTAATGAGGACGAGGAGGATAAGGAGGCGGATGAAACCTGGTGTTGCTACGACGGCCAACTCCTGGACGATGAACTCAAATACCTTTGGACAAAGTTCAAACCCGGAGTAAGAATTATCCTGTTCTCAGATAGTTGTCACAGCGGCGATATTGCCAAAAACGACGACCCCAATGACCTCATTTGGCAAGCCATACAGGATGGTGCTAAGTTTATGCCCTTGGAAAAATCATTCGCTGCGTACAAGGCCAATCAAGCCTTTTACGACAAAATTCAGAAGGAAACCCCACTGGTCGATTTGAGCGCCATCAAGGCAAGCATAAAACAGTTTGCGGGCTGTCACGAAGATGGTTTTTCGTACGAAGGCATGGGTAACGGTCAGTTCACCAAAGCGATGAAATCGGTGTGGAAAGATGGCACATTTACCGGAACCTATAAATCCTTTTTTGATGCTATTGTACTCAAAATGAAAGGTGCAAAACAAACGCCAAAAATGCAGCATATTGGCCCTATTCATCCTGCGTTTGAAATCGTACGCCCATTTACAGTGGAGCAAGGCGCGGGGCTTAATGCACCACCTCGCCCCGATACTTCCACATCTAGGTTACCCGCAAGTGGAGCCGCACCGTTGCTTGTTAATTTTGGGCCAGCCAGTAAAAGCACAGCATTGATAGGCGAAGAACAATACAGCGGTGTAAATGAGGATGTAATCGGTGTTTTTTCGCCAAAATCAAGCGAAACCAACGATTGGGATCGTGCGCACGCGCTATATGATCAACTCAAATTGGACAAAAATGAGGTGCTTTTTGTAGAACCCGAATTGGAACACGAAACAATTGTACATGAAACCACCGAACTGAGCAAAAGCACTGAAGCCGAAGATTATCTCCCTACCTGGCCGCACCCAAAAGTGAAAAAAGGCAATGAAATGTGGCATTTGTCGGATCAATACTCGCAATTGGGTACTGCCCGAGATTCCATTATGAATGACCCCGATACTATGGCATTTTTGGCGCAAAAACCAATCCGAATCGCGCATTTTGATACTGGTTTTTTCCCATTTCAAGATTTTATGCCAGAAAAACTATTGGTGCATTTATCTAAAAGTTTTGTGCCAGGAGAGTCCGAAAATTTAGGGGTTGATTTTAAAACCAAAGGCATTATTCCTGCACAACAGGGACATGGCGCTGCTACCTTAGCACTTTTGGCTGGTCCCAAAGTTAATGCACCAAAAGGATTGGAAGGCTTTTCTGGTTATATTGGTGCTGTTCCATTTGCAGAGGTAATACCGATTCGTATTCAAGATTCAGTCGCCTTGCTCAAGACCCGTGCTTTTGAGCGCGCTATTTACTACGCCATAGAGCAAGGTTGCGAGGTAATTACCATGAGTATGGCCGGTGCGCCCAGCCGCCGTTGGGTAGATGCCGTAAATGCAGCGTATGAAAAAGGTATTACCATTGTAACTGCCGCTGGAAATTCTTGGCGCAAAGGAGGCATGAAATTTTTACCAGATTATCTTTTGTATCCTGCTCGTTTTGAGCGCGTTATAGCAGCGGCAGGCGTTGCGCATAACAAACAGCCGTATAATTTTGATGTAAATACTTGGGAAGAAGATCAGGCAGCAATGGCCTCAAAAAGTGCAGGTGGTATTGATATGCAGGGTAATCATGGTCCTGAGGAGCAAATGTGGCACGTAGCCGCAGGTTATTCACCTAATGTAATTTGGGCCGAAACCGATGAAACAGATGCCAACGGCAAACCCAAAACAGGGAAACCTGATCCTCATTTTATCTACACAGGAGGAGGTACATCATCTGCTACGCCGCAAGTAGCCGCTACCGCCGCTTTGTGGATAGCCAAGCACCGCAAAAAACTCCAAGATTTGGGTTATACGGGTACTTGGCGGCAAGTGGAGGCCGTACGTCATGCCATTTTTAGCACAGGGGAATTGGCAAAGCCCGAATACCGTTCGCATATCGGTAATGGTGGCGTAAAAGCCATGAATGCGTTGAGGGTGCTGCCCTTACCAGCGCACCAGTTAGTCAAAAGCCCCACATCATCTGTGCCGTTTTTGCCTTTGTTCTCCACACTTTTTGGTTTTGCTAAAAGTGGACCAGGCGAATCTCCGGAATCTGGTGATCCAGTAAAAGCCGAAATGATGGCACTTGAATTAGCTCAATTGGCCAGCACCGAACCTGAAATTGCTGATTTACTCAAAGGTGATTGGAGCGATTCCGATGCTTTAGATGAATTGCGTGCTTCTACTCGTTGGGAACAATTGCTGGCAGCGATAAAGGTCAGTAAAAAGGCTTCAGATACGCTGAAAAAAGGTATATTGTCTATTTAAACAAGGTATAATATTTTATTTTTTTTCCTAATGGTCAACACCTTTAATTTATATAAGGTGTTGATTATTAGGGGATTGAAAAATTAAGTTCCAAGCATTTTTAAAAATTCTTCCTTGTAAGTATCGCCCAATGGAATACTATTTTTTCCGATAAATATCCTTTGGCGCTCCACATAATCTATTTTATCCAATGCAACGATATAGGACTTGTGTACACGGATAAATCGACGGAAAGGAAATAACGACTCTTCTATTTTTTTCATAGTTTGTAGCGTCAAAATGCGCTCTGAAGTAGTAAAAATAGAGACATAATCCTTTAATCCTTCCAAATATAGAATATCAGGTATGTTTATTTTTTAATTTTGTGCTCTACCTTAACAAATATAAAATCGGGCAATTCCTGAATAGGAATCTGTTCGATCAAATTGGTGGTGGCTTCTTCCGTTTTGTCGAAAAAATACCTTTGTGCTTTTTGTATTGCCTTTACAAATCGTTCAAAACCAATTGGTTTGATTAGGTAATCAATCACATCGTACTCATACCCTTCCAACGCATATTGCGCATAAGCGGTAGTGAGTATGGCCTTACATTTTCCTTGGATGAGTTTGAGGAACTGTATCCCACTCAAATCGGGCATTTGAATATCCAATAACACCAGATCGGCTTTATTTTGTTGAATAAAACTAAGGGCATCCAGCACCTTGGTTGTTGAACAAACCAATTCAAGATCGGGTAGTTTTTGGACGTAATCACTCAGCAATTCTAAAGCTAAAGGTTCATCGTCAACGATGATACATCTCAATTTTTGGTTCATATCAGAGTATTAAATTAAGTTCGCAAGTATATTCGGTTGCTTCGTCGCTGATATCTAAGCCATACCGATTTGGATACAACATTTCTAGCCTTCGGCGCACATTAGTGATCCCAATTCCGCCCATAGCGTCTTTGAGGTGATTACTTTTTTTGTTTTTTACCAAAAAATTCAAATTGCCATTACTTTCCTGAAAGTGGATGATCAAAGGGCTGGAAGGGTCATAAAATTCGCCATGTTTAAAGGCATTTTCAATAAATGGCGCTAAAATCAACGGCGCAATTTGTTTTTCTGCAAAATCCCCTTGAAAAAGTACATCAATGAATGGGTTTCCTTCCAACCGCATCCGTTGTAGTTCGATCATATTATCAAGGTAGCGCACTTCTTTTTCTAATAGCACTGTGGGTTCATTGCTTTCATATAGCATATAACGCATCATTTCGGATAATTTTAGCATTGCTTCGGGTGCTTTATCCGATTTTTTGTAGGTAAGTACGTAAATATTATTTAGAATATTAAAAAGGAAATGTGGGTTCAATTGAGATTTTAAAAAAGCCAATTCCGCCGTATTTTTATCTTGTAAAAGTTCGTTTTTTATCTTTTCATTTTTAAAAAAATCGGGTACTAACTTGAGTAATGCTGCATTAAATATGAAGGAAATACCATTGTAAAAACTATCAGTCACATAATACAACCAAGTGAAATCTGTGCCATAAACATAGTTGTGGAAGCCGAATAATTGAAAAAACAAGCGTTCTTCTATCCAAAAACGCAAAAATACATAAGCCAAAATAGCGAAAATGATACCGATTGTTAGTTTAAGAAACTGTCTTTTGTCAAAAAAACGATTGAGTACCCAAAGCACAAGGTACGTTCCAAATATATTAAGCCCATTTGAACTCAGCCAAAGCGGTTTGAGGAATTTTTCGGGGTTAAATTTGTAACTGTTGTCTCCAATCGCCTGCAATATTTCGCCATAGAACAACACCATAAACCAGAAAAGCGTATGAAATATAATAAGTTGTCTTTTTGTCATGTGCACAAAGGTAATGAATCGCGGTATTGGTCGGCGTTGTTAATCTATCAACTGGTTTTTCGGGTCGTCCAAAAGGCTATTGAATCGACCAACGCTAATTTGGACTTTAAAAATGTATAGTTGGGCGTTTTATCGAGTCAATAGTCGCTTTGTCGGCAGCATTTGCCAAGTGGACGATTGGTATCGATCGACCTATGTAGGCCACAGCATCTTTGCAGCATTATTTTTACATTCCTTTCACATAAAATTATGATTATGAAACAGTTATTTGTTATTTTCGCTTTAGTAAGTTGTGCTACTATTCATCTTTTGGCGCAAGCCCCCCAACTAGAGATACTCTTGATTGGCGCATCGCACAGTTATGATATCCCACAGGACGCTACCGATATACACCAAAAAATAATGAAATTCAGACCTGATGCAGTATTTGGCGAGTTCCTGTCTCCGGAAGACGAAAAAGCACTTACTTCTTATTGGAACAAAGAAAATGTAAGTGGGAGAACCAAAAGACTGAAAGCAAAACGGAGTATTTCAGAAAGTGAATTGCCTAAAGTAATTGCAGATTTACAACAAAAAACGATCAAAAATCCTAAAGATTACAAAGCCAAGATAGATTTGGCACATGCCTATTATGTCAACGAAGATGCAGGAAATGGTCATTATCAATTATGGCAAGTAGCCAAGGAATTGGAGCAGAATCCGAAGAACACAGAACTGTTTGAGTACGCAAAATTAGTACTGAGCCCAACCTTAGATTCCGTTCACAAAGTTGTAAAACGATATTCCCTCAATGAGTACGATGTCGTGGCTTATCCCGTGATGCAAAAATTGGGTCATACCCAAATATATCCAATGGATTGTCAGAAGTATGATGACCTGTGGAGTGAAGCATGGGGTTATTCTGATTCATTAGCCGGATTGTACAAGGAGCAGGTATTGCGCAACCCAACCTGTGCCGAAGCCTTACTGTTTTTGGCTATTTCTAAATCGAATGATGATATGTTAAAAGCTTTTGAAGCAATGGAAACCACGAATCCCGAACATGCCACCAAAGTAACGGAGCTGATGAATACGCCCTACTGCGATGATTTTTTGATGCGAATGAATATTGTAAATTCTGATTATTTAACCCTCCGCAATTACCCTGCTGCTGCATTTCAGGAAAAATTACATTGGTGGATGATGCGTAATATTACAATGTGCCAAAATACGATTGATCGATCAAAATCCAATGGCTTCAAAAAAGTCGTGATCTTGGTAGGTGCAGGCCATCGTTTGCCTATGGCGACGCTTTTTGGACAAATGCCGGATATAAAAATTTGGAATATAAACGATTATAAATAGTTGGGTATATAAATACGGGTCTCCATTGTTAAGGCTTGGGTTTTGGCATAAACGGCTAAAGTCCAAGCCTTTTTGTTTGTAAAAAGGAGCGTTTGCCGTATTTTATGCAACTGTGTTTAATTAATTGTCAAAAAAATCATTAACTTACCTTACCTTTGTGCCCCTTTTTCGGTTATTGATTCGTGCAATGAGTAAAGATCAAATCAATATATTTTGCCGTTATAAGGTAAGTGAATATTTAATATGTAGCATGTTTTTCCAAAGTTGAGGATAGATGTTAGCGTCATTCAAAATACAAACAAATTGGAAAATCGAAATAATTAACACTATGCCATCCATCTCAAATCGCGGCGAAAACGCGCATACTTCTCCCATTCGCAAGCTCAGTCCCTTTGCTGATGCCGCCAAAAAAGCGGGGAAAAAAGTATATCACCTCAATATTGGTCAGCCAGATATACTTACACCACCGGCTGCATTACAAAAAGTAAAAGATACCGATATTCGTATTCTAGCGTATAGCCCTTCGAGCGGACATACCCAATACCGCGAAAAACTACCCCAATACTATCAAAAATATGGTATTTCGATAACCCCTGATGATCTATTGATCACTAATGGTGCTTCGGAAGGCGTGTATTTTACGATGTTGGCTTGTTTGGATCGTGGGCAAACCGTATTGGCCACAGAGCCTTTATATGCGAATTATGTCGGTTTTGCCGAAATGGCAGATGTGGAGATCAAACCAGTAACGACACATATAGAAAATGGCTTTGCATTACCTTCTATTGATGATTTTGCACGGGCATTAACACCAGAAGTGAAGGCTATACTACTGTGTAATCCCAATAATCCGACCGGCGCAGTGTATCCAGAAAAGATGTTGCGCGAACTAGCAGAACTGGCACTGGAACGCGATGTTTATTTAATGATTGATGAGGTGTATCGCGAGTTTTGTTACGAAGAAACGCCGTTTTTTTCAGCATTAAATCTACCGGGGATGGATCAGCATGTTATTGTATTTGATTCTGTGTCAAAGCGTTATAGCGCTTGTGGTGCTAGGGTAGGGGCAATTGTTACTCGAAATCGTGCATTACTCACTACGATCAATAAGTACGCAGAAGTACGACTAAGCCCACCTACTTATGGGCAAATTTTGGCCGAGGCCTTGTTGGACACAGAAGAATCTTATTTTGTGCAAGTAAATGCGGAATACAAACGCCGTCGCGATGTTTTGTTCCAACGTTTGAATAATATGGAAGGCGTAACTTGCTATCAACCAGATGGCGCATTTTATGTTTTTGCCAAATTGCCGATTGACCATTGCGAAAAATTCTGTCGCTGGTTGCTCGAAGAATTTACGCTGGATAACCAAACTGTAATGCTAGCACCTGGTAATGGTTTTTATGCAACCCCAGGAAAAGGTTTGCAAGAAGTACGCTTTGCCTATGTCTTGAACGAAAATGACCTGAATGCTGCGATGGATTGCTTGGAATCGGCGTTAAAAGTATATGCGACAACTGTGACAGTGGCTCAGGTTTCGTAGGAATGGCCTTTTTGAAGCAAGATGCGCATGCTTTTACAGCCATTGCATTTTTTACGGGGGCAGCTCCTAAAAAATCCCAATTAGCATACGGATTGGATATTTTTGGTACGAAAGTGAATTATAAATTTATATCATTGGTGGCTGTTGAGCAAGATGAAGCGAAGTTAATCAGGTCAAGAAATCCAGTCGCATTAGGTATTTTGGCTGTAAAATACGCTTATGAAACAGAAAAGATGCCGGAAAAACGACTGTTTTATAAGCGAAAACTATTTGAAATTGCTGCATCAAAAGGAATAAAACGACCAGAATTGGTAAAACTCCTTATCTTTGTCAGAGATTTTGTAAATTTACCCCCAATTTTAGAAAATAAATTTTTAACTGAAACACTTGATTCATCAACAAGTAAATTAGAAGAAATGATTATATCCAAAGGAACAAAAAAGATGTTTGAAGTATGGTACGAACGCGCCCATGGTTTCAGCCCTAAAAAGGAAATTGCTAAGATGAAACGCGAACGTGAAGCTGCTAAGAAACGCGAAGCTGCCGCCGCGGCTGAACGCGAAGCCGCTGCGATACGCGAAGCTGCTGCTGCCGCTGAGCGCGAAGCTGCTGCAATACAAGAAAAAGAAAATTCGATATATGGTTTCTATTCCAATGGAGTTTCAATACCCGTAATAGCAACAAGTATCGGTGTATCTGAGGAATTTGTTGCGCAGGTGATCGCAAAGAAGAAGTAGAATGAGATGAATTAATGAATCAAAACTGTATGGGGGTGACAGAGGAATTTGTGGCAGAAGTGATCGCAAAAAGGAAATAAAATTAGCCCTTACTGGATAGAAAAATGTAATAAAAAAGCCGTTCTGCAAGATTAACTTGCAAAACGGCTTTTTTTATGTCCAAAGGATAAAATTACATGTTTGAAATAATTTCGTCGCCAAATTCCGAACATTTCAATTTAGTAGCACCTTTCATCAAACGCTCAAAGTCGTAAGTAACGCGCTTTTTCTTGATAGAGCGTTCCAAGCCTTTAACGATCAATTTAGCAGCCCTATCCCAGCCCATGTATTCGAACATCATCACCCCAGAAAGAATGACGGATGAAGGATTTACCATGTCTTTGCCGGCGTACTTCGGAGCAGTTCCGTGGGTTGCTTCAAAAATCGCATGTCCTGTCATATAATTAATATTAGCACCTGGTGCGATACCAATACCTCCTACCTGAGCAGCCAAAGCATCGGAAACATAGTCTCCATTAAGATTAAGCGTAGCGATCATATCGTACTCCGCAGGACGGAGCAGGATTTGTTGCAAGAAAGCATCTGCAATAGCATCCTTAACAAGGAGTTTGCCTGCGGCTAAAGCCGTTGCTTGTGCTTTGTTAGCGATTTCTTCGCCCTTATCAGCTTTGATGCGCTCGTATTCAGCCCAAGTAAACACCCTATCTCCGTATTCTTTTTCCGCCAGTTCATAAGCCCAATCTTTAAATTTACCTTCTGTAAATTTCATGATATTGCCTTTGTGAACAATCGTCAAAGATTTACGATTGTTTTTGAACGTATATTCTAAGGCAGCACGCACCAAACGTTCTGTTCCTTCTTTTGAAACTGGTTTAACACCAAAAGAAGACGTTTTTGGGAAACGAATCTTTTTCACTCCCATTTCGTTTTGAAGAAAATTCAACATCTTCGCTGCTTCTGGAGTACCGCTCAAAAATTCAATACCTGCATAAATATCTTCTGTATTTTCGCGATAAATCACCATATCCACCAGACCAGGTTCTTTCACCGGCGAAGGAACGCCTTTGAACCACCTTACAGGACGTACACATGCGTACAAGTCAAGTTGCTGGCGCAATGCTACGTTCAAGGAACGGATACCACCACCAACAGGGGTAGTCAACGGGCCTTTAATGGCTACTTTATATTTGTCTATCTCCGACAATGTCTCATCAGGAAGCCAGTTGCCTGTTTTATTGAAGGCTTTTTCTCCTGCTAAAACTTCTTTCCAAATGATTTTTTTCTTGCCTTTATAGGCTTTCTCCACCGCGGCATCCAAAACTCGAACGGCGGAAGCCCAAATATCCGCGCCTGTACCGTCGCCTTCGATAAATGGGATAATTGGGTCATTGGGCACTTTCAGTTTGCCCCGCTTAATGGTAATTGCTGAACCTGTCATATGTATGAGGTGTATTTTTGTGTGCTGATATATGTGCAATTTTTCAAAATTACGCCGCAAAATTAGACAAACTAATCAAAATGAAGAATTTTTTAAAGAAATTAGTGCAAAAAAAGCCTTAAAAATTATTTGCCTGTTAAAGTCTATCTGAAAAAATGTTTATGTTTGATTCGTTTTTACCTTTGTGGCTTATTTCTTAGTACTTTAATCTATACAAATATGTACCTTTCAAAATTCGGTTTACTATTATTCGTTGGCTTTTTCCCAACACTTCTCCAAGCCCAGTGCTCAGAGCTATCGCTCAATACATTACAAGTGATCCAAAGTGCCACTCCAGATGAAAAAGAAACTAAAATATTGGAGGCTGGCTTCGATTTAAGGCAAGCCAAAACTGGAAAAGGAAACGTGACTAAAGTCTATTCCAAATGTTGGGCCACCTCTGGTAAGAAAAAAGACTATTACGAACAAAAACTCCTTTGGGATTCGAGTAACGACTCTATCAAATTTGCAATGCTCAACGAACAGCAATTCCAAAACCTTAGAAAGGTATTGGACGAAAGGCATCCAAGCGGCGTTGGCTCTGCTGTGGTCGTCGGTAAAAAATTCACCTATTACCTTGGTTCTGAATCCATTGAAGGCGTTGATTATTACACCATCATGCTGATCAAGAAATAGGTTTTTCCATCTGTATATTACAACGTTCATAAGGTGTAGGCCGTCCCGATACTCTTGTAAAGCCAAGTTTTTCGTAGAGACTAATAGCCGGGGTGAGTATAGTATTGCTCTCTAAATAGATATAACTTGCCCCCAACGACCTGGCTTTGTCAATCACGGCTTTTCCCAAAATCCAACCAATTTTTTTTCCACGCATACTGGGAGCAACAGCCATTTTGGCCAATTCATATTGGTATTTTGGATCTTGCATTTTAATGAGCGCGCATACACCCACTGGCTCGTCGTTATACAAAGCAACGATAATATGTCCACCATTGTCCAAAATATTCGTTTGAGCACCATCCAAAGCCTTATAGTCGGATGCCTCCATTTTAAAATAGGCAGCTATCCATTCTTTATTCAAGTCTTTGAACGCTTGTGCATAAACAGGAGCAAAATCAACAATAGTTACTAAGTTAGATGTGTCAGTTGTTTGTTGAGTAATAGTTTCGAATAATTTCATGTTTTTTTTACAAATGAATGAAGGTATTGTGCAAAATTAATCGGAAAATCCCCAAGCTACCAAAAAAAGTAGCTCAGGGATTATTTTCCACTCAAAATAGGAACTTACCAAAACGATATGATGCGTGTAGCACACAAACAACATCATTGGATTACTACATGTGAGCAAGATATGGATACTACCACTAGTGCAGGTGAAATTATACAGCACCCCATTAGAGCGTATTCCGTTAATCTATACTAACAATTGCTCGAGGTCTCGGTGTAGTTTCTGTAACCGTTTGGATTTCAATTTGGCGGGTAAAACGTTTTTTCCCACCAGTAATCTCGATCTCGTAAGTGCCATTCTCAAGGTTGGATAAGTTGAGTATTCGGTTGTAATCCGTAATATCTGCAGCAATTTTATCTTGGTAAATAATCGACTCCGACGGATAGCCAAAAACAGATTTTTCGGGTTTTATCAAACTTAGTTGTAATTTGCTTCCAACTTCCTTTTCACAATGGATAATGAGTCGGAGGTCTTCGCGTTGTGTAATCTCTACTTTAAAGTCCGAGTTAATGGTTTGAGGTGCCGGATTTAATTGCATTGAGGTGAGCACTAAGAAAAATGCTACAATAAATAGGTTCAAAGCCCAATTATTTTTCATAATTTTTGTTTGTTTAAATTGTTAATTTATTAGTCAATCGCGATGACACTGCAAACTTCGGTGTAATAATTTATACTTGGAAATGCTAATTTTGCATAATTTTATGCCTTAATAGCATAAGAGTAATTTTGCATTGAAATTGTTTTAAATTTTAATTTTGTATAAATGGAAATACGTCAAATTAAATACTTTTTAGGAGTAGCAGAAACGCTTAATTTTTCAAAAGCCGCCATAAATCTGAATATTGTGCAACCCGCATTGAGCCGGCAAATCCAGCAATTAGAACAAGAATTGGGTGTAATTCTTTTTAAACGCGATAAAAGAAATGTGAGTCTTACTGCCGCTGGCACTTACTTGCGAGATGAAATGCTCAAATTAAATACGCGCCTGAGAGATACCTTAACTCAAGCAGTTGCTATACAAAATGGTAATCTAGGAACGATACGAATTGGTTATCCAGGTTCGGCATTGTATTCCATATTGCCAGAAGCGCTCTATCTTTTGCGTGAAAAACTGCCTTTATTAGAAGGTATTTTGTCCGAAACACAGGAAATTAATGTCATTGAATCGCTACAAAATTGTAATATAGATGTATGCTTTTCAAGAGAAAAAATTACAGATCATCCCAATATTTGCCAGCGAGAATTGTTCTCTGAACCTTTGGCCTTGGTTGTACCCGAGCACCACCCAATAACACAAGAAAATTTTAGATCCATTACACAATGTAGAGAAGAATCCTTTATCTTGCCCTATATGGCCGATTGGCAACAGTACCGCCAACAAATTTATAGTATTTTTAATCCAGCAGGTTTTGTGCCTCGTGTTGCATACGAATCTAATTATGGATCCACCATTATGCGCTTAGTCGAAAAAAAATTAGGTATCGCTATTTTGCCGTTGAGTTATCGTTTAGGGAGTTCGCTCCAAGTTCGTTTTATCCCTTTAGAAACCCATACAACACTGTATTTAGTTTGGCGTACCAACGACCATAGTCCTATCATTCGCAACTTTATTGGGCTATGCGATGAGGCGGTACAACTGCTGGATATGCGTTTTGAATGTAACGGATAATAAAAAAATCACAAGAAATACACTATTTACCCACTATCATACTAATTTTGTGCTTTGTTTTCACTCACCACTCTATAATTATGCGTCTGAAGCTCATTTTTCCTTTTCTTTTTTTGCTTCATTTATCCTTATTTGCACAGGAAAATAACAAATATGCACCCGATTGGGCTTCCTTGGATACCCGACCAACACCTGAATGGTGGAAAGATGCCAAGTTCGGTATTTTCATCCATTGGGGCGTTTACTCTGTACCCGCGTTTACGCCAAAAGGCAGATACGCCGAGTGGTACCAAAATTCACTTATGGAAAATGACCCCGATGGCGCGGTCAAAAACTTCCATAATGCCAATTTTCCCAATAAATCTTATTACGAACTCTCCCAGTATTTTACGGCCTCTCAATTCAACCCGGATGCATGGGCGCAACTTTTTGAAAATGCTGGTGCTAAGTATGTCGTACTCACCAGTAAACACCACGATGGTTTCTGTCTTTGGCCCAGTGCCGAAGCCAATAAAACTTGGGGCGGTGCTTGGAACTCTGTTGACCAAGGCCCACACCGCGACTTGGTAGGAGAACTCACCAATGCGCTCCGCAAAACTGAAGTCCGCCCCGGTTTATACTATTCCTTATATGAGTGGTACAATCCGCTTTGGAGAACCGATAAACGAAGATATGCCGTGGACCACATGATTCCACAATTGCAAGATCTCGTAACAAGGTACCAGCCCGATGTAATCTGGGCCGATGGGGATTGGGATGCTACCGATGAGGAATGGCAATCCAAACAGTTTTTATCATGGCTGTATAATGATAGCCCTGTACGCGAACGTATCGTGACCAATGATCGTTGGGGCAGTGGTATTCGTTTTAAACATGGCGGTATCTATACCCCTGAATACCAACCAGATATGGATTTTGAAGACCACGATTGGGAAGAAAGCCGCGGTATGGGTTTTTCTTATGGCTATAATAGATCCGAAGATGCTTGGGACTACAATTCCAGCCAAACATTGATCTTACACCTGATCGATAAAGTATCTCGTGGTGGTAATTTTTTGCTCGATATTGGCCCGGATGCCTATGGCCAAATTCCTCCAATCATGCAAGAACGCTTATTGGATATTGGTCAGTGGATGGCGATCAATGGTGAGGCTATTTATAGTACGCGTCGTTGGAGACAAGCCAGCCAATGGAGCGGTGGTAACCGCAATTTTACCAATGAACTCGTAGATGGTTGGAAAACAAGCGGAGATGCACTGCTCAAACAAACCCTCGATCCTGATCCTGGATTTGCTGTAAAAGAGGCGTTTTTTACCTACAGCCCTAAAACACGTGCTTTGTATGCGCTTCTACCGCAGTATCCCGCAGATCGTAAAATGGTGTTCCGTAATATGACTTTGCCCAATAGTACTGATGTCACCTTATTAGCATCAAGGGAAAAACTCCGCTGGGAAAACACTTCAAATAATACCGTAACGGTTTATTTCCCCGAATATAATCCACGTAAATTGAAAAGCACAGAGGCGTTTGTTGTTCGTTTTTCTAATTACGGTGCATTTGCAGCACCACCCAAAATAGATGTGACTTACGAACCCCAAACGATGAGGCCTACCATTGCAATGTCGGCTTTGCCGGGTTCTACCATCCGATATACCATAGATGGTTCGGAGCCTAATACATCCTCAAAAACTTATACTGAGCCATTTTATGTAGAAAAATCGCTAAAAGTACGTGCAAAAGCGTATCGTACTGGATTAATAGAGAGCAATGATAAAGAAGCAGATGCTTATTTGTATGCCCTATTACCAGCACTTACATTTATGCAACAACCTGTACCGGGTTTGGTGGTGCAATTGCGAACAGCCGAAAAATATACGACCGCTGAAATAGAAGGTGCGCCGAATTTGAATGCTGCCGTTACCGATAATTTTGATTTGTTACCCATGTGTCCCGATAAATGCGGTTTGGTGTGGCAAGGTTATCTTAATTTTGACCAAACAGCAGGATACACTTTCAGCACCTCCTCCGATGACGGCTCGCGCCTGTATATTGACGGCCAATTGGTAGTCAATAACGACGGCGATCACGGTTTAACCACTAAAACAGGCAGTGCTTTTTTGCAAAGGGGTTGGCATTCTGTCAAAGTAGTTTATTATAATAGCGGTGGCGGTGGCGCAATGGAAGTAAAATATGGGTTAATTGGTGGTGAAATGATGCCTATTCCTACTGGGATGATGGCGCATTAAAAAATATCATACCCTGAATTTCATTCAGGCTATTCAAGTTTAACCACTCCGTGGTTGGTATGTCGTCAACTTGAACGAATCCTGACCCTGCTAAGGGTCAAACCTGAATAGCCCCGAATGCAATTCGGGACGTGGAAGGCGGCAATATTTTAACAACCACGGAGGTTGAACGTCAACTATCCAGCCGCAAAATAAAATTTAGCAAATCTTTGATTTTTATACTCATACGATGACTCCGAGTCATCGTATGAGTATAAAAATCAAAGATTTGCTAAATTTTATACCCTACTCCACTAAAATCATAGCAGACATCCCGGGAACGCCCACTTTAGGGCTAATTAATGTCTTTATCCCTGTTTCAATGATTTGGGTGTCATCCAGTACAATATTATATGTCCCTCCTTTGGGTAATGTCACAAATTTTTCCTCTGTATTGCCATTATAAATAACTACAATTCTAGTCCAATTATCATTATTCGCTTTTAAACCTATTTGATAGACGATTAAATTTGGGTCTTTGGTTTCCAAGAATTTAATATTCCTGCGAATCATATCTGCCGTAGGCATCCGAAAAGCAGGATGATTTTTGCGCAGTTGGATCAATTGTTGCACATAATCGTTGAAGGCTAAGTACTTTGTTTTCCGATCCCAATCGAACCTATTGATTTCGTCGGGGGAATTGAAAGAGTTTTCGACACCGTTTTTGGTGCGTAACATTTCCATTCCTGCATGTAAAAACGGAACTCCTTGAGAAGTGAGTACGATGGTCATCGCCAATTTTTGCATTTTAATGCGATCTTCCTCTGACGCGTCGGGGCAAGAAAGCATCAAACGATCCCAGAGCGTATGATTATCGTGGCATTCTGCATAAGTAATGGTTTGGTACGGCTCTTTTGCCCAAGGTGCTTTGGAATAATTTACCTTTGAATAATCAACTTGTGGGTGTTTCACCGATGCTGTAACGCCAAATTTAATACTTTCTTCCAAACCTGTACGCCCATTGATAAAACCTTTTTCGGTATGGTTAAATACGCTGCCCTTGAGTGCGTCGCGTAGGTCATCACTAAATGCAGCCACTTGATTGAGTTTCAAAGTATTGGCCTTGATGGCGCGCAAGGAATCGGGTAGGGGACTACTTCCCGAAGTCCAACCTTCACCATAAATATAAATAGTGGGATCAATGGCGTGCAAAGCGGCACTTGCTTGGTTCATGGTTTCAATATCGTGGATACCCATCAAATCGACCCGAAAGCCGTCAATATGGTATTCTTGTACCCAATATTTCATCGATTCAATGATGTATTTGCGCACCATAGTGCGTTCGGAGGCGGTTTCGTTGCCACAACCGGAGGCATTAGAATAACTGCCATCTGCGTTTTGGCGATAATAATAACCGGGTACCGTTTGATTAAACACAGACCCTTCGGTAGCACCTGTATGGTTGTACACTACGTCCATCACGACCCGAATACCATTTTCATGCAGGGTTTTGATGGCTTGCTTGAACTCGCGAATGCGCACCGCTCCATCGCTAGGATTGGTGGAATAACTGCCTTCTGGCACGTTGAAATGTTCTGGATCGTACCCCCAATTGTATTGTGGTTGGTCCAGTTTACTTTCATCTACCGAAGTATGTCGATAATCAAAAGCAGGCAATAAATGCACATGAGTTACGCCCAATGCTTTGATATGATCGAGTCCTGTGGATAACCCTTTGGTGTTTTTGGTGCCAGTTTCTGTTAAACCAAGAAATTTTCCGGCGTTTTTGATGCCAGAATTAGGGTTTATGGAAAGGTCGCGAATATGGAGTTCGTAGAGGATAATATCGGTAAATTGTTTTTGAATAGGGCGTTTGTCCGTAGCCCAGCCAGTTGGGTTGGTTTCCGTTAGGTCTAATATCATACCGCGTTTGCCATTTAGACCTACTGCTTTTGCGTAAGCATCGGGTGTTTCGGCAAGCCATTTACCGCTTTGTTGTACTTGTACGGTATAGTATTTACCTTTTTGGTTGCCAGCGAGGGTGGCTTCCCATACGCCGTTGTCTTTTTTCTGTAAATCAATGGTTTGTATGGCTTTACCAGTACTGCCGTTGCTGTATAAGCGTAATTTTACGGCTTGCGCTATGGGCGACCATAATTTAAAAATGGTTTTATCTGCCGACCAGTTCATACCAAGGTCGGTACCCAAATAAGTAGGGTATTGGTCAAAAGGCATAGTAATTGCAGTCGTAGATGGAGTGGTAGTGCGCGGACTACACACTGTGAATAATAGCGCGGACAATAGCGCGCAAAAAGAAATTAAAATTCGCATGGACAAAGGTGCGAAAGAGCGCGGAAATGTAGGTGTTTTTTGGGGCGTTTTTTTTGGGGAGAAGACAACTCATTTTTTATACTCGTATTCCGTTTTTATCAATACTGCATTCAATTGCTCGAGTTCTTCTATCGGTAAATCACCAAAATCGGCTATTCTTCCTTCTCTGAACCGGAATCCCTTTTGTTTACCGCCAAGCAAATTGGCAAGATTGCTGCGTGGCGTAGCTCATTAGGCAATTATTTCCTTAAAACAAACAAGTTCTGTGGGCGTTACACCCAAAAATCCAAAATCGCCAATACCCCAAACGCCAAACTAGCCACCCCATTTGTAGTGAAAAATGCCATATTTACTTTGCTTAAATCATTGTATTTGACTATGGTATGCTGGTAAAATAATAAACCCAAAAACACCACCACGCCAATCCAAATAATCCATGAAATGTCGCTACCAAAGTGCTGTTGGATTAAATAAACCGCCACAAGGAGTAAAGTAGCCGTACACAGATGCAGCAATTCGGATAACCGCAGCGCATTTTTAGTGCCCAACAGCACCGGAACCGAGTGTAATTGTTTGCTACGGTCGAAAGATTCATCCTGTAGCGCGTAAATAATATCAAAACCCGCCACCCAAGTCAACACCGTGCAGCCCAATAAAACAGGCGGCCATGAAAAATACCCCGTCACCGCCAAATACGCACCCACAGGTGCCAGTGCAAGCCCCAAACCCAGCACAAAATGACAAAGCCAAGTAAAACGTTTGGTATAACTATACCCCAAAATGACCAATAAAGCCACCGGCGACAAGTAAAAACAGATCGGATTGATAAAAAAAGTAGTCGCCACGAACAAAACGCAATTTGCCACCACAAACGCTAAAGCAGCATTTGGGCTAATAACCCCCGCAGGTATTTCGCGCACCGCAGTCCGCGGGTTTCCGGCATCAATATCGCGATCAAGCCAACGGTTAAAGGCCATTGCAGCGCTCCTTGCAAAAACCATACAAAGCACCACTAAACCCAAAAGTATCCAATTAAGGCCGCTTTTATGCTCTAAAACAGCCAAAAAGAAGCCTGTTAGCGCAAATGGCATGGCGAAAATGGTATGGCTAAATTTGACGAGCGAAAGGTAATTTTTCATAAAGGGATATTGCTGTGTTTCTTTTTGGGGCGCGATACGGTTTTGTTTTCCAACATCGAAAATGCTTTAATCAATTTCCTGCGCGATTCGTTGGGCAGGATTACCTCATCTATAAAGCCGCGTTCTGCTGCGCGATACGGATTGGCAAAGGTTTCGGAGTAAGCGCGTTCTTTCTCTAACAATTTGGCTGCTGGATCAGTTGCGGCATCAATCTCTTTTTTGAAAATTATTTCGGAGGCCCCCTTTGCGCCCATCACCGCTATTTCGGCAGTAGGCCACGCAAAATTCATATCAGCACCGATATGTTTGGAGTTCATCACGTCGTACGCGCCGCCATAAGCCTTGCGCGTGATGAGCGTAACACGCGGGACGGTTGCTTCCGAAAAAGCAAACAGTAGTTTTGCTCCATTGGTAATAATGCCGTTCCATTCTTGATCGGTACCGGGTAAAAAACCGGGTACATCTACCAAAACCAGCATTGGAATATTAAAACAATCGCAAAACTGGACAAAACGCGCCGATTTTTTAGAAGAATTGACATCCAATACACCCGCCAAACTGATCGGTTGGTTGGCAATGATACCAATACTGCGGCCTGCCAAACGCGCAAAACCGCAAATAATATTCTCCGCGTAATCTTTCTGAATTTCAAAAAAAGAATCCGTATCCGTAATGCCAGCAATTACCTCCTTCATATCATAAGGCTGCAATGGGTTTTCAGGGACAATATTATCCAATACGGGCCTAAATTCGTCTGCCAATGTATAAGGTAGGGTAGGGGGCGGCGTATTACAATTTTGAGGAAAATAACTCAATAATTGCTTCACTTTATTGATACAGTCGATGTCGTTGGCTGCTGTTAGGTGCGTTACGCCCGATTTGGTACTGTGCGCACTAGCACCGCCCAGGTCTTCGCTGCTGACTTCTTCATTAGTAACGGTTTTTACCACATTTGGTCCTGTGACAAACATATACGAACTCTGTTCTACCATGATAATAAAATCCGTCATGGCGGGGCTATACACTGCACCACCTGCGCAGGGGCCCATGATGGCCGAAATTTGCGGTACTACCCCAGAAGCCAATACATTGCGGTAAAAAATATCCGCATAACCGCCGAGCGAGTTCACGCCTTCTTGGATACGCGCACCACCGGAATCGTTGAGACCAATCAAAGGCGCGCCATTTTTTACGGCCAAATCCATCACTTTACAAATCTTTTCGGCGTGTGTTTCGGAGAGCGAGCCGCCAAAAACCGTAAAATCTTGTGCGAAAGCATAGACCAATCGGCCATTGATGGTACCATAACCTGTGACAACGCCATCGCCCATAAACTTTTGGTCTTCCATCCCAAAATCGGTGCAGCGGTGCGTGACTAATGCGCCAATTTCTTCAAACGAATTTTCGTCCATCAGGAAATGGATGCGTTCCCGCGCCGTCAGTTTTCGTTTTTTATGTTGTGCTTCAATACGAGATTGGCCACCGCCCAACTTAGATGCCGCCAGTTTATCTTGTAGTATTTGTACTTTATTGTCCATATTGTTACTTTAATTTGGATGTATTGCTTGGAACGAGTGTATTGACCGATCATGTTGGTCACTGAGCGAAGTCGAAGTGACACTTCGGCTTCGCTCAGTGACCGACTTGTTCCGAGGGCGCAAGATCGTACTTTTTTGAGAATTAGGCGGAGCGATTTTATTGAATACAACCTTTGGCTGTTTGGGGTGCGAGAATGTTTAAAAAAATATGTCAAAAATCAAGAAAAATCAAAGAACTTTGCGCGGTACAATAAAAAATCAGCCTATAAAAATAAAAACAAATTATGCTTACAGCGATCCATCCGAAGTTACCCATGCGTAATAAAGCCATTACTAAGGATTTTTATGTGAACCAATTACATTTTGAGGACGTTGGGAGTGCCGATTTCGACGGCTACCTGATGGTAGAAAAAGAGGGTATTGAAATCCACTTTTTTGAGTTTGCAGCACTAGATCCGCTAGAGAATTACGGGCAGGTGTATATCCGAACAGATACCATAGACGAATGGTATCAATTTGCCCTAGATCAAAAAATAAACATGCCCCAAGCGGGGCATTTGGAAGTTAAACCGTGGGGACAAAAAGAGTTTTCGTTGTTGGATCCCGATCATAATTTGTTGACTTTTGGGGAGAGTTGGGGTGAGGGGTGAGTCCTCGTTATTGTATGTAATAAAAACAAGAAATCCTATTTATCCGATAAGTGGGCTTTTGTCGCTTACTGGCCGTGCATTCAGGGGTGACTATACACGTGGGGAATTTTCTTCATAAAAAGTGCGGAATAAGGTTTTTTGGGCGCTAAACTGGGATTGTTTAGGAGGATATGACATGCTTTTTAGAACATTCCCCAACAACAAGCGGAAAATTTCCCCAAAAAATCTATTCCAAAATAGATTTAAATACTATGCGTTATGATATACAAATATTGCTTACTACTATTAGTTTGGGTAAGTTGTATCCCTTCACCATCGAATAATTCCCCAAAAAGTGGATTAGACTGTAGTGGTATCAACACTGATAGCCTCTTCTATCATAATACTACTCAAAAAAAGACTAAAATGTCTTATCGCTCATTTAGTCACTTTTTAGAGAACTCTGCATTAAGTACTATAATTGATAGTGATCTTACTTATTTTTTTAAAGAAAAAATTATAGATATCACAAGAGAAGAGATTAATTTTAATATCCCAGATCCAAATAATGCATATGATAGATTATTTAAAGTTAATACTAATACCCTTCAAAATATGGGCTTAGAAATAATTTTATGTACAAATATGAATACAGATAGTAAATTTTTTAAGTGCGGTTTGTCTGAACTGAATTTGCCCGATACATTGGGGAATAATTTTGATTTTTTACAAATTAAACGTATTTCATGTGTAGATGATTGCGACAATGTTTATATACTTAATGGATTAACCTATTCTGTTATTGATAATGTTTTTTTGTTAAAAAATGCTAAAGGTGATCATATTATTATACTAACTCTTTATACGCCGGGATCTTCGGGATCAATGTTTTCTTATTCTAGTCTATGCGTATTTGATGTCACACAGCATAAAATAATTTATTGTGATGATTTATGAACCGGCACTATTGTTTTATGACTCGGTGGCCTTAATTTTCGTGTTAATTTTGCTAACCTGCGTCAGATTCAACAAGTAACCAAGAACATTAAAAAGTACCATGGACTATGAATAAATCATTAATTTTATTTTTCATTTTTTTATTTTCATCATGTATGGAAAGTAGTGTGATCCCTGTTAGTGAAACACTTGAGCTAGGGCTAAATAATAATTATTATGATTATGTCAGGTTGATAAACGCTTCATGCAAAGGTGATACGAATGCCTTAGAGCAGTTTTTGAAAATAGATTATATTTTTGATGCGCCGAGTTACGAACACGGTGATATGATACTAGATTTGCTTGAATATGTTGGAGATAGCAATTTTATCCTAGCCATAAATAAATTGAGTGATCGAGAAAAAAAGATTCTGTGCGGTTATATTTTGGGCGCTGAGGTAGGCGACTTTACAGGTATTTTAAAAAAAAAATATTTTAATCATAAAGTCGTTTTCAATTTAGTTGGCATTAGCGAAGAAATGCTGTGATGTATTCATATTTTCAGAAGGCAGCAAACCATCACCTGAAACGTCTATAACAAAATAACCAATGTATCCATCAGCAGCGACATCAAAACCCTCGCTTTTGGTTACGATGCCTCAGGCAACCGCGTGCACAAAGAATCTACAGCCAGCGGTATTCTACATTCCTCTTTGTAAGCATCTACGGACAAGTACAATTAGCATCCATCAACATAGTAGCTGTTACATTAAAATTGCCGATATTCGTTCCAGCCGCCGCACAAATCGTTAGGGTGCCAGTCCCCGCAGTAAAAGTCTGCGTCATGGTGGCTGAAGGGGTACTATACGTTAAGTTAAACGGCGGTGTACCTGTGAAATTCAAGTTTATTGTTTTGCATGATCCTTCACATAAATCGGGATTCGCCGTTGCCAGAGTCACGGTTGGTGCTGGTTTCCAAGTCACCTGTGCGGTATTGGAAAAGTCGAGACAAGGATCGGTTAAGTCCACGTTGCCATTGAGCGCATTCCCTGCCACAGTGGCAACGTAGTAAGTGACATTGGTTTGCATAGTTGCCGGATTGAACGGGATAGAGGCCGTATTGCTTTGCGCAAGGATGCTGCTTACGGGGCTGCTGACATTGGTAAACAATACGTATTGCAGCAAGTCGTCGGCTTCGAGTGTCGCATTGTTGTTATAAGGTACGGTGGCAGCGCTGGGTAAACAGTAATTAGTACTGGTATTGGTGACGGTGCCCGCATTGGTGGTACATGCGCAGGTGTAGGGGAAAGAATAGTTGGTGGGCGACCCCGCCCCGCCTACGAAGAAGTTAAAACCTTGACAAATGGCTGTCCAAGTATTGGCATTGACATCATATTCATACAAATTATCAGGAGGAAGCGTTCCTGAAAACCAGTATTGCTTGGGGCAAGTGGGGTTGTTTACTGCTGCACCAGCAATGAAATTTTTAGGCAGGTTAGTGATTACGGTTGATGCTGCGGGATTCGTGACATTAATCAGTGCCAGTTTGGGGGCACCACTGACATACACTGCTCCATAATACATTCCATTCTGATATACCAAATCACCAATGCTGTTCCAGCCGGCAGGTAAAGGGCCAATCAGCGTTAATGCACCCGATACCGGATTAACTGTCCAAAGGCTTTGGCCCATAGCATAGAGCAAGCCGTTGCCTCCAAATTCCAACGCAGTTGCAAGAGCGCTTGGATGGTTGGCTAACTGTACGGTTGTGTTGGTCACTAAATTAGTTTTCCAATAGGTCTGGCCAAATAATTCATAAACTATTGTATCGGGACCGACCGCCATATCATTAAAAGCATTCCCATTAAATACTAATGTGGCAGTACAGGTACTTACATCAAAACGATAAATTTTGGAGAGCGTATTGTTGAAATAAATTATTTGTGCATTGGCGTGCAGGTAGCCTATACAGAGCAAAAAGAGGATGAATTTTTTAATATATTGCATGTAAATTGATTTAGGCATCAAAGGTCAATAGATGCATTGGATAGTTTTACTGAATAATTTGTTTTGTCTGGTTTTTACAAAAAATAAAGGTCTGCGTACAGGCCAAGGTGTTACTTTGTTTTTTCGTTCTTAGTGGTCAGCCATGCTTTATATCTTCTTCTCCCTTTGCAAACACCAAAACATCAATCCTGAACAATGGCTCAATGATGTACGCAACAGAATTGCGTTTACAAAACCTTCGCAACTCCCTCATTTATTACCGATTTTCTGGAAATCAACGGACTGAATCTAATGGATAAAATTGGGGAAATGGGTAATATGGGGTTCGTGGGAGGGATACGGTTTTGCCGCTTCATTTTATAAAAAAACGCGCCCTAATCTCTTGATAGTGAGTGACGCGTTGTGGAAAGTGAAAAATGGGTTGAAACCCCATAACGCCAAGAAAAGGAAAGGATGAGATCGAGCGTAACTGCCGGCTCCGTTCAATAAGGCTCAACCGCCAACGGGCAGTTAGTGTGTAGGGGCGATCTGAGCGGCTTCGCCTGCCCGTTGGCGGTTAAGCCCTAGATGTTGTAGCCAGGTTTTTTTATTCATTTTTCTTCTTAGCATATCTCATCCAACGCTTTACTTCTCTATTAAAATTTCGTTTTTGTCTTTTATTTGAGGTTGAAATCAAAGCATAATTTGGTTCGTAAGTTTCGTATCTTTCAAATTTATGCCTTGAAGGTTTGGCAATTACAATGTATTCATAATGTGTATGAAAATTCCAACCATGAGTCATTCCTAAATAATCTAACCAAATAGTATCGGTTGTCATCGTGGTTCCATTATAAATCGTATTTTCAGTTAGCCCAACCACCCAGTATGAATGACTATCATTTGTAGATTTTATTTCATCCCTAAATTTCACTTTACCTCTAAAAACAATTGAATCATCACTTAACACATTTGGATTTACTTTATTCATAAGTGGTCTTTGGCAACTATTTGTAATCAATATCAGACTTAAAATAGTGGTTAACCAAAATATTCGTCGTCTATTCTTCATTCTGATTTTGTGTTTCTATTTAATTAGCTACAATTTTGCCACTCCCGCACACCGCCGCCTGCGTTGGCTTTGAGTTAGGCTTGGGCGGCGGTGTGCGGGAGTGCGTTGATGGCAATATTTAGAATTTGAGGATTTTGCAAGATTCAATGCCAAACTCAGTAGAAATTTGTAGAAAATAAGTTCCGTTTGAATACCCTGAAAGGTCAATAATATATTCGCCAGTGGTATTGGTTGTATTAGTATTTTGAACACGTTGCCCAAGACTATTGAATACTTTAATATTTTGAACAATCGAAGTATTTGTATTTATTAAAATTTGACCTCGAGTTGGATTAGGCGAAACAAAAACATCACTTATAATAAATTCATCTGTATAAGTTGGTATATTTCTAAATTTTGTGATAAAAACATCTGAACTAATGTAGGCACTTAATCCAAAGTTATCAAAATTTAAATTGCCTTCAAAAGAACCAGTAATGAATACATTATCATTCATATCAACTCCAATTGATGATGCTCCATCGAATTCTATTCCTGCACCTCCGAAAGTTCTTACATATTTTAAGTCAGAGTCATCATCATATTTTGCAACAAAAATATCAACATAGCCAGAGGGTGTTACTTCCATAAAATTGATGCTCGGATCAAAATCTACTGGGTTGTTAAACTGCCCTGCGACATATATTTGATGCGTTTTTATAAAAAGACTTACATATCCAGACCAACCTGTGGTAAGTTTATTGACCCAGATAAAATCGCCATTATCAGTAATTTTGCAAATAAATATACTATTTCTATCATCTAGGATAGTCGGATGTTCTGAACTAAGCAAATATTCATTTACGCTTGGATCAAAATCTGTTACACCGCTAAATATTCCTGCTAAATATAAATTATTATCATCAATTTTGATATCACTTATACTTGATGTGCCTTGCCCTCCTATCCTGTTTGCCCAAATAAATTCGCCATCATTTTGTAATTTTGCAATAAATGCATCAGTCCCATTTTGTGCTTGTAATTCAAAAATGCTTACGTCTGGATCGAAATCTACGGTTTGAACAAATCGACCTGCAATATAAATATTGTTAACTGAATCCGTAGTGATGGCTGTTGATACTTCGCCAAACTCCCCCTTAAATTGTTTGGCAAATTCGAAGTTTCCATCAATGTCTAATTTAGCAATGAAGATATCTGAAAAACCAAATACACCTTCAGATGTCAAATTATACGTTGCTATTCCGGGGTCAAAATCAACAGTACCGCTAAACATTCCGGTGTAAAATATGCTGCCAAATTTATCAATGGTGATAGAAGTTCCTTCAGTTCTGTAAATGCCTCCAATTTGTTTTGCCCACTCAAATATGCCATTGCTGTTTACTTTACATATAAAAGCATCTATCTCTCCTGTTGAAATCAATTTTATTGGAACGTTACCCTGATCGAGCCATGCTGTATCGGCAAAACTGCCTGTGAGGTAGAGGTTCTCATCATCATCTATTGCAATAGACGCTGCATGACAGAAAAAATTTCCAGCAAAATGCTTAATCCAAATCATATTTCCATTTTGGTCAAATTTTGACAAATAGGAATCTGAACCAGGGATTCCTTTGGCAATTAGCATTTCAGCGTTCCCACCAATATTGAAAAAAAGTGAATCCGAGAAAGAACCTGTTTGGTAAATATTTCCTGATATGCCAATCGTAATGGAATTTCCACTTTCTGGTTGCGACCCACTAATTTGCTTTGACCATTCGGTAGATATATTTTGCCCAAAGGTTGCAATTGCCCCTAAGTTGAACACGGAAAATATTAATATTTTTAACAATTTATTTTTCATTATTTTTTGTTTTGTTGTTGCCATCTATGGTTTGCCGTCACCCCCTCCCAATGCCCCTCTATTGCAGGAAACAAATCTATTTGAGTACACAACCTGCAATAGTCGTTCATAAATCATAAGCAACTCAAGTCACCATAGTGTTCTTGTAAATAACAAGCAAACCACAGCATTACGCCACAAATATATGGAAATAAATTTAACGCCTGTGAGCATTCAAGATGACTTTTTTATACCTTCTTTTTTCGTTATTGGAATAAATATCCGTTATTTTAGTGCTTTTATGGCCCAAGAAGTACTACTACATGCATACAGCATTTGAAAATCGTGGAAGAATCCTTTGAATCTTTGGCGGTACTGCGCCCTCCATTACCCCCCAATCTTCTGCTCTGGAAATAGCCCCAATAAGCCCTCCTCATTGGCTGCACAAACACCGCGTTCCGTCACCAATGCAGTCACCAAACGCGCTGGTGTCACATCAAAACCGTAGTTCAGCGCGGCACTATCTTTGGGTGTGAGCAGTACTTGCCGGATTTGAGAGCCGTCCCAACCGCTGATATAGCGCACTTCATCGGGGCTGCGCGCTTCAATGGGTATTTCTTGTAGTCCATCGCGCAAATTCCAGTCAATCGTGGTAGAAGGCAGGGCAACATAAAATGGAATATGGTTATCGAAGGCAGCCAGTGCCTTTAAATAGGTACCTATTTTGTTGGCCACGTCGCCAGTGCGCGTCGTGCGGTCGGTACCTACCAGCACCATATCCACCATACCGTGTTGCATGAGGTGGCCGCCAGCATTATCAACAATAACGGTATGTGGCACGCCCGCTTGCCCAAGTTCCCAGGCAGTGAGGCCGCCCTGATTGCGGGGGCGGGTTTCATCTACCCAAACATGTATATTGATTCCTTTTTGATGTGCCTGATAAATGGGCGAACTGATGGTACCCCATTCTATACAGCCCAGCCGACCGGCATTGCAATGCGTCAGAATTTGAACCGGCGCGCCGTTTTTTGCCGCACTGATTTGTTCAATGATCGGCAAACCATGCACACCGATCATGCGGCATAATTCCACGTCTTCTTCCACAATTTGATGCGCCGTAGCCAATGCAATATCGGCTTTTTGGGAGAAATCGCTAGTGGCTGCAATGACTTCCTGCATACGCCCGAGTGCCCAAAACAAGTTCACCGCTGTGGGTCGCGACTGGCGCAGCCGCTCAAAAGCATCCGATAAATAGGCCGTAGGATCTGTCTGTTGGGCCGCTTCTGTACAAGCAAAATAAACACCGTAAGCGGCGGTAGCCCCAATGAGCGGAGCGCCCCGTACCACCATTGATTGAATGGCTTCTACCACTTCCGTTACTGTGGCGAGGGTTTGCGCCTTGATTTCATGGGGCAAACTCCTTTGATCCAATACCTGTACGGTACCGCTGCCGTCAGGGTGCATCCAGATCGTGCGGCGGGTAATATCTTCGGTCATAATTGCTTGATTTTCAGGTTGATTTGAGCAAAATCGGTCGCCGTTTCGTGCTTTTCAGAAGCCGTAGTGCCGGGCCGAACTATTTGAACAGTTTGCATGCCTGCTGCTTTGGCGGCATCCAGTTCTGGCTCCACATCGGATAAAAACAGGATTTCATGGGCAGGCCAATCAATGATTTTCTGGATGGCGCGATAGGAGGCTTGTTCGCGTTTATTGCCGATACTGGTATCAAAATAGTGCGAAAAAAACGGCGTCAAATCGCCAAAATCAGAATGTCCAAACAACAGGTGCTGGGCCTCCACCGAACCGGATGAATACACCCCCATTTGGATACCCGCCATCTTCCAGAATTCCAAAGCGGGCGGTACATCCGGGTAGATATGCCCGCTTATTTCATTATTTTGGTAAGCGTCCCGCCATAAAATCCCTTGCATCGCTTTCAACGCAGGGTGTTTGCGGTCAGCATCCGTCCAGGCAATGAGCTGATCTGCCATTTCTGCGATAGACAATATAGTGCCGCCTTCCTCCGATACCGTTTGTTGCACGGCTTGTAAATGTTGTTGCTGCTCCGTCGGCAAGTCCGAAGTGGATAAAAACGCTGCGATATGCCGCTTGAAATACGGGAACAGCGTTTCATAAACGAACGATATGGAAGTGGTGGTGCCTTCAATATCAGTGAGGATATAGCGGATCATGTTCATTTGGGTTAAGCCGGATTGTAGTTTTTATCAATGCCGGATTCCGTGTAGTGCGGTACCCAACCAGATTGGTCAATAAACATCCGGATGGCTTTGACAGATGGGTTTTCCTTGCCTGCGTCAAACCAGTGCCGCGTGTTGGCAGGCACCGAAATAAGGTCGCCAGCCTGGCATAAAACGTTGAAAATCGGGTCTTTACCGTTGTCCAAATTAAACCAAAAGGCACCCTGCCCAAATACAAAAAAGCGTACCTCATCCTCCGTGTGTTGGTGTTCGCTCAGGAATTTATTGCGCACGGCTTCGTAATTCGGCGTACTGGCATTGATATTGATTACATCTGCGGTTTGATAGCCGTTTTCTTGCATAAACGGCGTTAAAACATGGGCATAAGCGCGCAACACTGTCTCTTGGTCGGCATCTATGGCCAGCGGTTCGGAGGCTTCCCATTGGGCAAACCAAATACCGCGTTCCGCTAAAAATGCACGAATTTCTTCCGGATTGGGGTTGCTGATCGCTTGATCGGGGATATTTAATACGGCCATATTCAGGTTATTTTAATCCGCAAAGTTCCTTGCTTTTTTAAAGAGCAGTATCGACTATAATATTAAGTCTGCATTAAGAAAAACACCCAAATTACCGCCCTTCTAATTGATTCAAACATTCTAGCAGGAATTCAAATACCTCAATATGCCGTTTGGCTTCTGCAATACTGCTTCCCCAGGCATACAAACCGTGACCAGCGAGCAGCAATCCAGGTACTCCCGGGTAATTGTGGATAGACGCGCGGATATGCGCGCTCAGGTACGCGATGTCCTGCGAATTTTCATAGATCGGCAATTGTATGGTCGTTTCGTGGGTGCTTACCCCAGCAATGCCTTTTAATAACTCAAACCCAGAAATATTTACGCAAGCCGCTGCGCGATGTTTCCAGGAAAAAACGGTATTGACCACCGAATGGGTATGCAATACGGCCTGAACCGACGATTGTTCGTATAACATGCTGTGTATCAACGTTTCAGCCGAAGGTTTGACAGATCGAAATACTTCCAGCGCCTGCCCGTTGGCATCTACCTCCATAAAATCCCCGACCGTAAACTGACCCTTGTCGATACCGGAACGAGAAATGGTAAACGTATTTTGATCCGGTGCTGGGTTGCGAAAAGAGTAATTGGCACTGGTGGCCGGAGCCCATCCTTTGGCATGGAACCATTGAATCACGGAAAGTAATTCCAGTTGGAGCGCTTGTTTTGACATATCTATCCTTTTTGCTTCAAAGGTATGGTGGAAATGTGCAAAGTCGGCAGGGGGGTATTGTGCAATATGGTTTATTTAAAGTTATGGTAATATTGGGGTGTTCATTAATGGGCTGGCCGGCCATGTGATACAGAGCATTGTTGGCTCCAGTATTATTTATTCAAAGCCGCGAGCGGTTGCGCTAAGTTATTGATCATATGGCATATAAAGCAGGTTTTATGCCTGAGTTTTTCCCGCTGTCCACCCTGACCTTCAAATTTTTGTCCCGCCATTTCACTGTCCGTCAAAGATTAGGGATACCAAGTCTGACGCAAAATCCGTATTATGCCCAGTACAATACTCATTTAATTCTAAGGATTTTAGATGCAATTTGTCCTATCGTTTTGTCAGGAAATTCAACCCGTATTTCATCAATATAGATGCGGTCTCCTGATGTCATAGTGCGTATAAACTCCTTGATTTCTTGCGTAAAAACATTATTTGTGGAGAAGGTTTTGGTGTCAGAGATTAGATTAAAAGAGACAATCCTGTACCCTTGTAATGTACATGTCAAACTATCTATTAATAGTAAATCATCTTTTGTCACCATGCTGTGATATTCTCCTGGTATGTAAACACGAACGGTTTTCTGTAAACGACTTCGCAGATTTTCAAGACGAGATTCAAAGTCATTAGCTGTATTGAAAGTTTTGCTATTAGCCTTCAATTTCAGTATTAATTGCATGTACCCACTGACCGTCTCCGTAAATAATACGTCAGTTGAACCACGAATGAATTGAACTGTATCATTTTTGTGTCTGTTTAGAATTTCGCCAAGAATATCATCGTCAACATTCTTTTTTGCAAGACCTTCAAAAATTATTGCTCGGATAGATGGAACAGAATCATCCGTGTATTGCACAAGACAATTAATGGGGCAATCAATCATTAATTTATAATATGATTCCTTGGTTGCATCATCCCATATAATTCGATTGGAATGGTTTGACATTCCAATTTGTACATCATACTTGAAACGATTAAATAAAGAATCATTGGAACAGTTCTGTCCGAGCAAAGATTGAGAAAGTAAGAGGTTCAATATTAGTAATAGTCTCATTTTGTATTGGGGGTTAACGGTGGCTTCCCTGCCAAATCGCTGCGTTTAGCGGGCGGTTGGCAGGGAAGCGGTAGTTAGCAGCCTTTATATGTTAAGTTCAATATTGTCGAGCCTGAATGCTTTCAATAAACCAAGTTTATCATCACCACCGATTAAAATGGAAGTTATAGCGCCTTCTGGATTAGCAATTGGCGATCCACTTGCTCCTTGGTAATATTCATGTCCTTGAAAGTCTCGGGCTAATTTAAAATAATTTATGTGATCGGTTTGTTCAACTAGTTCAAGATAAATTTCATAACAGCAGTAAGACGGAAGATTATAGTCATCTCCATTTTTAACGAATTCAGCATAATCATTAATTACAGCAAACCCATATGCCTCACCTTTTATTGCCTTTACAAATTTATGTTGGTAGGAAATAAATTCTATATTTTTATATTTTTCTATTTCCTTTTTATAAATATCTATGGGTAGTTCACTATAAGCATAATCTATATCGCTATGATTGTAGAAAACATTGAATTTTCCCCCATTTATTAAGAGGGTTTTATCATCCTTTCTGATTCTCGTTTCGATAAACACGCCTTTTTCAGATTGTTTATGACCAGCAGTTATAACAATCGGGATTTCATTAGAAGATGACTGATATAGAAAACCGGAAGACCTTCCTATCAATTGACCACTTTCATTAAAAGTTGAAATGCGAACAGTAACCTTTGTCAAAAGGTCTATGAATTTATTAATATGCTTTTCTTCTTTTTTTGTCATTTTCAGGTTCATATTATTTAAGCCAAGGTAGTTTGTCCTTTTGGTAGTTCCCAAATGCTTTTAAATAACCATTCGCCCAGTCTATTGCAATATTTAATTGTTCCTCCAAGTTATCATTAGTATACATACTACTGGACATTTTTGAAAAGTGCATGATTTTTTACAGTTAAGGCATTGAAAACATATTTTAAAAAACATACAAATTGATAGCATTTTTGGG
>JAYUKX010000136.1:0-9508 GCA_043764095.1 Chitinophagales bacterium
GGCCTCAATCATTGCTAAAAGAAACTAATATACCCTCACTTTTTGACCGCATACCTTTTTTTGGCGAAAAAAAGTAGGAAGTAAGCATTATTGCACTAAATTTTAACTTTTTGAAATTTGCAAGTGGGTAACATTATGTTTATAGAATAAAAGTGTACCCTTTTAAAATTACTAATTCACAAAACCTTAGAATAACCCATAAACAAAAATGGCCTATTGTTGGGGGTATCGCCCCGACAATAAGCCAATTCGTTTATGGAACACTTTAGAATATTAGTACTATTAAAACAGTTAAACCGGCACTGCCAACAACGTAGCACTCGTAGCATCCACCACTTTTACCATCGTATAATCGCCTGGTTTAAGTCCCTCTGTTTTATCAAAAACACACATCTTATTTTGGGTATTACGACCACAAAACTGTGCATCCGATTTGCGGGAATTACCTTCAATCAATACCTTAAAAGTTTTTCCAATCTCATTTTTGTTATGCTGGAGACTAATCGCGTTTTGTAAACGTATAATCTCTTGCAAACGACGTTTTTTTACCAATTCTGGCACATCATCGGGGTATTTGCGCGCAGCAAGCGTACCCGGGCGCTCCGAATAAGCGAACATATACGACATAGAATAGTTGGCATATTCGATCATCGAAAGCGTATCTTGATGTTCCTCCTCTGTTTCGCTGCAAAAACCTGCAATAATATCGCTAGAAACAGCGCATTCCGGAACAATACGACGAATGGCTTCTATACGGTTCATATACCATTCGCGGTCGTAAGTGCGGTTCATTATTTCCAATACGCGAGTATTGCCCGACTGCACTGGCAAATGGATATATTTACAGATATTTTCGTGGGCACTCATGGTTTCTAGCACTTTATCCGTAATATCTTTTGGATGGCTTGTGCTAAATCGGACGCGTAAATCAGGGCTAATTTGTGCCACCAAAGTCAGTAGATCGGCAAAGTCGATATGTTCATTGGTTTCTGGATTATCCCATTTGTAAGAATCTACATTTTGTCCGAGCAAAGTTACTTCGCGGTAACCATTTTTGTACAAATCAGTAGCCTCTGCCACAATACTGAACATATCGCGCGAGCGTTCGCGTCCGCGGGTGAACGGCACGACACAAAAAGAACACATATTGTCGCAACCACGCATAATGGAAATGAAACTAGAAATTCCATTGCTTTCCAAGCGCACTGGGTTGATATCGGCATAGGTTTCTTCGCGGCTCAAGAGCACGTTCACCATTTTGCTACCTTCTTCCGCGCCACCGATGAGGTTGGGCAAATCGCGATAAGCATCGGGGCCTACCACAATATCCACCAATTTTTCTTCCTCCAAAAACTTCTTTTTGAGGCGTTCAGCCATACAGCCCAATACGCCTACCATTGTGCCAGGACGCTCCTTTTTGATGGATTCAAAGGCTTTTAAGCGTTTTCTGACGGTTTCTTCTGCTTTTTCGCGAATGGAGCAAGTGTTGATCAAAATCAAATCGCTTGCTTCCACATTGCGGGTGGGCATATAACCGATCTCGCCCAAGATGGACGCGACGATCTCCGAATCGGAGAAATTCATCTGACAACCGTAGCTTTCGATATAAAAATATTTCATACCGGGGATCAAGTCTTCAGCCTGTGTTGGCTTGAAAAAAACGGCCCCTTGGTTCGCCTCGTCTATCGTTTTTATACCTGGAATGGTTGGATTGCTATCGTATAACATGCCTGTTTTTTAATTTGAGGCGCAAAAGTAAAGGAATTTTTTAAAAAAAACACTACATTTAATTCAAAATCAATTGAATCATGTACATTTGGGCGTTCAATTTGATACATATTTTTTCAAATTACGCAATTTCAACCATTTATAATAAGTTGATCCTTAAATGAATTCGAGATTTATCCCTGTTGCCGCATTTGCTTTGTGGAGTATCGTTTGCTGGCGTTGGTACGTTTGTGGTATTAAACAACAATGCGGTGAAAAAGACATGGCTGCGGTTACCGCTGTCCAAGCAGATCCAACGTATACCCCACCGGACACCTTTGGGCAGGCCGCTGCTCAAAATGCTATTGAAGCCGACGGTCAGGCTGGTACGACCAATACTGCGCCTAGCACAACTACTTCTCCTTCTTCCAATGCCTCTAATACGACCACACAAAAGGCATTGACAGATAATATAGATGCCGCTCAAGTCGTGGCCGTGGCCGATCATGTATTGATCCATTTTCCGTATGGTTCTACTCGACGTATAGATGATGATGCTATTGATGGCTATCTTAGTGAACTGGCCAGTGCGCTCCAATCCTCGGGTGGAAAAGTAACGCTGATTGGGCATACCGATAATATTGGTGATCCTGCTTCTAATAAGGCTATGTCTTTGGATCGGGCTAAACATATCCGCGCGTCGTTGATTAAAAAAGGCGTTTCGGCTAAACAAGTGGTTGTAAAGGGATCGGGTGAATCCAAACCAATTGCAACAAATGATAATCCGCGTGGCAGGTACAAAAACCGCAGGGTAGAAGTGCGGATCAATAAGTAATGCTACTTCATTAGAGAACATCGTAAATCGAATCAATAATAATTATGTTTCAACAAGATATTACTACTGGTCCAGGTACTGGTACTTTTACATCTCATACCTTCGAAATACTCATTATGCTCTTAGGTGCCTTTTTATTGGGGCTTTGGCTGGGTTGGGTACTTTGGAATAAATACAAACAGGCATTTGATAAATTGCGCTTGGAAAACGATGGACTACAAGCGTCTATCGCTACGCTCAATTCAGATTTAGGTATGCTGAAAACAAGGGTGGGCGCATTTGATAAAGAGCGCGATGACTTGTCTGCCAGATTGGCTTTTTCGGACAAAGAAAATATTGATCTACGGACTAAATTGGCCGCTTTACAGACCGATATTTCCGAATTGGTTACCGAAAATAGGCAGTTGGAAACAGAAGTAAGCCTCAATACTGGCGAAACGGCTACCATTGATCTCAATGCTAACGCCTCGCCAATAGCTATCGAAATGGAACCAGAACCAACACCCGATCTCGCTTCCATTACCGAAGATGATACTTTGTTGGATACCGAAACCTCTGATAATGAACTCGTTATTGATTTATCAGTGGATACTGCTGCCGATGACCTAATTGAAGCACCAGTTGCCGCATTCGAGGCGGAAATTACAACACCACCTGCGGAAGAAATAGTTGTCGCCAACGATCAGGAAACGGTTGTAATTGCTCCAATGAATTCCTTGGATGCCTCAGATGTACCGGAGCCTGTTATTATCCACGACGATGAGCATTTCCGGTTTGTGATGCAAGACCACTCAGAGGCGGAGCAACTGTCTGCTGCACGGTCTTTATCTGCACCTTACGAGCATGAGCCCTTTTCGGATGCTTCTTACGAAGCACTTTCCCGCTCCATCGTTGCGCCAGATGGTGGGGAGATTACACCAGAAGCAGACGATACGAATGAGGCGATTGCTGCAGTGAGTGCATTTGTGCCATTGAATCAGGACGATTTGAAAATAGTAGAAGGTATTGGGCCTAAAATTGAAGAATTACTGTTCAATGCTGGTATTCATACATATAGTGAACTGGCTGCCGCGCCAGTATCGCGCTTAAAAGAAATACTTGCTGAAGCCGGCCCTCGGTTTTCTATGCACGATCCGGGTACATGGTCGGCGCAATCGCTTTTGGCCGCAAATGGCGAATGGGAAAACTTAAAAGCGTACCAAGGTTTCTTGGACTCAGGTAAAGCACCTGCCAAGAAATAAAGGTTTAAAAGATTAGTTTTGACCATAAAAAAATAGCGTTTGGGACTTGAAGTTCTAAACGCTATTTTTATGTTTGCTTTTATCGTTCTTTGTGTGCTCCGAATAAGAATAGTTACTATAGGTGTATAATTCCGCATAATTTTATGACAAATGTTAATGTTAACGATTTTATATACTAGATAATAATTAGTTGTTACATTTGCGTATTAATTTTTAAGCGAAACAATCATGTTTTTGAAAAACATACTTTTAACCAACTCATTACGCAAATATTTTTGGAAGCCAAAACTACAAATACATTATGAAACATATTTACACGCTACTATTTACAATCCTCTTGTCCTGCCAAGCCACTGCACAAACCCGCTATTATGTCAACCAAGCCGCTACAGGCGGCAATAATGGGACAAATTGGGCAAGTGCTTTTACAAAATTAGACGCAGCACTTGGCCTAGCCACAGCCAACGATGAAATATGGGTAGCAGCAGGCACCTATTACCCCACCAGTACCAATGATCGCAACATCTCTTTTCTGCCACAGTCTGGGGTAAAACTCTATGGTGGGTTTAAAGGCGATGAGACAGCGATTGATCAACGCAATATGACTACCTATAAAGTAGTATTGAGTGGTGATATAGGAACACCCAACGACAGTACCGATAATAGCTACAATATTATGTACATGACCAATCCCGATAGCAGTACCGTCGTGGATGGGTTTGTATTTCAGTATGGGCAGGCCGATTTTTCGGGTAATACCCCCTACTATGACCGACGAAAATGTGGCGGCGCGCTTTATGTCAACGCAGCCGATGGTGCTGCGTGTCCGAGGATACGCCATTGTGTATTTACCCGAAATTTTGCCCGCAATAACGGCGGCGGTATTTTACTCAATGGCAGCGGTACAGGATCGGTATCGGCATATATCCAATATTGCACCTTCCTCAAAAACAGGGCGTTAGGCAGTGGTGGAGGCGTAATGCGACTGGGGGGCAGTTATGATACCCAACCTGTACCTGTGGAAGATTGTGCATTTATAGATAATTCCGCAGACAAATTAGG
Source organism: Chitinophagales bacterium (assembly GCA_043764095.1). Taxonomy (GTDB): domain Bacteria; phylum Bacteroidota; class Bacteroidia; order Chitinophagales; family Saprospiraceae; genus M3007. The sequence continues at coordinate 4,846 of JAYUKX010000136.1, forward strand.
CGGTGGTTATTTTTTTTCGGATTCGGATCGGAACGATGATCTATTATTTATCAGAGATACTTTTTTGAATAATAGCGCCGGTAGGGGGGGAGGCTTATTTTTGGATATAGGAAGGGCAATCGGTCATGGGACAACCATAGATGGTTGTGTTTTTACGGATAATAGATCAGTGGGCCCGGCTGCGGATATACAATTGGAGTCCCTAAGTTTATTGCCTGTTGAACAGATTGTAATCAAAAACTGTTATTTTAGTAGTGTTCAAACAGTTGAAAGAACATCTATTATTATTTCTTTGCAAGCAACACCAACTTCAACCTTTGTGTTTTTGGACAATAAGGTGGTTGGCTTTTATGGTGTTTTGATTAATTTTGAATTTTATGGTATTCAATCTAGTACTTTTTCGGGGAATGAAATATATAATTCAGTTTTTAGTAAATTAATGAATGTATATGCAGGGTACACTATTTTTGAAAAAAACAAAATATGTAATAATTTTATTCTTTTTGATGATATTGGAATATTTGGAAGCTCTCTTTTTGTAAAAAACTGCTTAATTACAAACAATAAATCTAATGTTTCTCCGCCTCGTTTTAGATTGTATTCTACGAAGAAAATTACAGTCACCAATTTAACTACAGATGCGATGCTTCTAGGTTTAGACTCATCTTGGTATCAAGATACGCTCGAAGTATATAATTCCATTTTTCTGAATAATTACCCCAAAACTAATTTTTTTGGAGCAAAAAAATCTGCATTTATTTCCAATTCCTATTTTTATAATTTTGACTGCGATTCAATACCAGCATCTAGTAATTTGACTTGTGGGCCGGGTATAATTATTGGTATCGATCCGCTATTCCGCGATACGGCCAATGGAGATTATCGTTTGCAGCCTTGCTCCCCGCTCATCAATGCAGGTACCAACAGTGTTATAGCACCCGGCGCTACCGACCTAAATGGCAACCCTCGCATACAGGGCGGCACGGTGGATATAGGGGCTTACGAAGCAGGTACTTTGTCGCTATTGAATGAACCCGTAGTTCAACCCAGTTGTGTTGCAGCGCAGAATGGTAGCATTGCAATTGATCCAATCAATGCCTGTGCGCCACTTTCTTACCACTGGTCGAGCGGCGGCATACAGGGCAATACCCTCACAGGGCTTGGAGCAGGGAATTACTTACTTACGGTGACCGATAGTAGAAACGAAACCTTGGTTGTACAGTTCAGTATCCCTTCGGTGGCCGCGCCGGTCACAGTTGTACAGACCACACCTGTAATGTGTGGGACTACTATTGGCGGAACGGCCACACCTGCTATTACCAGCCCAAACCCGCCGTATCAGTTCCTGTGGAGCAATGCCAGCACCGATAGTATTGCTACGCAATTGCCTTATGGCAGTTACGCGCTCACGGTTACGGACGCACGTGGGTGTACGGGTATCGGCACGGCCACCATTGGGCGAATGGGTACGATCCAACTGGATATTCAGCCCGGTACTATCTCTTGTTACAACAGTACAGACGGATCGATCAACATACAAGCCGCGAATGGTGCTGCTCCTTTCCAATGGGCGTGGACCAATGGCGATACCACCCCAATCCGTACCAATCTGGGTGCGGGCATCTATTCCGGTTATTTATTGGATGCACTTGGTTGCGGTATCTCTTGGAATATACCGCTGGACGCACCGGATACCCTACGCAGTAATGGTACAGTAACGCCTGCCAGCGGCCCCAATATTGCCGATGGACGTATCGCGCTTGTGCCAAGCGGCGGTACTGGAAATATCACTGCCCAATGGTCGAACGGAATTAATTCATTGACAACCAATAATTTATTACCTGGAGTATATACCGTTACCTTAACCGACGATAAGGACTGCACCCACGAGGAAGTATTTGTGGTGGATTGGTCGGTGGGAAGTACGGAGCATTTCCAAACAGCAGCAAATGTAGTCGTTCACCCCAACCCAGCCAACCAAAGACTATACTGGACAGGTATGCCACCTGGTACTACAAGGGTTCGCTTGTATGCTCCTACGGGTGCTTTAGTGTTGGAGCGGTATGTAAATGGGACTGCTGTTGCCCTCCATGAGGTGTTGCCGGGGGCTTATTTGTTGGAATTAAGTGGGGAAACGGGTGCAATAGTTCGAAAGATGGTGATTGTTCAACGATAAGTATCAGGACATCATTAATTGGTAGGAATGAACGCAGGTATTTTTCGTCCAGACAAGCCATTTTTGAGGAGGATAGCAGCGCTATCTAACGAGAAAATGGCGCAGTATTTATGCTGAGCCTGTCGAAGTATGGGCGGAAAAGACCAAGTTCAAAATGACAATTAATGGTGTCCTGATACTTAAACCTAAAACTGCATCAACTCCCGATACACCATATCCATCGGCAGACCCATCACATTGGGGTAACTCCCCTCTATTTTATTTATTTTACAATGCCCAATCCATTCCTGTGCACCATACGAACCTGCTTTGTCGTATGGTGCATAGGTACGGATATAATAGTCAATTTCCTCTTCAGTCAGTGCATCAAACCATACTTCGGTATGGCTGGCCAAAACGACTTCTTTTTCTTTGCCCAATAAGCAAATTCCTGTAACAACAGTATGCTGGTTACCCGATAACAAACGCAACATCCGTACCGCATCGTCGTAGTTTTCGGGTTTGTTCAAAATGAGGTCTCCGATCACCACTGTAGAATCTGCCGCAAGTATAATCTCTTGATCTTGAATTAAATGCGCGCAAGCCCTTGCTTTGCGTTGTGCCAGCATTGGAGCCACTTCTTTAACGGGCATGAGTGGATCAAAGTCTTCGTTGGTATCAAAAGACGCAACGGTAAATTCAAAACCCGCCTCCTGCATGAGTTGGCTACGGCGCGGGCTTTTGGAGGCGAGAATAATTGGACGCATTAAAACATATCTCTTAAGTTCGTTTCCTCTTCATCCTCATCATCCAAACCACGCATATTAGAAGCGAGGAAATCTTTAAAAATGAGTTTGGTATGGATAAATTCTTTGTTGAGTGCTTCAAATTCCGACAAACCATGCAATACCAATTCCATAAAAGTGTAAAAATCGGCTTTGTCAATATCAATTTCTTCCACCGCTTTTTGCAATCCGGCCACTTTATCCAGTGCGTCTTTGTATTTTTTGTCGGTATAATCCAAGAGCAAATCGACTTCGTTATTCCCTACAAACCAAGCGCGAATAACACCATAAGGATCGGTTTCGCGGCCTTTGCGCAATTTGGACGGGTTTTTGAAATGTTGCAAAAATACCTTTTTGATAGCGGCACCAATAATATTCATGGCCACCGTGTAAGGGCCTTCTTGCTCCCCTTCATATACCATTTCTACCTTACCCGTAATGGCAGGTACTACGCCCCAAAAATCGGTGATACGTGCAGTGGTTTTTTTGTCGCCATTGCGGAGCATCCGGCGTTCGGCGGTAGAATACAGGTTTTCATAGGCTGCAATGGTCAAACGTGCGCTTACACCGCTTTTTTTGTCCACAAACTCGCTTTCACGTGCCGCAAACGCAATTTCTTCTACCAAGTTTTTGAGTACTTCGGGTACATGGATGGCTGCTTTTTGCGCCTCCGAAATACGTGCTTCTTGTGCCGTTATTTGGCGACCAATATCAATGGTAAGCGGATAGTGGGTCGTTATTTGGCTTTCAATACGGTCTTTCAATGGCGTAATGATGCTGCCACGATTGGTATAATCTTCCGGATTGGCCGTAAAAATAAGTTCTACATCCAACGGCAAGCGCAGTTTGAAACCACGAATTTGCATATCACCTTCTTGCAAAACATTAAAAAGAGAAACCTGAATACGCGCTTGCAAATCGGGTAACTCATTGATAACGAACAAACAACGGTGCGCACGCGGAATCATACCAAAGTGGATCACACGTTCGTCGGAGTAGGGGAGACGCAAGTTGGCCGCTTTAATGGGATCTACATCACCCACCAAATCCGCAACACTTACATCGGGTGTGGCTAGTTTTTCAACATAGCGTTCATCGCGGTGCAACCAAGCCAAGGGCGTGTTGTCGCCTTTTTCGGCAATTAAATCGTTGGCAAAACGGCTGATCGGTGCCATTGGGTCGTCGTTCAGTTCGCTGCCGTCTACTACTGGAATATATTCGTCCAACAGGTGTACCAACAAACGAGCCAAACGTGTTTTCGCCTGTCCGCGCAAACCCAATAAAAGTATATTGTGTCGGCTCAATATAGCACGTTCTAAATCGGGTAGAACGGTTTCATCAAAGCCATAAATACCAGGGAAAACGGTTTCTTTTGCTTGTATTTTACGGATGAGGTTGTTTCTAAGTTCATCTTTGACGCTCTTAGGGGTATAATCGCTCTTTTTCAGTTCGCCGAGCGTGCGGATATGTGTAAGGTCATTTTTCATAACGCTAACAGAACATTGTTTTTTAGTAAAGGTTTACTGCTCGTTTCATTTTGTTCGTGATCCTAATTTAGGAAGTTGGCAGGTTAACTTTTTAATTTTGGTGATATGTTTTTTAATTTGAGATAAATTACAGTACCCCAAGTGTGGCAAAACCGGCCTTAGAAAAATTTATGCTGAGCCTGCCGAAGTATGCAGGTTTTGCTTGTGCTTCGACTAGGCTCAGCATGAAAGTGGAG
>JAYUKX010000137.1:0-9316 GCA_043764095.1 Chitinophagales bacterium
CGTTAAATTTTTCGCCGAAAATAACCCATTTCGACTGCAAAATTTGCCTTGATTTGACAAAAATTTCCTCATTTCAGCATTACGACCCTAATTCTGTATAATGTCTAATGGTGAAAAATTATTGTATTCAAGTTCCTTATCTGTGGCCAAAGATCAAACTGCCAATACGAACTAAGGTAGCACCTTCTTCAGCGGCAATCTCCCAATCGCCAGACATACCCATAGATACTTCCTTGAAATAGGGACTATTAGGAAAAAAAGATGCCTTTAATTGCTCAAAAATACCTTTTAGTTGTTTGAACTCCTTACGCACTAACGTTTTGTCCTCCGAAAATGTTGCCATACCCATTACCCCACATATTTGAACAGAGGTGAGGGCTTTCCAATCATTTTGCTCCAACAATGACACACCTTCTTCCTTTGAAAACCCAAATTTTGTTGCTTCCTGCGCAATATGGAACTGTAACAGACATTTGACGGTACGACCATTTTTTTGTGCTTGCTTATGGATCTCTTGCAATAGTTCAAAACTATCGATGGAATGAATCGTATCAATAAAGGGCGCAATGTATTTTACCTTGTTCCGTTGTAAATGCCCGATAAAATGCCATTGAATATCCTTAGGCAATACTTCATATTTGGCGGTAATTTCTTGGACTTTATTTTCTCCAAAGACACGTTGCCCTTTGTTGTACTCTTCCAAAAGCCGTTCTGGAGGGTAGGTTTTGGACACTGCAATAAGTGTTATGCCACTTTGTTCGAGGATATTACGAAGATTCATGGCGCAAATATACGGCGGAATACTGAATAGGAGATGCAGAATTGGAATGGCCCAAAACTTGTTAGTCGTATCCTTATGGCTTATGTTTTCTAATCCTACCTTAAAGTAGAAAAGAAAAACAATAAAGACAGCATTGGTCAAATTTGAAACTAAATCAATTAATTTACCCGTAATTCAATAAAATGAAGCAACTTTGCGGTTTAGAAACGTTATAATTGTTTCGCCGTAAAAAACAGGCACATTGCCTGAAAAGTTGCCTAACCTAACTTAAGTACAGTGTAGCAAGAAATGATAACGTATTATTTGGTCATCTCTAATAGCGTACACTACTCACTTGAATTTTTTGCATGGAGATATTCACATCCGTATCCAGCCTTGATAATCAATCTATATACCTGATTGCCTTCTCGGTTTTATTGTCGTTTTTGCTGTCATCATTAATCGTTTTTACCTACGAAAAGGTATCGCGTGATGTCATTACGCCCGATCATTTTTTACAGTCATTGATACTAATGTCAATTGTAACCACTACGATCATGCAGTCAATTGGCGACAGTCCTGCGCGTGGTTTTGGCATATTTGGGGCTTTGGCCATTTTGCGTTTTCGGACTCAGATGATTAGCCCGCGTAATATTTCGTTTATTTTTGCTGCTATGGCTGTAGGTATTGCGTGTGGGGTGTATAGTTTCGTCAACGCTATCATTGGTACGTTTGCCTTTTGTTTGATTGCTTTTTTCTTAAGACTAACCCCCTTTAGCCGTCGGAATAATTTACGTGGGCAATTGCGCTTGGAACTACCTGCTACCGCAGAAAAACGAAAAGAAACGCAACAAGTCCTTGCGCAATTTTCACGAAAGTTTGTACTCAAACGTTATCGTATTTTGGCCGATAAAGGTGAAGGTGAAGGTGTTGAATATAGCTACGAACTACGCTTAAATAATGAATTAGATGGCTTTGAACTCACACAACAATTAAATACCATTGAGGGCGTTAAAAATATTCGCCTCAATTTTGATGACACCTATATTAATCTATACGACTAATTTTTCTTGTTACGCCAATGTTGCGACGCATCAACCTTTTATATCTTGCTATTCCGTTCCTGTGCTGGGGATTATGGGGTATTTTTAAACATATCAGCAGGAGTACGGCCACTTTTTATGGCTTTGCTGAAAACAATGAGACAAGCATTAATCTCGATCATCCCTTGGTGGTGAATAAAATCTATGTAAAACCTGGGCAATTTGTCACCAAAGGTACGCTTATGTTGGAAGTAAGTCGTATTGCTTTGGATTTTAAAATGAATGAACTTTCATCCAACATTACTCAGATAGAATCTAGTAATGCTTGGCGTGTGGCTGAGTTGCGTGCGCGTATGGAGCAAATTCGATCCGAAAAAGCCGAAAAAGTAGGCAATCTAGTATCCAATATTCGCATTTTGGAATCGGAACTGGCCATGAATAAGCGCCTGATCAATGGTCTTCAAACGGTGCAATCTAGTGATACAATTGGCCTTAAAAATAGCCCAGCCCAAGCAAAAATTAATGCATTGCGCGAAGAAATAAATTTGGTAACGGAGCCGTATGATAAGGAATTGGCTACTTTAAGCCAAGAAATACAGTTGGCCGGAAAACCAAAGGAAACAGAAATTGGCCGTTTGAAAAATGAAGTAAACTTATACAAAAAGGAGCAAGGACGACTTTCCATTTATGCACCTACAGATGGATTAATTGGGAATATACACTGCAAAGAGGGTGAAAATATTGCCGATTTTACAACATTAATATCGTTTTATGAGCAAAACCCCAATATGGTGGTGGGTTATGTACACGAAAGCCTTTCCCTCAAAATAAATATTGGCGATTCGCTGAAGGTAATTTCCAGTTTGCATCCCTCGGAACAATCTATGGGTGTAATTTCAGGGCTTGGACACCGAATTATTGAAATACCCGAACGACTGCGGAAAATTCCGGAATTGCGTACTTATGGCCGTGAAGTGCTGATTGAAATTCCGAGTAACAACCATTTTTTGCAAAAAGAAAAGGTATTATTGCAATGGCCAGATCAGGCTTTGAACCCATTTCAATCTATGTTTACCGAAAAAAAATAAACCATGTTGCAAATGATGATTTATAGGTGGCAAAATGGCATTTCTATTTTTGGGCGTTTGTCTATTCACGTGGCAGTATTCATCATCATCAGTTGCTGGGGTGTTTTAAATGCGCAAAACCGTATTCAACCAGAACAGGTTTTGGCCTTGGCCTTTAAAGATGCCGAAGTAGTGGCTGCACAAAATAATGCAGATTTTCAAAGGCGAATAAATGCAAAATTGCCATTTTTGGATCAAATTAGCCTACGTACCCAAACGCGACGTTCCGATATTTATCAACAAGATTACCAAGCGAGGATCAATGTAAATGGCCTAAAAGAACAGTCTGCATATCGCAAAATGCAAGCCTCCGAAATTGCGGTGGTAGAGGCCAATAAACTGGAGCGATTACATTATGCATTATACGATCGGTACCTGCAATTGCTTGATTATTACGCCGTTGCAAAGAAAATACCCTTGCAAGAGGCCTTGCTAAGGGTTTATTTAGATAAAATAAAATTGCTGGAAAATATGGCTATTTACGCGGTCAATACAGATCCGGAAGCCTTGATGAAAGCAGAATTTGATCGAGATGAGTTAGAATTAAGCATCAAGGAAAATAAACTTATTTTATTGGCCAAAAGTGCACTTTTTTCAAATACACCAAATAGCGAAGTGGACACATTAGGTTGGGTAAGTTTACCGCAAATGTCTCAAACATTAATACTTACCGATACCGCTTCAACCGTATTACATCCTTCTGGTCAGGAGGAAATGGCTAAAATAGCACGTATCAACGCTGAATCTGAACTAGAAAAAGCACGGGGTACTCAAATTTTGGACTATTTTCAATTGCGCTACTTGAACCGTCCTGGAGAGCCATTCCGCAATGATTATTCGATAGGAGCGGGTTTTAATATCCCCTATAATGGCTCAAGGCATGCGCGTAAATCACTTTTGCGTATAGAGCAGTACGCCGCGGAGCAAGACCTAAAAACCCTTCAATTTCAATTGAGTGAGGAAATTCAAAAATCTAAATTACAGTTTTTTAATGCCCAAGCCTTGTATATTGCGATATGGACTCAAATCCAAAAGGCAGGACAGCGTTACAACCTAAAAGAGGTGGCTGCTGTGGATAAAGATGGCATACAAACGGTGCTATTGAACAACGAATTTCAGTTGCGTCGTCAACTCAAATTAATGAATACAGAAAAAGAAATGACCGAAAAGTACCTTCAAGTCTTATTTCTAAGTGGCCGGATGTCGGAAACGCCCTTGGTCAATTACTTGAGTGGCACCAAAAACACGATTAGTTCGAACAAATAATATACTTCGGCTCTGAAGGTTTTGTGCATGAAAATCGTAAATATCCTCATTAATCTATGCACAAAACCTAACTACGCTCAGTATAAAAAAGTATTGAACGCTGGATTATCGGACACATGTATTCACAATTTGCTCATAATCAGGTCGATCCCAAGCATTTTGATGGATAAAAGAGGATTCAATTTTACCTTTGTAGAGCATAAATACGCCTGGCATTTGAAAGCCATCGCCCATTTCTTCGCCGTGATACGCAAACCCATGTCCTTCCACGATTCCTGCTTGGAAACCACGAATCCAGTTCATCAGCCCAAACAATTGTTGCGGCGTGCCACGTCCTAATCCGAAAGCGGTATAATATTGCTTTTCAGGATCAAGGATATGAGTCACAGGCCATAATTTATATTTTTTAAAAAAGGAAACGGCCGTTTTTTCGTCGTTAGCCATATGTACCATAATTACGGCAATACCTTCTTTGTCGAGATCTTTTTTTCTTTTTGAAATATCAGAAATGGCTTCTCGGCAAAAGGAACATCCAAAATGGCGTAAAAAAACAAGTAATACAGGCTTTTGGTCTGCTATTTCAGACAATGTAGATCCTGTGGAAGTAGGGAAATCGGCCCAAAAAGGAATAGTATTGTTACTGTTTGTATTTAAAGACATCTTTATTTATAATATTGGTGAAAAGTGGTTGGATAAAAACGAATGCTTTAAAAAAATAGGATACAAATTTTTAAAGATCAATCGGTTTTTATCCAACCCCAATTTACTACAATACCCCCATGCCATCGAGGGCATCCATAATTTCTTTTACTGCATTGGCAGAGCCATGTAGTAGGTCTAATTCATCTTTTTTCAAGCGTAATTTGATGACTTCGCCAATCCCTTTTTTGTTTAGTTTCACGGGAGTACCTACAAAAATATCCTTGATTTTGTATTCACCTTTGAGGCGGATACAGCAAGGGAAAATGCGGTTTTCGTCCCTTTGGATAGAAATAGCCATTTGAGCCGCTGCTGCGCCTGGCGCATACCAAGCAGAAGTACCCATAAGGTTAACCAATTCACCGCCGCCAAATTTGGTGCGTTCGATGATGGCATCCAATTTTTCCTTTTTTACCAATTCTGTTACAGGAATACCACTAACAGTAGTGTAACGTGGTAGTGGTACCATGGTATCGCCGTGGCCACCCATTAAGATCGCTGCAATATCTTTTGGAGAACAACCAATTTCTTCGGCCAAAAACGCGCGGTAACGTGCTGTGTCCAATACACCTGCCATACCAAATACGCGCTTCTCGCTTAAACCAGAAGCCTTCCAAGCAGCATAAGTCATCACATCCAAGGGATTAGAAACGACAATGATAATTGGGTTTTTGGTGTGCTGTAAAATATTTTTTGTTACAGAAACTACGATTTTAGCATTAGTTGAGATAAGATCATCGCGGCTCATACCCGGTTTGCGGGGTACACCTGCCGTAATAATTACAATATCAGAACCAGCAGTAAGGGCGTAATCGGAACCGCCTGTCATGCGTGTAGAATATCCGTCAATGGGTGCTTGTTGCCAAATATCCAATGCCTTTCCTTTGGCTAAATCCCCGGCGATATCAATCAATACCACTTCGTTAAAAACATCCGAGTGTGCCAGAACATTGGCACAAGTTGCGCCTACGTTTCCGGCGCCTACTACAGTAACTTTACTCATTGGTTACAGGCTATTATTTTTTTGTGAATTAATATTTGAGCCGCAAATGTAGTGCATAAATGGGTATATAAAGCAAAAAAACTTGCCTATTTTGGACATTAACCCAAACGTTTGTGTAATTAAGAATAGTTCAAACTTAATGCCCTTGAAATATGAGCGCATTTAACCGTTTAACGTGTTGCTCCAATCGTTAAAAATCAGATTCCTAAAGTATTAGGACATACTCAATACCAAAAAAAAGCATCTTCGTGGTGTCTAATTTCTACAATAGTACTCTTTTTTAGGATAATCGCCACAACATCAAAGCGGACTTCCCAATCGTAACCGATTTGTTCCATATAAACGCCGGCTGTATTGATGAGTAGTTTTTGTTTTTTTACGGTAATGGCCTCTTCTGGGCCACCAAAACTATCGTCATTTCGGGTTTTTACTTCAAAAAACACCAGTAATTTATCGCCCCACCATCCAATCAGGTCTATTTCGCCCTTTCCTGCTCGAAAGTTTTGTACTACAATATGGTAGCCTTTACCTGTAAGATATTCCGCTGCAAGTTGTTCGCCTGCTTTTCCTTTCTCGATATGGGCTGCTTTTTTAGTCATTTTCGGGAGCAGCGGCACGGCGTAGGCGATCATTGATGGCTTTGCCCAAACCTTGGTCGGGCATTGTTTCGGCAAGAATAAGGTCAATATCGGCATTATCCAATGCTCGAAGCGCGGCAAAAAGGTGTTGAGCGGCCTCTATCAGCGAACCATTTGGTGATAACGCGATTTGCGCCGCTGCAATGGTGGTTTCGGGATATGTTTGAAACGTGAGCAAACCAATACGTTGGTACTTAAAACGTTCGATGTTTTCTTCTAAATAATTCAAATACAAAGGCTTGCGCGGCGCATAATGCGATTTTAGCATACCCGGAGCGGCGGGGTTACTACTCTGGTTGAGCATAATTTCTACTGATCCGGCCACATTTTCAATATCTTCAATGGACATCCCACCTAACCTGTAAACTACTATTTTCCCATTTTCCCAACCTACAATAGTGCTTTCTACACCAATAGAACAGGGCCCGCCATCGAGGATATACGGAATTTTGCCGAATAACTGGTCGGCTACATGTTGGGCAGTGGTTGGGCTGATATACCCAAATGGGTTAGCACTCGGTGCTGCTAGCGGGAAGGGCAAGTGGAGCAACAACTCGTGTGCGAGCGGATGCGCAGGTACGCGCAATGCCACACGAGGCAACCCAGAAGTGACCAAATCGGGTATAATCTCCTTTTTAGGCAGTAAAATGGTCAATGGCCCCGGCCAAAAACGCTCTGCTAAAGCGCGCAGGGGCAAGGGGAATTCCGTTGTATATCTTGCTACATGATCTATGTTTGGCAAATGAACAATTAAAGGATCAAAAGCGGGGCGGTTTTTTACTTCAAAAATCTGTACTACTACAGCCGGATCGAGGGCATTTGCCGCGAGTCCGTACACTGTTTCGGTAGGAATGGCCACACAATGCCCCGAAGTGAGCCATTGAGCAGCTTCTTGGATATTATTGCCTATTATTGTTTTTTCAAAACTTGACATTGCAGCCGCAAAGGTAACGAACCGTGTGTAGAAAAAATCAAACAAAATGATACCTTTGCGGCAATTAGTAGCAGATTCCTAATCCATTATCATGAGCAATATTATTTTTGAAATAAAGCAAAACGTCGGTTTTATCACCTTCAACCGTCCAGAAGTGTTCAATTCCATGAACCAAGCCATGCGCGAAGAAGTGATCACTGCATTATCCACTTGTGCAAAGGATCAGGAGGTGCGTGCCATTTATATCACTGCAATAGGACGCGCATTTTGTGCAGGGCAAGATTTGGGTGAAATTGTAGATCCCAATGGCCCTAGTTTGACCGAAATATTGTCTAGCGGCTACAATCCTTTGGTTCAACTCATTCGCACCATCGAAAAACCAGTGGTTTGCGCCGTAAATGGCGTAGCCGCCGGTGCCGGAGCCAATATAGCACTTGCTTGCGATATTACAGTGGCTACTGCATCGGCCACTTTTACGCAGGCATTTTCCAAAATTGGCCTGATTCCCGATTCTGGTGGTACTTGGACGTTGCCCCGTTTGGTGGGTTTACAACGTGCTACCGCTTTGATGATGTTGTCGGATAAAATTACAGCAACAGAAGCGGAGGCGATGGGTATGATTTGGAAAACCTTCCCGGATGAGGTATTTGTGGAAGAAAGCCAAAAAATTGCTTTTACTTTGGCTCAAATGCCCACACGTGGCCTTGGATTGACCAAACGTGCGTTAAATTCGAGTTTCGCCAATACTTTCGAAAATCAATTGGCCGTTGAAGATGTTTTACAAACTAAAGCAGGTAGTACAGCCGATTATAAAGAAGGTGTAGATGCATTTTTGCAAAAAAGAAAACCAACCTTCAAAGGGGAATAAAGTATGGCTTTAACAGGAAAGCGATGGCTCAACAGGCGACAAAAACGGTTATTGGTGGTAGCATCCGTATTGTTTGCTTTATTGCTTTGGTTGAGCCCAACTTTGCGGTATTACACGTTCTCCCTTTTTGAATACCCCATTCATTACAAGGAATACAAGCATTTTGATATCCGGATTCCGGGTAATTACACAATTCATGGTATTGATGTGAGTAAATGGCAGAGCCGTATCGACTGGCAACGGGTAAAAGCGATGAAAGTGGGCAATATCCGCTTTTCGTTTGCTTTTATGAAGGCTACCGAGGGGTCGTGGCAAAGCGATAAACGATATGGTGGTAATTGGGAGAATGCTAAAAAAAGTGGATTAATCCGCGGCGCATACCACTTTTACCTGCCACAAGTCAATCCAAAACTGCAAGCGGTCAATTTTATGCGTGTGGTACAACTTCGCTCTGGCGATCTACCGCCAGTAGTGGATGTGGAGGAATCCAATGGTATGTCGGCGGAGCAAATTCGTAAAGGCACCAAGACATTTATGGATATATTGGAACAACACTACGGCGTGAAACCAATTCTTTATACCAATCGCGATTTTTATAAACGGTATTTTGCCGATGAACCTGACTTTAAACCTTATATTCTTTGGATTGCTCATTATCACGTGGACGAACTCTCATTGCCCGATGATGCGAATTGGCATTTTTGGCAACATAGCGACGAAGGCCGGGTAAATGGCATTAACGAAAAAGTAGATTTTAATGTTTTTTATGGGGATAGCGCGGATTTGAGGCGGATTTGTGTGCCGTAAATTGCGTCGGGTATAGATAGCATTTTTCTAATACAGGACTAATGTTTTTTGCAACTATCCAGCCGCCTTTATTAAGGTAATTTTTATAAAATTAGCATCATTACAGAACTTAATTTTTCAGCAAATTCCTGATTTTTCCTACTCATACGATGACTCCGAGTCATCGTATGA
>JAYUKX010000138.1:0-34703 GCA_043764095.1 Chitinophagales bacterium
TTCGATTGCGTACGAAGATTTACGCCCTACTTCTTTTGATTGGTGGTTTTCAGGTTGCCCACCGATAGCATTTTTATTTATTTCTGGTTGCTGCTATCGTGAGCATCTACGCATACCCGCCCCTGCGTTGGCTTTGCGGGTTGGCTTTGGGGCGGGTTGGCGTAGATGCATTGATGGGCGTTTTTATTGCTTATTGGATTTTAAGTTTTGATAATTTTTCTATATAAACCTCCTTCTCTCTTTCTTCATTGGGCATACCAGTTTTTATAAGTTTCATACCTTCAACAATATGAATTTGCCAATTGATTTTGTTTTTGTAGCATTTATACCATATCTTCCATTCTTTGTATTGCTTACTATTTACTGCTATTCCGTATTGGATTGTAGGTGAAATTCCTGATAATTGTGTAATGAGGTTCACAAAGTCTAAATTATTTGAAGACAAAACCCTTTCTCTATTTTTCAAATAATTTTTAATTGAATCAAAATTGTTAACAAAAAAGGAATCCACTTTTTCGGAATGTGTCAATACTTGGGCAGATGTTTTAAAAATGCAAAACATCAATAAAATTGTAGCGATGATTTTCATGTCAGTTTCCTTTTATTTTTTTAATATTTCCATTTTTGAATGTTACGCCAACTGTTGTAACATTTTCACCAGTAGTAGGATTTGTTACAGGAATTTGGAGATTCGTAAGACTTTCATTAAATACTCCACCTGTCGTATTGTAGCCATGTATGAGACTCTCAACGCTTGCGGCTTGATTATGAGCGTTGATTAAGGATGTTCCTCTTGCTTGAACCAAGTAGTTTTCATGTACTTCATGCGCTAATACCCCTGATTCCTTGATGAATCCAGCACTTCCAAATTGTTCAATATCTTGAACATCAATACCATGAATGGAAGCGTCGCCGATTCTGACACCGTGCGATTCTTTGTCAGCATGGTCAAAAACGTTTAAGTTTGTTATTTCTTTTGCATCCATTGCTCTTGACAAAATTTTGAAAAACGCTTCCTGTTGTTTGTTTAAAGCACCTTCTTTCCCTGTTGAAGTCAAAGCAAATGTACCATCTGCACCAATCGAAGAAGTGTAATATCCATCCAAGCCTCTATTTACTATACCATTAAATCTATTATTTGCACTTTCAGAACCTGAAACTCTTACGGTATCGCCCCTTGGGTCAGTATTTCTGATAGGATTACCCATGACATAGTTGTAAGGCGACCAGCCAAGATATTTGTCGGCCCTTGGGTCAATTGACAAAAACCTTGCAATGCTTTCAGGGTCGAGCAATGCTTCTGACAAAAGGTTTCCGTCTTTACTAAATAAGCGAACTTGTCCATGCTTTTGGTCAAATTCGATTTTATGTATTTTCGATTTTTTATCAGAGTTGATTATTTCGACGAATTGTTTGTTTTGCCGCTCCTGATCGGTCAATAAAACAATGCTGCTATCCCCAAACATGGCGTAAGGGCTCAAATTTTTTTGCTCTGCATTCCTAAACTTGTTTTCTGGGTTGCCAAAGTCCAAAGGTTTTTTTCTTTGTGAAAGGCTTACTTGAAACCAGATAGCGACACAAATGGCAGCAAATGATATAATAATGAGAAATGCCTTTTTCATTTTACAGATGTTAAAGTTTGATTGGATATTTGTTTCGTTTTTTCCTGTTCCATTGATTTCAACCACTGTTCGTATTTATCAGGCGGCAACTCTCGATAGCCCAAACTCTCGATAAGTGCCTCATTTTTTTTGAATTCGGCATGTCTGGCAACCATTTCGAGGGTTGGCGTTTTGCCGATAAATTTTTCGTTTTCCCTTATTCCAATTGTTTGCATGGTATTATGCTTTTGCATCAACGAGTGAATGCTTTTGGGGAAATATTCAAGCGTCTTGTTGCAACATAAAAGCCCAAACTCTTCATAACCGTACTTCCTCTGATAACCTATTGCAAGTTCCGTCAGGCAGTAGGCTACTGATTTTTTCAAGTCTAATGCCTCCATGTAAATCCCATTTTGGATTGCTTCTGCCGACATCCCACTCGATGAAATCATCCAAGCATCAGATGAAAAATGCCCATTAGTCAGTTCAACATTTACCCATTTATCATCTTCGTCGAGGTGCTTAATGTAAATATGGTTTGGAGCAATTGCCAAAAATGCTTCCGTGTTCATTTCATCTGCCAATATTTTGTAGTAATATGGCAAAGAACGGCAGTTGCCTTTGTGTGTATCCATAAGTTTTGAGACAAATGTTTGCCGCCAGTCTTTTCTCCCCGTAAAATCATTGAAATCATAGGTGAATGGAATATTCTCGTTCAACTTGCTTGGTCGAGTAAAATACTCATAAAGAGCAAAATTTCCTGCCGTTTTGTACTGCCCAACGCCTCTTTCCTCTATGAACCCTTTCAAGGTATTGACCGTTGCTGAAATATCTTTGCAATATTTTTCATAGTCCAAATTTCCTTGCAAGTACGACCATTCCGTAAGAAATACTGCCCTTTTGAAATCCAATGGCAGATTGCCTTTGAGCATATGGGCTATTTCATTGTACGCCTTATTGAAATATTCGTCTTTGGTAACGAGCGTATCAACCAACGACACTTGCGGTATGTTTTTTATACCCTGCGTTTGGAAGGGTTTTTCATTTTGATTTTGACAACCAACCAAAACGAGAAGTAAAAAAATTAGCAAAAATCGTTTCATATTGTATTTATTTATTTTATTTCGTTTTTTTAGTTACGCCCATCTATGGTTTGCCGTCACCCCCTCCCAATACCCCTCTATTGCGTGAAAACCCGCTTTGTCACTACCACTTACATTGTCGCAAACACAACAAACCAACCCGTTCGAACATGTAAAACACGCAACGAATGTTAATGAAATGTAAGTGGGGAAAGCGTATAAAGTGGTCATTGTAATTTGGAAATAATGGTAAACCATTTTTGCACCTCGTAAAGATACGGTGATATATTTCATATATGCGAGGGCATTAACAAATTAATTTTTTATTTCGTTTTGTTGCGGTTTGGGCAATACATATTATGTGTTTGGGCTACTTACATGCCGCAGATAGATTTTGAATACGACTCAGATCACTGACTTTTTAGGAAAAGTGCGTAGTACACCACCACAACCGATGGATCAAATATATATACTTTCCCTTTTTTACAGCATAAAGGTGTACCGTAAAAACTTGATAAACAACGCTTTAAAAACTTAGCCGTTTGTAACGGTTAACTAACGGCTAAGTAACGGTTACAAACGGCTAACCTTGCAGTAATACCTTACACCTACCAACCTATGGGGGTATCGCCCCGACAATAGTCAAATTCCGTTTATGGAACACTTGGAGATAGTTGAATATTTGCACAACCCCCCTCTCCTCTAAATTACTTTATCCGCGCAGCATGAAGACGCAAATGCATCTGGTTTTGCTTTGAATACAAAACCCATGCTTAGGATATAACCCATGGCCTCTTTCAGGGCTGTATTACTCTCAAAAGCCGGATCAGTATTGATATCGGCGTGTACTTCCAGTGCCACATCATAAAGATCTAGTAGTGTACACAGTTCATAAGCCACTTCTACTGAGCGACCTACTTCCAAGATCATACGCTCGCGAATCGACATTTTTCGATTTGCGCGGTCGTTAGAAATGTACATAAATCCACCGCGTTTTTCGCGTAGAAATACAATGACGGTTGCAAAGTGTACGTCCTCTCCAATAACTTGTGAATCGGTACCAATACAAACTTTGAGTTTGAAACCTGCTTCGGTTTCTCTGATGATTGTTTCTTCTACTGCTTCCAGTAGGGGTGCTTCGATGCGCTGTCCGTTAAGTTTTCTCCATTTCATCGTAGTAACTTTCCGATTTTTTTCGATCACACTGAGTGTCTCAACAGATCGAATTGTACTTCTTATGCTACTTGCGTTGAATTCAATACAAGCGAGCCAAAAAGTCTCTTTTTGAAAAAATATTATGATTGCTAAAGTAGTATAACAAACCCCTTTACGGAATCGTTCCTTACTACATTACAAATATACGGGAAATAAATGGAGTGTCAATAGCGAAATGACGGTGGAGACAGAAAGTTAATGTAGGGTTTACACGAATATTATATGGAAGCGCGTATGCAGCAGTTGCTAAGTACTTCATAGATGCTTATGTGCCCTATAAAGTACTTAGACTATGTATAATGTGTTTATTTAATTTCCTCGTTTTTCTTATCCACGCTTTTTTTTGCAGCAGGTGCTTTTGCCACTTTTGCAACGGGTGCTTTTGCTACTTTTACTTTAGGCTCTTTTGTTGCTTTTGGAGCAGATTTTGTTGCCGCCTTTGTCCCTTTTGAATTTGCAGGGGCTTTTGTTGCTTTAGGTGTTTGAGCCGCAGCGGGTACTTTATCAATTTTGGCATCACTCATTTTGCTTAATGTTTTTGCCTTTTTATTTTTCTTGGCCGCTTTTTTCGCTAATTTTAAATCTACTTTAGCCAGTTTAAGTTCAATTTTTTTGATTTTATACTGTGCTTTTGCGATTTTTGCCTTGGATAATAAGCGTAAAGCCGTTATTTCGTCAGCATTACTGTCTTTTTGGCGGTATTCCATTACTTTTTCTTCGTAATTGCGGTATGCCTGAGCAGATGCAATTTCTGATTGTTCAAGTTTTTTGGTCAATTTTTGAATGTTATTTGATGCTTTCTGAGTAGATTCTTCTGGTTGTGTTTGCTGTTGATTGGACATATAAGAACTATTTTTTAATGAAAATTTTGGCAAAGGTACTAAACTTAACAATTATTTAATGTTAAGTTTACATTTGGGTTGGAAACTTAACACTGTACAGCATAGCCATGCCCAATATACCAATTTCACATTAACTTAAAGTGGGTTTTGGTGCTGAACATATTGTGGAAAGTACTTTTGCCACCAATTATGGCACAGCAATTTGATTTACTTATCATTGGCGGCGGCGTTTTAGGTGCTTTTCATGTTTATCACGCCTTGGAGAAAGGTTATCGTGTTGCATTATTGGAGCGCAATAGTTCGCCACAAGGTTCTTCTGTCCAAAACTTTGGACAAATAGTACCATCGGGTATGGATCGTAAATGGCAGCAGTACGGGCGCGTCAGCCTTGAAATTTATAAGGAAATACAATCCAAATTTGATATTTCGGTGCGCCAGAATGGTTCTGTTTATATCGCTTCGGACGAGGACGAACTTTTGTTGCTCGAAGAACTGGCTCAAATCAATAAAGATCAAGACTATACTTCTCAATTGTGGACTGCAAAGGAATGCTTGTCGCGTTACGACGGATTGAGGAGCGACTATTGCAAAGGTGGGTTGTTTTTTCCGGATGAAATCACTTTAGAGCCGAGGGTGGCTATTGGGCGTATCCTGGCGTATTTAGTAGCGCATAGAAATCTTCAATATTTCCCCAATACTTTGGCAATTGGTGCTTATATTGGTTTAGGAAAATGTGTAGTAGAAACCAGTAATAAAGATACTTTTTATGCCAATAAAGTATTGATTTGCAATGGTTATGAAATGAAGACGCTATTCCCAGATATTTATGAAAAAAGCGATTTAGTGCTGGTTAAATTGCAAATGTTGCGCTTAGAACAGCAACTTGGACAACAGATTCCGGGTTCTATTTTAACAGGCCGAAGTATTCGCCGTTACGAGAGTTTTAGGGAGTGTCCGTCGTATTCGGCAGTAAAATCTAGGGCATTGCCCGATGCATTGGCCACCGATTGGGGTATTCATATTTTATTTAAACAAGCGGTGGATGGTTCCATTATTCTAGGTGACTCGCACGAATATGCGGATATAAAAGAGGCTGATACTTTGGGTACAGCAATAAAATACCCGCTCAACGATTTAATGCTCGAAGCTGCTAAATCCATTTTTGATTTACAAAACTGGAATGTGGCCGATGCTTGGGCGGGCACTTACACCCAATGCAAAAATCAAGATATTTTTCAACACACTATTGATGGGCAGATCCATTTACTCACAGGCATAGGCGGCAAAGGAATGACCGCTAGTGCAGGATTTGCTGCTGAACATATAAATACACTTGGATTATGATAGAAATGGTAGTTTTTGATATGGCTGGCACTACAGTCGATGAACAAAATGTGGTGTATAAAACCTTACACAAGGCGATTGAGAAGGAGGGTTATGAGTTGTCGCTAGATACAGTATTGAAACACGGTGCAGGCAAGGAAAAACGCCAGGCAATTATTGATATTTTGGAACATTTGGAAGGTGGTACCATACATCGCATTACGATTGATCTTATTTTTCAAAATTTTGAAAAAATGCTGGATGAAGCTTATGCGAAATTGACCCCGTTGCCTATGGCTGGTGCTGAAAAAGCATTTTCCAAACTGAGAGGAGAGGGTATAAAAGTAGTTTTGAATACTGGTTACAAACGATCAGTTGCAGAGCATTTATTAGGGCAATTGGATTGGGAAGAGGGTCAGCATTTTGATCTTTTGGTGACCGCCAGCGAAGTGACCCGAAGTAGGCCGGAGCCAGATATGATTTATGTTGCAATGGATCATTTTGGTATTAAAAATGCACTAAATATCGCTAAAGTAGGTGATTCCACCGTGGATATTGAAGAGGGCAGAAACGCTGGTTGTGGTATGTTTGTGGGCATTACTACTGGCGCACAAGATGCTGTTACCTTACAAACGGCTCATCCAACAGATATTGTAACATCTTTAGAGGAGTTTGTTCGACTTTTGAAGACCCCTTAACCTCTATTCTTTAGGAATGAGATTTAAATAAAGGAACAAATTTGGCGGCCTTATTTTGCCCCTCTTTTCGTTACCCCAACCCCACTAAACTCCCTCTTCATGCCTTAATAGTGACAAAATCGTCTCCCCAAATCTGTACCTTTATTTAAATCTCATTCCTTATGTTTTTTCGCAGCAAAGTTTTGGAGGATCGCTTGAAACAATCTAGTGATCTGGCGTTTACGTTATTTGCTGGCTTAACGGCCTTTGCCGCTTATGGTTGTGTGTATGCCATTCGTAAACCATTTACAGCGGCGGGTTTTTCTGGTTTTTATTTTTTTGGCGTTGATTATAAAATTGCGTTGGTGATTGCGCAAGTATTGGGTTATGCCACTTCCAAGTTTTTGGGCATCAGCCAAATTTCGGCCCTTTCGCCTGAAACACGTATGCGCAAACTGTTGCTGATGGCAGGAATTAGTTTGGCGGGTTTGTTGGGTTTAGCGGTTTGTCCGCCACAATTTGGTGTGTTTTTGATGTTTATCAATGGTTTGCCATTGGGAATGGCTTGGGGTATTGTGTTTAGTTATTTGGAGGGGCGACGCGTAACGGAGGCCTTAGCCGCCTTGTTGTGTGTCAATTTTATCTTGTCGTCGGGTTTTGTAAAAACAGTAGGTAGATGGATGATTGAATCGGAAGGGGTTACGGAGTTTTGGATGCCATTTGCTACCGGCACTTTATTTTTTCCGCTTTTATTAGTCTGTATTTGGCTGTTGGAGCATCTGCCTAAGCCATCAGAGGCGGATAAGGTTGCTCGAAATACAAGACAACCGATGCAACGCGATGAACGTTTGGCGCTTTGGCGGAGGTTTATGCCCGGAATTGTTGCCTTGGTTTTAGTTTATTTATTTTTAAATGTGATTCGGGATGTCAGGGACAATTTTGCGTTGGAAATTTGGAAGGAACTGGGCTTCGGCAACCAACCTGCTATTTTTACGTTGGCAGAATTGCCGATTGCATTGGTTGTACTATTGATTGTTGGGTTATTGGCCTTGATTAAAAATAATTTTACAGCATTTAAAATCTATCATTATATTATTATTGGATCTGGTTTGGTACTCATTGGATCAACGTTATTATTTCAGTATGGGTTTTTACCAGCGTTGTTTTGGATGATCTTGTCTGGAACGGCCATTATCCTACCTTATATTATATTCAATGGCATCATTTTCGACCGCATGATGGGTTCATTTAAGATCACAGGCAACGTCGGTTTTTTGATGTATCTCGCTGATTCTTTTGGGTATTTAGGGAGTGTGGGAGTGTTGCTTTGGCGCAATTTTGGTCAGAATAGCATGACTTGGAAGGCTTTCTTTCTACAAATGTGTGTGTATGGAGGTGTTGGTGTAGCCCTTGTTGGTGCTTACTCGATTTTCTATTTTTCAAGGAAATACGTTGCTTAACAATTACTTTACACTGTGATAATTTTAGATTGACCATCGTACGATCAATGCTGTGCTACCTTTGCAGCGTTATTACTAAATGTTGTTAGGTAAATTATTTTGAGCAACACAAAACTAAATAAAATATTTTTCTATACCATAACTAATCCTTTTTTGATTGCTGTCGATTGCTGCTAAAGTTTAATAAAATGCTATTTTATGTGCAAAATTGATCCACGCATTTACGCTTAGTATCGCTTGGGTTTCTACTAAAAAAACAAAACGCTAGATTATAATAATTCATTAATCCAATATTTTTTTCATCTTTACTATTTTTATCTATGAAGGTTAATTGCTACACCTTCAAGGGTCTATTTATTGCCCTTGTTTTACTGCTGCTATCCGTTCCAGGTATGGCGCAACGCTTAATTAAAGGTACTATTTCTGATGCCGAAACGAAAGAGCCACTAGTTGGTGCTACGGTTTCATTACAAGGTACTTCAGTAGGTACTTCGACCGATGCTCAAGGTAATTTTGCTATTGAGGCTAAAGCTGGTCAAGTTATTAACATTGCTTATACTGGCTTTGATGACCAAGCCATTACAGTGGGTAATGAAAATGTTATCAATGTTGCTTTGGCTACTAGTAACCTTATTAAAGAGGTAACTATTTCTGCGCTTGGTTTTAAGCGCGATAAAGCCAAAACTGGTTACGCTGTACAAGACGTAAAAGGAAATGATCTACTCAAAGCCCGCGAACCGAATGCCATTAATGCTTTGGTGGGTAAAGTAGCAGGTTTGAATATCGGTGGTTCTCCTGAAATGTTGCGTGCACCAAACATTAGTTTGCGCGGTTCACGCCCTATTTTTGTAGTGGATGGTGTGCCGATCAATTCTGATACTTGGAATATCAGCGCGGATGATATTGAGACTTATACCGTATTGAAAGGCCCTGGTGCTGCTGCGTTGTATGGATTCCGTTCACAAGGTGGTGTTATTATGATCACTACTAAGAAAGGAACAGCCGACAAGCGTGGTGTACGCGTGGAGTTCAATACAAGCCAAATGATTGAGCAAGGTTTCAATGCTATTCCTAAAGTACAGGACGAATATGGCCCTGGTGACCACGGTCGCTATAGCTTTGTTGATGGCCGCGGTGGTGGTTTGAACGATGGTGACTATGATGTATGGGGACCACGTTTTGAGGGGCAGTTGATTCCTCAATACGATAGCCCTGTGGATGCTAATACAGGTGTACGCACGGGTACGCCATGGACTGCACGTGGTACAAATAACTTGACTCGTTTTCTTCGTCCAGGATTTTTGTCCAACAATAATATTAACGTAACGACGAGCACTGATCGCTTGGATATGCGCTATTCTACATCATACAATTACCAACAAGGTATGGTGCCCAATACGCAATTGAATATGGCCAATTTTAATGTTTACACAGGTTTGAAAATCACGCCAAAAGTAAAATTAGAAGCCAATATCAACTATAACCGTCAGTTTACGGATAATATTCCTGATGCTGACTATGGCCCTAATTCATTGATTTACAATATTGTAATTTGGGGTGGTGCCGACTGGGATATTGACCAATTAAAGAATTACTGGCAGCCCGGTAAGGAAGGTGTTCAACAAATTTATGCTGAATACCAACGCTACAACAACCCTTGGTTTACAGCCAAAGAATGGTTGCGTGGTCACCAAAAAACGGATGTTTATGGCCAAACAGGTTTGACGTGGTCGATAGCAAAGGGTCTTGATCTAAAAGCACGTACTGCTGTTACTACTTATGATTTGTACCGCAATGAGAAGTTTCCTTACTCTGCTACCTCTTATGGTCGCGAGGAAGGCCGTGGTGACTACCGCGAAGACAAGCGTACATTGTTCGAGAGCAATAGTGATGTGTATTTAAACTTCGATCGTAAAGTAACCGAAGATATTAGCATTAATGCCTTAGCGGGTGGTGCTATTCGTACCTTCAATTACGAGTCGAGTTTTACCTCTACTAACTATTTGAACGTGCCAGGTTTGTACTCTTTCTCTAATAGTGCCAACCCATTGTTCTCGGCTAACTACCGCTCTCAAATGTTGGTTCAAAGCGGTTATTACTCTGCTGATTTTGGTTTCAAGAATTTCTTGTTTTTAACGCATACAGGTCGTGTTGATCACTTGTCCACATTGCCAAAAGATAACAATACGTTCTTCTACCCATCATTATCTGGTAGTTTTGTCGTATCTGAATTGGCTAAAATGGGCCCAGTTTCTTTCTTGAAATTCCGTGGGTCTTATGCTAATGTTAAATCTGCACTTACACAATCAACGATTGGCGTAACACCAGCAGCGAATTATCCAGTAGGTTATGGACAGGCTTATTCGTCTTCTTATGATGGCCCATCCTATTCTAACGCATCGGTATATTCTACGCCATTGGTGTATGATAACCGCCCTGGTGCCAACTTTACCAATCAGATCGTTAATTCTGGATTGTTGCCTAGTTCACGTACAGCATACGAAGCGGGTATAGAAACTAAATTTTTCTTGAACCGTTTGGGTTTGGATTTGAACTATTTTCAATATATTGACGGTCCACAGATTTTCCAACAAGCTATTTCTGAAACATCTGGTTATACTTCACAGTTGATCAATGCTGTAAAAACACGCACCACTGGTTTTGAAGTTTCTTTAGATGCTAAACCGATCAGCGATCCAAAAGGTTTTAGTTGGGATGTGTTGTTGAACTGGAGTAATTTCAAGACTACATACATGGAACTACCCGAGGGTCAGGATGTTATCTATGGTTTCTTCAAAAAAGGTGATCGTGTGGATAAATACTACGATCGCGCATTTGTACGTACCACCGATGGCCAAATCGTAAATGATGCATCTGGTCGTCCAATTTACAATCCAGTAGCGCAGTATTTGGGTAATATCAATCCAGATTGGTCTTGGGCTGCATACAACCGCGTTTCTTACAAAAATTTGAGCCTTGGTATTCAATTTGACGGTCGTGTAGGTGGTGTTATTCGCAACTATATCCAACAACAAACCTTCCGCGGTGGTCGTAATATTGAGACGATTGAAGGCGAAATGGGTGCTGCTCGTTTGGCAGATTGGGTAAACCAAAAAAATGGTAAATTTGATAAACCACAGGAAAATGGTAACTGGGTAGGTGAAGGTGTTTATGTGGACAATGGTGTAGCCATTCAGTATGACCAATATGGTAATATTACGAACTACGACAAGTTGTCTTTTAAGTCAAATACGACAAAAACATTCTTGCAAGATTATATCAGCCGTTACTACAACTCCGGTGAGGGTAACTTGATGTCGCGTACATTTACGAAATTACGTGAGGTGACATTGACGTACAAAATGCCAGAAACTTGGTTTGAGAAGAACCGTTTGATCCGTTCAGCTAGCGTTTCATTTGTAGGTCGTAATCTTTTATATTTCGCTGAGAAAAAGGATGTGGATTTGGATCAATACCTCGGTACGGGCTTTAGTTCCAGCAATGGTGGCCGTTCTGATATCCAATCACCAACAGCTAAGCGTTACGGTATCAATTTAAATATCACTTTTTAATTGATTAGAATAGGTTTTCACGTAGTGATTTCATGTATGTTGCTCGTGAAAGCCTATTCAACTATTAATGTAAATACTTAGCCCGCTCCCATTTCGGTCAAAAAAGGTCAAATTTTGGCCATACTACTTCGACAGGCTCAGTATAAATTCGCCATTTTTTTCATCCGATGCGCTGCATCGAACTCAAAAAATGACTCGTCTGACCAAAATTTGCCTTCTTTTTTGACTCGAAACCGCTGGGCTAAGTTTTTACTTTTTAATTAATTTCTAAATAATTATAAAATTTTTATTATGAAAAATATTTTATATTTTTTATCTATAGTTGCGCTTATTGCAACAGCAGCCTCTTGTGCTAAATTTGATGATTTAGAGGCCGATCCAAACCGTTCTACACAAGTGCCACCATCGTTGGTATTGCGTGGTGTATTACGTGACCTCTATTCGGCACCTTGGGACAGTGAGTCTCAATATTGCCAGTATTACTGCGTAAATTATAACTACTATGGCAATAATGAGTATTGGTCTGGTGCTGCTGGTCTTCGTTTTACAACATTGAAAAATGTAATAAAAATGGAAGAAGAAGCGCTTCGTATTGATTTGCCAGCAGTAAATGCTTACAGTGCTTTGGGTAAGTTTTTGCGTGCTTATTTTTACTACGATATGACGATGAAAGTGGGTGATTTGCCCTTGAAAGAAGCCTTGAAAGGTCAAGAAAATATTGCTCCTGCGTATGATTCACAGAAGGATATTTTTAAACAAATTTTGGTGTGGTTGGATGAGGCGAACACCGATTTGGCAGCGCGTATTGCGGTGGCTGATAACACTTTACAAGGCGATATTTATTTTGATGGCGACTTGCGCAAATGGCAAAAAACAGTGAATACGTTCAAATTGCGCGTATTGACTCAATTATCTAAAAAATCGGGTGAAAGTGACCTAAATATTCAGCAAGAGTACGCAAAAATCCTTGGTGATCCTACGAAATACCCAATTCAAACGGGTTTGGCTGATAATTTGGAATTTAAGTACAATTCTGTAACGGATAAGTACCCTGTAAATCCAGATAATTTTGGTTTTGACGCGTTGCGCAATAATCTTTCTGCTACACACGTCAATTTGTTGGCGCGTTTGCAGGATCCACGCGTATTTGTTACTGCTGAACCTACATCTTATGCTATAGACTCATTGGGTCTTTCTGCCACTGATTTTGCTGCTTATGTAGGTGCTCCATTTGATGAGAGTATCGACGAAATGTCAACTAAAGTACAAGCAGGCCGTTATTCTTTGATCAACCGTGCGCGCTATTATAGCAGCTACACGGCAGAAAATTGTATCCAAGTGGGTTACCCTGAAATGTGTTTTAATATTGCAGAAGCGATCCACCGCGGCTGGGTATCTGGTGATGCTGCTGAGTGGTATAAGCGTGGTATTACGGCTTCTATGGCTTTTTATGGCTTTACAGATGCTGCTGTCGTAAATAATTATATCAATCGTTCGGAAATTAAATATGTAAGCGGTGCTGCTCAAAGTCTGACAAATATTTTGGAACAAAAATATATCGCATTGTTTATGCACAGCGGTATGGAATCCTATTTCACTTGGAGACGTACAGGTATTCCTGCTTTTGCTGCGGGTGGTCCTGGTACGGGTAATTCTGGTGTAATTCCTCGTCGTTTCCAATATCCAACGAGCGAGCGCGATAACAATAAGACGAATTATCAAACGGCATTACAACGCCAGTTCGGTAATACTAATGATAATATTAATGACAAATTGTGGATAGAACTTTAGGTCATATAATGATTTGATTATTAAGAGTTTTAGCTTCATACGTAAATAGAATTGGGTTTAGTGGAACAGTGGCGAAATGCTGCTATTCCACTTTTTTTTAGTAGTTTTTTGGTAGGTTGTTGGATAGGCAGTAATATTGCGCGTCGTTTCGGCTTCGCTCAACGACCGCGCAATATTACTGCCCAATCTGTGGTTAGGATCACTTGGGGTTTTGAGTGTCGTCGAAATGAGTTATCAATTTTACCGTATCTACCAGTTTTTATTTTATCTACCATGTTAGGAGGATTTATGTACATCTTACGCTGTGCCAATGGCCAGTACTATACGGGCAGTACCCGTAATTTACACCGCAGACTTATCCAGCATTATAATGGAGAAGGTTCTAATTTTACACGTAAACATTTACCAGTGGAGCTGTTGTACTATGAAGAGTATGATAGGATCGATAAGGCTTTTTATCGAGAAAAACAGGTGCAAGGGTGGAGCAGAAAGAAAAAAGAAGCCTTGATGAGGGGCGATTTTGCTGGGCTTCACGATCTATCTATTTGTAGGAATGAGTCGCATTTTAGACGATTTACGCTTGGTAATTTGAAGGTTTTGGATGAATTGGAGGGGGCAGGGGACGTGGCGTAGCCCCCGTCGTTTCGGCTTCGCTCAACGACCGGGTGCTACGCCACTCAAATCCTACTGCATAATCAGATGGGTATTGTAGTGGGTGTCAGTTTTATGGTGTGTAACAATCACCCAAATAACGAAAAAACACACCAATCCCAAAGTGTGGCAAAGTAGCCCTCTGGTCGTTGAGCAAAGCCGAAACGACCAGAGGGCTACGCCACTCAAATCCTACTGTATGATCAGATGGGTATTGTATTTTATTCTAATTTAGTGAAAAAACACACAAATCTAAAGTAAAAACAACAAATCCCCAAGTGTGGCAAAGTAGGCCGTTGGTCGTTGAGCGAAGCCGAAACGACAACGGCCTACGCCTGCACAACTCTCAATCGCAACCTCCTCCCCATCCACAACAAGCTCACCAGTAAAACAATAAGAATTAACCAACTGCCCGCCATTTGTAAAATAGGGATATAACCCGATGCTTGATAAAAAAGTAATAAATACAAACAATGCACACTAAAAGTACCTAGTCCTGCGGCAAAAGCACTAACGTTCCTGCTAGTAGGGTTGGGTGTAGCAATTTTGGTGGACATGAGGGTGAGGTGCCATCCTAACCAAAATGGAATAAAAGTAGGCGTAATCAAGCGCAATATAATACCAGAAAGCAACCACGGTTCGTGTATAGGCAGTATAGATTCGGTAGTGGTGGTGCCATATAGTAATTTTAAGAAACCGGACGTAGTG
This sequence comes from Chitinophagales bacterium, assembly GCA_043764095.1. Lineage (GTDB taxonomy): Bacteria > Bacteroidota > Bacteroidia > Chitinophagales > Saprospiraceae > M3007. The sequence continues at coordinate 14,923 of JAYUKX010000138.1, forward strand.
ATCACGAGCAGAATCCCAAATGATGTCCATTCAAAATATCGAAATATATGTTGGCGTGTATAGAACCACGAAGTAGCATAAATCATTAGTCCGATAAAGAGCATTTCAATCATAACTGCACCTAATGAGAACTGTAAAGCGGCATATTGGCCACCTACCATTACGGCTTGCTGCACACCCATGGTCATTATTCCAGGAGAAAGCGTTCCTAAAAAACTAATTAAAAAGATCGTTTTGAAGGTTTTATAATATTGATTCATACAATTTTAGTTGTTTAAAGTGTCGTTTAGATTGCCAAAGGAATTGAATCCCGCGCCAAAAAGGCCAGTAGTTGATGCCTTTTTTATGGTTGGCTTTACTGATTTCAAACAGATATTGCCAATGCCGAATAATTTCTGCGTAAGCTTGCCACAAAGTTAATCCGCAATGATACAGGTGATGGGGAGCGGCTCCAGCACCATTAAACTCTAGGATTTGATAGTTTTTTCCCGCCTTTAAGTCACTCAATGAATTGCATTTTATATCGTAACGACCGTAAAAAAACGCACCCGTAAAATGACTCAAATCGTCAAATATTTTTCTAAGGCTATCGTCAATTTCTGTTTGTAGGTTATGCAATTGTGCGCCTTGGCTACGGTTGGCAACATGTGTCACCATAAAAGTTTGTCCGGCCTCAATTACCCTATCCAATGCAATAGAATGTGTTACTTTAAGTGCCACCAAGCGCGGTTTCGCACGCGGATGTTGCTCCATGAGTTCGAGTAACGTGGATTGTCCATTGCCCACGACCGCAATGGGCGTTCTTTGAGTAATTCCCATAATCTCCCCTTTGTGCGAATCTGGATGGCGGCAATAAAAAACACCTAATTCGATAGGATAATCGACCCATGCTTGTACCATATAATCTACTGGGCAATCGTTATGGTATTGTTTCAATTGATTTAGATTATCGATTTTTCGGAACAAAAGTCCACCCATACCAACATCCGGTTTTACGGCAATAGGTAGTGATAAATTATGTTCTAAAATCCTAGTTTTGATGGACTCAAAAGACTGATTGGGTTGTACAAAAAAAGTATTGGGATAGGAGCCAAGCGGTAATTGTTCGTACATCTCCTTTTTTCCTTCTCCTTCAAATCCGCCCAAGGTAAGCGTAGGATTTGAGCTGCTAAAAAACCAAAATGAGCGGCAGCGGAGGCAGTACCAACCCCAGACTAAACTGATAGGCGCATAAAACAATACCTTGGGCCACTCTTCCCAATATTGCCAAAATTTTAATTTTTTAAAAATTGTCATAGGCATACATTATGCTTTGAGTATTTGTAATTAGCAAATTATGAATGATTGGGAATGCCCCGATCAGGCGCGCAAAATTAATACGGCTCTGGTATTCGACTTTTTAATCTAATGTTAAATAATCAATACTAAATTGTTAGGAAATATGTACTTAACGTTAACTTCATTAAAACCTAATATTCTCTTGTCATGTCCTTGGTTAAAATGATAGCAATTTTGTACCATGTTATTTTAGAAGGGGTTTTCCAATTAAAATTGGGAATCGCCCTCCACAACAAATACGCTACATGACTAGAAATCAACTCAACTTTTTATTTTTAATCCTTTTCCAATTTACCTCCAATTTGTCAGCGCAAAAAGCCGATTACATTTTTATCGTTACTATTGATGGCCTGCGTTGGCAAGAGGTATTTGAAGGTGCCGATAGTTTATTGATTCGAGAAAATATTCAGCAACCTAATCTTTATTTAGAACAATACTATGACCCTCAGCCAGAAAGAAGGCGTTCTTTATTGATGCCTTTTTTTTGGAAAACATTGGTTCAAAATGGGCAGATATATGGTAATAGGAATAAGCATAATTTTATGGACGTGGCTAATTCCACCCGTATTTCTTATCCGGGCTATTCAGAGTTGCTCACTGGTTTTTGTGATGATAAACACATTTATCGCAATAAAAAGATAAAGAATCCCAATACCCATGTCCTAGAATTTTTGAGTAAAACCAAACACACGGCTGCGTTTTGCTCATGGGATGTGTTTCCTTATATTTTAAATGAAGAACGCGCTGGTTTTTCGGTTAATGCTGGTTTTGAAACCGTAGAGGACTTGCATGGAAAAGACCAACTTAACGTGCAGCAGTTACATAGCGTAAAGCCATGGAAACAATCGGTGCGGCCCGATACACTAACTTGGAAAATTGCACAGACCTATTTAGAAGAGCAACAGCCGGAGGTATTGTATTTGGCCTTTGGAGAGACGGATGAATACGGACATGAAGGTAATTATGCCGGTTATTTGGATGCCATTCGGCAATTTGATCAGATATTAAAGACACTTTGGGGTCATATACAACACGACAAAAAATACGCTGGTAAAAGTGCGTTAGTCATCACTACGGATCATGGAAGGGGGGCATTTCATTGGAAGCACCACCACAGTTTGATCCAAGGTAGTTCTGAAATTTGGATGGCGGTTGCAGGAATTGGTATTGAGGCTTGTGGCGAGATCGGTGTTCCTATGCAAATTTACCAAAAACAAACGGCACAAACCATTGCACGTTTGGTCGGGCAAAACTTTGAATGCGAACATGCAGTAGCAAAATCTATTCCAACTATATTTGAACCTACTACACATCAAGTACCATTTCCGGCAGTTGCTTTGCCGCTACTCAATGCATCGACTGGCACAATGCTGCCACAGAAATAAACAATCAAACGTTAGTTATATCCGTTATGGGAAGAATTGGCGCAATGCCGATGCTTCCCAAATTTTTTTAGAACATAGCACTCATTAGCTAACTATTTAACCGATCTTTGAGCGATAGTTATAGATGTCCATTTTAAAATACTAATTCAAATTTGTGCTAACCTTTATCCTAATACCTTTTATTCTAGCCATGTTTCTTGCCATTAATATGGGAGGGAGCGGTACTGCACCTGCATTTGCGGCGGCTTATGGTGCCAATTTGATCAAAAAACACCAAATTGCGATGCTTTTTGGCTTTATGGTACTATTAGGTGCTGTTTTTTCTGGTAAAGAAGTCTCCATTACACTTGGTCAGGGTATATTGGCGCAAGAGTTCTTTACGATGCGTACTACTTCCGTAATACTTGGTGCTGTAAGTTTGGCACTTTTAATTGCCAACTTACTGGGTATTCCACAAAGTACCAGTCAAGCAACTGTGATGGCCATTGCTGGTGCTGCATTATGCCTTGGTAAACTCAATCTAGATAAACTTATTTATGAAATTATTCCAACTTGGTTTATTTTACCTATTGTGTCTTTTGTTATTGTATGGATTGCTGGCAAGCTACTAATTCCATTTCTTTCTCGTACGGGTGCGGCAAAAAACTTTAGAGAGGCAGGCCAAAATTCTGTTTTTAGTTTTTTTGTATTGGCCAGTTGTCTGTATGTGGCTTATTCTATTGGTGCCAATAATGTAGGTAATGCTGCGGGGCCAGTAACGTCGATGGCCGTATTGGAAATGGGCGTTGATCCTAAATCCCAAAATTTTACCATACTTATGATCCTTTCTGTGTTAGTAATTGCGCCGTGCTTTGCCTTTGGCAGTGAATTGCTGGGGTACCGAGGGTTGCGTAATACAGGTAAGGAAATTATACCGATTAGCCCATTAGCAGGTATGATGATCTCTTTGGTGACGGCCACTTTATTGCTTTTTGCGTCGGTGGTAAAAGGTATTCCTACCTCATTGGTTCAATTGAACGCAATGGCATTTATGGCGCACAGTGTAAATAAAATTGGTTGGAAATCAACATTTAACAATCCACAGGTCAGGCGATTTTTTATTATTTGGGGCATAGCACCCATTTTCGCCTTTTTGTTATCAATGGGTTTGGTTTGGATGTTAAAAATAGCAAAAATGCTGTAAATGATACCGCATTTTTGCCATTTTTTCCTATAACGAGATCAATTATTTCTTGCCATTGGCCAATATTGCATTGGCATCGGTCAAGAATTTTACCTGCTCTTTGCCGGTTTCTGAACCCGCTGGGTAACCCAATGAACCCAAGGCAGAAATATTCAATTGATTGTTGGTGGTATCTTTTGTAAGATAAAACATCCAAATAGTTGGATAACCAGATACCTTGAAGGCTTGCTGTAAGCCTTGGTTCTGTTGCGCCAATTCGGTCGGCAATTGTTTGCTACGTGGAAAATCAAGTTCCAATAGCACTACATTTTCCTTAGCCCATTTTTTGAACTCGTCTTTAGCAAAAACATCTGCCTGTATCTTACGGCACCAGCCGCACCAATCGCTACCTGTAAAGAAACCAAAAATAGGCTTTTTAGTGGTAACTGATATGTCCTGAGCCTTCATAAGGTCAGTATGCCAAACCAATTCATCACCTGTAGTGGTGCTGACATCAGTATTTGATTTTGAAGCAGTAGCAAATATTCCGACTACCGCCAAAAGTATAGCAATAAAAATAGTAGATTTCATGTGAAAACAATTTTTTAAAATAATGCAGCAAAAGTACGGTTTTTTTAATTTTTTTTCCTAATCATAGGAAAAAAAATGATGTTTATTAAATTCAATCAACTCAAAATGTCCGTCAACGTGCGCTGTATTGTCCGAAAATGAACGCGGATAATAATGTAAGTAATTGATAATCAATGTCTTTTTGTTGTGGCATACCGATTGCCTAATTTACCATGATTATGATTTGGTAAGATCATATCGAATTAGAATGTTTAGTGGTTGTGCCTGCCGGAGTAGCGATTTTTGCGTTCTCGCTATTGCGGCAGGTTATTTAAATTTATGCTATGCTAACCAATTATTTCAAAATTGCTTTGCGGAATATGCGCCGCCGCTCCTTTTTTTCTTTCCTTAATATTGCGGGATTGGGTATTGGCTTATCTGCTTGTTGGCTGATCGGTTTATACGTTTGGCACGAAAACTCATACGATCAATATTTACCCAATGCCGACCGTATTTGTGCCGTTGCGCTGGATTTGAAAATGGGTGAAGAAGCGGCTAAAACCACAAATACACCGCCACCAGTTGGCCCGCGTTTGCTGGCCGATTTTCCGGAAATAGAAATGACTGCTCGTTCGTTCCACCTTGGTAGTGTGGTCGTAAAACGCAACCAATCGGGGCATGCTCCACTGGTTTTTAACGAAGATAATGCGTTGGCGGTCGATACTTCATATTTGCCACTTTTTGATTTTCCAATGGCCATTGGAGCGGGTTATTCGGCTTTGTGTAAGCCAGGATCACTCGTTTTAACCGAAAAAATGGCTCAAAAATACTTTGGACAAGAAGATGCCATAGGGCAGTCCTTGGAAGTGAATGATCGTGTATTTAATGTCACGGGTGTTGTGAAAGACTTGCCCGCTAGCTCAACTGTTCAGTTTGGTTTTTTGTTGCCTATCCAAGATTTCAGGGTCGTGGAACGGTTTTCATGGAGTTGGATTTGGTTGCAAGTGGATACTTGGGCGCGTTTGAGGCAGGTGCCTACTTCGACCAATTTAGCGGCTTTGGAGGCCAAATTTCCTGCTATGGTTCGCAATTATGCACCGGCAGCATACGAGCGCATTGGCCAAAATTTTGAAGAAAACCTCAAGCGGGGCGATCGCTACGATTTAAAATTACTGCCATTACTATCGTTACACTTGAATCAAGCAGGTCTTGATTCAAGGCTTACAACACTCGGAGATGGGGAACAAGTTCGTTTATTTGGTATAGTCGGCGCACTTATTTTGCTATTGGCTTGTGTCAATTTTATGAACCTAAGTACGGCGCGTTCTGTACAACGGGCACGAGAAGTGGGCGTGCGCAAAGCTTTGGGTTCTCAAAGGGGTGCTTTGATAGGCCAGTTTCTTTCCGAAGCACTATTGTTTAGTTTTGCTGCTATGGTTTTAGCCTTTGGTGTATCCTTTGCTGCTTTGCCTTTTTTTAATCAATTAACAGGTTATTCCTGGACTGTGAGCGATCTTTTTGCACCGCAGTTGCTGGGTTTGGTAATAGCACTACCCTTATTTACTACGTTTTTAGGTGGCTTATATCCTGCTTTTTATTTATCTGGATTTAGGTCTTCTGAAATATTTAAAATGGCGAGTTCTACGGCTAAAGGAGGACATGCAGGCGTAAGGAGTGGCTTAGTCGTTTTTCAATTTGCAGTTTCGGTGGCACTTATGTTATGCTCCTTTGTGGTGTACCAGCAATTGGACTTCGCTCAAAAACAGTCGCCAGGATTGTCACGCGAAAATGTTCTTGTCATAGAAAATCTACGGTTGATGGAATCTTCTTCCGCAAAACAGGCATTTCGCGAACAATTGTTACAATTGCCAGAGGTACAAAATGTTACACATTCTACTTATTTTCCTTCATTAGGTAGTTTTGGTGATTTTTATGAGCCGGAACAAGGCACGCAGAGCCACCCAGTTGTACCCAGCCTGCCCATATCGTCCTATTTATCTGATTCCGAATTTGTGCCTACGCTTGGTATTGAAATAAAAGAAGGGCGCAATTTTATGCCTAATTCGCCAGCAGATTCTTGCGCCGTTATCGTCAACGAAGCGGCAATCAAGGCCATCGGTTGGGAAGGTGGCCTAGGGCAATGGATGCGTTACCCGGGCAATGGCAACCAGCGGTTTCAAGTCGTGGGTATTATGAAGGATTTTCATGTGGGATCTGTTAGGATGAATATCGAACCTGTGGCCATTTTTCATGAATCCTCCAAAACCTACCAAACTTGGGGTTCTTATATGGCCGTACATTTGAAACCAGGTACAGAAAAGACGGCCATTGACAAGGCTACGGCCATTTGGGCTGCATCGGTACCGGGAGCACCTTTTGAATACGATTTTTTGGATGCTTCATTTGCTAATTTGTACCGTTCAGAAACAAAAATGGCTTCGGTTTTGGGTATATTTATGGTGTTGGCGTTGGTCATTGGTTGTTTGGGGCTGTTTGGGCTTGCTGCCTTTGCGGCCGAGCGCCGTGTTAAAGAAATAGGCATTCGCAAGGTTTTGGGTGCAACAGTATTAGGGATTACCAGTCTATTGGCCAAAGATTTTTTAAAATTGGTGGTGCTGGCCGTTTTTATTGCTGCACCAGTAGCCTATTATTTTATGCAAAAATGGTTGGCGAATTTTGTTTACCATATTAATATACAATGGTGGATATTTGCTGTAGCTGGATTGGCGGCACTTGGTATCGCTTTTTTAACCGTGGCTGGGCAATCCATAAAATCAGCATTGAGCAACCCTGTAGCATCTTTACGTAGCGAATAAAAAATAAATTATGATACAAAATTATATTACCATCGCCTTTCGCAATTTGAGCAAGCACCGTACGTATGCTATGCTCAATACTTTAGGGCTTAGCCTTAGTATTGCTTGTTGCATATTGATTTTTATGGTCGTGCGGCACCATTTTAGTTTTGATAAATTCCATCAAAATACGGAACGTATCGTGATGATAACCACCGAAACACGTGGCGAAGGTTTTAATAAAGGTAATAGTGTTCCGTATCCAATGGGTGCTGCTTTGCGGCAAGAATATGCTTTTTTGGAAAAAACGGCTATGGTAGCAAGTCGAGAGAATTCGTTAATTACCCTTGAAAAGGCTGGTGAAGCCCCTGTTAAATTTAAAGAAGAAAATACACGTGCCTTTGCAGAACCTGCATTTTTCGATATTTTTAATTATCCACTCTTGCACGGCAGCATGGAGCGTTTTGAAGAGCCTAAAACGGCCTTGTTAAGTGAGCGCATTGCCCAAAAATACTATGGTAAGGATGACCCAATTGGTAAGACCTTCAAGGTAAACAATAGCGTGGAATTTCAGGTAGTGGGTGTATTGAAAGACATTCCCGAAAATACCGATTTGCAATACGAAATCTATTGCTCTTGGGCAACCATTGCAGCAGATACCAATTCCAGAAGAATGTTGAACAACTGGGGTGGGATACATGGCGGCACACAGTGTTTTACCAAGTTAAGAGAAGGCCACACTTCCGCAGAGTTAGAAACGGCTTTTACCAGTTTTAAGGATAAATATTTTCATCCACAAGTACGCGATTTGCTGTACCATACGGTGCCATTAACAACCACGCATTTTGATCCTGATTACGGTACAGGCACCAATAAAAAATATATTTGGACATTAGCTATGATCGGGTTATTCCTGCTCCTTACGGCTTGTGTCAATTTTGTAAATATGGCCACTGCGCAGGCGCTCAATCGCGCACGAGAGGTAGGTGTGCGAAAGGCGATGGGTGGCACGCGGAGTCAAATTTTTTGGCAATTCATGTCGGAAACAGGTATGATTGTTGCCTTTTCTACGGTTTTGGGTTTGATTTTAGCCAAAATAACATTACCAGCATTGAATACCTTGATCGAAACTCGACTTACGATGGATTTTGGGCGCGACCTCATGCTGTATGGTTTTTTGGGTGTATTAATGATCGTCGTAGTGTTTTTTGCAGGTGCTTATCCAGGTTTAGCATTGTCGGGTTTCCGTCCTTCAGAATCACTTAAAGGCGCATTGGATGGCCGCCAAGCAGGTGGATTTACACTGCGCCGCTTGTTGGTAGGGACGCAATTTGCAATTTCGCAGGTACTAATTATTGGTGCTATTGTGGTGACCGCTCAAATGCAATACGCTCGAAATGCAGATCTTGGATTTCGAAAAGAGGGCATTGTTACAGTGCCTTTACCGGGTAAAAATGACCCTGCGAAATTCAACAGTTTGAAACAACAATTGAGTAGTGTACCGGGTATTGAAAAAATTTCGCTTTGTATGCAACCGCCTGCTGCCAATAACAATTGGAATACGGGGGTAAAACTAGAGGGCCGCACCGAGGACGAAAAATGGACGATCAATTTTAAGTTTTTGGATGATCAATACCTCGAAACATTTGATCTTAAACTTGTAGCGGGTCGTAATCTATCGCCTTCGGATACGGTAAAAGAGTACATTGTAAATGAGGAGGTAGTAAAGCGGTTCAATATGGCATCGCCGGAAGAAATAATTGGCAAAAAATTGTATATAGATGGTGTGCCGTTCCCGGTCGTAGGCGTGGTAAAAAACTTTCATAATTACTCGTTCCACCGTGCTATTCAACCACAATTGATGGCTACGGATGTGACCAATTTTGATGTATGCGCCATTCGGTTGAATTTGAAAGATGCCAAACCGGCGTTGGCTTCTATCGAAAAAATATGGACATCTATTTATCCGGAGTTCTATTTTGAACGCGATTTTATGGACGAACGTATTGCTGAATTTTATAGTCAGGAGACGATTATCATGCAATTGGTGCGTGCATTTGCTGGTATTGCTATTTTTATTGGTTGTTTGGGATTGTACGGTTTGGCTGCGTTTATGGTTGCCCGCAAACGCAAAGAAATTGGGATTCGCAAAACACTGGGCGCGAGTATTGCGGGTATTTTATGGCTTTTTGGCAAAGAATATGCTCGATTGATCGTGCTGGCCTTTTTGGCAGCGGTACCCTTGGGTTACTGGGCGATGAGTGCTTGGCTCAATGAATACACTTTTCATATTTCGATGGGTGTTGGTATTTTTGGCTTGGCGTTGGTTTTGACCTTTATGGTGGCGATTGTGACGGCTGGAGCGCAGAGTTTGAGTGCTGCGTTGGCCAATCCGGTGAAGTCACTTCGTTCAGAGTGATGAAATCCCGATTTTTATTCGGAATGAAGTCGTTACGGAGTGAGTAGGTGGCACTTTGGAAAGTCTAATTCCTTAGTACAGCATACGTTGGTTGATGAATAAAATACATAAAAAATATAACTTTGCTCAATCATTTTAAAATTGCTTTGCGCAATCTGCGCCGCCAGCCACTATTTTCTGCACTCAATGTATTGGGCTTGTCCTTGGGCTTATCTTGTTTTGCGCTCATCGGTTTGCATGTATTAGACGAATTGAGTTTTGACCTTTTTCATACCAATAAAGACCGTATTTTTCGGGTTTTGAGGACGCGTGTGGCAGGTTTTCGGGGCGAGGCTGCTCAAAAAGAAGCTTATCAACCCATGCCGCTGGGCCCTGCTTTAAAAGATGAATTTGGTGATATAGAAGCATTTTCACGCATACGCAATTGGAGTGGCTTTGTGCAGTCGCCAACAGGCTTGTATGAGGAAGAGATACAATTTGTAGATAACGATTTTTTAAAAATCTTCTCTTTCAAAGTACTCAAGGGTAATATATCTACCGCTTTGGATGAGCCTCAAGAGGTGGTTTTAACCCTTAAAACAGCCCAAAAACTATTTGGATATACCGATGCTGTTGGGCAAACCCTCCAGTTAAAAGTATTTGAGGTGTTCGAATCTTTTGTTGTTTCGGCAATTGTTGAAAATCCTCCTATCAACTCATCACTACGCTTTGGCATATTGCTGCCATTTGTACGGTATCAAGCATCGCCATACGGTACAGCCGAATTGGATCGTTGGTCGCGGGTATCATTTCCTACTTATGTGCTGCTGCGCGAAGGTTCAAATTTGCACAATAAGCCAGAAGAGATGCAAAAGTTTCACGCCCGCCATTTCCCTAATGATGAAGCCAACGCAAGACAAAAAGGGTGGTGGACAGGTATAAATTCCCCATTTAGTTACGCGCTTCAGCCACTTAGTACTGTGCGACACGATGTTTCAGTTGCTATTACGACTGTTGACCCAAGACACTTTTGGTTACTTTTGGGCATTGGTTTTTTGGTGCTGTTTATTGCTTGCATCAATTTTACAACCCTCGCCATTGGTCGGTCGGCTGGTCGTGCTATGGATACCGGCGTACGAAAAACAATGGGAGCAAGCCGCTGGCAACTAGCAAGACAGTACCTTTTTGAGGCATTATTGATGAGTTTTTTAGCCCTTTTCTTTGGGTTTTTAGTGGCTCAATTGGCCTTACCGATGTTTAATGAGTTGATAGGAAAAGAGTTGGTCTTTAGTTTTAGTCTTTACCCAGAGTTGTTTTGGTTAATGCCGCTGACGGCATTATTGTCTGGTTTGTTAGCCGGGATGTATCCAGCATTTATACTTTCAGGATTTCGCCCACTTGATGTTTTTAGGAAGACAACGCGACTGGGTGGCGAAAATAACTTTACACGTAGCCTTGTCACCGTACAATTTACGCTATCCATTGGTTTGGCCATTTGTATGATGGTCATACTCCGGCAGTTGGACTATTTACAGCAATCCGATCCTGGTTTCCAAAAAGAAAATGTGGTAGTGGTGAGCATATTTGGTACAGATAATACCGAACGAACCGATTTGGTTTTTCGAGAAAATCTTCAAAAAATACCTGAAATATTATCGATGAGCCGCGTCGAAATGTCAATAGGTGCAGAGGCTGGTCATTCTGTCTCGGGGTTTGAATTTAAAGGTAAACCGACGGAAATTTATGAGTATGTCGTTGACACAGATTATATATCCACGTTAGGTTTATCGCTATTAGTAGGGCGTAATTTCGAAATGGGCATGGTAGCGGATACCCAGACCTCTGTGGTGATCAACGAGGCCGCCATGCACAATTTTGGGTGGACGCTTGCCGATGTACTTGGACAAAAATTGAGCGGTTATAACGAAGAAAATCCGAGTAGGAATCCAACTGTGATTGGGGTGGTAAAGGATTATCACTACAGTTCGTTACACGATAAAGTACAACCCATGATGCTCCAAATGTTTAGCCCATTTCCGCGCGAGACCTATTTAATTCGGTTAAAAGAAGGCTATCCAAAGGTTGCCCTTGAAGGCTTACAGGCTGCTTGGGCTTCCGCTGAACCACAACTTCCGTTTCGTTATCAGTTTTTGGAGGCGGGTATTGACAATTTTTATAAAACAGAGCAACATTGGAGTCGGGTTGTAAAGATTGCGGGCGGCCTTTCTCTATTTTTGGCTTGTCTTGGTTTGTTTGGATTGGCAGCGTTGGCTGCGGTAAATCGGACCAAGGAAATCGGTATTCGAAAAGTGCTGGGTGCTTCTATTATTGGTATTATAGGTTTATTGGCCAAGGACTTCTTAAAACTGGTACTTATAGCCCTAGTCCTTGCATCGCCCATCGCATACTATTTTATGAACAAATGGCTTGCTAATTTTGCTTTTCACATAGATATGAAGTGGTGGATGTTTGCTTTGGTTGGAGCGGTTGCGGTGGTGATTGCTTTTTTGACAGTAGGTTTTCAGAGTTTGAGGGTTGCCTTGACCAATCCTGTAAAATCGTTGCGGAGTGAGTGACGAAGTTCTTTTTCGGCATGAAGTCGTTCTAGAGTAAGTAGATTTTTTTGTTGTGAGTGCTGAAGATATATATGTATATATAGTATGTTTAACGTGTAGTAATTTACGTTTTGCTTTGTATTTCGCTTTATCATGCTGTTCGTTTTGTCGTGTATGTTACGCTTTATCATGCTGTTCGTTTTGCTTCAGTTTTGGATGTAAAAGAAAGATTGGTTTTGTTGATAGGGGGGGTGGTGCTTCGCGGCTCGGAGCCCCCAGCCCCTAAAGGGGTGCTGATTGAGCGGGCTTCGCCTTATAATTTTTTGATAGTGAATAATTTACTTTATATAGGTTAAATATACTCAAACCCCATCAAACGGCAAAGCCCGCTCCTTATATAGGTTAAATATACCCAAAACCCGTCAAACGGCGAAGCCTGCTTCATATACAAGTTAAATATACTCAAAACCCGTCAAACGGCGAAGCCCGCTCCAGATATAGGTTAAATATACTCAAAACCCATCAAACGGCGAAGCCTGCTCCAGGTATAGGTTAAAGATACTCAAACCCCATCAAACGGCGAAGCCTGCTCCAGATATAGGTTAAATATACCCAAAACCCGTCAAACGGCGAAGCCTGCTTCATATATAGGTTAAATATACCCAAAACCCGTCAAACGGCGAAGCCTGCTTCATATACAAGTTAAATATACCCAAAACCCGTCAAACGGCGAAGCCTGCTCCATCAGCCCCCCTTCAGGGGCTGGGGGCTCCGAGCCGCGAAGCCACCACAAAACCCCTTCCAAACCAGTATCTAAAATTGAGAATTTACAAGCATCTTCATTCCTTATTCAACACTTCCAATATCTGCTCTAGTACCCCTTTGCAATTATTGATTACTTCTTCATTGGTGAACCGGATTACTGTAATACCTAATTCATTAAGGACAGAGGTGCGGTAGTCATCGTACGCTTTTTGGTGCGGGGTAAAATGATAGCCGCCGTCCACTTCTACGGTTACTTTTTTGCTGTGACAATAAAAATCAACAATATAGTTGCTGACAGGGTGCTCTCTTCTGAATTTATACCCTGATAATTGTTTGTTTTTCAGCGCATCCCAAAGTATAGCCTCGGCAGGTGTTGGGTTGTCTCTGTGCCGGCGTGCAAACTGAAAAGAGATTGGAGGTGCGCCCTCAAACATTTTTACACTTACGGTAATCTCGTTTTTTTTCATGTAGAATAAATTTTTACGGTATAAGAAATAAATGGACATAGGCGTTTTCAAAAACACGAGTCCTGTTTACGGTGAAAGGATTTAATATCTGCTGCAAAAGTAGGAAAATGGATTACTTTTGTGTTCACTTTATACCTTTTTTTAGATGAAAAAATATATTTAGACGGTTAATAGATTCTTGTTGTAGCGTAACTATTGATGACCATAAGTCCATCCTCGTGCCCGGACATAAAGTTTACCGTTATGCGCCTAAATATTATAGAAAACAGGTTAAAGACAAAATGATGTATTAGCCATATAACTATCTGAATCATGCTTCAATCTACAATACGCTATTTCTAACATTGTCCGAAATTGAACATTTTCCCGTCCAACATCGGACGTGTTTTTACTAAATATTTATTGTAAAACATTGATTATGAGTATTTTAATTAAATGGCGTATCTATTGCCCTTGTTTATTGTTTGCTTTTAAATAGTTGATATACATGCTACCTAATTACTTTACCATTGCGCTGCGCAACCTGAATAAAAATCGTTTTTTTACGGTACTTCATATCGTTGGCTTATCCATAGGTTTGGCTACGGCCTTGTTGATTCTGATGTGGGTGCAGGATGAGTTGTCGTTTGATGGATTTCACCCGAATGTGGAGCAGATTTATCGGGAAAGCGCACACATGAAATTGGCAGATAGGATGTTGACACTCGAAACCTGTCCTGCGCCACATGCCGCGTATGCACTGCGCGAAATACCGGAAGTTGAAAAAGCCGTTCGGGTGGTAGCAGCAGGTTCGGCATTGGTACAGCATGCTGGCCTGTCCAATATCGAAAAACGAGGCGTATTTGCGGATACTTCTTTTTTTCAGGTATTCAAGACAGATATGCTGGCTGGTAATCCAGCGCAACCATTTGGAGATGAACGTACAGTAGTGCTTACTGTGTCGTTTGCCCAAAAGTATTTTGGTGCGGCTATGCCGTTGAATAGTATGCTTGGACAGTCGTTATCTGTTGATAATGAACCAGTTGTGGTGAGTGCTATTTTGAATAACTTTCCTCGTAATACTGTATTTCAATACGATTATATCCGACCTTACGCGTACCTTAAATCGCATTTTGAACCCAATGAATATTGGAAGAGTAGGGAAGGGGATTGGGGCAATTGCGATGATGCTACGTATTATACCTTACGTGCTGGGGCAAATATCCCAGCCGTAGAACATAAACTAACCGACCTTACGCATGCGCACAACAAAATGGATCGGGGTAGTTTTTACAAATTACAACCCTTTACCAAAATACATCTTTATGGTGCCGATGGTAATAATAGCGGGGCAGCAATGGTCAATATATTTGCTTTGGTGGCTTTTTTTATTCTCTTGATTGCTTGTATCAATTACATCAACCTCGCCACTGCCAAGGCCACCAAACGCGCCAAAGAGGTAGGGATGCGTAAGGCTATTGGTGCTAGTCGGGCTCAATTGATAGCGCAATTTATGCTCGAATCTTGTGTGGTTTTTTTGATGGCTGCTGTTTTGGCGGTGCTATTGACCTATAATTTTTTGCCGTATTGCAATAAGATTTCAGATAAAAACTTACAACTGGATTGGCAGCATCCGGGTATTCCTTTGCTGATTGCGGGTGTTTTGGTGGGAGCATTGTTGTTGTCGGCGATTTATCCGGCCTTGGTATTGTCGTCATTTAGTCCGTTGAGGGTGATGAAGGCGCAGTTCAATCAAAGGAATGATCGTCCTGCGCTATTGCGTAGGGGTTTGGTGGTGTTGCAATTTGTATGCTCTTCTGCGTTGTTGTTGGCGATGTTTGTGATTGGTCGGCAAATGCAATTTATCCAAACCAAAAATTTGGGTTACGACCGCGAAAATGTGTTTCAGATCAATTTGTCAGAAAATACCATGCGCAATCGGGAGGCATTTATCCATGCCTTGAAAGGAAGTGCTGGGGTGCTTGACGTGACGGCTACTTCGGATAATATTTTGCAAACGCGTATTTCAACGGGCGATGCCGAATGGGAGGGCAAAACGGCGGATCAGCATATCAAAATATCGCCGATTGGTATTGTACCAGGTTTTATGTCGTTTTTTAAAATGGATTTGGTGGCGGGCAGCGATTTTTCGGGTAATGGTACAGATTCGTCGTCCTATATCCTGAACGAAACGGCTGCTGCTCAAATGGGGATTGATAATCCAGTAGGTAAGCGGTTCAAACTTTGGGAAACCGAAGGGCGCGTGATCGGAGTAGTAAAGGATTTTCATTTTTCTTCATTGCATCAAGTGATTAAACCGGCCATTTTTTATGTAAATCCAAGGAGAAATGATGTAATTTGTGTGAAAACTACGGGTACTGGTGCTGCGCAGGCGATTGCTGGAGCATCGGCGGTTTGGAAGCAATTTGATGGTGTGTATCCGATGGATTATGCGTTTATGGACGATACTTTCGATAATATGTACCGAAGTGAGCAGCGCGCCACGTTGATGTTTAAGGGCTTTGGGTGTATTGCGTTATTGATTTCTTGTCTTGGTTTGTTTGGTTTATCGGCGTTTACTGTGGAGCAACGGAACAAGGAAATTGGTATCCGTAAGGTATTGGGTGCTAGTGTGAGTGGTATTACGGGGCTTTTGGTGAGGGAATTTTTGTGCTTGGTCGGGGTGGCATTTTTGATTGCTGCTCCGGTGGCATATTGGGGTATGAATACTTGGCTGGCCGATTTTGCATATCGTATCGAATTGCAATGGTGGATGTTTGTGCTGACTGGCTTAGTTACCGTTTTAGTGGCTTTTCTTACTGTTGGGGGGCAGGGGGTGAGAGCGGCATTAGCCAATCCGGTTAAATCTTTGCGTAGCGAGTAATCGTGGTAAAAATTAAAAACTTGGCATACCAATACCACCTTCTATATTGGTGGCAATGCTTTCTACTTTGCCACCTATGAGGTGTGAAGCCGCCAATTTAGCACCAGTGGATAGCGTCACCCAATTGTCCCAAGTAGCAGTGATACCGCCTACAGGTATGACGGATACCCACATTTTGAAACTGGTGGGGAGACCTTTTTCATCCAAAAACCAAACATAACTATCGCCCGGGGTAACGCCTCCACTACCATAGCTTACTTTTAAGCCTTTGCGGCCATCAGGAAAGGTAACTACCGTGAGCGTGGTGTTCGGATCGGTGAGTTTGAAGGGTGCTGTGAGCCAGAAACTGTCGTTGCAGAACATAGAATATGCTTTTTTACTGTCTTTTTCAGCATCTGCGCCAGACAATATAATACCTGCTTTTTTTACGATCCCTTTTTGAGTATTGAGGTCTAAAACCACCTCAATATCGTCCCATTTCACTTGTACGCGGTTGTTTTGCTTGTCCCAAAGGTAATGATGCCCACGGGGAAAACTCCATTTCACCCATTGGGTACTGTCCCATGCCGTTTTGTTCAGGTTGGTATATATGGATTGCACCATTTGATCTGCCTCGGGACTTTCGATACCAATCGGCACTTTCTCATTGATCGAATAACCGAAGATAAGTACGCCAATGACCAAAGCCAGGAACAGGAAGCCAACAATTTTGAGTATTTTTTTCACGTATGTGTTATTTTTGTAGGAAATTAATCCACTATTGTCGTTAATAAATTACTTCTACTTGATCTCTGTTTTGGTACAATTCCCAGAATTTTTCAGCCAAAATTTTAGGTGAATGCGTTTCGCTTTCGGGCTGAATCCAACCTCCAATTGTCAATGTTCCCACATAAACGCCTTCTGATTTTAGCACTTCATTCAATTGTAATGCTAAGTTTCTAATCCCTGCTTTACCCAACGAAATGGAGGCCATATTTGGATTTGGGTGATTACCAGATCCGCCGCCAGTCAATAAAACGGCTCCTTTCACCGATTTCAAATCAGGTAATAGTGTTTGTGTTGCCGCCAAAGCATTGGCTACACTGATCCTAAAACCCGTCGTCAAGGTATCAGCAGTTTCGGACATTAAGGGATTCATGCGGTAATCCACTGCATTATATTGCAACACATCAATTGTACCCATTTTTGATTGTAGTGTATGGATCGCCTCGATCATTTGAGCGGTATCGGCCACATCAGCGGCGACAAATTCAGAGGTAATGCCTTTTTCGGCTAATTGCGCTTGGAAATCAGCCAGTTTTTCCGCGCTCCTGCTCATCATCCCAATATGAAATCCTTCTTTTCCAAAATGCTCCGCAATGCCCATGCTTAAACCTTGGCCCATGCCAATAACTATGATATTCTTTTTCATGGATAAATATTATTTGTTTCTAGTTGATTAACCAAAATATACCTAAATAGTTGTTTGTTTATTTTAAATTTATTTCTTACATCAAAAAACCATGTTCACTTTTCAGGGCAGGCGGAATATTGTCATCGCCCAACATTTCCCTTAAATCTATTTCAATACTCCTTGAAATGGAAGTAATTGGAATATCATTATAAGTCCCTTCAAATGGGTTTTCGGAGTAATCGCCAATTTTTTCCATTAAAAAGAATACCCAAATAATTAAAGCAGAGAATGGCATGGCCATCCAATGCATATTTTCGTTGCCGCCTGTAAAAATATCGATCAGTCCAAATGGAATCAATGCTGAAAAAATCAGCGTTTGCCAAAGTGCCGCAGACGCATACTGGCGTGGGAAAGGAAAGTTTTTAATCCGTTCGCTCCTGCCTTGATCGTCATAAAACAGCCCAATGAGTTTATGAAATTCCATGTGCCTAAAATCGTCAAAATAATTTTTATTTTTCAACTCTTGCAAATAAGTCGCTTGTGTTTTTAGGATTTGGGTTGCAATATTTGTTTTCTTTAAATGTATTTCCACCTCTGCTTTATCCAAATATTGACATAAATCCTTTTCTAAATTGGTAAAAAATTTCTCCGATGTTACAGGCTGATATTGCCCAACCACCCGTTCTTCTGTATGCTCCCACTCTCTTGACAGCCGGAGTTGGTAGCGCAACGCACTCAACCAAGCAATATGCCTGTAAATCAATTGTTTTTTAATGGCCTCGCTGTTTTCTCCTTCCACAAATGTTTGTACGGCTACCCCAAACGTACGGCTGCTATTCACAATACCTCCCCATATTTTCCGAGCCTCCCAAGTTCGGTCATAACTTGCGTTGTTCTTAAAACCTAGGTAAAACGCCACCGCAATACCGACTACACTAACAGGCTGCCAAGGCACAGAAATATCAATATTAAAATGTTTTTTAGCCAAAAAAACCAAAATACCTACCAAACCAGAGTAAATAAATCCATAAATAAAGGGCATTTTAGACCAATTAAAGGTCATCCAAAAACCGTAATTGCGTTTCGTAAACATATTTTATAATGGGTATTGTGTCAAATAATTGGTGCGTACATTGGTAGCTAGGTCAATAATATCAAAGCGTTTGGTGGAGGTAAATGAACCCATATCGCTATCACTGTTGATTAAAATAGCACCTATTAAAATAACGTATTTGCAATTGTAATCTGTTAGTGCTACCAGTTCATTGATCCGTTGGTCAATAGCCTCATAAATCACCTCGGTGGCTTCGAATAAATGATTGCCGGCGTTAAGAATTCGATCTTTTTGATGCAACAATATTTGTTCAATTGTATTCATTTGATAATCCAATTCTGTGATATTACCCGCAGTAATTTGATCGTTCAGTAATTTGTTCAATGCTCCTTTTGCGGCACCACAACAGCCGGTATGTTTACTTTGACCAATCCTATGGATTTCGCCAATAACACCAGTTTTTGAGATGCCAATATGAGGCCCATAATAGATAAAAACAGCACCATCATCGGGTACATGGCTTGCAAATGCGCCCATACCGGTTAATCCAGTGAATGGAAATCCGTCCAAACCACCCATTTTGAAAGGCCCTAAAAACTCGTGCGCCCTTGCTGGATATTGAATGCTATTGACATCATCGCTACAAATACTATCAGCAATCATTACTTTATAGGGCTCTAAATCCAATTGCTCCTCTACAAAGTCAATCAATCTGTTTACGCTATCAATGGTAGTGATAGCCATAGGGTAGTACTTGTGAATGATGTCGAGTTTTTCTCTTTTTTTCATACTTTTTATTTGTAATTTTTAATCAATGTTATAAATATTAATTTAATTCGTAACCATTCAGCCGCTGCCCAAATTCCCATAGGGCTACGGTTTATACACATCTTTATAGCAAGTTTTGATCGCATATAGGGCTTTCTTATAAAAATTTCAGGTGCAGCGCACCGTAATATTTGTAGCAAAATCGGCAACATCATGGTTGAAGGTGCAGCGCACCGCAATATTAAATTTAATGTTACGGTGCGCTGCA
>JAYUKX010000139.1:0-9277 GCA_043764095.1 Chitinophagales bacterium
ATTTGCGCAAATGCGGAGAGAGCATAGATAATTATGTCGTGAGAAAACACAAAAATCTAACTTTTTCCGCATCTTTTCAAAAATGTCTAGTAGTGTGAGGATATCTAGTCTTATTTTCGTGGATTAACTTTTCTAATGAACTCCTAGAGAGTGTTCTAAAAAGTGTGTCAAAGAAAAAACAAAAGTAAATAACGTTGCGCATGAAAAAAATAAAAAGGAATCGTCCACAATTCTAGGTTCATCAGTCCTTTTTTATTAAAATTAAGCAACAATACGCTTATTCTTACTACTGCTTCACCCCAATAAATTTTTTACTAATCCGCTCTTTGGTACTAAGGTTCGTGGTATAAGAAAAATCAACATTAATTGTTTTGTTGTCATTACTTAATCTTCCTACACCTTTGACTTCAAGACAATTAATATACTCATCGGTTACTACAAAATACTTGTAACCATATCTTATAGGCGATGCAACCGTGCTTGTACATGCATTTGGGAGACCATATAGACCTTCTTCCGCCCATTCGGGAAAAGGAGATTTTATTGTTATGCTATATTCTTGTGCTGGAGTATCCGTATTATGGCCTTTGTATATACCGTACAAAGGATGATACTCGGAAGGAATTCTTAATACAAATTTTCGATAAAAAGTATCGCGTCCATCATCGTTGGGGTCACACGTTTTATCTGGTTTCCGAGTTGTAATCAATCTTACTGGAATATTTCCCCCCACATCAAAATATAGTGAAAATTCTTTTTTGGTAAATACCTTTGAGTCTGTCCCTATTTGCCATTCGTAGGAATCACATTGGTGTAATGCCCGAAACCAAATATCATTGTATGTTGAGATTGTATCAAACTCAAAACCCTGATCCATATCCTGAAATGGATACGAAAAAGTAAAAGAATCAATAATTTTAAATTCAGCAAATGAAGCGGGGTAGGTCAGACACGGATCATAATTCGGGCAATCTACATTGAGCGGATCAGTGCATTCTTTATTATCATCACAGCTGGTAAGCCAAAAAATGGCGAAAAATACCCAAAAAAGTTTTGTAAAAAGATAGTTAATTTGCATATATGCAGGTGTTTTTAAAAATGTTTGTACAAATGTATTATATTTTTTTATTTTGAACAATAATTTCGAGCAAAATATTAATTATCAGTCAAAGACTAGCCGACGGTACGTAGCGCGTTACAGATGCGTGCGAGCGCAGGTTTTTGAGATGCTGCGGTAGAGTGTGGAAGACTCTACCGCAGCAGGATTATGCTTTGGGTTAAGCCGGCTACGCTTACTGGCGAAGCCTGCGGATATGCTTCGCACGAGACGTAGGCTCGTACGAGCAGGATCTATTTCCCTGGTATAAACGCAATAATTTCGTCATGTTTCAAGTTTAAACCAATGTCAAAAATCCTGTCTCCTTGAAACCATTTGTTTTTTCCAATTAACAAGCCAGATGCTAAAACATAGAATGATTTCCCTTCTCCTGTAATCTCGAACGCTTTCTCATCATATTGGCAACATTCTCTGTTTATGTATTCAGGCAAATTTATGATTTCTACCAATTTTACGCCAAGGTTTGGTAAAGTACTTGGTAGGTTAATGAAAGAAACTCCCCAGAACTCCAAATCAATATTATGATCTGTTTGCTCATTATAATCTTCTTGATCCTCATAAGTCATTAAACTTCTTATTACTAAAGATTCATGACTTACAGAGTAAGCCCAAATTCTAAAAGTTCTATTTGATTGGAATATCATCTATTAAAATTTAAAGTGTGGCGAATAATTTTCAATCTCTTCATAACCATCCTTAACTTTTTTGTAAAAAGTCGTTTTCCCTAACAAATTTGGATTAGAAAATATCGTGTGCATTTCCCAATTTGTATAATTATTATGTATTAATATTTTTGATGGGTCAAATCTTGAGAACTGAGATTTGGAGAAATCCGTTACATTGAAGTGTAATTTTTCATAAGAATCAAATTTATCCATAAATACCCTTCATGCTGAGGGTAGATTCCGGAGGGCTGTTCTTGAAATACCCTTCGTATTCCCAGCCATCTACTTGTACCCCATCTACAAAATAAGTAACGCTATTCCGGTCATACCAGCCATCCCAGCCCCCATCCGGATCCACAAAGGAAACAGGATTATTCGACATAGCCAAATACGGCGACCAGTGCTGCTTGTAAGGGTCGGTCACGTGCCCGCAGCTAAGGCGTTGGTCGTACATGCGCAGGGCAAGCTGCTTTGATAGCAAAGGAGGGCGCATAACTACGATTTAAAATCTGTAGTATCCAATTTTACGCCATTACCGATTAAATCACCAATGAGTTCTGAATAGGAAGGATTAACATAGTTATAGTTACCTTCATGAAGATTTAGACACCAAAATATATATTTTCTTTTATCTTTCATAAGTATTGAGATTCTATTTAAAGTAGGGTGTGTTTTAAAGCAATCTATTTCATCTAATTGTAAGGTAATCACCCTTTTATAAGTAAAAAAAGACGATAGGCATTCCAATGTTCTATTGTTATGCAAGATAAAATTTGTATAAAAAACATACGTGTAAAACGCTGGAATGACAACCCATACTGCGAGCATAATTACTGATAAAGGAATTAACTTATAAACTGAAAATTCTTTAATCAAATATTGAAATAAAAAACCATCGTACTTGCAATAAATCAAAAATAGCAATACTGCTGAAATCAGACGGTATAAAAATATACCCATACCAGCGACGGTATCGGGCTGACTATAAATCTTCATGTCAAAGTCTGTTTACCTATTGAGTTCCTTCATAAATTGGTAGAGTCTAAAATAGAAGCCCGCCCATCTAGTTTAAGGCAGCATGAATAACAAGCGCGCATCCTACACCATTCCTCAAAAAAACAGTGCAAAATGCGCGCTACCCGCCCTTACTATCGTTGCACCACAAACCGCCGCACTGCACCATACCTGCCATCGCTCACCCGCAGCGCATACGCACCTGCGGGCAAGTTACCATAGTGCATATCCTGTACTAGATTGCCCGTACTGAAATCCGAGCGGTCGCGCCGAATGAGTTGCCCCAAAGTATTATACAGTTCGAGGAATAAATAATCTGTTGGTGTTCCAGTTATTTGGAGGGTGAAATGACCATCGTTTGGATTGGGCGATAAACTCATTGTATGACCCGCCCATTCATTTGCTTCGCCAATTCCTACGGTCAAAGTCACTGTGGATAAATACGTTGTAGTACCACATTCATTTTGAGCCTCCAACGATACGGGGTAAGTGGAGGCTACTGAATAATTATGCGTTGGATTGGGCAATGTACTGGTTGTTCCGTCGCCAAAATCCCACAAATAACTGGTCGCATTTTGAGCAGTATTGCTGAACGTGGCCATCAATTCATCCGTTTGTACGGTAAACGAAGTGGTAGGCACATCATTAACAGCGATGTGATCGGAAGAAGTGATCACTGCTTTATCTCCAAATATGCTTGTTGCTTTTAGTATCACATTAAACAAACCCATGTTCTCGTAAAACACCGTGGGGCTTTGCTCCGTAGATGTACTTGGCGTACCGCCCGGGAATTCCCAGAAAAGATTAATCGCATTCGGTGTGGATTGGTTTTGGAAACTGACGACTAGCGGTACACAACCACTCGTATTGAGTGCTGTAAATCCAAGTAATAAAGGTGTGCTAATCGTTATTGTTGTCGTTGTTGTTGTGCTGCCACAACCATTGGTCGATATAAGTGTGACGGTATAAATACCATCGTTGGCATAATCGTGTATCGGATTGGTATCGGTGCTGCTGGTGCTGCCATCGCCAAAATCCCATAGATAACTCAGTGCATTGGAACTGGTATTCGTAAATTCAACGCGAAGACCATCAATTACCTGCGAAAAAGCCGTTGTGGGGACCGTCGAGACCGAAATCAGGTCGTTTTGCACCAGTACATCACTACCTGTACTATTGCTGACATTAAGTGAAACCGGATACGTTCCTGCATCAGGATAGATTACAGTTGGGTTAGGTTCGTTGGAAAATGCTGGCTGGCCACCCGGAAATTCCCAAGCAAAACTAGTCGCATTAGGGGAAGCAGTTTGGGTAAATACAACGGTATGCGGCGCACAACCCGAAGTACTAGCAGCCGTAAATCCGGCGGTGGGCGGTGTGGCAATCAGTACATTTTGACTCAATTGCTGTACCCCACAATTGTTCGTAGATGCGAGAATTATATTGAAAACACCATCGCTGGCATAAGTATGGGTCGGTGACTCCAAGGTGCTGGTGCTGCCATCGCCAAAATCCCAAAGATAAGATGTACCGTTTTGGGTGGTATTGGTGGCCGTGACCAATGCGCCATTCAATGTGAGGTCAAAATCGGTAATTGGAACGGTTTGAGCCACGATAAAATCGGTTTGTGTTTTTACTGAATTGCCGATGCTGTTGCTTGCCGTCAGTGTTGCCGAGTAAGAACCGGGGGTTTGGTAAATAACCACTGGATTCGGTTGATTGGAAGTAGCAGGTGTTCCGCCCGGAAATTCCCATGCCCATCCCGTTGTATTGCCCGAGGCATCATTGTTGTATTGCACCGTAAAGGGCGTACAACCTGTATTGACATTTGCCGAAAAACCCGCTATTGGCGATGTGGTAATGACCACTGTTCGAGTGGCCGTAACTGTACCGCAATTATTGGTGGCAGTTAAAACCACAGCGTAATTGCCGTCCACGGCGTACGTGTGCGCGGGCGAAACCATCGTACTGGTATTGCCATCGCCAAAGTTCCAAAAATAGGTCGTCGCATTCGTGGTTTGATTGCTAAAAGCAGCCGAAAAATCGTTGGAATTGGCCGTAAAACCTACTGTTGGTACATCATCAACGACCACTAGGTTGGTTTGCGTTTGGGTATCGCTGCCTGCGCTATTGGATACAGTGAGCATGGCCGAATAGGTTCCGGATGAAGTATATACAACAGTTGGATTGGCCATCGTAGAACTGGCGGGTGTACCACCGGGGAATTGCCAATTGAAGGTTGTAGCGTTGGTAGTAGAGGCATTGGAATAACTCACTGACAACGGCGCGCAACCTTGCGTATTATTTGCAGCCGTAAATCCAGCGGTAGGCGGGGTTACGATGGTAAGTGTTTGTGTACTGGTGCTGTTTCCGCAAGCATTGGTGGCTGTTAAGGTTACCGTATAAATACCATCGGTAGCGAAAGTATGCGTTGGATTGGGCAGGTCACTGTTAGCACCATCACCGAAGTTCCAAACAAAGCCCCCTGCATTGGTAGTCGTAGTATTGGAAAAATTAGCGATTGCATTGGTGCTGGAAGCCGTAAATCCTGCAACAGGCGGCAGTCCTACTGCAATTTGCTGCACAACGGTGTCCAAGCCAAGGTTGTTGGAAACGATCAAGCGTGGTGTGGCATTGCCGGCAGCGGTATATTGAACGGTATGAGGGCCAGGGCCGGTGGCAGTAGCGGGTTGTGCGCCTTGTCCGAATGTCCACGAATAAGTATCATTGGCACCAGGGCTTGGATTTGCCTGAAAAACGGTAGAAAAACCAGCACAAATATTAGGGTTTGCTGTAAAATTCGCCACCGGACGGGTATAATTTTTAAGTTTAATATTGTCTAAAAAAGTACTATTCCCAAAACCGTTTACTGCATTAAAGCGGATAATTACCTTTTGACCGACGTAGTTTTCGAGCGAAAGTGCAATTTTGTTCCATTGGCCTGCCCAAGTTGGGTAATATTCGGTGGTTGTCACCGTATCTGCCAGTTCGGGATCGCTTTTTGCCCAAATAATGTCGGGTGTACCTGTTGGACTGCAATTGGGGAAAACCTCTACCCTTAATTGATCCACATAAGTACTATCATACGATGCGTGGGTATAATCAAACTCCAGTGTGGGTACTTCAAAATTGGACAAATCAATCGGAATCAAAGTCAAATAATCTTCTTGCCCTCTATCATTATACGAATAATGATCGACCCACATTGCCTGTGTATTTTGACCATCGCTACCCTTTACGAAGTTACTGAACCTCGACCACGTATAGGAAGAGTCGGGATTAACAATACGCCAACCAAAAGGTAATGCGTTTGCATTTTCAAATCCTTCGGCGAAAGGCATATCAGACGCTTCAGTAACCAACTCAAAAGAACGGGTAAGTGAATTGTTGGAAAGCAACAATTCGCCATTGATACCTGAAATACTAACTTTTAGGTCAAATTGGCCATTTTGATCCAAGACCAAAGGCGTATTAAAGGTAAAAGACAATATTTGTCCGGGCTGTATGATCGGTAGGGCGTTTTGGATAGGCTGCTGTGTGCCAAAAGTGTAACTGATTAAGGCATTACTCACCGCTAATTGACCATTGTTTTGTATCTTTATTGTAACAGGTTTTGAGGAACTGCCACAGGAAAAAATATTGGATTCTGCGGGCGAGAGTACGTCAAGAATGGCAAGATCGTAGCCTTGAGCACAGTTTTTTAACCCACCCGGCCACTTAATGGCATTGATACGTCGTCCTGTTAAACCATCTGGCTGGCTAGCTCGGATACTGAACCACATTTCCTGTAACGGATCGGCGATAGGGATACGGATAAAATCAGCACCGACGGTACTGGTCGCCTTGAGTTCCATATATTTTTGTCCCAATTGGAAAATATCGTACCGCAGCGTATTGTTTCCTGGCACTGGGCTCCATGTTAACGTAACGGAGTCGGGACATACACGACTAACGACTAAGTTGCTGGGCTGAGGTGCAATAGTGAAGGGATAATCGGTGGTATCGCTGCTGCTACCTCTAATAATAGCGAATTTTATATTGCCATTGGAAATATTAGGCACCGTCCAGTCGAAGGTACGCACATTGGCGTTGACCGCCGAATTGATGGTGGTATAAGAAGCACCGCCATTGGTGCTATATTTTAGGGCAAATGTGGTACTATTGCCATAAGCGTCCCAGCGGATTTTTTCGATGGTGCCGGGTACAAATCCTTCGCCACCAGCGGGATACGTCAATTGAACGCCATTATCCAAAAACTCCCAACAGAGATAATAATTTTGCGGGCCCATCGGTACTTGAAATCCTTTTACCCTGATCGTGTAAACGCCAGCAACTGGGTTAGTAATAGATACCTGCTCCACATTGTTCAAGGAGTCACGTCCAACACCTGCGGGCGCATCCAAAGTAACAGGATTGGGTGCTGGATTGAGTTTCCAAGGCCGGAAAGTAGTGCCTGTAGGCCCAATTACCGTCAAATCAAGGTCATTCACCAGTGCTTTTGCCGCGGAAGTACTAGCGGCGGGATCCACCCAATACAGCATCAGTTTGGCTTGTGCTGTACCTGCTGGAATTGTTACATTTAGGTTGGTGGTACTATTTTGAGTAGCGGTACCGGAAGCGTAACGGTTTTGCTCCAACACCCTCAATGCGCGGTAATTATTTACATGACCCCAGCCATACTTATAATCAGGGCCAATATTACCTATCTCATTGGCGGTATTGAGTAATGCCAGTTTGAGGAGTGCTGAAGGTGCTTGTGCAGTGTTATTAATGGTTTTATAGGCATTGGTCAACTGCGCGACGCAACCAGCAATCCCCGGCGATGCCGCCGAAGTACCCCCAAATACTTGGTAGGTATTGTCGGTATCTGTTGAGTTTTGCCCCGCTCCGTGCGCCGAAATATCGGGCTTGAGTCGGCCATCTTTGACCGGGCCGCGGCTGGAGGACGTAGCAAGCAAGCCATTGGCATCCAAATTGGCTGTTGCAATAACGTTTTTACCTATTTTATGTCCGCCTGTGATATTACCCCATTGGTCACCCGCGCCATAGCCGCAATCAGAACCATTGGAATTGCCCGCAGAAAACACGTGCATGAGTTTGGAATTACTAAATACCTGCTGATCAACGGTTTGTGTGCCTGTTGTATAGCCTCCATTACAGCCATCGGAGTAAGAACTATTGGTCACGGTTACATTTTTATTCTGCACCAATGACATGGTTGCATCCTGAAACGAAGCGGTATAGTCTAGCACATACACGTCTGCGCCCGCTGCCATCCCTTTTTTAGTCGCATCCAAATTCCCTGCGCCGCCAATAATACCTCCAACTCCGTCACCGTGGCCGCCAGCATTAGGGGCACCTACATTGGGTTGGTTGTACAAGCGTCCTTGATAGTCGATATGCGGCCCCAAGGCTCCATCGTCGCGTACCAACGTACTTACGCCTGTTCCGTTGTATTTTTTGCCCAATGGATGATCGCTATCCACCAAATTACTGCGGTGGTACGATCGGCCATTTGTATCTTCTTTTTGTGCGGGTGGTGGAGTGAGTTCGAGCCATTCAACATAAGGCAAAGCCGCTATTTCTGTTATTTTGCTTTCTGGTAGTTGTACTAGGATATAGCCATTTTCAACGCCTTTTTGGACAATTTTAATGTCATTTTGCTCCAATAGTCTTGCGCCTTGGTCAATTGAAATATGCGCATACACCTGAACAACTACAGTAACCAAATTGCCATTCACAGCCCAATCTCCAAAAGGTCGTTCTTTCAAATTTTGGTGGATTTTCCAAGCAACTTCAGGCGCAACAATGCTACGCACGCCAATAGTGGCTAATTTTTCAAGGTCGAAGTTTCTAGGTATAGCGACCAAATATGCACCAAAGTCAATATAGTGTATAAAGGTTATGCCATCGCGTTCGAGTGCTGTGCGTTGTGCATCAGTTGGGATTTGCGATACTTGAACATAACGAATATATTGATCGTTAACTATTTCGTTTTCAGGTATTTGCGCTGTGGTTGCACTTTTGAAATTAGCAGAAAATAATTCGGTGCCGTGTGCAAAATGAACCGCCAATGACTGTTGCGCAGTAAGTAAACAGGGAAATAAAAACCCTAGTATGCACGCAAGTTGGTACAGATATTTCATAGGATAAATACAAAGATGAGCGTTGAAGTAAATGAGATAAATTTTGCAACAAAA
This sequence comes from Chitinophagales bacterium, assembly GCA_043764095.1. Lineage (GTDB taxonomy): Bacteria > Bacteroidota > Bacteroidia > Chitinophagales > Saprospiraceae > M3007. The sequence goes on from JAYUKX010000139.1 coordinate 8,997, forward strand.
CTACTTTATAATTATATCTTGTGGTATAAAAGATACTATTTGGCAATTATTAACCAAATAAACCTTTCCTGCTTTTTCCCGACCTGCTTACTGTTGCTCTTGGAGCAACCAATTTGAATGATCAAATATTCATAACCGCACACTTTTATTTTTAGTAATTTATTTTGAAATTTGAGATAAAGTACAGTACCCCAAGTGTGGCAAAACCGGCCTTAGAAAAATGCAGGTTTTGCTTGAGTGGAGGCGGATGAAGCCAAAAACTGTTTGAGCCAAACGAAATT
>JAYUKX010000140.1:0-34634 GCA_043764095.1 Chitinophagales bacterium
TTAAGGCAGATAGCGGTACTATCTAACGAAAAAATGGGGATGTATAGGCGGAAAAGACCAAGTTCAAAATGCAATTAATTGTGTCCAAATACTTAAGTAACTGGACACAATTAATTACTATTTTGAACTTGGTCTCAGTATATAATTGAGTTTCATTATGCAAATATAAGTACTATTTTGATAAATGCAAAAAAATATCTAATATACATTATTCCGATTAGAACCTATCCGATCAATCAATCCTAGGTTCTTCGCCTTTCTAGTACTAGAAACTAACAAAAAAACATCTTATTACAAAAACATTTTAGTAGGATGTTGAAATATCGTAATTTTACACATTCAACCCAACAAAAATGAACCCCAACCTACTCCAACCCACCATCATAGAATGGCTCAATGCTGGTCGCTCCAAATCCCATATCTTGCACCTGCTCCAATGGATAGGTACAGATAAAGATAAAATTGCTGCATTGATGGACGTTTTTTTTGGGCCACACCAACGGCTGGCCGAACTTGTGGCTTGGGCAGTAGGCGATTTGGGATATAAGCACCCCGAATTACTCCAGCCATGGCTGCCACAATTGGTAGCAATACTCCACAACAATACTGTACACGATGCAGTCCACCGCAATAGTTTACGCATTTTGATGAAATCGGATATTCCTGAAGACTTATTGGATTCCTGTACAGAAGCTTGTTTTTTATTAGCAGACAACCCCAAAACTGCCGTAGCCATTAGAGCATTTTCGATCCATATTTTGGTGGATATTTGTAAGGAAATACCCGAATTATGGCCAGAATTGCAGTATTTACTCGAATATCACACACCAGAGGGCACGCCAGCGCTGAAGAACTTGGGTAAGAAAATACTAGCGCGGATACCAAAAAATTAACCCCATTGTTCACACTTTATCTTCCTGATCCATTAAGTCCTGTAGTGCTGTTCAAAGAGCAGTCTGTTATTTGAACCGTTTACGAAAACACCTTATTTATCACCACCAATCAAATTTGAAACGATGGAAAACTCCATGTCAACGGCCGATTTTGAAAAGGCCCTCATTACCACACTTACTGCTGATAATTTTGACAAAAAGCAGTTATCAGTACTCTCTAAATCTGTTGCAAGTTTAGGCAACTCCGCTTACATTATCGACTGGCGCTGGAAGGGCAGACCCGGTTTCTTGGACTTGATTAAAGTAAATTATCAAGTGCCGATTGAGCAATTCAAAGCAGAGCAGTTCTTCAAACCCAATGCTGCGCGGGAATATCGTATTATTATAAAAGGTACTCCAGTACCTCGATTTGTCGATATTGAAGCGATTGTGCGCAATTCTAACCAGGAATTTTAATCCAGTATTGTAAAAACCATGTCTGCATCGTACCAAGAAAATGCAACATCTGAGATGAACGTAGCCCCTGTCGCCGACAAGGGCTACCGTATCATCCAGATCCACCCGACCCTCAAGTGTAACCTTACTTGCAAGCATTGTTACTCGGGATCGGCGCCACAGTTCAAAGAGGAACTTAGCCTTACTCAACTCAAAACTTTCCTTCGTGAGGCTTGGGAAGAAGGCTTTAATGCCATTGCCTTGTCTGGTGGTGAACCGTTTATTTATTCCGGTATCCACGAGTTATTGGCGTATAGTAAATCCATCGGTTATAATAATTCGGTGACGACCAATGGTATGCTGTTCAAGCCCGGCGGTAAAAACCTAGATGCTTTACAATATGTTGATTTACTGGCGATTAGTTTGGACGGTGAACCCGAACACCATAATTATATGCGCAATGCACCAAAGGCATTTGAGCGGATGGAAGCGGGTTTGGAATTGGTAAAAGACCATATGGATGCTTATGGTTTTATCCATACAGTAACCTCAAAAACATTTCCATCGTTGCTTTGGATGTCCGATTATGCCGCCCACCACAAGGCCAAATTATTGCAACTACACCCACTAGAAAGTAGCGGTAGGGGCATAGATATGATGGATGATTTGGGGCTTTCTCCTGATGATTTGCACCGTGTGTATATTCTTGCTCACTATTTAAAAAACAAATACGACGGCCAAATACTGGTCGAGATAGATGTTATCCACCGCGATATTTTGGAAAAAAATCCCGCTGTGGCTTATGCGCATACCAAAACGAATGGCGCAAAAATAACCGATCACCTCCGGGAGATCATCGTTGATGAAAAAGGTGCTTTATTACCTATTTCGCACGGATTTTCTAAGTTTTTTCAAATTGGGAACCTAAACGATGGGTTATCATTTCATGCCCAATCTCAAGCATTTGTTACCGATACTTTACCAGCATTACAGCAGATGTTTGACCGTACCTACAATGAAATTATGGAAAATGAGCACCTGGAATTAGTAAACTGGGCCGAGATTGCTGTTACTAATAGTCATTTTCCGGTGTGACAGGCACTTTTTTAGCCATTCGCGCTATCTTTGCCGCCTATGGACAACAAGGATCAGCCCATTCGTACTTTTTACGCAACACTAAGTGCTATTTCCCCAAGCACGTGGGTATGCGGGTTAGCGGCGTACGTCCTACTTGTTTTTTTTAAAGGATATCTTTACGGTAATTCGGACCACATTGATTTACTGTCGTATGTGCAATATTTGATGGATCGGCGGCTCTATCCTTCCGATTTTTTTGTGCAGCAAATAGCGCAGTATTTTCCCAATGAACGCTCGTTTTTGGCTATGCTTTTGGCGAGCACGGGCAGTTATTTAGCGTGGGTTTGTTTTTTTGCACATGCTTTTTTTGGGGTGTTGCTCATTGTGGGTTTGTTTCGGCTGGCGCAACGTTATATTACTGAAAAAGCGTTGGTTTGGTTTGCGTTGTTCCTTTTGCTTTTTCCATTGTCCTTTTTCACTTTGGGCGGCAATGATCTTATTTATAATTTATTTGTCAATAGCAATCCTGCTAAGGCGTGTGGTGCGTGGGCATTCCTATTTTTTTTGCAAAAAAGGTATCGAAACTATACGATTTTAGTCATATTGTCCACTTTTTTTCACCCGATGGTAGGGCTGCAAGTATTTGTGTTGACGGTGATGGCGTATGCAATGGATACACTTAAAAATGGTGTTCAGTGGCAGCGGAGTATGTTGTTAGGTATGTTGGTGTATGCCTGTACCGCTGGATTATTTATCGCATCTATTTTTTATAATTATCAATCTCAACCTATATCGGGTGCGTTACTGACCGAAATTATTGGCTTTAGGCTGCCACATCATTTTATTCCTTCACGGTTTGGTTTGTTGAATTATCTTTTGTTAGTACCCTTGTTTATTGGGGGAATGCTGTACTTTTTTCGGCGGGATAGGCTGGTTTTTTATTTGTTTTTGAGCAGTTTGGTGCCCGCAGTTGCTTATATTATAGGTGTCGAATGGCTACATTGGTCGATGTTATTTACGACGCAATGGTTTAAGACAACAATTTGGATTAAAGCCTTTTCGGTGTTTGCTTTGGTGGCCATGTTGAGTAAGTATGTACCTCGTTTTTTACTCCAATGGTATAAAAAAGTGAGCGTTCCTATAGCAATTATATGTTCATTGTGCCTTATTGTACTCATGCTGCATTACCCCGAGGGACTTGTGGGGAAGCGGGTTTATCATTTTCCTTTTTCAACTTATGCGCTTACGGATGAAATGGATATGATGCAGCAAATACGGCAAAAACTGCCTAATAATGTCCTTTTTGTGCAACCTGGCAGTATCACCTCCCTCAAATTTTTTGGCGCACGCAGTAGTTATGTTGATATAAAAGCCGTTGTACACCAGCAACAAGGATTTAAAGAATGGTATAGGCGTGTACAGCAAGTATATGGTTTGAGTGCAAGTAACCGCGACAATTCAAAAATGTTATTTTATCAAGCAGATGATCAATTTTATGCTTCCACTACCGAGCATTTTTTAGCCTTAAAAAAAGAAGGCGTTACCCATATTTTGACCTTACAAACACACAATTTGAATTTTCCAGTAGTATTTAAAAATAATACGTACAAGGTATATCAAATACAATAAAAATAATAATACCTTTGCTGCTGCTTATTTAAGCAAATTCATACCACACTACCCACACTGCACTCCTGTATTTTCTAACATCAATACTTAGTTACTACCGCTTTATGGATAAATCACATATCCTCAACACCTATCCTTGGCTCTACGACAATACGCCTAAACAAGTTATCATGGGCGATGACCTAGATGCTGTATTAAGTACCGTTTTGTACTTAAAAAACAACCCAAATGCGCAATTGGCTGGCATTTATACGGGTTATAGCACATTGTTTTTCAATCCAGATGTGGATCCGTCCAATTGCATTTATATTGATTTGGATATTTATCACCATAAATGCCGCTCGCTAGGCCACCACATTGTTAGGATAAATGATTCCGATGCTTTAACTGGTTTTTCCAATAGTTGCAACCTGAACGAATTGACAGGGCGTTCTTTGAGTCGAAATTTTGAACAAAAATATCCATTAGGCACAGTGCATTTTTTAATGTGGCTCTACAATACAGATTTACCGCAATTGCGTTTTGCGGAGCCATTGATTTGGCTGGTGGATTCGTCATTTATTAATGGCCAATCACATCGGTTTCGCAAGAATATGGGTAATTGGGTCTATAATTTGATGCCATCAGAAACTTTAAAACAAGGCTTTTATGCCATTGATACACCCGAGTTTGAATTTGAGGTGGAGGCGTTACAACATTATTTGAAAGAATGCGGACTGAATAAAGGGTTTGGACAGGTACACTCCCGATTTATGAAGTTGAGTGGTTTTCAAGGCCAACCGAGCAACAAAGCGCGTGCAGAACATCTATTGGAATGGATCAGCAAGATGATGCAAATAGTGGCCTTATTAATGGATTGGCAAGTGCAGCCGAACCAAATGAATATTGCGGATTTGAGTGGTGTTATTGAAGGTAAGAGAGGGTCCAATTCCGTCGTTTCATTGTTAGATTATGGCCAATTAGATCTGTTTTTGGAAGAACGACAGGTGTTTTCTTATGTGTTCCCGTTTAAAAGTTCTATTAACCTGACACGTTCTGTCGATATTTGATCGTTTTTTCAACTCGAATATTTGCCCCATTCCTTATCTCGAGGCAAATATTCGAGTGCTTTTATTCATCTGTTTAAGGCAATCTGATCAAGATCTTATTGAAAATTATAGGCAGTATTTTAATGAATTACATCTTTCCTTGTTGAATACGATTTATATGAAATTTATTCTTAAGGCATAATATTTTGTTTTATTCTTTTATTTTTATTTTTATTTCTGTATTTTAATTTTTTTCCTATGTTCACGGAATATTATTTGTATTTTTAAAGAATGTACAATCAGTGTATTTTTTGCAATACCTTGCACCCGATTTTTTACTGTGTACTACTGTCATTAATCATCACATTTTTCACTAACTTAATCATTTTATGTTGAAGCACACATTACACATTTTGTTGGCCCTTTTATTTATGGGCTTTCAGGCAACTGCACAAGACCGCACTGTAACCGGAAGGGTTGCTAGTTCCGACGGTGAAGTACTTGCAGGGGCTACCGTTTCTTTGAAAGGCGCTACTGGCGGTACATCTACCGATGTCAACGGCGGTTTTTCATTGCGTGTACCAGCAGCCGTTTCTACGCTGCGTTTTTCTTATACGGGTTATGACCCAATCGAAGTGGCTATTCCTGCCAGCGGCGCAATGGCCGTGGTGATGAATACCTCTTCCAGTACTTTGGGCGAAGTAGTTATCTCTACGGGTAGCCGCTCTAACCAGCGTACTATCACGGATTCGCCATTGCCGATTGATATCCTTTCTGCTCGGGATATTCAGTCCACTGGTCAAATGACTTTTGATAAAGCGTTACAATATCGCGTTCCATCATTTAATACGGTAAATACGCCGGTAAATGACGCAACAGCATTGTTAGACCCTTACGAAATTCGGAATATGGGCCCAAGCCGTACCTTGATCTTGATCAATGGCAAACGCAAGAACATGAGTTCTTTGTGTTATATCCAAACCTCTCCAGGTCGTGGCGAAACAGGTGTAGATATTTCTGCTATCCCAACCGATGCTATCAAGCGCGTGGAAATCTTGCGCGATGGTGCCTCTGCTCAATATGGTTCTGATGCCATTGCTGGTGTAATGAACATTATTTTGAAGGACAAATTTGAGTATGGTTCTGTTACCTTAAATTCAGGTATTACCCACAAAGGCGACGGCGAAATGATCGGTATTAGTTTGAACAATGGCGCTAATTTTGGTGAAAAAGGATTTATCAATTACACCATCTCTTTACAGCGCCAAGCATTGGCAAACCGCCCAGGTACTGTAGATGCTCAAGGTGACGCCAATGACTTTGGTGCTAGCCTTAGCGATGTACAGTCTTTCTTAACCAAATACCCAGATGCAGGTAATATCAATGGCCAGCCGGAGACCTCTGCTTCTAAGTTCTTGGTGAATGGTGGTACGCCATTTGGTGATAATACAGAAATGTACTACAACGCTGCTTATGTTTATAAAAAAGTAAACAGTTTTGCGAACTATCGCACGCCATACTGGCGTCCAACCGATGATGGTCTTTTGACACCAGCAGGCCAACCATATATCGGCTATGTACCTACTTTTGAAGGTGACTTAAACGACTATAACGGTACAGTAGGTTTTAAAAATACTTCGAATGGCTGGACAAGCGATGTTAGTTTTACAACAGGTGGTAATAGCCAAATTTATACCGTTGCCAATACGCGCAACCGCGATTTGGGCAAAAATAGCCCTATTTTGTTCCGCCCAGGTGGTTACAAGTTTCAGCATAATGTAGGAAATATTGACGTGAGCCGCCAGTTATTGGATAATTTGTCCTTTGCATTCGGTTCGGAGTTCCGCAAGGAAAAATACACCGTAGTTGCAGGTGATACCGCTTCTTACTCAGGTGGAGGTGCGGACTCATTCCCGGGTACACGCCTTGAGAATTCTGGCGAATCTACTCGTTTTAACTTTGGTGGTTACGCCGATCTTGGTTTCGATATCACAAAGAATTTCTTGGTAAACGGTACGGCACGTGTAGAGCGTTATAGCGATTTTGGTAATGCATTTGTATGGAAATTGAGCTCTCGTTACAAAATTGCCGATGGTTTGGCTACTGTACGCGGTTCGGTTTCTACTGGTTTCCGCGCTCCAACGCTGCACCAGACCAACCTTCAAATTGCACAGGCATCTTTCGTACCTGGTCAAGGTATCCAAACAAAAGGTATCTTCAACAACCGTTCTGCTCAAGCATCTTTATTGGGTGTAGCGCGTTTGAAGCCAGAAGAGTCCACCAACCTTACTTTGGGTGTTGGTTTGAATCCTACAAAGAACTTGAACATCTCTGTGGATTACTACAATATTGCAGTGAAAAACCGTATTATTTTGGGTTCTGAAATTACACCAACTGGCGATGCTACAAATTTGCTCGATCAAGTAATGACGAATAACGGTATTGTTGCGATCAGTTTCTTCTCCAATGGTATCAACACAAAAACAAGTGGTTTGGATTTTGTGGTGAACTACCGTGGCCTCCAATTGGGTAAAGGCAAATTGGGTATGAACGTAGCGGCGAACTATACAATTGAGAATGATATTGATGGCGATGTAATCAATCCTGATCTTGTTGAACGTGCTGGTAAGTCTATTTTTGACGAAACACAACGCGCATTATTGTTCTCTTCTCGTCCAAAATACAAGGCAATTCTTGGATTTGACTATGTTATCGGTAAATTTGGGATCAATTTGAACAATACTTTGTTTGGCCCAACCACTTTCCGTCAGGCAGGTTTGAACAGCAATTTGGAGACCGTATTCCAACCTAAGGTTGTTACTGATTTAGGTTTCAATATCCAATTAGCGAAAAACGTTAGTTTTGGCCTTAATATCCAAAACTTATTAAATGTAATGCCTCAATGGGAATTGAAAGCGCTTAATGCCGCTGGTGAAGCCGTTTTGGCAGATGCAGCAGCAGTAAAAGCCAACGTAAATGCAATTACGTTCAATGGTCGTTACTCTAATGTAACTTATGATGGTTCTCACTTCAGCCAATTAGGTTTGACTGGTGCTGCGAACTTGACTGTACGTTTCTAGTAAATATTTGAGGGGAGGCTGTTTTGTAATCATTTAGCATTTAAAATTAAGCGTTTAATATTTAAAATTAATATTTTATAGATGTTAAATTTTAAGCGTTAATTTTTTTTACAGAACAGCCTCTTCAATTTTAATCATGCCAATGACTATTCCCACACATCCATTACACGATCTTAGTCCCCTGCAATTCAATATTGAACGGATTGACCATATAAATGGTTATAATCCAACGAGTTTTCATCGCCACGATTATTTTGAAATTTTCCTGTTTAATGAAGGTGGCGGTGTACATCACATTGATTTTCTTGCTGTGCCTGTCTTACCTTATAGCATTCATTTTGTGACACCCGGCCAAGTGCACCGATTAGAACGGGCCAACCAGTCTAGTGGCTTTGTGCTGCTTTTTAGCACCGATTTTTTTGCAATTTCGTCCGATAGTACCGATTTTTTGTTTCAATATCCACTTTTTTATAACAAAACAGGGAACCCAACGCTTACGCTACCCGAGGAGGGATTTGCACACCTTTTACAAAACGTTGAATCCATGTTGAAGGAATTTGGTAGTTATAGTCCCCAAAAAAAGCGAATTTTACAATCGTATTTGAATATATTCCTTTGTCGTTGTCAAGATTGGGTGGAAATACAACAAGTCAATCCACCAGAAAAAACGCCATTACTCGATCTTTTTCACCAATTACAGATCGCTATTGAGCAAAATTATGTTTCCAAACATCAAGTAGAGGAATATGCAAAAATACTGTTTGTTACCGCCCGGCAACTCAATAATGTTGCTCAAAAATACGGAGGGAAAACGCTTTCTCAAATGATCCACGAGCGTATTGTCATCGAAGCCAAGCGATTATTGCGGTATTCAGGAAGCCCAATTGGTGTTGTGGCAGAACAACTTGGTTTTGAGGATATTGCGCATTTTAGTAAATTTATCAAACGGCATACCGGACAAGCACCGAGTGAGTGGCGCGGAATAGTAAAAATAGACAAATAATACGTCCAAAACGGCAAACAGTGCTTGGCATTTTTCCCTCAACTTTGCAATGTTATTTTATCGTTCCTTAACAACAATTTTTTTCATTTAACAAACTACAATTATGCAAAAACTACTCCTCTGCTGCTGCCTTTTCGCCAGCATTTTCTCTACTACACACGCACAATGGGCGAATGTAACGCCTATTGGCGTACAATCCATCTATACTATTTCGGTCATCAATGATGACCAAGCCGTCGTTTTATCAAATGATTCATTGCCTTTTTTATATTATACGAAAAATGGCGGTACTACTTGGGTGACAAAAAATCTTCCAGTTTGGTTGGATAGCGATCCAATGTACATTAAATCAATACAGTTTTTGGATGCGCAACATGGATTTGCATATGGAGATTGGCTCGTGAATGGTGGTGTTTATCAGGGTGGTACCGAAAGTTTTGCTTTATATAGCACCAATGATGGCGGTGATACATGGACGCTTTTACTTCCTGAAATACCGACGGTGGGTTTTATTAACCTCAATTCATTACATTTTTTCAATACTTTACAAGGGGTTTATACGGCTATCACTGGACTTGGATATACATTAATCAAAACAACGGACGATGGTGGACTCACTTGGCAAACAAGAGATACTATATCGAGTTGGGAGCAAAGTAGCCATTTCCAGCAAGATGGTTCGGGGTATTCCATTCGCTACGATTATCATTCTAATGCCTCCTTATTGTACGAAGTAACGGATTTTGGTAAAACTTGGACATCATTGGGCATTGCAGGAACGAGTGCTAATTGGCCGGAACAACGCAAAGGACTTTGGTTTGATCAGCATTTGTATATCAATGATTTATTGGTGTTTCGGAGTAGAGCCGATCTGCAAAATCCGGGGACTGATGACGATATTTATTACATCGATCAATCTGTGGATGGCGGAACCAATTGGAAAGAAGATTTTTTTGAATCACCGCTCGCTCCTATTCAAAACCTTGTAGTCAAAAATGAGGTAGTTTGGATCAATAATTATCGCGATTTGTACCGCCGCGATCTTTCGGTGGGGACACAGGATATAGATGCAGCGGGGGTGTCATTTAATGTTTTCCCAAATCCTGCAAAATCTGCTAGCAAGGTTCAAATTTCAACTCAATCCAAATTAGAAGGAGCAATTGATATTCAGATGTATGCTGTAAATGGCCAGTTGGTGCATACACAAAAATCTTTTTTACAGTCGGGTAATGTTACGGTTGCGTTGCCAGCATTGGCTGTTGGTACATATAAAATGCGGGTTGTTTTGGACGGAAAAGTGTTGGGGAGTACGGTTGTGTTGGTACAATAAATTTTTTGTAATTTTTTATAAAGCATTATAAACCAAGTAATTCCAATGCTTTATTCAAAGCCATTTCTGGTGTAACGCGTGTAAGGCAACGGTTATCGCCCCAAATACAATCGGAGCGGTGACAGTTGCCACATGGCAAATCATCGGAGGTAAATCCGTAAGATTTTTCGCCCAACGGAATACCCCAGTAACTCGGCGATGCCCCAAGAAAACCAATAGTAGGTACGTGATTGATCCAACTAACGTGTAGCAAACCACCATCATCGGAGAGTGTCAGGTGTACATGGCGTACAATATTGAATACTTCCAGCACGGAGGTTTTACCGATCAAATTGATACATTGATGGCCCAACTCTTTTTGCAAGAGGAGCGTCTTTTCGTGCATGGTATCGTAACCGAGCAGTACAAATTTGGTGCTCTTTTCTACTTTTTCAAGCCATAATCTAGCAAATTCAAGGTATTTTTCAATACCCCATTGCCGAGTAGGAAACATACCACAAGGGTTCAGAACGATCAGTTTGTCTTTTCCATTCCAGCCATGCGTTTGGAGTTTTTCTAATCCGCTAGTTTCGTCCCGCAAGGCGATTTTTCGACCAATATCCGTTGCTGCAATTCCTAGCGCATTCACTGTGTTTTGGTAGCGCCGGACAGCGTGTATTTTTGAATATCGGTCAAATTGTGTCCAGGCTCTAGGAAAAAGTGCTTTTCTAGCAGTCCTGGAGAAGATATTATTCTGTACATCAATGACGGCATCAAAGCGTTCCAGCAATAGATTTGGATAAATGGCGAGCAAATCGAACGCCATTTCCCATCCACCTCTAGCGTGTTTTAGGGTATGGACTTTGCTAAAAGCGGTCATGTTTTTCGGTAGGTCGGCATATTGAGCACAAACGAGCATCTGCATTTCCACATTGGGCAATAGTTCTTTTAAATGTTGTACAGCAGGCATGGCGGCCAGCATATCTCCAAAAGCATGGAGGCGGATAAACAAGATTTTTTTGGGCAAATTTGAATTGTTCCAAGCACGAAACTCAACGCTTTCAGATTCAGGAAAGGTAAATTGCATTGTATTTTGTTTAAAAAGTATCAAAATCACCAAATCCAAACCGCATTTGATCCAAAAACGGTTGCATTTCGGCACTGGTTGCTAAACAACAGATGGACCAAGAGGGCAAATATAGGCTGGTTTGCTGGAATCTTGTTCTTACAACGTGATTTGTTTGTAATTAGAAAGTAGTGTGGAGAGCCTGTGGTGTTCCGTTATTTTTTTGATGTTTTCTATAAATTCCCTATCATAATGGGATTATTATTTGATTTACATTAACAACAACGATATATTAAAAACACGTTTGCCTACGTTTTTAGCCCGATTTTTTCATTCTTTAACCGTGTCGGAGTTGTGCTTTTCCAGCCTTCCGCATTCAAAAGTCGTGTTTTTATGTTGACCTATCCGTCCTCTGCCCAAACTTGGTGGAGTTCTTTTACCCATTTATTGTACCCTCAACTTTGTGTGGCTTGCAATGCCGCACTTACTACTTCAGCCAATCAATGTTTTTGCTTTAAATGTCGTGCCGAAGTAGATCACGTTGAATTTGATTACCAGCAAAACGAAGTCCTCGATCGCTTGTGGGGGCGTGTGCATTTGGAATCGGCTGCATCTTTGTATTATTTTAAGAAAAAAAGTCCTGTACAGTGGGCTTTGCACCATTTAAAATATAGCAACCAACCCGAAATTGGGAAACGATTGGGTCGTTTATTGGGGCAAAAATTATTAAAATCGCCTTGTTTTCAGGGTATTGATGGGATTGTACCTGTTCCGCTGCATCCTTTGAAAGAGCGTTTGCGTGGTTATAACCAAAGTATGGCATTTGCATTGGGCTTGGCCGAGTCTATGCAGGCTCCAGTGCTGGGGCGCGTGCTTGTTCGGAATACTTATACGGATTCACAAACGCGGAAACACCGTTCGGATCGTTTTGAAAGTGTAGGTGAAGTGTTTTCGATTGTGCGCCCGGATCAAGTGAAAGGAAAACATTTGCTTTTGGTGGATGATATTTTGACAACTGGTGCCACGATTGAATTTTGTGGTAATGCCCTGTTGCAGGCGGAAGGGGTAAGGGTTTCGGTGGCGATGATTGCGGTGGCTTCTTTGGAGCGGTGACTTCGGCTTCGTGACTTCGGCTTCGTGACTTCGGCTTCGCTCAGTCACCGTGCTCACTTTAAGTCTAAATTTTTATCTTACTAATTTTCCTTGTTTACTGCCTTTGGTTTTAATTTTATTGGTATTAAACTATTTTGATTGTCAAGTACAGATCAAAGTATAAACTTAAAGTGAGCACGGTGACTGAGCGAAGCCGAAGTCACATGCCTAAAAACTATTTTTATATTTATTCCGTATGTACCTTTACATTTTAAATATAAAAAAATCACCAAGATGCGTAATACGATTCTTTTTCCACTTACCCTATTTACTATCGTACTTGTATGGTTTACCTGCACCAATTGCCGCACGATTCGTCGCAGCACCGATAGTCGCCCTATAACGCATGAAATATGGGACGGTTTGCTCAAAAAGCACGTTAGCGCTGATGGTTTTGTGGATTACAAGGGGTTTATTCGGGATAGTGCGGCATTGAATGCTTATACAAAACTACTATCTTCGGCCCATCCAAATGAAAAAAACTGGAGCCGTAACGAACAAATGGCCTATTGGATCAATGCTTATAATGCCTTTACGGTACAGTTGGTGACCCGCCATTATCCAGTGGAGAGTATCAAGGATATTAAGCGGGGTGTTCCATTTGTAAATACCGTTTGGGATCTGAAATTTATCAAAATAGAGGGCTATACTTATGATTTGAACAATATTGAGCACAATGTATTGCGTCCAGTATTCAAGGATGCGCGGATACATTGTGCTGTCAATTGTGCATCCTACTCCTGCCCTCCATTGCGTGCGGAAGCCTATACCGCAGCACGACTCGATGAGCAATTGACAGATGGTGTGCGCAATTTTTTGAAAGATAAATTGCGCAATAAGATTACGCCTGAACGTGCGGAAGTTTCAGAAATTTTTAAGTGGTTTAAAGGCGATTTTGAGGAAAGCGAAGGCTCTGTGCGTGCTTTTTTGAAGAAATATGCCTCTGTAAATATCACCGATCAAACAGATATTTCGTATATCGACTATAGTTGGTCTTTGAATGATCGGAGTAAATAAGGAATTTGATTGTTTTCAAGTTCCTTTATGTACTTTTGCCACGATTTATTAAAAAGATTATGGCAAAAAAAAATACAACCAAAACTGCGGCATCCAGCGTCGTTAATACGCCTAGCACACCTATTTCGCCCACTACAACTGCGCCTGTGGAATGGTATCCTTGGGCATTGGCGGCGTTAGCGTTCTTTTTGTATTCCGTTGGGTTTAGCAATCCGATGGTAGCGATGGACGACCATACGGCTACGATTAATAACCCAGCGGTGACGGATTTTTCCATTTTTGGCCGTTTCAATTTGGGTATGTATGCGCCAGTGACTTGGTTTTTTTACGCCATTGTCCATCAATTGAATGGCGGTACCGACAAGGCGACGCTCTACCACGTAATGAGTGCTTTGGTGCATGCTTTTAATGTTTATTTGGTGTATCGGCTGTTCCGTAAATGGGATGCGCCTGTGTTGATGGCCGTTTTGGTATCCTTGTTTTTTGCGATACACCCGTTGCAAACGGAAGCAGTTTCTTGGATTGCGGGTTTTAGTACGCCATTATTTGCGCTGTTTTCCTTTGTTGCTTTGCTAAAATGGACCGATCATGTAAAAAGTGGTGTTGCATTTAGTGGTTCGTATTGGTGGGCGTTGTTGGCATTTTTATTGGCCTGTTTGAGTAAATCTGCTGCGGTGATGTTGCCATTGTCGCTTGTGGTTTTGGATATATGGTGGAAACGAGATCTGCTAAAAAATGCCTTAGAAAAAGTATTGTTTTTTGGTGTTTCGGCTGGATTTGGGGTGCTTACACTGGTTTCACGCGTGCACGAGGGACATGCCACATCTGCGGAGAGTATGTATTCGCCGTTTGAGCGTTTCTTTATGGCTTGCCATAGTATTTTGTTTTATTGGGCTAAAATCTTTTATCCGTCGCCTTTGAGTGTTTGGTATCCATTTACAAAGACAGCGGGCGGTAGTTTGCCTACGATTTATTTTGTTTCGCCCGTTATTTTGGCGGTAATTCTTGGTTTGGCTTTTTGGAAACGCAAGACTTTGCCCCTGCTTTGGGTGGGTATTTTGTTTTATTTGGCCAATATTGTACTGGCCTTACCCTTTTCTACGCTGGGTACTTTTGAATTGCGTTCAGACCGTTATAATTATATCGCCATTCTTGGCATTTTAGCCATTTTGGCCTATTTACCGATATATTGCAAGGAAAAACTCGTCAATTTTACCAATATCGCTTATGGTTTATTGGTCGTATTGGGGTTGTTTTGGTTGGTACAAACGGTGAAAAGGATAGGCGATTGGAAAGATACACTCATATTGCTCAACAAGTCGATGGACGCTTATGGCGACAATTTTGGTAAAGCGTATTATTGGCGTGGTATGGAAATTGGCGACCGTGTAAAATCGCAAAAAGACGTACAAAATGCGATCAGCGACTTTACAAAAGCCTTGGAAATTAACCCCGAACTCACCGAATGTTATAAATATCGCGGTGCTTTTTATGGTTTTACCAAACAATACGATAAATCCGTAGCAGACTTAACGGAATACCTAAAAACAAAACCTGATGATGCAGAATATCGATTTAACCGTGGCCTTTCGTACCTCAACCTTAAACAGCCGAACGAAGCCATTGCGGATATGGATCAAACATTGAAGGATAAACCTGATTTTTTCCAAGCGTATTTAACGCGAAGTAATGCTTATGGTATGTTGGGCGATTCAACGCGGGCGCAAGCAGATATGAAAGAATATGAACGCAGATCGCAAGAACAGCCGGCAACACCTGCACAACGAAAGCGGTAGGTTATTGGTTTATCGTTTTTAAAGGCATGAACACTCAAAAGGACAAAAGCCTCACCCTTGGTTTGGCCTGATTATTGCAGTATAGGATTAGCGTAATTTACCTCTTTGAGAAGGTATCAAGGTGGTTTATACACTTTTTCGCTTATTGTTCATCGCTTATCGTTCATTATCCCAATGAAATTGTTCCGGTTACTACTTGTTCTTCAATTTTTTTTATTAATCCACTTTAGTTTAAACGCCAATTGTACCGTACCATCCTTACTTACGGTCAACCAAGTATCAGATTCATCGGTCACACTCACTTGGACCGATGTGGGCGATGCTTATCAATTGGAAGTCCGTTTATTAAGTGAAACCTTTACAGGCGTGCCCACGCACAATGTGCCGAATGATCCGCCTTTTACGATCAGTGGCCTTGTACCGGGCGAACAGTACCGTTTTAGGGTACGCACCGTTTGTACCGCAGGAGGAGAAAGTAACTGGTCCACCGCCCGCAATTTTTCTACCGAAATCAATAATGAGCGGCCCTGTCCCTTGGATTTTACCATTCGGGACACCACCTGCTCCACCACCAGCCAAATTTTTAATATTCATACCAACAATGCGCCCGGTAATATACTAGGAACTACGGTGTATTTGAGGGGTTTGCGCTTAGGATTGACCCATCCGTGGCGTTCCGATTTGCGGATATGGCTGATCAGTCCCGATAGTACACGCACGCAGGTCGTGGGTGGCCTCAATGCTGGTGACCAAAACTTGGGCAATCCAACTGGAAATGGCGGCTGCGGTCAGTACCTAGCACTCACCGATGACCCTGCTGCGCCGCTCCTAAGTACTGCTGCCGAACAAGACAATATTACGGGTTATTGGCAGGCATTGAATCCGCTCTCCATTTTTAACAATGGACAAAATCCGAATGGCATTTGGCAACTCGAAATTTGTGATAATAAACTCAACCATACCGGTAAATTAAAACTGGTTCAATTGGTGTTTGAAGCCGCGGATTGCGCTACTCCAAACCCGTTGCAAGTATCTGATATTCAATTAAATACAGTTAAAGTAACGTGGGCCGCAAGTAATATCACTGCCGATAGCATAGAACTGGCTTATGGCGCAAAAGGCTTTTTGCCCGAAACCAGCAGCGGTCAACGTATTCAACTGGCTTCCAATGCCACACAACCATTTACCATTACAGGTTTGAATGGGCTTCAAGATTACGATGTTTTTGTCCGCCAACGTTGTGCGTCCGGTTTGTGGAGCGGTTTTTCAGCACCTGCTACTTTTTTTACGGTTTGTCCAGCCGTTATTGTAGAAGATTTCAACGCAATTGGCATTTGTCCAACGGCCTGTACCGATCCTTGCCCATTGCCCAATACCTGGCAAAATGTACCCGGCGACGACTTTGAATGGAAAGTACGGACAGGGCAGGGCATCACTTATCCCACAGCAGGCCCGCCAGCAGCAGCGGGCGGCACGGGTAATTATTTGTTTTTCCGAAATTCGTGTTCACCAAGTGGTGCTAACGGCAAAAAGGCCATTTTGCGCACCCTTTGCTTGGATATTTCTGCTCCATCGGGTACTTCGTGCCATTTTTCGCTCGATATTTATATGTTTACCAAATTGGGGCAAATGGGCTCATTGACCCTAGAAGGTAGTACAGATGGTGGTGTTACTTGGTTACCGATCCAAACTTGGAGTGGTAATCGCGGTAAACAATGGCGGCGCGAATTTGTCAATTTATCCGCTTACAACAACAAAACAGCCTTGTTCCAACTGACCGCAACAGGCGTTTTTGGTGCTTATGGCGATATTGCAGTGGATAACCTGACGTTTTATAGCGCAACGCCAGCAGGTACACCCGATTATACCTTTTACCGAGATGCCGATAATGACGGCTATGGCAGCAATACCAACCGTGTGATTGTCTGTTCGCCCAATGCGCCAGTCGGTTTTATCGCCGTTTCGGGTGATTGCAATGATAATGCGGCCAATATTAACCCAGCAGCCACCGAGATCAAATGCAACGGTATTGACGAAAATTGCAATGGCAGCGCAGATGATAACACGATTCCTGCGCCGGTTCTGAATACCCCAAGCCCCGTTTGTCGTGGTGAAAATATTACCCTCAGCGCGAGTTCAACTGCTTTTGGGCAATTGTATTGGTTCAATGCAGCCCAAGGTGGACAAGTGCTCGGTACTGGTAATACCCTGATATTGAATAATTTACAAAACAATACCAATTTGTGGGTGATAGATAGTTTTGCGGTGGGCGGTTGTAAAAGTGTGCGCACGCCAATTGCAGTAACCGTAGTGCCCAAACCCAATTTAGTACTGGGTATGGCATCCGATATTTGCTTGGGAAACACCTTAGATTTGAGTGATTTGCCTATCAATGACTTGGATTTGACCAATGGAACGCTACGTTTTCATACGGGTTTTCCGACTAATTTGGCCAATCAATTGTCCAATACCAATGTACAACCCGCTGTAACTACCACTTATTTTGCCCAAAAAACAACCAGCAACGGTTGCTTTGATACGGTTTCGATCCCGATTATTGTACACCCCAATCCGACGGTTTACATCAGCAATGGCGATAGTTTGGCTTTGTGTAAGGGGAAAAACATACTTTTAGCAGCGGTAGGTGTGGGCAATACGCCATTAGCCTATACTTGGAGCAACGGATTTAATCAAATAAATGTGAATGTACTGGCTAATGGAACTGGATTTTCGACCAGTACCTATACCGTTACTGTGACCGATGTTTTTGGTTGCACCGCCAAAGACGCGATTAAAATAACGACCCTACCTGGCGTATCCCAAACGAATGTAATTGGACTACAAAACGTCAATTTTTGTGGTGGCAACAACGGCAGTATCGCCCTACAAGCCTTAGATGGATTAGCGCCTTATACATTTAACTGGGCTGGGCCGAACCTCAGCAGTGGCAGCGTAACAGGCGTTGGAACAGCTGGCGGCTCCATTACCGGACTTACACAAGGAGGATACCGAATAACCGTGACCGATGCAACGGGCATTGGGTGTACAATGGTGTTGCCGTCGTTGGTGATCAATGCACCCGGTTTAACGGTGAGTACGCCCGTTGTAACCCAGCCCACTTGTCCCGAAGGCAAGGGCAGTATTAGCCTTAATGTCGTTGGTAACACGCCCGTTTATTTGTGGAGCAATAACGCCACCACAGCCAATGTGCAAGATTTGTTGCCCGGTTCTTATACCGTGACCATCACCGATGGTGCTTGCCAACAAGTTATTTCAGATTTGAAAATTATAGCCCCGCCAATCCTACAAATACTTCAAAATCAAATTATTCCAGTGGATTGTGCGGGTAATTCAACGGGTTTGATTGATCTCAATATTATGGGAGGAACAGGCGCGTATAGTTATCTTTGGAACGATGATACAACAGCCGCCGATCGTAATAATATTTCAGCAGGTAACTATCAAGTGACCGTCACCGATGCCAGCGGATGCACCAAAGTATCGCCCATATTTACGGTAGCGCAACCCAATCCGTTATTGGTCACTACACAAATCACCGCCGTAAAATGCCATAATGCAACCAATGGTGCTGCCCAAATTGCCATTTCGGGTGGCGTATCCAATTATTTTGTAGAATGGAGTACAGGAGCATTTGCTACCAATCTTCAAAACTTGAGTGCTGGAACATATACCGTTACCGTCATCGATCAAAATGCTTGTTCTGTGACCAAAAATATCGTGGTGGGGCAGCCAACGGCTTTGTCTTTACAAGTGTTAGCACAACAAAACCCGACTTGCGCCGGAAAACTGGATGGTTTATTGAATATTGGTGTTACAGGGGGGACAGGGGGGTATGCGTTGCTGTGGAATAATGGCGCCACCACCGCACAATTGACCAATATGGAAGATGGCAAATACACCTTGTCGGTCACCGATGCAAATGGTTGTACTTTACAAAGTCCAACTTATACATTAACCGCACCACAGGTATTGAAAATTACCCTCAAAGATTTTCAAAATGTACGTTGTTACAGTGGAAATAATGGAGCAATCGACCTTTCCATCAGCGGAGCAACAGGTGGATTAATGCAGTGGATGAATGGCGTACCAGTAGTATTTCCCCAAAATAACCTGACTGCTAATTCCTATCAAATAGTGGCAAAAGACGGTCTTGGATGCACTTGGGACACTACATTTGTGGTGCAACAACCCGAAAGTCCGCTGACCCTTTCCGCACAACAAATTGGCACTATTCCTTGCAATGGAGCACCAACGGGCAATATCAATATCACCACCCACGGCGGTACGGCACCTTATACCTATTTATGGAGCAATGGCGCCACCACCGAGGACTTGGATGCGGCATTAGCGGGTACTTACAGCATGATCGCCACCGATGCCCAAAACTGCCAGGCAGGTATTTTGGATTTGATATTGACCGAGGCTCCATTATTGTCGGTAACACCCTATATTGAAAATATTCCTTGTTTGGGCGCACCTTATGGTAAAATCCTTTTAAGTGTCAATGGCGGCACCGCTCCATATACTTATCAATGGAGCAATGGAGCCACCACAGCCAATATCTACGATCTGCCTGCGGGCAATTACATCGTTAGTATTTTTGATGCAACGGGGTGTTTAACCGTTTACGAACGTTTGGAAATACTCGACAAACGCCTTGATTTTGAAGTGCAATTTGTTGATTATCAACCAGTTTCGTGTAATGCCGAAGACAATGGTTTGTTAACCGTTAAAGTCAATAATGGAACGCCACCGTACCAATATTCGTGGTCGGCACCCGTGGGTTTACATCCCAATATCGCTACGGATACGGACACCGCCAACGGTTTATCGGGCGGTCAGTACCAAGTGACCGTCACCGATGCCAGCGGCTGTTTTAGTGCGGCAGGGCCATTTACGGTGGAGGAAGCGCCTCCTGTGGTAGTGCAAGTCACCGCCCCCGATCCCATTACGTGTAAAGGCGCGGCCACGGGAACCATCCTGACCAAAGGCGTAGGTGGCGTGCCGTCGTTGCAATATATATGGTCGAATGGCACCACCACCGCAACCATTGATACTTTATCGTCCGGTTTTTATACCGTAACCATCACCGATACACGAGGATGTACGACGGTTTCTGCCCCTATTTTTGTGCCAGAACCGGAAGATGGACTGCTGATTACGACAGATCAACTACAAAATGATGCTTGTAGCACTTCAAAAGGTGCCATTTTTACAACAATAACGGGTGGTTTTCCGGGTTATCAATTTATGTGGAACACCGGGAACAATACCTCGGATCTAATTGATCTTGCAGCCGCCACTTATACACTTACGGTCGTGGATCAAAAAGGTTGTGTGCAAACCAATACTTGGACAATTCCGCCTGCGCCGCCTGCTATGGTGCTGGCCTCGTATAGTATTACGCCTGTGGCGTGCAAAAGCGGCAGTGATGGCGCGATTGAAACGGGTATTATGGGCGGCAATCTGCCTTTACAATATTATTGGAACAATGGTGCGACCGATGCCAATATCGACGGTTTAGCGGCGGGGAATTACCGTGTCACCGTGCTGGATCAGGAAGGTTGCCAATCGGTATTCACGTTGCCGCCTGTCACCGAACCGGCCTTGCCCATTACGGTAACGGCGGTTTCCACGATGCAAACAAGCGGCTTTTCAGTCACCCTCCATTGCAGCGGCGGCACACCCGGTTACGATGCCGTATGGGACAATAGTGCCAATAACCAAACGGGACTGACGGCCAATAATTTGGCGCAAGGCTACTACAATGTGACCATTACAGACGGGGGCGGATGCACCAAAACCGCGTTGGTCTATGCCGGAACCTCATCGGATAACGAAGCAGAAAACACCGATCAACAGGTGATCATTACCCCAAATCCTAGTCACGGAGCGGCTTTTCTTCAATTTAAAGCACCAGCATTGCACAATGGAACGTGGCGGTTGTTGCAAATAGACGGACGTGTTGTGGGTACTGGAAACTGGGCAATTGGAGCCGAACGGGTAAAAATTGGAGATGAGGTGCTGGCTGCTGGGGTGTATTTGGTGGTTTTGGGTTGGGATGATGGGGGATTAAGGGGGTTGCGGATGGTTAGAAATTAATATTTGGCGTTTAAAATTAAATATTTAACATTTGTGTGCGGTTGAGGAGGGCGTTTTTTGAGCCGTGCACAAATGTTAAATGTCAAGTACCAGCATTATGGAAACATCCTTAAAAATCTGTTTTTATAAATTTTACCGTTGCCAATTTACCATCTTTTGCGCGCACAGATAAAAAGTAAATACCCAATGGTAATGTCGAAATATCGAGTTTTTCAATACCATTGATATTGGGTTGTATATTTTTCTCCAACCAAATATTACCTGTAACACTTTGGATCTGAACCTGATACGCGGCATTTTGATCGTTGGGTAACCGAATAGAAAGCACATTGCTAACTGGATTGGGATACACAGAAAAAAAGACCTGATCCACCTCGGCAACAGTGCTGACTGGAGGCGGCACACCCAAGTAATACTTGCGGCAAAAAGTATCCACCCCATAATCGTTACTTACTGTAAGACATACATTATATACGCCAATCGAATCAAAAACATGTACAGGATGCCTTTCCGTACCGAGCGGTGTGCCATCGCCAAAATCCCATTGCCAGGTATTGGGTTCAAAATAAGATAAATCTGTAAAGTGGTATTGCAAAGTATCCGTACTGTCCGCACTTGCCCGGTACCACGCTTTGGGCAGGTTGTCTAATCCTAAGGTATCACAATCAGAACCATCCAAAGGTCCGAGCCTAAAATTTGGACTAAAACTAACACAAGAACCATTATAAGTGGGCAAAGGGATAGCTTTTTGTTGGAAATTACAAGCAAGGCCATATTCATCGGGGTTGTGGATAACGTGCAAGAACAATATACTGGATGTACCGCACATATATATCTTATTATCTGGTGCCAGTTGCATAACGTAAAAGCTGGCTGGAATACCGGGCGCAGGCTCGTACTCGCCCACTAACACACGAGTAGAATCAATATTACTGGAATACATGTCGTATTGATATACATAATAATAAAAACTGGCGTAAAGATAACGGGAATTAGGAGAGAAAGCCACGCCTCCTACTGCTGGTCCAAAATAATGAAACTGATGGTGGTTGCTCAAATAACCCGTACATCTATCAAATGAATAAATATCGATATAATGACCATCATCTGCACTTATTGCATTTTTTACAGCATAGAAACGCCCATCAGGAGAAAAACAAGCAAGGCCAAGACCGTCTTTTATCGGAATGCCGATAGTTTGTTTATCTAAAACATGAATGCCTTTGGGATCAAGTAGTATCCTATAATAACTGTTACTACTCCTTTCATTAACTAGAATCCACCAATCCCTACCATTGGCGTGGCGGGTGGCTGTTAAACGACCGTATTGTATGGTATCATCAATTACCATACCCCTGCGTTCTTGTACAGTGCCAAGTCCATCATTTTTTGTAAAATCAATTAAGGAGTAAAAAATATTAAAACAAGTTAGATCAATGCCTGAAGGTAAATAAGCTAAGCCTTGACTGGCATAAAACAATAGAACGCTGTCAGGGTGTTCGGGCCAAGGGAGAAATAGCCCCCCTTGTGGCAAATCGTCGTCTGAATAACCAGTAAGATGAGGTAATGTCTCATACCATAAAGAGTCCCCATTTTTCATGATTTTTCGGGAATTGTCATAGATTCTAAGCCCATTAAAAGCTGCAAGAAAATTACCATCTCCATTAGAGATTGCAACATTATTATCGCAATAATCAATTTTAAAAATTGTATCTTTTTTTAATTTAAAATTACCATCATTAAAGTCCATTGACAAAATACCATACTCGGAAGTCCCTCCTTGATAACCAATGAACCAATTGAAATCCTGTTTTTGGGCAAAGACAGGTAGGGCAAAAAATAAAATTAATACGTGTAATTTATTTTTCATTTATATGGAAATTATACGCGCTTTGGGGATCTCCCCAAAGCGCGTATTGATTAAAAGAAATTAGTGTTGGATGATTAATTTTGTTTGAGCAATGGATTTTCCATTTTCCGAAACCAAACAAAAATATATGCCATTTTGTAAATTAGAAATATCGAAATCAAGATTCGTACCTGTACTGTATTGAAGCGTACGATTAAATACAATACGACCACTCATATCCATTAGTCTTATGCCTACAATGGAGTTAGCCGCAATACTTTTAGGGATAATCGCTGTTACATTATTATGTGCTGGGTTGGGAATTAAACTAAAGTTTTCCGGAGAAATAGTTTTAGTATCCAACTTACGTTCGCCAGTTTGAGCGCATAATTGATCATCCTCAAAATATTTATGCTCCCAAATTTGATACAAACTTCTTGCTTTGTAAACCGCTGTACCTCCTTCTAATGGACATTGGTGTGCAATATTACTGATAATAGCAAATTGTTCGTCTGACATGGGGGTACTATCAATTTGTTTAAGGTACTCCAAATATACCTCATTTACAGCCTTTCTATTGGACTGAAGTATATTGGTTTCAGGTAAATTTCTGTTGAGTAATAACGCATTTTCGCAACGGATTGTTCTTAAGGAGTCCAGATAATGCTTGTTTTCTAGAAAAGCATGGTAATCATTGAGTCCTTCTGCCCGTATTTCGCTTGCATTTTGTAGTATAATATTGCGATCTTCTAGGTTAGTTGCCGAATTGAGGGATTTAAGTACGCTTTCATACGCCGATTCATTTGTTTGGATATGCTCCCAAACTGACCCAATAGATGCCATCATATTTTCAGGCAATTCAGTTATTTTTTCAATAGCGTTTTCAACATTCCAAAATTGCCCAATTACACCACTTTCTGCCGAGGTGTAAAAACGGCCAATCGTTTCGCTCAGGGAAATCATGGAAGGTGTTTTTTTTAATTGATTAAATAATCGCATTTGACCTTCCCATTCAACCATTGTGCCATACGGGCTTTCATGATAAGTGCCATCCACAAAATGTAGATCGGTATCTAAAACACGTTCTCCTCTAGACGGTCTTGCTGGGTCAACGCAACTAGTACATGCTATAGGATCTTTCCCTGTAGTCTTAAACCACTCCGCTGTTGGGCTATTTGGGGTCGAAACTTCTGGTGGATAACTGGGCTGGCTATTTTCCTTAACTCGAAATTCTGAATCGGAAATAAAATCGAAACCTCCCAAGTGTTCAGCCTTTCCAGAAGTCCCGCTAAACATATTTCCATTATTTTCAATTAGACCCATTTGTAAATCAGGCTGGTCACCAAGCATAGTTGCTTCACTACACATGATGCTGTAAATATTCCCATCAAAATCTCCAGTTTTTAAGTCTGTATTTTCGCAAGGGCCAACAAATTCCGTTCCGATAGTAGTGCCGTATGTATGGTTACAACATAACTCTGTTTCGGCAGATAGGTTGACCTGAATACCTCTTGTACCAGCCGGATTAGGGCTAGCATATGAGCTGTTTACAGTATTATTTAACAAATAGGAGGCATTTGCGTTGTTTAAAATAATGCCCTTCGATATGGATGTAGATGCTGATGTTAAATTAATGGTATTGTCATAAATATCCCAATTATTAAGGTTTGAAACCCGAATTCCATCAAAATATCCAGTAAAGTCAAATACATTATTGTCTATTTTAGCCTTGCCATCATCCATATTTGGATTATTCGCATTATCAATATCAATTGCTGCTTCGGGGTTGTCTGAATCGCCATTAGTACTGTTATGATGAGAAAAGTGATTGTTTTCTACTTTGTAAGCACTAAAATTGAGCCATTTGTTTAAATTTCTAGCCAATAAAGCGTTATACTTAAATGAAATGGATTGTTGCGGTTGGGTTATGTCATTGATACTAAATGAAATGGGAAAGTTAGTCTGGATACCTACATTTACTTCTGGCATTTTGTTGTTATTTATACCTAAGAAACTAGAATTAGCATAAACACCATGTCCACATTTATTAAATCGAGAACTAGAGACATTGATAAT
This sequence comes from Chitinophagales bacterium, assembly GCA_043764095.1. Taxonomy (GTDB): domain Bacteria; phylum Bacteroidota; class Bacteroidia; order Chitinophagales; family Saprospiraceae; genus M3007. The sequence continues at coordinate 25,534 of JAYUKX010000140.1, forward strand.
TCCTCCATTGGCTAAGATCCCAATTCCTGTTGAATTATTTATAGATGCTGTACCTGATGTTCCAAAATAGTCATATAAATCATCAAAATCCGCTCTGAAAACAGTTAGCCAAGTTGAACCTGTTGATATTATTCCGTTTCGAAGGTAGTTGAATGTATTGTCAAAACCTATACCATTAGGAGATCCAACCGTAAACTCTGATAATCCAGAAATTACAATACCGGCAAAACTTTTTTGAGCATTGTAGTTAGAAAGGTTAACGTCAGTCGGAGGCTTTAAGTTAAAATAAGGACTTTTATAAAATGTGTTTCCTGAAAAAGGGAAATGTTCAATATTACCCCACCATTCTCCATTGGGAACATAAAAACCTACGTGATTAGAATAAAATTTATTATTTGTTATCTCAACCTTTGTTCTAGGCGACAATGAACTCGGACCGTATGATGGAATAGCTGTAATGGCATATTCGGCATCTTGGATTTGATTGTCTTTGAAAATTAAATGATTTTGTGATAAAACCTTAATTCCTCTCCACATTTGGTTGCATGATCCTAACGAACAGCCCTGAATAGTTAATTTTACAGGGCTGGAGCTATTTACATCCCCAACGATAATTTCAGCACCCGAACCTAATACTATCCCAGTATTTAAAATCGAAACATCAATATCAATAATCAGTTTACCACTAATGCTAAGACAAATTGGGGTACTAAGTGTAGTAGGCAAATTTAAGGTAGAATACTTAGTTCCTGAATTACTCGCTGTAATCTTAATACCTGAAGGGAGACAACTAAAGCAATCATCAACAGGTTGGCAGGTACTTACTGAAATAACCTGCTCAAGTGTAGTACTACATCCTCCTGAAGTAGTAACTGTTACAGTGTATGTTGTAGAGGTTGTAGGATTTACATTTATGGTTGGATTTGTTGCGCCATTACTCCACAAATATTGATTGCCTCCCATTGCTTTAAGTGTTACTGGAGAACCTATGCATATAAGGCCGTCATTTTGAATACCCGAAACTTCTGTTAATTGTAATGTTGCATTTGGGTAAGCTTTTATTTCAACCGTTTTAGTAACCACATCCGTAACACCTACACAGCCTCCAACATCAGAAACCGTGACTGTAAAGGACAAAGTACCTAGTTGGTTATTTGCACTGAAGAGCAGTGCTGGGTCTGGTGGGCCAGACGTCCAGTTATAACCTGTTCCCCAAATAGCAGATATGGTAAAGTAGTCGTTTCCACAAATTATCCCATCATTTGGTTCCGCACCTGAACTTTCAGTCACAACCATAATTGCATCTGTAGGTGTAGGTGTGACTGTAATTGATTTTGAAGCAGTACAATTACCCGAGAACGTTACTGTTACAGTATAAGTCCCAATGCTATTGATATTAATACTTCTAGTGGTTTCTGATGTTGACCAAAGATAGGATACTCCTTCATTAGCTGTTAATGTCGCGGATGTTCCAGGACAGATATCCAGTAAACTTGGAAAAATAACCGCTAGTGGACTTTGACAACTTTGGTTCAAACACAATAATGCTTGATAAGCATCAATTCTTCCAGAACCTAATGTATTTGGAATATTCTTAGGGTGAGTAACTGGGTTATAAATATCGCTATTGGCTGTATTTAATAAACAAGAAATAATTTCATCATTAGATTTTGAAGGGGCATAAGACTTCATTAATCCTGCTAAACCCGCAACCATAGGTGTACTCGCCGATGTTCCGCTATAGGAAGAATATTGATTGTAAATTGGGCTGCCATTTAATTCACCCACCGTAGTACTTGTTAAACCTACGCCATAGGCAGAAACATCTACCCAATTGCCAAAGCTTGTAAAAGTTGCGCCATTATTTCCAGGATCAATAGCCGCAACAGCAATCACCAATTTACCATCTGCTATCTCCCAAGGCTGACCAGTAGTCCCTTCGCCATAAGCAGCAGGATAGTGTGGGTTAGATGACCCAGTATTACCTGCGGCTGCAACTAGTATTGAGCCAAGATCTTTAGCTTGTTTGATTACTAAATACTCGCTCTTACTATATTCAGGCCCCTCGAATGACATACTAATTATATCTGCACCGTTGACCGCAGCCCAAGTAATACCATCATAAGCATAAGAAAGATAATTGGCATCTTCAGTATCTTTTACCGTTTTTATGGGCATAATTTTATTATTCCACCCTATAGAACTTATTCCCTTCCCATTATCTGTAACCGCTCCAGCAATTCCAGAACTTAATGTTCCGTGGTTGATTGCTCCTGTAGTGGATATAGGGCTAGGGTCATTGTCTAAATCTGCTACATCATATCCGGCAACCATATTTGCCTCCAAGTCTTCGTGATCATATTCAATTGCATTATCTACAATAGCAACTGTTGCTGCACCACCAGTATGAAGATCAAAAGCCTCGAAAGCATTTATTTGTTGTAAATAATAATTGGGTTTGGGATCATTTGGCGTAATTGAGGTAATTTTTTTCACCGGAACCCTTTCGACATACTCAATAAAGCTTAGCAAACTAAGAGCATCCATGAATGATTGTACATTTGAATTCGTAAAACGAACCCTATAAATATGGGTAAAAAGCGGATTAGGAAAAGCAATAAATGGTTGATTTATACTGGTTACTCCATACTGGGAAAAAATAGTATAAATCGGTAATTGGGAAGGGTTGGTTGTCCCTGGCACATAATTAAGTTGCGTTGTATAGTCCTTTTTTGTTTTAAGATAAATAACACCTTCCTCATATAAGTCAGTAGGTGGAATCTGTGCAAAAGTAACATTGGTACTTAAAAAACTAATGACGATACTCCATAGAATAGTCATTAGGAGTGAACGTTTTTGAAAATGATTTCTTTTCATATTGTGGAATGTTTAAAAAGTGAAAAATTATATAAAAATTTGATAAAAAAATGACACAGAACACCTAGTCCACACAAGTAAGTATTGTGCAGTTGCTAAATAAAAAATATAATATAAGATTGTTGAGTGAAGATTACTTCACCCAATAAGTTATTGGTATAATATAATTAATTTATGTAGTAACATTGGCTAAGGTTGTTTATATTGTGAAGGTTGAATTGATGAATGTTGTTATTCGTTGTAAGAAAATCCTCTGTGAAGAAGAATACCACAAAAGTATTACTAAAAAATATAGTGCTAAATTTTTTTAAGACATATTATCGGCAAAAAAGTGACTATTGTATAGGCAATAATGTACCTTTGCACATAAAATATACATATCGCTCATGGAATCATCAGTTTTTAACTTAAAAGAGTTTGGATTTATTTTACGCGCTGCTCGCGAAAAAAGTGGTTTATTACAACAGGCTGCTGCCGACCAAATTGGAATAGGTATCAGGACTTTGCGTGGTATAGAAAGCGGAGCAACCGAAATTGGAGTAGGCGACTTGTTTAAGGCGGCAGAATTATATAAAACCACAGTAGGGAAATTACTGAATTTGGAAGATCAGAAAATCGTAAACAGTTTTAACCATTTGCAAGAGCAAGCCAAAAGTATTGTATATGGCTCTAATAATAATATCACCGTTGATCGCGAATGGATGGAAGAAACAAACAAACGATTTGCATTTTTGGAGAAGATGATCGAAAAATTGCAAGAAGAAAAGAGGTGAAATAATTCCTTTTGTAAGGAGGTTCGGCAATTAGCAGAGCGTTTCTGCTAACTTTGTGTGTTACTTGAAAAAAATCTCATCTTTGCACAGATTTCGGCGACTAAGATAGCGAAAAAATAGTTTTGGCAACTTGAAACACCATTTAAAACTATGGAAGAAAAAATATCATTATGTATAACACGCAAGATGGCAAAACATCGGTATCGGTTTTAACCAAAGACGGCGACGAAAAAGGCAGACGAGGCAAAATGTACCAACTCTTTGGTGCCGAAATGAACGATATCATTAACGAATTGAACGAGGTATTAGCCGCATCATGGAAAATTTAGAAAATAAAGATTATATACAAACGCTCGTTGCGTTAAAGCAGAGAATCTTACAAGCACAATACAACAGTTATAGTGCTGTAAATTCGGAAATGATTCTAGCCTATTTGGATATTGGCAAAATCATATCGAAAAAAACCGCAACAGGTTGGGGTGCTTCGGTTATTCAGAAATTATCCATTGACTTACAAGCCGAGTTTATTGGAGTTAAAGGTTTTTCGGAAAGAAACCTGCGTAGAATGAAATTTATTTACGAAGAAATGCAGGCAAACTCAATTTGGCCACAAGCTGTGGCCAAATTGAATTGGAGACATACATCGCTCATTTTCAGCAAGATACAAGACTGTAGAAAGAGTGTATCTTTGAAAAGATGCAATTTCGCCACAGCTTGTGGCGAAATTGAAAAAATTAGCCAAAATTTTTAACAATGATGATGAATAGTATGAAGGAAGAGTTAGAGAAGTACAAAAATACGGTAGTCCGCATTATTATTTCGGAGGAAAAACCGCAAAATTTCCCCCCTAAAAAGGAAAAACTAAGAGCAGTATTTAAAAAAATGCAGGAAAAAGATATTTTTCGTAGTATCTCAAATCCAGTAGAATGGCAAAAACGATTCAGAAATGAGTGGGAATAGAGTCGGTTTAGATACGAATGTTGTCATTTTTATCTCAAAACTACCTGATGCAATAATTTTAGCAGCAGCCAATTTTGTAGCAGCGGATTTACTATCTGAGGATTGGGATGATTTTTTTAAAACTAATAAAAATATCAATGTAATAACCGTCAATGCGCTGAAAAACAATGATTTAGCAAAGTCGAAATGAAAAAATAAAAGCCAATAAAGTAAAGACGGCTGGCCATCCGTTTCAACATGCGTCTGTACTGAAGCAGCAGCCGAGTATTAAAAATAAAATTCAAAAATGAATACGTTAGACAATACCAATAGTCCATTAGAAACTCATTTTGAGCAAGTTCATGCGATCATTGATTTACACCGTTCACGTGCGTTACGGGTTGTAAATAATGAGAGTTTATTTATTTGCTGGAATGTTGGGCAATATGTTTCCGAAAAATTAAAAACCAGTGACTGGGGCAATAAGGTAGTTACACAACTTTCGGAGTATTTGCGCACCAAAGATCCTAGCCTAAAAGGGTACAGTAGGCGAAATATTTACAACATGGTTTCGTTTTTTGAAACCTATTCTTCACCCCCGTTTATTCAACTTCTGGAAACATTTAACGGCCAAAGTGAAATTGTGCAGTTTGAAACTGCACAATTAGATAATGAGCTAGCCTTTCCTAAAATTCTGAGCTTTATCAACTGGACGAGCCATGTCGAAATTCTGAACAAATGCCGGTTGCTTGAAGAACGATTGTTTTATATATTGTATGCGTACAAAGAGCGATTAGAAGTGAAAGAACTTCAAAGAGCCATCAAAACCAATACGTATGCCCATGTATTGAAAGCCGAAAACAATCAATCGGTAGGAATGAAAACGACCTATCCTGAGTCCAATTATTTGTTTAAAGATGTGGCTTACCTTGATTTTTTGGGCTTACCCCAACGGCACAGCGAGAAGCGTTTACAAAATGAAATTCTTGCCAATATGAAAGATTTTATCCTGGAATTAGGCAAAGATTTTCTTTTTATTGGGCAAGAGTATCCACTGCAAGTAGGAGGAAAAACCTATAAAATTGATTTACTTTTTTTCCATAGAGCCTTACAATGCTTGGTAGCAATAGAATTGAAAGCAACCGAGTTTGAACCAGCATATATGGGGCAATTAGAATTTTACCTCGAAGTATTGGATAATGATGTAAAACGAAGCAACGAAAATCCTTCCATTGGAATTTTACTTTGTAAAGAAACCAATAGAGAAATAGTTCGATACGCACTGAACAGAAGTTTAAGCCCAACTATGATAGCAAAATATGAACGTGAATTAATACCCAAAGAAGTGCTTCAAAAATCATTAAACGAATTTTTTAATTTTATAAAAAAATAGCATAGAAAGTGCAATCATATCAAAAGTGTGGAATTTTGCCAACTTTTATACTGAGCGTTGTTAGGTTTTGTGCATAGATTTATGGGGCTCTGTAGGATTTTCATGCACAAAACCTACAGAGCCGAAGTATAAAAACACATTGTCGGCGCAACCCAAGTCACGCCGACAATACATCATCACCTACAAATAAATAGTATAACTCACCCCGCCAATCGTCACCGTCGCTTCATTATCGCAAGTACCATTACCAAAATCAATGGCGTAAGTTTGGCCATTGAGGGTCACAGTGCCGCTACCTTTGCTGAACCAAGCGCAATTATTGGCCTTGTTTAGCGGAATAGTGATCGCAAAAGCACCCGTTTCGCCATTGGCTAAAGCGTATTGCGAAGTACCGGTTACTTCATACACATCATCGTTCCAATCCCAAAAAGTAATATATCCTTGGGTTTGTTTGAACAACAAAGCCGACTCCACAGTGGATGTTGCGCCAGTGGTTTCTGTGCGTTTAAGATTGGTGGCGGTAAGCCCAAAACCAAATCCAGTTGGAGCAGAAGTATTGGAAAGCGCAAGACTGCCGTTCATTTTTACGCCATTTTCGCTATAATCGGAATACGCTATGGAAGAACTTGTGCCTGCTTCCCATAGTTTGCCCAATTTAACGGCGTAACTACCAGCCCTTTGTACGCCCAACACATCGGTGCAGCCGGAGCCATAGTCAAACGTAAGCGTTTTGGGGAACATAAAGGGGTCTGCGGGTACAGAAGTCACCGCACCGCAGCGGTCTTCTACGGTATTGGTCGTAAAACCGCCTGCTTTTTCTTGGTTACCTTGTCCGGTGAGTACGCTGCTGCGCACGAGACTATTATTGGTTTGCAACATTAGGGTAACTTGATCCAAGGTAGCCTGTACTTCTGCGTTGGGTTTTTCCTCTTTTTTACAGGAGGCGATCGTGAACGCTAGAGCGGCGCAAATAAGCGTAAATACGGAAATTTTTTTGAGTAATCGTGTCATAAATCGGTGTTTTAGCCAACGTTTAGGCTGATGAATAAAAAAATGCTGCGTCCAAAATGCGCAGCATCGACTATAAGAACGCCCTAAGAACGATGGAGGTAACAGCCAGATTTTAATTTAAAGGTACTTTAACGAATGATGAAATTAGTCAACTATTCACTGCCATTACTCGAAACTCAAGTGACCCACCAACGGAATTGGCCTATTGTCGGGGCTATTGAACAAATCAAATATCGTCAATATAAGGGAATCCTGACCCTGATAGGGGGCAAACTTGAATAGCCACGAATGCAATTCGTGGTTCGATGTGAAAGTGTACGTTTGACAACCCTGAAGGGGTTGAACTTAATAAAATGCGCATAATACGTTGACGTTCAACCACTTCGTGGTTATTAAACATCCCCCCTTGATTCCCCGAATTGCATTCGGGGCTATTCAAGTTTAACCACTACGTGGTTGGTATATCACTAAGTTTCGGTCATATTGCTATTGTTTTAGCAATATACGTCATTGCCGCAGCCGTCCCACCTTTATTTTCTTCCAAATACTGTTCCGTTTTTTGAGCAGCCGCTTCCCGAAAATCAGGCTCCAAAAGGCACGTTAATACCTCTTGTAATTCGCTGCTGTTGTGCACACAGAAAGCACCTTGATGCGCGATGAGTTGTTTTGCTTCTTCAAATTTATGGTATTTTGGGCCAAAAATAACGGGCAATTCGAACGCCGCAGGTTCCAATGTATTGTGGATACCTTGCCCAAATCCGCCGCCGATATACGCAAAATCACCATATTTGTACAACGTATTGAGCATACCGATATTATCAATAATCAGCCATTGAAAGGAGGCGATATGGAGCGGAGTTGCCTGTGATGCAGCACTATACGTAATGGCTTTTGTGCCCAAAAGACCTTGCAGGCGCGCCACGTGCGCGGGCGAGGGCTCATGCGGTGCGCAGATGACTTTGCATTGCGATAACGAAGGATGCCGCAGTGCTTCAAGGATCAAATCTTCGTCTTTGCCCCAGGAACTACCCACCACCAACACGGCCGCATTTTGGGTAAATGTTGCTATGATGGGCTGCGTTGGGGCGTTTGCAGCAATCTGCAATACACGGTCGATACGGGTATCGCCGGCAATGGTAATATTCTGATAACCAATAGATTGTAGTAGTTGTGCCGATGGTGTAGTTTGGGTAAAAATATGCTCAAAGCAAAAGATCATTTTTTGCCAAAACGCGCCATAACTTTGGAAAAACGGCTGTTCGGGGCGGAACAATGCGGCAATCAGTAGGGTAGGGGTATTTCGTTTTTTGAGGGTAAGGAGGAAGTGTGGCCAAAATTCGTATTTAACAAAAATGGCCAAATTGGGCTGAATCAGGTTCAAAAAATCGGTGGCATTGGAGGGGGTATCGAGGGGCAAATAGGCCACAAAATCGGCGTGCGCATAATTTTTGCGCATTTCAAAACCCGATGGCGAAAAGAAGGTCAATACGATCTTCCAATCGGGATATTGCGCTCGAAATGCTTCTAAAACGGGTCTGCCTTGCTCAAATTCGCCCAAACTCGCCACGTGCATCCACAGTACTTTTCCATTGGGCTGGAATTGTTGGGCATAAATGGTGCGCCAGTTTTTGCGCCCCTCCGCTCCAAGGCGTATTTTTTTGTCCCAAAACGCGGCTATCTGCATCCCGAAGGATAGGAGGTGACTGGCAAGGGTGTAAAGGAATAACATAATAGGGACAAAGATAATGGCTTGTGGTGGGTTTTTGTACCTTTACAACGTCGAATTAATAGAAGTATATATATTCTCTTGGGATTTACGTTGAAGTTTGTGTGAAAGTACAGTCCCCCAAGTGTGGCAAAACCGGCCTTAGAAAAATGCGGGTTTTGCTTGAGTGGAGGCGGATGAAGCCAAAAAGTGTTTGAGCCGAACAAAATTGGAGAGGCGCAGCCTCCGCTCGAATGTACGGCGAGTTTTTTTTGGCGCCGCCGGAGCGAGGAAGCAAAAGCACGGCATTTTTCGTCAGCCGAAGCGTTTTTTGCTTACTTTTTTTGTATCCCCTCAAAAAGCGGGGGTAAACTTATGGAAAAAACATAACTTTGCAAGATGT
>JAYUKX010000141.1:0-221014 GCA_043764095.1 Chitinophagales bacterium
CTTCCCCATTTTTTCGTTAGATAGTACCGCTATCCGCCTTAAAAATGGCTCGTCTAGCCGAAAAATACCTGCGTTCATTTCTGCAATTAATTATGTCCAAATACTTATTACATGATCTCATTCAACAACACTCACTAGTTCACCTCAGCAAGCATGTTTTTAGAACCACATTTTAAAGGACAGCGATCAGGCTGGATAGAAGTCGTTTGCGGCTGTATGTTTTCGGGTAAAACGGAAGAGTTGATCCGCCGCCTCAAGCGCGCAAAAATAGCGGATATGGGTGTTGAGGTCTTTAAACCCAAAGTAGATACCCGTTATGACGAAGCATCTGTGGTTTCGCATGATTCTACTTCAGTATTGGCCACTCCGGTCTCTGATTCATCGCGCTTGTTGGATATAGCAGCAGGGACAACTGTTGTCGGTATTGACGAAGCACAATTCTTTGATATGAACCTGCCCGATGTTTGTCAGGAACTTGCCTTGCGTGGCGTACGTGTTATTATTGCGGGTTTGGATATGGATTATCGCGGTGTACCTTTTGGGCCAATGCCTTCGTTGTTGGCCATTGCAGAATATGTGACCAAAGTACATGCCATTTGTGTGCATTGCGGCAATTTGGCCACCCATTCGTATCGTTTGGCAGAAGGCGACGAAGTATTGCTACTGGGTGAAAAAGAGCAGTATGAGCCGCGTTGTCGCTCTTGTTATCACCAAGGAAATATCATGCGTTTGCGCTAATATGCAGGAAGATTTGCTCATATTGTCCACGGCTATTTTTAACGACGAAAAAAAAGCCTACATCGCACTTCGAGAAATTGAGGGGCAAATTACGTCGCGCTCGTCCAACCAATCAAAAGTTGCGTATTACCAAGCAGCGGCTTTTTTGGCCAACCAATCCTATGAATACGATCAGGCATTGTTGCTACTGGACCAAGCAAAACCATTATATACGATGGCTCAAACAGTGCCATTAGCCAATATTTGGCTGGATGCATCCGCTGTTTATACCAATCAACGCAAATGGAAAGAGGCACAGGCCGCTATTGATCGAGCCAAAAAATTCCTTAAAAAAAAGCATAACGAGCATTTTCATGCGCATGCCTTGGCGCGAGAAGGCGTGTTGCACCTTCGATTAAAAAATATACGAGAAGCCCAAGAATATTTATTAGAGGCCGATAAATGCTTTACAGATCTGAACGCATTATCGGAACTAAAAGACCGACATATCCACACCTTGGTGATGAGTAGCCTTGGTGAATTATACGAATATTTACAAGAGCCTCAAAATAGTATCGAAGCATATACGCGGGTTTTGCCCATTATTGAAGAATACAAATTGTGGCCTCGTTTGGGTTGGCACTACTTGAATGCTGGGCGCGTTTCAATGGTATTGACCAATTATTCTGATGCTAAAATCTACCTGCATAAATCGTTGAATGTAGCAGGCGATTCGGAAGACGAATTAAAGGCGAGCATTTTTACGAATTTAGGTATTGTTGCTTTGATGGAAGCGCAATATGATCTTGCCAAATCTAATTTTGAAAAAGGAGCCGCCTTTTTTGCTCATCCATCCAAACCTTCCGATTATGATAATTTGGCAAAGGCGCAATGGTGGCATGCTGATTTATGCCGTAGAATTGGCGATACCGAAGGGCAAGAGGATTACTTGCTTTCCTCTTATGAAGAAGGTATAAAAGGCAATGATTTGTACCAATTACGCCGATCTTGTATGGAATTGTCCGATTTATATGCCACTTTGAATGTGTTTAAACGGGCATTGGAATGGCAAAAACGGGTCAGCGATTTGACGGAACGCTATTATATCCAACTTCGACAAAACGATCAACAAGAAATAAATATTCGCTATGAATTAGAACGTATCCGACAAGAAGCGCAGTTTGCACGGATGCGGGTGTCGGGGTTGCAATCAAAGGCACTTCGGGCGCAAATGAACCCGCATTTTTTGTTTAATGCCTTAAATGCCATTCAAGGTTTTATTACTTCGGGTAGAGGAACAGAGGCCACGACCTATTTGGCCAGGTTTGCTAAATTTATGCGGCAAACACTAGAATATTCAGATTTGGAGGAAGTTCCGCTCGATGATGAGATTAATTTTATAGAAAAATACTTAGAAATTAATAAAAAATTACGTTTTCGGGATAAATTAGAGTATATTGTACGGCCACCCACCACCGCTGATGCTAGTGAGTTGCTCATACCAGCAATGATTATCCAGCCTTTTGTTGAAAATGCCATAGAACATGGCCTCCGCCCAAAACAAGCAGGATTACTAACAGTGGAATTCCAACTTTCCAATGACGAGAAAACTTTGACTTGTATCATTGAAGACGATGGGGTAGGGGTCAATACCGGAAAAGCCAAACAAGATGCGCACAAAAGCGAACACCAAACCCACCGTTCAAGGGGCATGGATATTACTCGAGAAAGACTGGGCTTACTTCATGGAAATGCTTTGGGACACTATGTAACTATTGTGGATCGAAGCGAATTGGAGCCAGCGGGGCAAACTGGCACAAGAGTAGAAGTCATTATGCCTTTATTAGAAGAGTAAAAAGTAAATCCGCTTATAGCTTACGCCAAAAGCGGATTTTTAACAATCTATAGTTTACAGTCCTCGTATGAAATATTTATTGAGCAGTACGGAGCAATTTCCTTACTACTTAATTGGCAAACCATATTCCTCCCAAGCGGTAATGCCGCCATCTACCATCGCCACATTTTCGTAACCATGTTTTGCCAATATTTTTGCAGCCTCTTGTCCTTTTACCCCAACTCGGGAAAAAAGTACGACTTGGCGGTTTGCTGGGATCTCACTTACCCGTTGTGCTAACTCCTCAAACGGAATTTTCTTTAAGTTTTTTAGTGCAATAGCCTTATTTTCTATTTCAGCCGTAGTGCGAACATCTACCAAAGTACTGCCCATTACATAAGCAGCATAAGCATCACGTGGGGTAATCACATCGAAAGTAACATTTGTCATATCTTATCGTAAAATTTTAGTAAAATAAAAATTGTTAATTATACTGCAAAGTTCAGGTTTATTTGCCTGTTCCGCCACGTTTTAAACACTATATTTTGTATCGTTTTAATCTTTGCAACAAGCGGGTAGGGTAATAAGTATTTGGAAAATTTTTCAAAAAAATATTTAACTTTAACCAAACAAGATTTTGATTTTAGAATGGCAATTTTCCTTAATTTTGCGCCGTATTTCTCTAACCATACACCACCACCATGCAAAAAGTATATATTGTATCCGCTGTTCGTACGCCAATCGGTAGTTTTGGAGGCAGTTTAGCAGGCGTTTCAGCCACACATTTGGGCGCAGCGGCTATTAAGGGCGCATTAGAAAAAGCCGGAATTGCGCCGGATTTAGTAGATGAAGTTATTATGGGCAATGTAGTAAGTGCCAATTTAGGGCAAGCGCCAGCCCGCCAAGCATCAATTTTCGCTGGATTGCCAGTTACTGTCCCATGTACCACTATTAATAAGGTATGCGCATCTGGTATCAAAGCGATCACTTTAGGAGCGCAAAGTATTATGCTGGGCCAAAATGAAATAGTGGTGGCCGGTGGCATGGAGAACATGTCCCAGATTCCATATTATATTCCGAATGCACGTTGGGGATACAAATTTGGTAACGCCGAAATGATCGATGGCTTATCCAAAGATGGACTCACGGATGTTTATAACCAAAAAGCAATGGGCTTTTGTGCGGATCAAACGGCTATTAAGTTCGGAATTACCCGCGAAGCACAGGATGCGTTTGCAATTGATTCCTATACGCGTGCTGCTGCTGCCACAGATGCGGGTTTTTTCGCTGCTGAAATAGTGCCAGTGGCTATTCCTCAGCGCAAAGGCGACCCAGTTTTGTTAACCTCGGATGAAGAATACAAAAAAGTGCAGTTTGATAAGATTTCTGGCCTTCGTCCTGCTTTTTCGCCGGATGGAACAGTAACTGCGGCAAATGCGAGTACCATCAATGATGGTGCATCTGCCTTGATTTTGGCGAGTGAGGCGGCTGTGAAAAAATACGGTTTAAAACCTGTTGCTTTGATTCGCGGTTTTGCTGATGCAGAACAAGCGCCGGAATGGTTTACCACTACTCCTACAATTGCTGCTCCTAAGGCGATGAAAATGGCTGGTGTGGAAAAGGGGGATATTGATTTTTATGAAGTAAATGAAGCTTTTGCGGTAGTTACTATGGCTTTTGAGGAAGTGATTGGTATTAGCCACGAACAAACTAATGTTTTTGGAGGTGCTGTGGCACTTGGCCATCCACTTGGCGCATCGGGCGCAAGGATCGTTACTACCCTGAATAATGTGCTCCACCAAAAAAATGGTACACTTGGACTTGCTGCTATTTGTAATGGTGGCGGCGGCGCTACGGCATTGGTCATTGAAAGGGTGTAGTTGACCATAAAGATGTAGCGTACACATAAATACGCTACATCTTTATTGTAAACTACACTATTCTTTTTCTACGGTACCAGACCCACTTTTACTCACATTAACTTGAGGGTTACCGCTGTATCTAATATTGCCGCTACCTGAAATATTAGCATTAAGTGATTTTTCTACGTTACAAGTAGCATTGCCACTTCCAGTGATAGCAATGTCTGCCTTTTCGGCTTTGAGACCTTCTGCATCCATATTGCCACTGCCTGATAATTCAAGATCGGCTTTTTGGGCCCTGCCATCTAAATCTATATTACCACTACCACTCAACTTGGCTTTGAGATCTTCTACATCCATATTATGTACTTCAATTTCTCCAGAACCTGCCAATTCAATTTTCAAACTATTTCTATTTATGCTGGAGGAAGTCGTAAAATTACCGCTTCCATACATTGCAATAAGGCGTAATTCAGGTGAAGTAACCACAATTTTGACGCTAGATTGGTATTTTACTCTTTCGGAGGTCTTAATTTCCATAATGTCACCGTTTACTTCAGTAGTGAAATAGGGTAGTATATCCGACGGCGCCGATATTTGTACGGAATACTGTTCGCCAGCCTTCCATTCAACATCGCCTGCAACATAAGAAGATACTCCATTGAAAGTAGATACATTTCTAAAATCATCCTTCGTAGCACCGACGCCTGTTATTTCCTTTAGGGCATATCGTGCATTGTCAAATGCATTTTTACCCAAATAAGCAATGCCTAAGACAAAGGCTATAATTATTAAGTTCTTCATAGTTGTATAATAATTTAATGTTGTGTATGTGTAATTGTTGATGCATTATTCATTGGCTTTCCAAACCCTCAATAAGTTTTCGGAGCAAACTTTTCTAATGTCACTATCCGAATAACCTCGGCGCAGTAATTCTGCCAACAAATTAGGATACATAGACACATCTGCAAGATCGGGTGGCAAAGCCAAACCCACACCATCAAAATCAGAGCCTATGCCTACATATTCAATACCTACAAGTTTACGGATATAATCAATTTGATCTGCTACCGTTTTTGCAGAAACGCCCATTTGAAGCAGTTTTTTGTTCATAAAATAACGGGCTTCCGGTGTTTTCTCCTCCAATCCTTGTTTTTTCATTTCCTCAGATGCGCTATTAAACTTTTCGCGCGCATCAGTAGTAAGGAAATAATGGCTAAAAGGCACTTGCACCACACCATTTCCTTTAGCAATGGCTATAATCAGTGAATCGGGCAAATTCCTGATAAAACCCGGTATATAATGTCGGCAACCACTATGAGAGGCCACCAAGGGCTTTTTTGCAATTTTGAGTACATCTACAATGGATTTATCGGATAAGTGGCTCACATCCACCATAATACCCACACGGTTCATCTCTTTTACCACATCTTTACCAAAAGGACTTAATCCACCGTTGGTTTGTAATGTATCGTAAGAAGAATCGCAAATTTGGTTATCTCTAGCATGCGTCAGCGTAACATATCGAATACCCTTTTTATGAAAATACGCCACATCTGCTATTTTTTCAATTGGAGAACCATTCTCCATACCCATTGGCAGCGAAATTATGCCTTTTTTGAAGTTTTTGACAATATCATCGGCATGATATGCCATTGCGAATTGAGCCGGATGGGCTGCTGCAATTTGTTCAACGGCCAGAATAAGGGAGTCGGCTACCTCACGCGATCTACCTTTTTCTTTCTGATAGGAAGAAGGAATATAAATAGACATAAATGCGCCGTACAAACCACCTTTTATTGCCCGCTCCCGGTCAAATTCACCTATGGGGTGCTTCAATGCCAAATCTGTATATCCAGGTTTGAACCATTCTTTGTGTTCCACCAAACTCCAAGGAAAGTCTATATGAGTATCCACAATTGGGGTCTCTTTTAATATTTGGTGGGCATGCTTGAGGTAACGAGCATCTTTTGCGGTGCTACAAGAGGCAAAAATGAGCGTAATACTCGCAACAATGGTTAAAAACTTCATTTTATAAGTATGGTTATTTCGTTAAAAATTATTTTACCGACATAATGAATGGCGTGTTCATTTCTGTTTACGCGTTCCTTAATGCATTCTATCCCCTCTAGCCTCAAGACGCTCCATAATTCCCGCTTCATAAGTCAAATATGCTTGCCAGCGCGTGCGTGTTTTTTCTTTGTCAAAATATGTTTCCGCCAAACGAAGGAATAGTTTGTAATGCAAAGCCTCCGCTACCATAAACTTGTGGTACCAAGCCCGCAGGTCTTCATCCGAACAAAAAAGGGAAAGTAAACGGAAACGCTCACAACTCCTTGCTTCAATTAAGGCGCAAGTTAAGAGTTTCTCCAATAAGGCATCTTCTTTGGATAAACCTTTTTGCTGGAACTTCAAAAGTTCATTCACATATTCATCTTTTCGCTGGCTACCCAGTTTCAGGTTGCGTTTTTTAAGTTCTTGCAATACCATCCTAAAGTGCCCCCATTCTTCGGTAACAACTGGCGCGAGTTCTTCCACAAGGGTTTCTCGCTCTGGGTAAAATTGTATCAAAGAGATGATAGAGGTGGCTGCTTTTTGTTCGCAATAAGCGTGATCGGTCAATATTTCACCCAAATCAAACGATGCTAAGTTCACCCATCGAGGGTCTGTGGGCAGTTTTAGCCCCAATTTTGTATTCTGAAGTGTCTGTTCCATAAAAAAATGCAATACTGGCGCAAATTTATTGTAAAATGCGACAATCTTTAGCAAGATAAAGCAGAACTTTGCGGCATAGATCAAATTAACCTGTTTTTAGGGGCATTAACTACCCATTAATAACTAGTCGGGTTATACTGCGTCTATACTGTACACAAGCCTTCAAATCAAGTCTGATTTTTGGGCATTCATATTTAAACCAATCTTTTTTTCGATTAACATGAAAAAAACGCTTGTTGCTCTTGCAGCCCTTTTATGCTCTATTTCCATCGCCAATGCACAAGAAGAAGGTGCAAAATTGGCAAAAAGTGCTGGTAAGGCACTCACTAGCTACAATATTGATCCGTCTAATAACGGTGATAAATTGGCAGAAGCTAAATCCAAAATTGATGAAGCCTTCAAGTTTGAAGACGCAAAAGCATCTGCTACGGCGTGTATTACAAGAGGTGATATCTATTCTACGATCTTGGTCAACGATGATACACAAATCATGTTGAAGAAAAAAACAACTTACTCCGGCGATAATGACGCTTTGGTAGCATTTGAAGCGTACAAAATGGCTTTGGCTGTCCCAGATGTGAAAAAATATCAAAAAGGCGATGCGTTAAAAGGTATTGCAGCCGTACAAGCCAATATGATCAATATTGGTGTGGCTAAATTTGATAAAGCGGAGTACGATAAAGCCTATAATGCTTTTAATGGTGCTTTGTTAAGCCACGATATACTGATTGCCGACGGTAAAAAAAGCGTATTGGACGACAAAAGCAAGTTGTCTAATCAAGTGTATATCACCGCTCTGGCTGCAGGATTAGCGAATAAAAACGAAGAGGCGCTAAAATTGTACGAATCCATTTACAAAGCAGATAAAGACACTACAAAGGCTGAAATTTATAGTGGAATGTACCGCGCTAAACTCGCGTTAAAGGACACTGTAGGTGCGGAGACGTATCTCAAAGCAGGCCGTAAAGCACGTCCTGAAGACGCATCTCTGTTATTTGATGAGATCAATACATTTTTGGCCAAAGGCAAATTAGATGAATTAACAGGTAGCTTAAAAGCGGCTATTGCAAAAGAACCTAAAAACGTAAGTCTTTACGTAACACTTGGTAACGTGTATGATAACCTTTATCAGCGCGAAATAACCGCCAAAAACGAGGCAAAAGCAAAAGAATACTTTGAATTAGCAACAAAATACTACTCTGAGGCATCTACCCTTGATCCTAAAAATGCAACAGCAGTGTATTCTACAGGCGCATTGTACTATAACAAAGCAGCGTTGTTAACACAGGAACTCAATGCGATGCCAGAAGATTTTTCTAATGCCGGTATGAAAAAATACAATGCTTTGAAGGATCAGATCAATGCTTTGTTTGACCAAGCTTTACCCTACTTTAAAAAAGCAGAAAGCCTAGATCCAAATGACTCGAATACTTTGATCGCTCTTTCCGAAATCTTTGCACGCAAAGAAGAATTGGAATTGATGAAGGAGTTCAAAAACCGTTTGGAGACCATTAAAGGTGGTGGTAAAATAAATGCTCCGTACTTTAAAGGATAATATTTTCAAATACAGTTTATTGCATAAAAAAAGCGATTACGAAGGTTTCTCTCCTTTGTAATCGCTTTTTTTTATGCAATAAACTGTATTCAATTATTGAAACACCCGTACATAATCAACAATCATATTCTGTGGAAACGGTGTAGTATTGTTCGGGTCTCCTGGGAAAGTACCGCCAACCGCTACATTAAATACAAAGAAAAAGTTTTTGTTGAATGGATAAGGCGCGCCGTTTAAAGAAGCAGGTGTAATCGTGTGAAACACTTCATTATCCACCAAAAACTCGATTTTATCGGCTACCCAATTGATCGAAAATACGTGAAATTCATCTTGGAAATTAGCCGTTCCACTGAGGTATTTCGGCATTGAAATGTATTGGTGTTGGCTAATATTAGCACCAAAATGCACTGTTCCTACCACTCGGTTAGGTAAATCACCAGCCAATTCCATAATATCAATTTCACCGCAGGAAGGCCAAGAAACAGCATCAATATTAGCACCTAACATCCAGAGTGCAGGCCAAAGCCCTTTTCCTTCTGGTAGTGCTGCGCGAATATCAATACGACCATACTTAAATTGTTTTTTACCTTTGGTAATCAAACGAGATGAAGTATAATCCTTTGTGCCAAATTTTTGCTTTTTTGCTGTGATCACCAAATTACC
Source organism: Chitinophagales bacterium (assembly GCA_043764095.1). Taxonomy (GTDB): domain Bacteria; phylum Bacteroidota; class Bacteroidia; order Chitinophagales; family Saprospiraceae; genus M3007. The sequence goes on from JAYUKX010000141.1 coordinate 9,347, forward strand.
GTCCACAATTGAGGTATTGTCTTCGCGGTAATATTGCTTTTCGTTATTACCCCAACCGCAATTGCCAGGACAACCATCGCCCATTTCATATGTCCAATCAGCAGCATTCAGTTCTGTACCATCAAATTCATCTGCCCAAACCAGGTTGTAACCCGGATAAATCAAGGGAGAAGTATAACCTCCTGCTGGAATAACTAATCCGCTTGTATTGTTGTCATCATCCTCAATAGTGGCCGTAATTAAGTCTTTGCTGATCGTTGCATTGATAGAATTAAAGAGTTTAACTTGGAAAGTTTCTTTTGTTTCCCTAATTTCGTCGCCAATAATCTTGATTTCGATTATTTTTTTTGTTTCCTCGGGTGTGAAAATAATTTGACCGCCGTTTAAGACCACAAAATCGACATCAGCGGTAGCTGATTCTGAAATCGCAGCAAGTTTTACCACCACATTGGTTTTATTTTCACCAGTTAACGTCAGTTCCAATTGAACGACTTGATCCAAATCACCTTCCTGTATGGTTAGATCAGACATGCTAATCACCGGAAGGTTAAGATCGTTTGGAATACCATCATCTTCTTGAACACAGCCAAGAAAGCCGGTGGTGATGAGCGCAAGGCCCAAAACTAGTTTTTTATTTATAATTGTAAGCATTTCGATATTTTTTATAGTGTGTGTTAATTTGAATCAATTTATTGGTAAATTCGTACATAGTCCACCTGCATTTCTTGTGGAAAAATCGTATTATCTACGCCCATTTTACCGCCCCAATTACCGCCTACTGCTATGTTTAAGATCAAGTGAAAAGAGCGATCAAATGGCCATGCTTCTGAACCTTGGTGCTTATTATTGAAAGTGAGGTATTTATAGTCGTCATAATAGAAATTTATTTTTTCAGCATCCCATTCAATACCATAGTTATGGAAATCGGTACTTGTTGTTTTGGACATGATGCCCGCTGTAACTTGTGTACCCTGAATATGGTTGAATAATTTGGTATGTACCGAGCCATAAAGACTATCGGGTAAATAACCAACATGCTCCATAATATCAATTTCGCCACTTGCAGGCCACCCACCATAAGCCCAATCCGTTGGAAGCATCCAGATTGCAGGCCAAATACCCCTTCCCTTGGGTAATTTGGCGCGAACGTCTATTTTTCCGTATTTCCAGTCTCCTTTGCGCTTGGTGACCATCCGTGCAGAAGTATAAGCAAATTTACCTTTGGTTTCCTTACGCGCTTCAATGATGAGGTGTCCATCTTTTACGCGGGCATTTTCTGAACGATGACCTGAATAAAGTTGTAGTTCATTATTACCCCAGCCGCATACATTTGGGCAGCCATCGCCAATATCGTAGCCCCATTTGGTGGTGTCGGGGAGTCCAGTATAATTGAACTCATCCGACCAGACCAGTTGCATTTTAGCAGATTTGCTTTTGTTCAGGGCGCAGCCAGCGGTGAATATACCCAAGCCGAAAAGTATTACTATGTTAAAAATAGATTTATTCATAAAAGGAGCATAAGAAAAGCAGGTTAGTATTATTGTGGTACAAATGTTAACTCAAACCATCCCTGAGGATTCGGTGTTCCATTTTGCATGCGTTGGCGGCCACGAACCACTAATTCAGTTGCAGTTAGTTTAACAACATCTAGCAAGTTGTCGCAGTCCCAAACACCCACAAACTGGTCGTCGGCCAACAAAATTTGATCCCTGCCGCTAATGCCTGTTCCTTCCAAATACACAAAATCACTTATGCCTGGATCATACGCCTCTGCTTGGTATCCATTCCAAGGATTTACTGTGGCAGTATTGTTTTTGTATTGAAAAACTAAATTATCAAAAGTAAAACAAAAGCCATCATCATACTGTTCGTTTTGTAAGCCATCAATTGGTGACGTGTACCACGAAAAGTCATCGTAAGTTGGGCCTACCTTAACAGCGCCTGGTGCGCGTGTAAGTGTCCAGCATTTGCCTTGAGGCTCGCAGTCTCCAGTGAGTAAACCAAATTTAGGGTTACAAGCAAGCTTAGCATCTTTTAGGATTTCAATCTTCTTACTCGCAGAAGGAGAGCCACTTCCATCTTCTTTTGAGACGTACAAAGTGATATTATAAAACCCTTTTTTGCTGTAAGCAATGGTGTCAATGGCTTTTGTGGAGTTTTTGGGTGTGCCGCCTGGCAAATCCCATAATCGCTGAAAATTACCGCTTGATAAATCCTTGATTATCATACGGTTGGAGTCTCCAGCCACCATTTCAACGCTGAATTGAGGTGCGCCTGGAGCATCGGGGAGTTGGTTGTCATCGTCGCGATCTGGTTTACAGCCAGCCAAAACTGCGACAACTAAAGCCATAAGTAAAAATATTTTTTTCTCCATTGTTTTATTTTTTAAAGATGAATTCATGGTAATGAATTGTGTCCAAATGCTTAATATCCTGGGTTTTGGCGAAGCGCTCCATTAGTGGCCAAAATTTGAGATTGTGGTATTGGGAAAATCTCATGTGTACCAGCCTTAAAACCAAGACTACCAAGCACTTGTGGTGCTTTTCCTGTACGTACTAGATCAAAAAAGCGGTGTGCCTCCAATCCTAATTCAAGGCGGCGCTCGCGGTAAATCGCTTCTAGCAAATCGTTACCAGTAGCAGAAATATTCGGAATGCTTACCCTTGAGCGCACTTTATTAAGTGAAACTTTGGCTCCGGCCTCATCACCTGTATGGTATGCGGCTTCGGCGTGCATCAACAACACATCCGAATAGCGAATAACGCGGTCGTTGGTTCCGCCATTCGGTGCTGGATCGCCAAATGGTGCATCCTCGCTTTTGCCCGTGAAATACTTCTTAGGATAATAAAGGTGTGGCAAATCGCCCGTGGCCGCCAGTGTGAATACGCCACGGTCGCCCATCGGATCGCCTACACGGAATACAGTCGATTTTAGACGTGGATCTTCAAAGCCTTCTTTGAAAAATTCATCTACAAAATTTTGGGTTGGGATATTAAAACCAAAACCAGCAAACTGACCGCGGGCACGTTGGAAAACATTGGTCAAACTACCTTCGTTGCCATTGTTTTTACCCCAGTTACCGCCAGAGCGATTCATGTACTGGATTTCAAATACTGATTCGGTGTTGTTTTCTCCAAATTGAGTAAAAATATCCGCATAATTAGACACAAGTTGGTATTCGTTGGAGTTAATAATGGCTTCCGCAGTTGTTTTTGCTTCTGTCCATTTGTTTCTCCATAAATACGTTTTTACCAATAAGGCTTGTGCCGCACCCTGCGTAATACGCCCTAAATCATTTTCAGTATAAGCGCTTCGTTTCCAAAGTGTTGCAGATGCTTCGGTAAGGTCTTTTTCAATAAAATCCCAAATTGCATCAGCCGAGGCACTACTCATATTGTATTCTGATGGCGCTAGTACATGATCTACCAATGGCACACCACCGAACATCGAAACCAATGTGTAGTAATTCCAAGCACGAATAAATTTTGCCTCGCCTAATATACGGGCTTTCAATGTTTCGTCCATGGTAATACCGGGCACTCTTTCTAGTACTACATTAGCACGATAAATGCCTTCGTAGTCGGCTCCCCATTCCGATTCTAACAAATCAGTATTGGTAGGGCCTTTGAATGTCTCTAATTGGAGTAATGAAAAGGCATCATTGTCGCCCGATCCACCTTTTAGAGCGTCATCCGACATGATATCGCCCCAAAACCAACGGAAATGACCTGCTGGTGAAAGTTGGAATTGCAAGGGGGCATAAGCTGCATTGACCGAGGCAATTGCATCTGCTTCGGTGCGATAAAAATTTTCTTCCGTAATGCCAACAATAGGCTTTTTTTCTAAAAAATCTTTTTGGCAAGCCGAAAAAGAAATGCCTACGGAAAGGCTAAATAATAAAAGTGATTTAAACTTCATGATTGTAGTAGTGTTTGGCCAATGAATAATATGATGTAATTGATATGGTTAAAAAGAGGCACTCACACCGCCCAAGATTGTCCTTGATTGAGGATAAAAACCCCTATCAATACCAATTTCAAGGCTGTTGTCCCGATTAATATTACCAATTTCAGGATCTAGGCCGGAATATTTGGTGAAAGTAAGCAGATTTTGTGCAGTTACATAAAATTTCACCTTGTTAAATTTGGCTTTTTTGAGCCAATTTTGAGGCAAATTATACGCCAATTGTACGGTTTTTAAACGCAAATACGAACCATCTTCCACAAAACGATCTGATACTCGGGCGTTCTGATTGGGATCGCTCAAACTCACACGAGGTTCTTTGTTTGACGAACCTGGCCCTGTCCAACGATTGAGTGCTGAAGAAGGACGGTTAACATAGGTAAAATCATAACGGATCGTGTTAACGTAAATGTCATTACCCTCCGAGCCTTGGAAAAAGATATTCAATTCAAGTCCTTTCCACGAAAAATCAGTATTCATACCGTAAGTGAAACGTGGTGTAGGATTGCCGATAAAAGTACGGTCATTGGCATCAATTACACCATTTCCATCAATATCTTTAAATCGAATATCCCCAGGTGCCGTTTCGTTGCTTTGAAATGCAGCTGCTTCTATTTCTGCTTTTGATTGAAAAATTCCATCCGTAACATGGCCATAAAAAGAAGCCAATGAATAACCTACATCTGTTTTAGAAGCATTAGCATTAGCAGATTGCACATATCCAGAATAAACAGGTTCGCCTCCGCGTCCCAATCCTGTAACCTTACTTTCGATAAATGAAATATTACCACCTACATTATACTTAAGCGCATGATCCTTGTTGCGGTAATTGAGCGAAAGTTCAAGACCCTTGTTTTCTGCTGTTGCTACGTTTTGAATTGGAGGTGCTGTGCCTGCAACTAAAGGAATTGGTGCGGCGTAAAGCATATCCGTTGTCTTTTTTATATAATAATCGGTCGTAAAACCAATTCGGCCATCCAATAGTTCAAAATCTGCTCCTATATCTGTTTGAGTACTCGTTTCCCATTTTAAATCTGGATTAGCCGCACTGAGGGCAACTGCACCATTTGTGATATTTTCGTTGGGGCCAAAGGTATAGTTTTGACCATTATTGATCACCGTAGTAAAGCTATAATCGCCAATGCGGTCGTTACCATTTTGCCCCCAACTTGCGCGCAATTTGAAGAAGTCAATAGCTTTGATATTCCAAAACGATTCACGGCTGCCTATCCATCCCGCCGAAAAAGAAGGAAAATAACCAAAGCGGTTATTTTTACCAAAGCGAGAAGAGCCATCCGCCCTAAAAGTGGCAGATGCCAGATATTTTTCGTTTAACTCATAATTCGCTTTACCAAACCAAGAAAACAAACTGGATTCACTGGCATATTGGTAGGCACTTTGAGAAGCAATTGGATCAATTGTATTGGAAATATAGGCTTCTTTTGGATCATTGGAAGGCAGGTTGGTATTTGCGCCACCACTACCATCATATCTGTTGGAAAGCGCCGTTGATCCAGCAATCAATGTAATATTGTGCTTATCATCGTAATTTTTCTGCCAAGTGAATACATTTTCTAATTGTTGATTACGCCAAGTGTTATTACCTACAAAAACGGTATTAATTAATTGTTTTTCGGGCGCAGGCGCATCGCTAAGCGAAACAATATTACTCAAATCGAAACGAGGACTGAAGCCCCGCTGTATCGCATAAGTAGCATCAAGGCTATATGCTGACCTAAATTTGAGGTTTTTTCCCAATTTGAGGTCTGCAAAAACACTACCTACTAAGCGATTGCTGCGCCAAGTACTATGTGTTTGTTCTATACCATTTACTGGGTTAGCAATGTCGGTACTGGTATAATTGGAATAGGCATAAGTGCCATCTGCCTTATAAACTGGCGTTACAGGATCAATATTTAAAGCGCGAATAATCGGCGAATTATATTGAGTATTTTCTGCTAAACCTTGGCGTTCGAGCCATGTAAAACCGAGATTGTTACCAATGGTTAACCAAGGTTTGATGTCGTGTGAGCCATTGACGCGCACTGTTGCACGCTGAAAGTTGGATTTGTCTCCACCAACAATACCATTTTGGGTAAAATAGTTACCTGAAACGGTATAAGATGAGTGTTCTGCTCCGCCCGAAAAGGTCAATTGATGGCTCATAATTGGTGCGCTTTGGAAAATCGCTTCTTGCCAATCAGTTCCTTTACCTAAAGCCTCTGGATTGGCGAACTCTGGCAATGGTGTTTTACCAGCGGCCAAGTACGCTTCATTTTGAAGGGTAGCATATTCTCTTGCATCTAATAAATCAAGAAGTCTATTTGCGCGTTGAATGCCATAATAAGCATCATAACTCACTGATCCTGTTTGATTGCGTTTGCCACCTTTGGTAGTGATTAATACGACACCATTCGCACCCCTAGAACCATAAATGGCTGATGATGCCGCATCTTTTAGTACATTAATGGTTTCAATATCGTTTGGATTTAAAAAATCAAGACCATCCACAGGAATACCATCTACGATATACAAAGGATTGCTATTATTGATAGTGCCCACACCACGTACCCTTACTGTCAGTTCGCTGCCCGGCGAGCCGGATGCTTGTGCTACTTGTACACCAGCGGTGCGGCCTTGTAATGCTTGTTCTACACGTAGAATAGGGCGTTCGGCGATTTCTTTTGCATCCACAGTAGATACGCTCCCGCTGATATTTGAGCGTTTTTGGCTGCCATAACCAGTTACCACAACCTCGCTCAGTTGTGATTGGCTTTCAGATAATATCACATCTAATTTGGTGCGATTACCCACTGTTATTTCTTGGTTCACAAAACCTGTATAGGAAAACACAAGAATTGATGTTTGATCAGGTACTGAAATAGAATAATTTCCATCTATATCGGTAATGATACCAATATTAGTACCTTTTAATTGTACTGTGGCTCCGATGGCTGCCTCTGTCCCGCCTTCGAGCAGGATGCGGCCGGAAATTTTGATTTGTGCATGTGCCGATAAAGTTGCGGCTAGCAATAGAATGGATATAAATATGCGCATGGTTTTGCGATTTTTGTGTTTGTTAATGGGTTGGTGCCACCGTTATTGAATTTAACGATGACACCAACACTTGCTACAACCTCCATCTAGAGGGAACGGGAGATTACTTTATTAACTTCCTAGTGTAATAACGGTTACCCATTTTCACAGTAACGAAATAGATACCAGACTGTAAATCAGCAGTTTGCAGTTTGAAATTTTCGTCATTTCCACTTGTATTCCAAAAATGTACAACTTGTCCAATAGAATTTGTCATAGTGATTGTTTTATCCGCTGGGGCATTGTACCCAAAAACTAAAACACTTTCACCAGTACCTGCAGGATTACCCAATAGGTTAAATAATTGCACATCTTCTACGAGTGTGTTTACGCCTGAAACGCACTCAGCGTTGGTAAAGCAAGCACCGAAACAAGTTGCAAGAGTAGTATCTTTTTGAACTGATGGTAAAAAACGATCGTTGAAATTATTTGGGTTGCCGCATGGTAAACCCGTAAGATCTTCTTTGCAACTGTAGTCGGCGCATGGGCCATTAGTAAAGGTAAAGAATGAACTGAATCCTTTTTTACGAGGCACAGTCAATTCATAAATACCATCTGCATTACTATCGTCCATTTTATATTTGCCACCTGGTACATCAAAATTACCACCGCCAGCGATCCAAACACCTTCTGGGTTTGGCGTAATACCTTTCGTACCGAGTTTAAATTTAATTTTAACCTCTTCTCCGCATGCGTAGCAACTATTGAAGCAGAACTTTGGTAAATCTGTGTTGCCACTTACCAATAACAGGCGGTTAACAAATTGACCAGAAGGGTCTTTCTTAGTGCACTCTTCGGTACCGATAAATGCCTCTTGTGCATTCCAGTTATCAAGGGTTACTTTGTACTCATAAGCACCATTAGGTACGGCAATGTTACCTTCCCAAATACCGTCAAATTCTGGATCTACTAATGGGTTAGCATCTCCAGACCAGTTATTAAATGATCCGCTTATATATACTTTGTCAAAATTTGGTGCATAACTATTCATATCCACCTTGAACTTCACTGTACGGATAGCGGGTGCGCCGCTGCTTTTTACCACAATATCATCAAAATAAGAGATCACGTCCGTACCAGTACCAGGCGTTCCAAAATCAAAAAATAACACAACCCGTGCATAAGCACCACCTGCAGCCTCAAACGGTGGCTCCAATGATGGCAAACTAGCATCAAAGCAGAGTTCCTCCCATTCGTTTACTTTTGTATTGGATACTTGTTGTAACCAGTTAGGTTTGCCCGAAGTAGAACCTTCTAATTTAAATCCTACGTTCCCAATGTGATCCATGTGTACCTTAATGCAAACCTGTCCACCGCTACCAAAATCAACAAGTGTAGTTGGGTTTGGATTAGAGAATGCACCAGCCCATACTTCCGCTACTGCGGGTTCTACATATCTTGTTACTTTGCTACTTGTATTGATACCGGATGAATTTGGGTTATCAATAATCGTAGTTAATGTGCCATCAAGATTACTTCCGAAATATTGAAAAGCCGTTCCTGTTGCAGCCGTTTCAAAATCAAGAATAGGCGTTACAACAAGAGCATTTGCCTCTGCTTTGATATCGTCAAAATAAGAAACAATATCTGTTCCATTACCCGCCGTACCAAAATCGAAGAAAAGGACAATTCTTGCATAGGTATGTCCCGCAGCAGGCATTAAAGGTGCTTCAATGGACGGCAACGTAGCATCAAAAACCAAAGTTTCCCACTCATTCACTTTTGTATTGGGTACAGTTACCACCCAGTTATCTCCGCCATCAGGAGATCCTTCTAATTTGAGGGATACTGAACCAATATGATCCATGTGTACTTTGATCGAAATTTTTTTGTTTGCGATCAAGTCAACAGGCGTGGTTGGGTTAGGGTTAGAAAAGAAACCCGACCATACTTCAGATACTGCAGGTTTGATGTGTTTTGACACCGTGCTGCTTGTGTTAATGCCAGAAGGGTTAGGATTGGCAAGTGTTTGATTCACTGTACCATCTAATGGACTGCCAAAATACTGGAAAACAGTACTTGTTGCAGGTGCCTCAAAGTCTAGAATTGTTGTTTGTGCCTGCGCAAATACTACGGCAGACAATAAAAGTAGAACAGAGCATAAAAGTTTTTTCATGTGCTTCATAAATTTCTATTTTAGAATAAAATTTTTAAATTGGTCAAAGTTGACGCACAAAGGTCATTAAATATTCTTTGATACAATAATTTTGCACCACATCACCACTACGACATTGTAAATTATGGACTACGACATTACTACTCAACTTGAGTTTGTTGTTTTTGCAGTACCTTTACATTGTCGTAGTTGTCGTATCGTTTTTATGTACGCCTAATCGATCCAATATTTACCACTACTTTGCAAAAATGAGATACTTTTTTATACGTGTTGGGCTTATTTTAGCCATTATTTTATGGTATCATCAGGGCTGGCTTTCTGCCCAAGGCATCAATTTGGGCATGCCTCCTATCTGGAATTTCAGCAAAAAGTTATACCACGCAGGTACTCAAAACTGGGATGCCACCCAAGATAACAATGGTGTGATGTATTGGGCCAATAATGAAGGCTTGCTTCAATATGATGGTAGTCATTGGAATTGCTTTGCAGTGGCGAACAAAACCGTGGTGCGTGCCGTAGCATTTGATGGGGGAAGCCGAATCTATGTAGGCGCCCAAGGCGAATTTGGCTATTTTTACCAAAGCACAAATGGTGAATTAATCTATCATTCTTTGGTGGAGTTGTTGCCTGAAAGCCAACGCGGATTTGAAGACGTGTGGGATATCGTTTTTTATAATGGATTTGTTTTTTTTCGAACCAACCATAATGTGTTTCAATTCAATCAAAAAGAAATTAAAATCCATGAAGTATCGGGTAGTCTCACGGCTATGTTTACCACACCTCAAGGCTTTTTTATCCAGCAAAACCTTCAAGAATTACTTTTTTTTGAGGTGGATGGCTTCAAGAAATGTATTGAGGTAAAGGATTTAAAAAGCCCAATAACTGGCGCAATTCCGTGGGTAGGCGATACCACTTTGCTGGCGACCTTGAAAAATGGTATTTTTTATCGGGTTAATAACCAAATTGGCCATTGGAATACGCCTGCCGATGTGTTGTTTCGAGAAAAACGTATTTACAACGCTACAGGGCTGTACAATGGCCAAGTAGCAATTGGCACTTCGCTCGATGGGTTAATTACAATAGATCGACACCGGCGTATCTCTAGGCATTTAACCAAAAAAAACGGGCTTCAAAACAACAATATCCTTTCCACTTTTACAGATCAGGATGGTGATCTGTGGCTGGGCCTCGATAATGGCCTCGACTGCGTCATTTTGGATGCCCCTTTTAGCACCATTATTCCCGATGGCGAACTGGAAGGCACGGGTTATGCCGTAGCCGTCTTCCAAAACGAACTTTTTCTTGGCGTTTCTAATGGTGTATATCAGGCACCTTGGTTGCCATTTTATGATCCTCAAAAAGCACCCTTCTTTAAAAAAATAAAGTCAACGGATGGGCAAGTTTGGGCCTTAAATGCCTTTGGAAATGAATTAATAATGGGGCATCACGAAGGTACGTTTCGATTAAATGGTGGATACAATACGCAATTATCTACCGAACCTGGGGCTTGGACATTTGTACAGTTGTCCAACGATTATTTGCTAGGCGGCACCTATAATGGATTGATATTGTTTCGAAAATCTGGTGTAAACTGGGTTTTTGATCAAAAAATAAAAGGATTAGAGGAGTCTTGCCGCTTTATGGTTAAAGACGAAGATGGAGATGTTTGGGTATCACATCCATACAGAGGGCTGTACCGCGTGGAATGGCAACCCGAGTACAAAGCCGTATCGAAAGTATCTTTTTTTAGTACTCAAAATGGCTTACCCTCCCCGCTTAATAATGGTGTATTTTCCATAGCAGGCAAGGCGATTTTTGCTACGGAAAATGGGATAATGCGTTTTGATCACCAAAAAGCATCTTTTGTTTTAGATGAAGATTTTAATCGTGTTTTGCTAGGCTGTGGGACTGTGCGGTACTTAAAAGAGGATTTAAAGGGCAATATTTGGTATGTATCGGATAAAGAAGTAGGTATTTTATTAGTGAATGACCTAGGCGTGAAAAAGAATATTCAAAAAAAGGTTTTTCCTGAACTCTTTCAGAAATTAGTCAATGGCTTCGAGTTTATTTATCCTGTGGATGAAAGTAACGTTTTTTTTGGTGCTGAACTGGGGTTTATTCATTTTAATGCCGATACTCGATTACATAAAGATACTATTTTGCACTTAGTATTAAGCCATATTGTAGCGAGTGGCAGCCAAGATACTATTTTATTAGATAATTGTTTCGCTACTGCCAATAGTTTAGCGGGACTATCCAATTGGCCCGTGCTAAAGGCAGGTATGAATAATCTTCGTTTTTCCTTTTCAGCAACGGATTTTAAAGATCCAGCATTCTTAGAATACCGCGTAAAAATGCTTGGGTTAGAACAAGAGTGGTCCGAATGGTCGTCCGAAAATGTGCGTAACTTTACAAACCTTAATCCAGGCAAATATACATTTCAAGTACAGGCGCGAAATAAAGATGGATTACAAAGTAGGGTAGTGCAATTTGTATTTCGGATTTCGCCCCCGTGGTATGCAAGTAATTCAGCATTATTTTGTTATGTATTAGGGATAATTGGGGTATTCGCCAGTTTCTTAATGCGGCAGCGCCGCAAGTTTGAACATGAAAAAGAACGACTAACAGAGCGTCATCTTCAAATAACAGCAGAACAACAAAGGGAAGTAGAACAGTCAAAAGCCGCTTTGACAGCCATCCAAAATGACAAATTGGAAGATGAAATTCGTTTCAAAAACCAAGAATTAGCCGCAGCAACTATGCACTTAGTTCAAAAAGGCGAAATTTTATTAACTGTAAAGGATAATCTGAATCAAATTTTAGAGCAATCAACGAACCCAACCGTAAAAAAAGAAATTCAGCAATTGTTGAATCTTTTGAATTTTGATGCCAAACTAGATGAAGATTGGGAGCAATTTGCTTTCCATTTCGATCAGGTGCACGTAGATTTTTTGAAACGATTGCGGGAACATTATCCACAATTGAGTATTAATGATTATAAACTGTGCGCTTATTTGAGGATGAATTTAACGACCAAAGAGATTGCTCCATTACTAAATATTTCCGTTAGAGGGGTGGAAGCCAGTCGTTATAGGTTGCGTCGTAAACTGGAATTATCGAATGATATAAACCTTACTGATGTAATATTGGGATTGTAATCTATGAAAATTATCGTTTTGCTAATATCCGACAAAAGAATTTAATTTTTCAAAAAACCACCTACCTGAATTTAATCATCAGGCAGAACGCCTTATTGCGGCTTTAGTGAAATTTTATTTCGATTTTGACAAAATGATAGATAAATGCTGAAATTCCAATATGCGCCATTGCGAATTTTTGCTACCTTCGCATTGGTATTGAAATCTTTTCAACTATTCTATTAATTCATTTATTCATTTATTATGAAAAAAATTCTCTCATTAGTACTCCTGACCATGCTTGCATTTGCCTGTGCAAAAGATGCAAAAAACGAAACAGCACTTAGCCAAGAAGGAAATGCTGAAGAACGCAAATGCGCTTCGCATGACGTAATGCTGGCACAAGAAGCCGCTGATCCATCCCTCGCTGCCCGACATGAAGAAATTGAACGCTTCATTGAGCAGTATGCAAAGGAAAGTCATGATCGTGCTGGCTTCCCATTGGTGATTCCTGTTGTTGTAAATGTACTTTACAAAACAGCGGCTCAAAATATCTCTTTGGCTCAAATTCAAAGCCAAATTGATGTACTCAATGCGGATTTTGCCGCAACCAATTCTGATTACGGAAGTACACCTGCTATCTTTCAGCCAGTAGCCTCTGGGGATCTTGGAATTAGTTTTACCCTCCAAAGTGTAGTTAGAAAATCAACAAACAAAACAAGTTGGGGTACTAATGACGCGATGAAGAAAAGTACCACAGGTGGTATTAATCCTACAAGCCCTACAACAACCTTGAATATATGGGTATGTAATATGGGAGGTGGCATTCTTGGCTACGCACAGTTCCCAGGTGGTAGTTCTGCTACGGATGGAGTTGTATTGGATGATAATGCAACGGGCAATACAGGTACAGCAGCGGCACCTTATGGTTTGGGTCGTACTGCTACACACGAAGTTGGCCATTGGATGAATCTTCGCCATATTTGGGGTGATGCTACTTGCGGTAGCGACTTAGTAAGCGATACGCCAACACACAACACCGCTAATTACGGCTGCCCAGCGGCTGGACACTTGAGCACTTGTTCGGGTACTCCAGTAGAAATGACCATGAATTATATGGACTACACCAATGATGCGTGTATGTATATGTTCTCTGCTGGTCAAAAAACTAGGGCTCAAGCAGTATTCTCACCAGGCGGTCCACGGGTATCTTTTAATCCGTAGTAATCGCCTAATGTAAAGATTATTTAAATAGAAGCCATTCCAGATAATTCTGGAATGGCTTCTATATTTTAGGAATAATGTTGCATCATTGCTTTATCTTTCCTATTCTTCTTCAAACACTACCGTTTTTACCATTTTATTACCTTCTGATTCGATCGTAAGCCAATACAATCCACCGCTAAGATAAGGAGCATGTAACGTAATTTCTCGGTTGTATTCGTTCCCAATATAAGTTTGCTCTACCAGTACGCGACCTTGCGCATTCCATAAAATGAGTTGCATATCTTTTGAATTGTCTTCTACGCTTAGATGTATCAGATTATCCAAAACGGGGTTAGGGTAAATGCGTACATTTTGAAACCGTGAACCTCTATTTATACTAACAATATGGCTAAATTGAAATGTACCGTCGAGGTCTGTTTGTTTTAACCGATAATAAACGATGGCAGCAGCAGGATTTTTGTCGGTAAACTCGTAACCAAGTTGCACTGAACTATTGCCAGAGACGGATTTAGAAGGAATATGTACTAAAAACTCAAATTGCTCACCATCTGTACTATATTCCAATTCAAATCCTGCCATATTACGCTCCGAAGCGGTATTCCACTGTATTAAATTGCCCGCATCTGTATGTTTTCCCCAAAAATTGGATAATTTAATGGGCAATGGAGGCGAATATAGTGTTGCCCCACCAGGGATTGATGTTACTGTATTGGCCATTGAATAAGTACCATAATAGGTTGGACCTATCACAAAAGGATACTGGGGTACGCCACTGGAATTAATGGTTACAAAATACGCGTAAGTACCTCCCGGGTATTCTGGCGTGACGCACGTGCGGCCATTGTATTGATCCAAATCGCCGCTACCTGCACTATAGATATAATCTTCGCAGAAACAACCATTGGGGTATGTAGCAGATACCGCCGGCCCATTGGCTCTTGTCGAATTGGAAGACAACACATAACTACTTACCATTCTTTTTAATGCACCTGCCACCATAGGGCTGGCGTATCCATAGGCTCCATAAATAGGATAACCATCAAACGCATAGCCAAGGATAGGGGAGTGTACCGATGAATTATTATGGTTGTATAAACAACTTGGATTCACATGGTTGTGGTAGTTGCCTCCCGGTGCTGGGTGTCCCAAACATGCATCGAAACTAATACCTTCATAATACAAAGCGTTTTGGTTCCAAACACCTGCATTATTATAACTCATACCATCTTTTGCATTAAAAATACCAATACCATTGCTCCAAACACCAATATTACCAAATGGTGTAGCGGTATGAGTAGCGTTGTTTGTCGGATTTCGCTTGATCCTATATATTTTATTCTGATTAGATGGCGTATTCGGGTTATTCGTCCAAGGGCCAATATTATAACTTGGAATACCTGTTGTGCTAATATAGGCATAAGTGGCATCATAATAGACACTTTGTACATTAGCGGGTATATTTCCAGCCACGGCGGGTGAACAGCCAGAACAATTATAACCTGTTAATATTGGCGTCGAATTATTGATGACCCAAGAGGTCACAGCCGGGCCTTGCGCGTGCGTATAAGTAATAAATAAACATAAAAAGAGCATTGCACAAAGCGTAGTAGTCTTAAGCATATTGATAATAAAATTAAGTGATTATAAATACTAGAATAGATGTTCGACGACTAATTTTAGTAAATCCTCCGCTTAAAAACGAGAAAATTATTTGTGGTCACTTTGGACGCTCAGTTCTTCATTGTCATTTATTTTAGGGGAATTAAAAGGGGTAATCATACCGAAATGCAATATTATACAAAAAAGGTTTGTCGGTTAATGTTTTTAAAAAAGCAATTAAGTCTTTCTTCTCTTGCCTGCTCAAGGTAATTTTTCGTCGTAATTCTTTGGCTAAAGTTGGACTTTGCACAATACCGTTGGTGTAATGGTCGATAGCTTCGGATAGTTTATTAAACCTACCGTCGTGGAAATATGGATTTGAAAAAGCAATATTTCTCAATGTAGGGACTTTGAAGGCTAAATAATCAGATTGTTTGCCAGTAACAGCCATTCGCCCTGGATCCATTAAAATCGAATCCAGCGGAAGTCCATTGTTTTTAAAACTATTATTCGTAAATAAAGGCTCGGTATGACAGGACGCGCAGTTTTTTTTAAATATCTGGTAACCTATTGCTTCATTTGGACTAAAAGACACATTTGGTTCATGCCGCATGATGCTATCGTATTTAGCATTATAAGAGACCAGCATGACTGTAAATTGCCATAACGCGTTCAATACCCGCTCTTCTGTAACCGTACTATCCGCAAATGTTTTATAGAAATAACTGCGATACTTCGTGTTGTTACTTAATCTTCTGACCACCTCCTCCATACTATTGTCCATTTCCGAAAAATGGCTAATCGGGAGTACGGCCTGTTGCTCTAAACTTTGAATTGCACCATCCCACATGAAATGTTTGCTCCATGCGAGGTTGATCAACGTACTCGAATTTCGTATGCCTTGTCGGCCATAAATACCGTGACTTACTTTATGATCGGCGTGTGTAAAAGCCGTAAAAGATAAATGGCAACTTGAACAGGATATCGTACTATCTTTTGACAAAATAGGATCGTAAAAGAGGCGATTACCCAGAATAAAACCTGCTTCAGTCACAGGTTTTTTAGAAAAATTATGGTTTGGCTTTGGCCATCCCTTAGGTACAAAAAACTGTACTTCGCCCGATTTGTCGGTAAAAGCAAGCAATAAAAATAAACATCCTAATATGGCGGCAGGTATCCATAAAAATGATCTACTCATGTAATATTAACCAATTTTTATACTTCTTTGGAACACTTGTCCGCCGCCCATAAGTCTATACTGATACGTACCTGGGACAATAAACCAGTCAGTAGGCTTAAAGTTAAAAATATAACTACCCTTTGCTTTGTATTCATCGACTAGCGTTCGAAGTATCTGTCCAGACTTGTCGAGCAGTTGAAGGCGTATATTCCCATCCTGCATCATTGCATACTTCATTTGAATATTACCCTGATCGCTCGGATGGTGTCCAAGTAATGCACATCTACCATTTTCGCCCAAAAGTGGAGGTATTGCCGGTACTAAACCTGAAATTATGGGTTGAGATTGTCCTAAAACAAAATCGACCAATTCTGGTGTGCTTCCCATCCAATCCTTTAGCACAGTGGCATAAACATCTCGAAAATCAATGCTGAATTCAGGATCGGTGAATGGATCGGGATTAGTAAGATCCTGATAAGTACCGACTATGCCATTACCAATGCCTCCACCAAACATCAACATGTGCGTCCCCCAACCATGATCTGTGCCCAAGGAACCGTTTTCATAAATTGTTCGCCCAAATTCAGAGAAGGTCATACCCAATACTTTTTCGGACAAACCTGCATTGCCTAATTCCAAATCCTCGTAAAATGCTTTTACAGCGGTAGCAATTTCATTTAGCAACCCTAAATGGGCATCATATTGATCGGCATGGGTATCAAAACCACCGATTTCGACCATAAAAATGCGTGTACCTAAATTACCTTTTATTAATTTAGCCACGATCGCCAATTGCTCGCCCAAATAATTATTAACTGGGTAATCTACCTGATTTTTGCCTCGAGCATACGATTCTTTGATCGTTGTTGCATAACGGAATGCTGAGTTGGCCGTTTGGCGTACATAAGCGAGTTCCAAATCACGAGGCGTAGTACCGAGCGTAGCGGTTTCGTAAAGTTGCCCCGTTTGTGCAATTTGATAAAATTCCTGCGGACTACTGATGGCCAATGCCATATTGGCATTTTGAGCCTTAAAAACTAAGTCAGATTGTACCCCAATTTGTAGTGCTGGCGGTATTGTTGGTGGTGTTTCCAAAAAAGCAGCGTACTCATTTTCTAAAAAACGACCGATCCAACCCGTATTCACAATGGTATTGGAATCACTCGCTGATGCTACAATATCATAAGACCGAAAATGGCTATAATTGGGTTGAGGATAACCTACATTGAGAACGACCTTCATCATGCCCTCATCCCACAAGCCTTTCAAGGCTTCGGTTGCTTTTGGCATAGCGAATTGTGTATTTAAGTTCCACAGATTCGGTTCTTTTACAGCAATAGTTGGACGCAAGCTGTAGTAATTAGGGTTTTCCCGTTCGATAACGGTGTTAAGCCCATCATTCCCGCCACTAAGACGGATCATCACCACAATCCGATCACTACTGCCATTGGCTAAAGCTGCCATCAGCGGGGTAGGCTGAAACGACCGAAGTCCCATTTTTCCCAACATGATGCTTCCCGCGCCTAAAATACCGGAAGCCGACAAAAAATCACGTCGCGACCAAAGATTATGATCTCGTTCGTGTGCCAAGTAATCTTTAAGCGTGGTTCCAAGGCGTGGTGTGTTATTTTTTTCGAGCATTGTTTTAGTTTTTATCTTTCCTAAGCCAATTGAAACTCAGGTAATCTCACTAAGTAATAGAGTAAATTAACGACTTGATACGGTGCTTCATTCCAGTCCAAAGTCCAAGAAGCATCTTGGTAATAGTTTTCGGGTATTCCAGCCTTAAAATTAAGGATAGCGGCCTGTAAATGAATCGCATCGAGGTTTTGTCCAAGAAAATGTAGCACCAAGGCTTGGGTAATCAAGGCTGGATCATTGCTATTATTCGTTAAATTTTTTGCTACATCACGTAATTGCTCTCGAAGCAGTTGTTCATCTGACAAATAATAGGCCATTACACTACTATACGACCACCGCGTAGTAAGGGTACTTTCATTGATCCATGCCCGCTGTCCGGGCCAACCAGCCACATTGGGTGGATTAAAGAGATATTGCCCCAATTGATCGGAAAAATAACTAATCGTATCCCACCAGTCGTTATTGGTTATTTGTAGGGAATTTACTCCTGCGGACTTCCAAATATTTAACAAGGATTCTACGGGGCTTTTTATTTTAGCGTTAACAAGGCTATCCTCAAAAAAATGTTCGCTTTTAAACAGTTGCTTGAGTACAGGTAATATTTCCCAGTTATTGCTCTTAAAGGTAGTTGCTAAACCATTTATCACCGATGAATCCATATTTTGATAAACAAAATACTTGTAGATTTTACCGGTAATATACATCGAAACTTGGTCGGCTCGTTTGTCAAATATCAAGTTATGGGCTGTTGTAAAACCGTAATTTGAAGTCTCTCCGAAAATAGTTTTAGGGTCGGTATCGTGTAAATTAGCATCGTAATAAGGTGGATTGCACTCATACATCTGGGCTTGCCAACCCGTGAGTGAACGTGCCATTTCTACTATATCCACCTGTGTATAACCATTACTTTCGCCCATTGTAAAGAGTTCCATCAACTCACGTGCATAGTTTTCATTTGGCTCGGAAGCAATATTGAGGTTGCCATTTAAATACACCAACATAGCAGAATTGCGCCCCATTTCACGGGTTAAAACCCTAAAATTGCTAAATGCGCTATCATGTATGAGTTCAAAATAATCCCATAGATAATTATTACAATCATACACTTCTAGTTCCGTAACAAAATGATTGTGCCAAAATAAGGCCATTTTGGAACGAATACCCTCATCGAGCATTTCTCCTAACCACCTTCGGGACAATTCCGCCCGATGTACAAATCTCAAATCAGGATCAGCCGCATAATCATCGCTGGTAAATGCTGCCCAATATGGAGGATCTGGGAGACCCAAATTGGCTGCATTATCCAACAATTGGTCAATCAAATCGGATGGGTTCATTGCAAGCCCTGCTTGGATTTGTGCCAATGAAGCACCAAAACCCATCCGCCGATATAGATGCTCTACTCGACTTGTGTCCCAAGGCTTTTCGGCAGATGGAACATAAGGTTGTAATGGGTCGTTGACAGGCTGCATGCTCCCCGCAACTGCGTGTTTTTGTTGAGTATGGACAACTACAGGCATATACGATCAATGATTTTAAATTTTGAGATGCAAGATTACCCAAAATCTCAAACATAAAATACTATAATTTGAAAAAATGATGAAAAATAGCAGATTGTTAAATTTGATACCATGAAACAACCTAACATTCATGGTTAAGAATTACCTTTCGCACCAAATTTTAATGTCATGCGTCTATTTACTTGCATCATCTACTTGTTATTTTCGTCTTTGGCATCGCTGAGGGCTCAAAACGTACTTTTGTCGGAAGACTTTAATTCTTGTGGCTTACCTCCCGGCTGGAATGTCAATATCCTTGGCAATCAAAACGCAATTTGGTACGTAGGGATTATGGAAAACGATGATGCATTAGGGCAGTCCATTGATAGTACCTGCTGTCTCATTATTGACGATGATGCTACGGGCAACAACACGCCTGCTTTTTCCCTTGATGTTGTGAGTCCGGCTTTTAACGCAGGTCAAAATCCAACTGTTTTATTGGAGATGGACCTTCATTACCGCGATTGGAACGAGGCGCAAGAGTTTTTTGAAATATTCATCACCGATGGCATAACGGAGCAAAAACTAGCACGTTTTGACGAATTTAGAACAAATGGCGACAACTTGAAGGATCATTTTGCGTTAAAAATTGACTTAGCATTGTACACCTCTTCTCCTAATGCGAGGCTTGTTTTTAGGTATAATGATGACGGTGGTTTTGCTTGGTGGGCAGCCATTGATAATATTAAAGTGACAGGATTGGGGACTGGTACGAATATTATTAAAGAGACGTTTAATACCTGTGGGAAACCCGCAAATTGGAGTACAGAAGTACTTACTGGTGTAAATGACTGGCAATTTGGCCTTATTACGGAAGGGGCTGCTTTGAGCAACGGTAATTCTATGGATGGTAGTTGCTTTGCTTTTTTTGACGACGATTTATTAGGGAATGACACGCCATTTTCTACGATTAGATTGGTTTCACCTTGGTTCGACGGTACTTCGTATGGTCGATTTGAACTCAATGCTGATCTTATTCTTCGTTATTATAAAGAAAAAATAGCCGTTATTGTCCAGCACAGCGATGGCACCGAATATATAGTTCGTGAATCCAATGGCGATGTAGGAGGGCCGTATTTTCCCAATTACGAACATATTTCACTAGATTTGTCGTCGTATAGAGCACCTCAAATGAGGGTAATTTTTCAATACGACGACGGTAAAGATTGGGGTTGGTGGGTTGGAATTGATAATGTAAAAGTCACAGGATATGGCGTTGCGAATGATATTTGTCCCAATGCAGTTCCACTCCTAACCAATGATAGTTGTAGGGTTGGCGAAAATATAACCGCCTTATTTGATGGGCCTCAACCATCTTGTGGCGACAATAAAAGCAGCACAGGGCTTTGGTATAAATGGCAAGCCGATTTTTCGGGAGCAGCCGTATTATACACTTGGAGTGAGTATAATTGTTTAGTGGAAATATTCACGGGTAATTGTGATAGTCCGCAAGTAATGGTTTGTAATAACCGCGATGAGCATGGCTTTTATGGCGAAATTACTTATTTCAATGCCGTTGAAGGCACAAATTACCTGATGCGCGTTAGTAATTTAGAGAAAGGTTTTGGCAAAACAAAAGGATACTTTTGCGTTATTTTGCAACCGATTAACGCTATTCCGGCTGCACCACCTAATGATCTTTGTAATAATGCACTCCCATTAACTGTGAATGGTAATTGTGTGGCTAGTTATAATTACAATGCAACAATTACAACTCCAATTCCATCGCTAAACGAACGCGCTAGGGCCGATATTTGGTATAAATTTGTGGCACCAAGCGTACCATCGGGACAAGTACTGGAATTAGAGAGCAATGCCAATTTTTCTGATATAATTACCTTGTATGCTGGCAATTGCAGCAATTTGCAAGAAATGGCTAGCGACCATCTAGGATCAAAATTACTCTTGCCAACACTTACAGCAGGACAAACCTATTTCGTGCAAATAGCAGGTAATTTTGCCACAATAGAAGGCAATTTATGCGCGCAACTCATCCAAAAATCGAAAAATGCACCCGTAAATGATAATTGTAATACAAGTACTTTGATCAATCTTGGAGGTAATTGTATCAATGGTAATAATGCTTTTGCTTTGGCTTCTAGTGTAAAACCGTCATGCATTGTAGATGCAGACCACGATGTTTGGTATAAATTTATTGCACCACCATCGGGTTCGGTTCATATCAGCATTGATGCCAGTTTTCAATGTGTATTAGGCGTTTGGAAAGGCAGTTGCGGGAATTTGGAGGAAATTGCGTGCAAGAATAACCCTAAAAAATGCGATGGCTATTTTACCGTTGGCGCAATGACTCCCGGCAGTACCTATTTTTTACAATTGGCTGCTCAGGTTGGTCTTACCAATATCAATACAGGTGATTATTGTATTAAAATACTCGATGGTAGTCAACAGGTTGATTATCTGCCATTAACATTACAAGTAACAGAGATCTGCAAAGGTGTGGACGTAGCCGTAATACAAGTTGCCACAGGTGGTGGGCAGTTGCCTTACACCTTTTTGGGTAACGAAAATGGTCAATTTATTGCGAGTGGCGCGCCATATCTAGTAGTGGTTCAAGATGCCAATGGTTGTGAAAAATCAGTGGGTGGCATCATAAAAAACTGTGTTTCCGCTACCAATTGTGATTTATCGGCGGTATTAAATGGCACAAATCCTACTTGTAATAATACGCTTGATGGTGTACTCGCTCCCATTGTAACAGGCGGTAACGGCAATTATACCTATTTGTGGTCGAATGGAGCCACCACAATGAATGCAACAGGTCTCGTTGGTGGTACTTATACCTTGACGATCACAGACCTATTAAGTTGCTCTACGGTACTGTCGAATACACTGATTAGTCCAGCAGTTATTGATGTGTTACCCACAGGTATTACACCGCCCTCTATTGGTCAAAATAATGGTTCTATTTATATTGACGTGAACGGTGGTAATGGCCAGTATAGTTATATATGGAAGCGCAACGGTGCATTTTTCGTCGCTTCTGAGGATCTGACCAATGCACCTGCTGGTACGTATCAATTAATAGTTACTGATGGGAATGGTTGCAAGGGCGTATTTGATTATACATTATCCGAGATGGTAGCCACGGCGGGTATTGTTCAGCGCGCCTTCGCCGAAGTATATCCTAATCCAGCAAAAGAATTTACCACTTTATCAGTTGCGCTGCCCACTCCACAGCAATTGGTCATCACCATTGTAGACGCCAGCGGTAAAGCGCTCAAAACCTGGACAGTAGATCAAGCATCTGAAACAAAACTCCGGCTAGACTTAAAAGATTTGCCTGCTGCAATGTATCAACTCCGCATATTATCAGAAAAAGAAACAATGCTAAAGCCGTTGTCGATCATAAGATAGCATACTTACCATAGTCGCATCGCATTGCTCAATATCAGCAATCCCATTTTATTCAATTGCTCCCAAGTAAAACCACACGGGCCACAATTGTAATACGACATTACATTGCCAATATCAGGATTGTAGTATTCACCATTGGCATCGGTTTTTTCGGAGATAAACTTACAGTCTAGGATATAATCATCTTTAGGCTCGCCAGGAACAAATGGATCTGCGGGGGTATCACAAATTCCATCGCCCTCAGTAAGGCAATTACTGCCGTCCACAAGTTCTATCCCATTGCCTTCAAAAGTATGCTTTAATCCGCAATAATGCCCCATTTCGTGTGCAAAAACACTAGTCGTAATACCTTCAGATTTTTTAATAAATATACCAGTTTTGTCCACTCCAATCACCCCAAATGCAAAACCTGCTTCTGTAAAATTGAGTTCATTTAAAAAGTAAAAATTGATGCGATTTTGTACATTGTACTTGGTTACAATCACATCACGTTCGGTAGGCGTGTTCAAGGTATCATGCTCAAAATTAGGGTGATAACGAAATTCACATACTACAAATGAAACGCCTAAAGGACTAAAAAATACATTCATTCCAGATACCGCGTTATTGATCCCGGCCTCTGTAGTACCATACAGACCAAGGCTATCCGAAAAAATATGTGCAATAATTGTAAATTTTTTGTTGACAGAGGGTAATGATTCCTGCTGAAACCTGTAACTTTGGGCGGTAACAGACGTGAGACCCAATAAAACGAGTAAAAGTGTAAAGAAAACGTTGTTTTTATGCATCATAATTGCGTGTTGTTTGGTTGTGCATACAAATTTACATCAAAATTCAGAATCCAATTAATAAATATGAACTTTCGGCGCTACAAGATCCATTTTTCTGCCTTATTATTATTGCTTACCTCTTTTGGTGCACTTGTTGCCCAAACAGCAGACAATACAAAAGGCTGCTTCCCTTTATCTGTTAACTTTACAGCACCAATTGGTGCGACTTCTTGGTTTTGGGATTTTAAAGACGGCGGTAGTTCCAACCTACAAAACCCCTCTAATATCTTTACAAGCCCCGGTGTATATGCTGTTGATTTTAAAAATACACCCAATGGTGCTGTGGTAGGTACTATCGAAATCACAGTTTGGCCCAAACCTGCGATAATGATTACCTCATCACCTAGTTCGGGTTGCGCTCCATTATCCGTAAAATTTCAAGATGTATCCACCGCCGATCCAAGTATTATCATACAAACCCGCTCGTGGGTATTTGGCGATGGCGGCAGTGCGGTAGGTAATATTATGCCTATGCACACCTATACTACACCTGGTAATTTTACAGTATCACTGGAACTCACCACCAATTACCCCAGTTGTAATATTACTAAGGTATTTACCGACCAAATTAAGACTTCGATTAAACCAATTCCGGCATTTACGACCAATCCAAATCCACCTCAGGCCTGCGCCCCTCCACTCACAGTTACCATTAGTAATGCCTCTACGGGCTTAAATGCGCTTTTATATGAATGGGATTTTGGCAATGGCAATACCTCTACTAATGTTACGCCTAATGCTCAAACTTATACGCAATTAGGTTCTTTTCCAATCAAATTGGTGGTAACAGATATAATTGGTTGCTCAGACTCAACGCAGACCAATGTTGTAGTTGGAAACCCGCCCGCTAATTTTTCCATACCTGATACGGTTTGCCTCAATACAGTGGTAGCAATCAATAATACATCGCCACCGGGGGTGTACAATTGGTCATTTGGCCCGAATGGTGTCCTTATTGGCCCATTAACAAGTAGCCCTAAAGTACAATTTACGGCAATTGGCAACCAACAAGTCACCTTAAGCGTAACCGCAGGAGGATGTACCGGTACTTCCACTAAAACCGTGTATGTTGATGCTGCTGATGCTAGTTTTTCATTAATTCCCAATTATTCTTGCGCCGAACCAGCCATTTTTGCGCTAAAAGCACTTTCGCCGGCAGCCTCCCAATGGCAGTGGTCGCTGCCTTATGACTCGTCTTCTACATTAAAAAACTTTACTTATACTTGGCGAAACGCCGACACTACGGGTTATACTTCATTAGGCTTGTTTATGGATAGTATCCAACTTGTTGCAATTAACCCATCAGGCTGCCGCGATACAAGTCGCCAAAATGTTACGATTTGGCGACCGAACGCAAGGTTTATTCCCGATAAAAACGAAGGCTGTGCGCCTCTGACGGTTGTGCTTATGGATAAAAGTTTTTCCAATGAAGCCATCAACCAATGGACTTGGCGTTTTGATGATGGAACGCCTAATATGGTTCAAAATAATGGAAACAATGTGAGCCATACCTTCACGCAACCGGGCGAATATGAAGTAGAACTTATTATCAGGAATACTGCGGGCTGTATTGACACCTCATATAAAGTAATTATACAAGTAGGCATACCGCTTACGGGTGATTTTACCGCCAGTAAGATTTCTATTTGTCCCGGCGATTCCATCACATTCAATAGTTTGTCCACCGATCCCCGTATTGATGCTTGGCATTTTTACTCCGATAGCGATCGGCAATGGCATTGTTTTCAAAACCAAAATCCTACTTGGACTTATGGTTATCAAGCAGGGCCAATGGATGTTTCTCTGATATTGGAATACAATGGTTGCTATAATACCATCACCAAAGAGGACTATATCGAGTTAAAAGGGCCAATTGCTAAATTGTACTATAAAACAACCTGCGAAAACACGCTTTCTTTCGATTTTACCAATGAAAGTACCGGTGCAACCCAAATTCAATGGTCACTAGGCGATAGTACGCTTAGTTCATTGTCACAATTTACCCATTTATACGATACAAGTGCCACTTATCAAGTCATACTTACTGCCGAAAATGCTACAAGCGGCTGCCCTGCCTCTAAGGATACGGCAATCGTTTATGCAACGCAGATAAAATCGGACTTTGAATTACCTTATTATATATGCGGTGGACAACCTTACGACCTTTCAGGCGTTTCGTCAACAGATGTCAATGCTGCTTGCTACAAAGGTTATACTTGGTATTTTGATTTCCAACGACCAATCCGAACCGCTGATATGGTTACGCCTTTTACTTTTTTAGACAATGGAATCCACGAAGTAGCACTAGAAGTAGAAGATATAAATGGGTGTAAAGACACCATTCGCCAAGATATTAAAGTATTTTTGCAGTACCCTAAATTTGATATTAGTGATACCTTGATTTGTTTGCCAGCCACCCTTCAATTCACCGATTTTAGCAGTGCTGACACTACATTGACGCAATGGTCATGGGATTTCGGTGATGGCAGCCCTGTGGTAAGTGCGGCTAATACGTCACATACCTTTAGTGTTTTACCGCCAGGAACCGATTCCATTGATGTTACTTTAACTGTCACAGATACCCTCGGTTGTTCTAATTCTATTACCCGTAATATAAAGATATATAAACCTGTCAGTCAAGCATTTATATCACCCAGCAGCACAGTGTGTGAAGATAAATTATTGACTATGCTGGGTACAGAATTTTTTGGAGGCACATCTGGATTGAGTTGGTCATGGGATTTTGGCGACGGCAGTGCCACCCAAAATGGACAAGCAGTCAATCACGCCTATACGCAACATGGCGATTATACGGTTACTATGACTTATACCGAAATTGCAACAGGCTGTACCGATAAAATAGCGAAGATAGTGAAGGTGCAAAGTTATCCAACCGCTAGTTTTAGCACTAACGTAGATGGTTTAAATATTATTTGTTATCCGCAAAACCTTCAACTAACCAATACATCCACCACAGATTACCCCGTAAATGTGACATGGGTTATTGCCAATGGACAACTGGCCTTTGGCAACACTACGGCTACTGTTTTCCCAAAAGGCACTTATCCCGTTCAGATGATCGTCACGACCAGTTATGGATGTGCAGATACTACCTCACAATCCTTTACAGTTGTAGGGCCAGAAGGTAATTTTGCTATGGATAAAAATTCGATTTGTGTAGGCGATATTATCAGTTTTAATTTATTGGATACTGCCGATATTTCATCATTTTCTTGGTCTTTTGGTGATGGCACCACCGCAGATAATACCAACCCTGTAAGTCACCAATATAATTTTTTACCACCAGCGGGGAGTACCGTCGCCAAATTAATCCTGCGAGGTGAGGATGATGCCTGCACATTTACAATTGATAAACCCATTAATTTTTCTAAGGTAAATGCCGCATTTTCAACGGTTCAAGATCCTGTTTGCTTGGGATTGCCCCATGAGTTTGTAAATACCTCTACTGATGCCGACCAATGGCAATGGTCTTTTGGTGATGGAAACAGTGCCAACAATGCAGCACCAACACACGAATATAGTACAGATGGTCAGTTTTCAGTTACCTTGGTCGTTACTGATTTGCCTTTAGGCTGTAAAGATACACTTGTTCAACTGGTCAATGTAGCCGGATTGCCCAATTTTGAGGCGATTGGCACAACCGTTTGTAAGGGGGATACGGCTACCATAGGATTAATCAATCCAATTCCAGGCGCAACCTATACTTGGTCGCCTGCTGCTTCCGTACTCAGCCCTCAAAATAGCCCAACAGTACAAGTAGTGCCACAGGAAACCACAACTTATGCAGTATCTGTTACAGTTGCAGGTACCGGTTGTATGGATTCGGATACAGCACTGGTATTTGTTCCAGGATTCTATCAAGGTGCCTCGGATTTGGATACATTAGTGGATAAAAACCAGCCAGTTACGTTGCCAGTTGTATTTGATCCTTTGTACAATTTTAACTGGCAACCAGAGCCACCAGAAGGAATGCCTCCCCTAGTGCAATATGATGGCACAGATACCTTAATTTATAATTTAACTGTCACAGATCAATTTGGCTGCTTGGAGCGCAAATTCATCTTTATTATAAGGATTTTTCCTCAAGACATAAAAGTACCTAATGCTTTTACTCCCGGCAATGGAGACAACACGAACGATACTTTTGTTTTGATTCCAGATGGGGAAGCGGGTCTGATTGATGTAAACTATCTAAGGATTTACAACCGCTGGGGGCAAAAAATATTTGAGGGCAAAGGCACTGATGCCACAGTTGCTTGGGATGGCTTAGTAGATGGCAAACCAGCGCCAATGGATGTTTACATCTGGCAGGCATCTGTTACCTTTAAAACGGGTAGGATACAGGTACTCACAGGGGAAGTAACCTTGATTCGGTAGTAGGTTTTTAACAAAAAGTACGAGTGCATAGGTTAAGTATCTGTGTACTCGTACCAGCATACGAAACTAATTCGGTATAAGGTCTATTAACCATGATGACAAATATCATTGTTTAATCTGTGGCCAAATGCTAACTTGCCATTTTTTACAAAGTATTAACTTCATAAACAATGGCAATATCTACACTTAAACATTTCATATTCAGTTTACTTGAGGCGCGTGTTCTTAGGTGTTTTGTATTACTTTCCCTATTTTATTTCTTCGCGTTATGTCCAATTTTTGCTCAAGAACACACATCCTCTTATCCAAAAGAATGGACATTTTTATTTGGCGCTGGTGCTGCAACAGCAACTGATGTTGGAACACGACACCTTTCACAAGAAATAGGTGGATACGATACTTATAGATATAGGGTTGGCATTAGCGCAAGCGTCAATTACGCTTGGCACAGGCGATGGAGTACAACACTTGAGTGGAATAGGGGAGGAAGTGTTGTAAAATGGGACTTACTCACATCTAGAAAGACCAAAGAAATATCAACGGTTATCCATGCTTTTTCACTTGTTTTTGAAAGAAGATTTGCCTTGCGTAAAGACCAATACTTCTATTCAGGTTTGGGGCTTGGGGTTTACCATTTTGCAAAAGAGAAAACACATGTTTATGGATCTCCAAGTTTTAATTCATGGTTTTCTCGCTTTCCTGTACCGCTCATTAAGCCCATTGGCATGTGCTTCGGGCTTGGGAGGATAAAAGGTTATCTTGAAATGGGGCTGTTCACGCTCCCAATATTGAGTGGTGGCATAAAAGTACGCCTTTAATTACTTCAAACTAGCCCCGCTATTCATCAATTGCAACGCCTTCTCAATAGCAGGATCGTCGCTATTTATAATTTTGAACTGCACTTTATCTCCAAAAAGCACTCTTGCCATCCTCGATTTAAGCCTTAATTTTAATTCGTTCTTGGATTGCATAAGTTGCTTTTCGTCGCGTTTTGCGCCTTGTTTTACGCTATAATCTGCCAATGCTGTTAGCATATCGTCACCGACTTTATAATTTTGCTCAAACTGGTTTATATCTGTGGGCAAGTTACCTTTGTGCTGTTCCATCCACCTTGAAACAAATTGAGGCAAATGGCTATTCATTTCATTAAAAAATGGATTAAAATAACTCGTATCCAATGGAATGAAGACATCCGGTGTAATACCGCCACCGCTATAAACTACACGACCCATTCCTGTATAAAACTTGGTTGTATCTGCAATAGCAATCTTTGTACCATCTGTCAATTCTCCCGATTTGAATCGGTTGGCTTCTTCATTATCGTAGTTCGTGTTACCTTTATAATTCCTTTGGATACAGCGCCCACTGGGGGTAAAATAGCGCGCAACAGTAAGTCGCAACCGGCCCTTATTAGAGAGCGGATACTCTTCTTGCACCAAGCCTTTGCCAAAAGAGCGGCGACCAATAATCCAGCCTCGGTCGTGATCTTGAATAGCGCCTGCCATAATTTCGCTGGCTGAAGCCGAGCCTTCGTCAATTAATACAGCAATTTGTTGAATATTAAAACGCGCTCGGCCACTGCTGTTATACTCCTGACGGCTATCGGTACGCCCC
Source organism: Chitinophagales bacterium (assembly GCA_043764095.1). GTDB lineage: Bacteria > Bacteroidota > Bacteroidia > Chitinophagales > Saprospiraceae > M3007. The sequence continues at coordinate 39,082 of JAYUKX010000141.1, forward strand.
TCGGTATAGACCAATAACTTGCCTTCTGGAAAAAATTGACTGAGCATTTGTGTGGCCTCATCTAGGTAACCGCCTGGGTTGCCACGCAAATCTACCACTAAATTACGCATATTTTGTTCCTCCACCATAGGTCGTATCGCCTCCATGAATTCCGTATAAGTTTTAGACGTAAAACGATTTACCTTGACATATCCCGTTTTTTCATCCAGCATATAGGCGATTTCTACGCTATTGACAGGAATACGATCACGCAATACCTTGAAATCGAGTACATTGCTTCCCCGCAAAATAGATAAACGCACCTCTGATCCTTTTTCACCGCGCAATTTTTTGTAAATCCTTCCATTATCTATTTTAACACCAGCAACAATACTATCATTAATCTTAATAATTTTATCACCAGCCAAAATACCTGCCGATTCGCAAGGGCCGCCGGGTAGGGGAGTGACCACCAAAATTGTATCATCCAGCATCAAGAACTCAATACCTATGCCATCAAAGCCACCTTTCATGTCTTCGTCCACTGCCAATGCTTCTTCTGGTGTAATATATATCGAATGAGGATCTAATTGATCCAACAAGTTGCGAATGGCTTTTTCTTTAATGCTATTCACATCTACGGTATCGACATAACGCGCTTTAACAAATTGCATAATTTCATCCAGTACAGAGCCCGGATGGTTTTCTTGAACAGATGATTTTGTAAAATGCCGTTCACTGCGTGGTAATTGTTGCCCAATAAATATTCCTACAGCAAGCGCAAGGGCAAATAACAATGGAAACCTAATTTGAGGTTTGGTATTTAAGGATTGATCGGACATATATTTTGCCGTTTTTTTAATTTTTTTCTTAATTCTTTACTAAATTGATAATTCTGTCTAATTTTGCCGACAAATATTATACACCTTTTAACAATGATAGACCAATTAGATCGCCAAATTCTCGCAAAATTAGTAGAAAATAGCAATATTCCCTACACTGAATTAGCCAAGCAACTTTTTGTATCTAGCGGTACCATTCACGTACGCATGACCAAATTGGAAAAGTTAGGCATGGTAAAGGGTGCAACTTTGATTTTGGACTACCACAAATTGGGGTACGATATCACAGCATTTTTGGGTATTTACTTGGATAAAAGTTCTTTATACGATGATGTTGCCAAACAATTACAAGGTATTTCTGAAATCGTGGAGGCGCATTACACCACTGGTCTGTACAGTGTTTTTATCAAAATCCGCTGCAAAGATACCAATCATTTACGCGAAATATTGCACGATAAAATCCAGAAAATTAATGGCATTCAAAGAACTGAGACATTTATAGCACTAGAGGAGAGCATCAATCGCCCTGTTAACCTAGTAGAATAGGTTTTTGATGCGTTTTTTTAGGAAAAATACCTTGCATATTAATATAACTACTTTATATCTCCAAGCCTATTAATACATTTATCGCTACATTGCCGGGGCTGCTCATCTGCTATGTGATGTTCAGAATCGATAAACATGACCGGGAGCCCCTGCTTCCGCTTATTGTGTTTTTCCTTTTAGGAGGATTAGTTACGGTACCGGCGATCAAAGCAGAATGGTGGGCCATGGATGCTTTGTCGGTAGAGAATAACCGAAGTATTTGGGATAATTTTTTATTAGCATTTTTTGTAGTAGCGCTATGGGAGGAACTTTTGAAGATGGTAATATTGTTAGGCACTTATCGTCGCAGTTTCTTTAATGAGCCTTTGGATGGCATTGTATATGCAGTAATGATAGGAATGGGATTTGCCACAGTAGAAAACATCGCTTATTACGAACGTTTTGGTACACAATCCCTTTGGATTAGGACATTTACCGCTATTCCTGCTCATTTAATTTTTGCAGTAATACAAGGTTATTTTTTTGGCAAAGCACGTTTCACTAAAGGAATAAGTAAAAAGGAATCCAGAAAACTCATTTTGTACGGCTTTTTGATTACATTTTTGTTGCATGGCCTGTACGATATGCTTATCTTTAATGATCGATGGCAATGGTTATTTGTACTGGCCACTTCATCGGTATATCTCTGTTTATTTTATTGCAGGGAATTAATTTTGATCCATTTAGACGATTCACCTTTTAAAAAATAAAGCGCAAGCCGCTCAAAACAATAAAAATGATTGAACCCAGTAAATTGCACCCTGAACTAGAATTTCAAACCGCACGCAGCGGCGGTCCGGGTGGACAAAACGTAAATAAAGTAGAAAGTAAAGTCGAACTCCGCTTTGATGTTGTGAACTCCATGGTATTAAGCGAAGGACAAAAAGAATTGTTATTCAAAAGGTTAGCCAATAGAATCAACTCCGAAGGCATACTGGTGCTACAGCATCAAACAGAGCGCGGGCAATTGGCCAATAAACAAAAGGTGATCAAAAAATTCGACGAGTTGATGGCCAAATCGTTAAAACCAATTTTTAAACGAATTAAGCCACCTGTACCACAATCCGTAAAAGCAGCCCGCAGAAAAGGAAAAGAGCACCAATCTGAAATCAAAAAAATGAGGGGCAAAGTTGATTTACCACAAATATAATATTTTTTTACCACAAAAGTACACAACAGACCACAAATACTTAGCGTACTCATTCGAAGCGTCCAATCTCCGTGTGTGTGCTCTAAAAAAACGAGCGAAGCGTCTAGTCTACGTCTTTGTGCTCTGTTGTGTACTTTTGTGGTAGAAAAAAAGTCAGCATTATTATGGTAAAATAACGCTAGCCAATATTTACTTTCTGCGATGGTGCAATCAATTCATTCCGCACCCCAATCTGACGAAGCGTATTCTCTGCCACCCTTATAAACGCATCCGCAATAGGACTGCCATCTTCCAGAATAGCAGGCTTACCACTATCACCACCTTCCCGTACACTCTGCACCAACGGAATTTGCCCCAGCAATACAGTATTCGCCATTTTTGCCAGTTTTTTACCACCGCCTTCACCAAAAATAAAATATTTGTTATTAGGCAATTCGGCAGGTGTAAACCACGACATATTTTCCACAACCCCCAAAATTGGTACGTTTACCTGTGGCAACAAAAACATATTCATGCCCTTAATCGCATCAGACAGCGCCACCTCCTGTGGTGTAGTAACCATCACAACACCAGTGACAGGAACCGTCTGCAACAAAGTTAACTGTACATCACCAGTACCAGGTGGCAAATCCACTACTAAAAAATCCAAATCATCCCAAAGCACATCATTAAAAAACTGCTTAATAATAGCCGCCAATCGTGGCCCCCGCAATACAACAGCCTGCTCTGGATCAATAATATTCCCAATACTAATCGTAGGCAATCCATAAGCCTCCAAAGGCACCATTTTCATCGCACCAGTTATTTCCTGTATCAAAGGGCGCTTACCAACCAATCCCAGCATGGTAGGTAGGCTAGGGCCATAAACATCGGCATCCATCAAGCCCACCTTTGCACCCAATTTCTTCAAACCAAGCGCAAGATTAACCGCAACCGTGCTTTTGCCAACACCCCCTTTACCCGAAGCCACCGCGATCACATTCTTGATCTGCGGCACAGCACTTGTGCTTACCTGACTACCAGGCGTACGCGCCACAAAATGTACATTCACCTGAGCCGCCGGGAATCGCTCCACAATAGCGCCAATACAAGCAAAATTCAAATCGGATTTGCCTTGCATCTGCAAAGAGGGCACAACCAACGAAAAATTAATGCTATTACCTTGAATATCAAGGTTTTCTATCATGCCCGCAGTAACAATATCACGTCCTGTTTGTGGATCACGTACTGTTTTTAGAATGCTTAAAATATCTTCTTTGTTCATTATTATGTTTAAAACTAAGTTCTGTTGCTTATAATGGTTAAGTGGGAATCACCACAATGTTTCTCTTTTTGGCAATAAGCGTTAATGCTTCTTTTATCTTCATTTGCACTGATAAATAATACGTAAGTAATTCGTAATCATTGCTTTCCATAGCCTGTTTAATACGGGCTGGATTTACAATATCACACATTTTCCGTAGTTTATTAAACTTGAACATATCAACAGCATAACGCATGTCTGCTTCAAAGTTAAGATCTGGTTTGGGTTGGTTTTGCAAAGGCAAACCCACTTTATTCTCCCAGTTTGTTGAATATTCCCAAGGGGCGGTCATCAAGTCGATGGCCAAGTTTCTTACATCGGCTGCTTCATGTCTTATAAAGTAGTTCGCATCAAAATTACCTCCAGCCGCGAGCAATTGGTGACATTCTTGTGCTATCCTGCCATATATTGGTTCATCAAAACTCGATAAAGAATCCTCGATATCAGTCAGGATATATTGGCCTACGGTAACTCCTTCTGGCAATAAATGACCTCCAAATAAAATCAAAATTCTAATTATATCCCTTTCTTGGACAATACCTTTAGCCGCACCTGATCCACTAGGCCGCTGCGGCACCTTAAATGCCGGATCTTCTATCGGAATTTCGGGATTAGGACTACCATCCCATCCAGAATCTGATGCTGCCCCTCCAGATCGCGCCTCTTTATCCGCACTCTTTTTTAAAGAACCTGTAATATTTTTATTGGTTTCTGTCACCAACGCTCCTTCGTCCACGTTAAGTAGTGCAGCGCATTCTTTGAGGTAAACACTGCGTTTGATCGGATCCGGAATACGCGAAATACTTGCTACAATATCTTTGATTAACCCTGCTTTTTTGATAGGGTCGCCTTTGGTTTCTTCTAATAAAAGGTTGGTTTTAAAAAGGATAAAATCTTTTTTGTTCTTGTCAATAAAAGATAACATTTCCTCCGCACCTTTCTCTTGTACATAAGAATCGGGATCGTGCCCATCGGGCAATAGGGCAATACGGACATTCAGGTCTTGTTCCAATGCCAAATCCAATCCTCGTAAAGCCGCTTTAATACCCGCCCCATCACCATCGTACAAAATGGTCAGATTTTCGGTATTGCGCTTAATCAATTGCAGTTGCCCCTCCGTTAAAGAAGTGCCCGACGAAGCCACCACGTTTTCAATACCTGCCTGCGCTAAAGAAATCACATCCATATAGCCTTCCACCAAAATACAATCATCCTGTTTTCTGATCGCGTTTTTTGCTTGGAAAAGCCCATAAAGAATTTTGTTTTTTACATAAATCGCCGTTTCTGGGCTATTAATATATTTAGGAATTGTTTTCTCTTTCGACATGGTTCGGCCAGCAAAAGCAGCCACTTTACCAGACAGGTTATGGACGGAAAACATGACTCGTGCCCGAAAAAAATCGCGATTTGCCTCTTGATTACAAAGCCCTGTTTGCTTGAGCAAATCCAGCGAATAGCCTTCTTTTTTTGCACGTTGTAGGAGTAAATCGCGGTGCTCTGGTGCATAACCCAGCCCAAAACGGCGAATCGTATCTTCCCTTAAACCGCGCAATTGGAAATAAGCCAAAGCTACACTTTTGCCCTCATCTGTTTCGAACAATTGATCGCTAAAATGTTTAGCACCAAAATCATTAATAATAAAAAGAGAATCAACTAATTGCTGCTCCAACATTTGTTGAGGCGTACGTTCTACTTCTTTAATTTCAATATTGTTCTTGCGCGCCAACCACCGTATGGCATCATCAAAGGTCATACTTTCGTGTTCGCGCAGGAAAGTAATCGCATCGCCTGCTTTGCCACAGCCGAAGCATTTGAATATATTTTTTGAAGGATTTACGTTAAAAGAGGGCGTTTTTTCGCCATGAAAAGGGCATAGCCCAAGCAAGTTGATACCTCGGCGACGTAATGTCACAAATTCGCCTACCACATCCTCTATTCTAGTGGCTTCGATAACCTCCTGTACTGTTTTTGCCGGAATCATTTGTGCAAAGGTAAGCAACCACATTAGAATAAAGTAAAACGGCACTAAAAAAAAGTGAGCCGCTCCGAATTACTTCGGGGCGGCTCTTGTTACCGTTATTAATCTACATTTTATTTTGGAGCGCAGGGCAATGATGCGAGCATCTTATTACCCTACTAGTGTATTAACGGGCTGTTTTTTCTTTGTATCTTATCAGTTGTCTTTTGAGTGTTTCTGTGGAGGCGAGTATAGCATTTTCGAAAGTAAGGTCACTTTTTTTATCTACTAACCATGCTCCTGGGATCTGAAGGTGAATCTCTGCAATTTTTTGTTTGATAGAACTACCTGTATTTTGTAGTTTTAGGTGAACTTCCGCTTTAATTTCACGGTCAAAATACTTTGATAATCGTTGCAATTTCTTTTCAATAAATTCAATCAATTTTGAATCTGCGCTAAAGTCAATAGCTTTTACAATAATGTTCATCATAATATCCACGTTAAGTTTTTAAAAAAATGAAAGACTGATGATTAATCAGGGTCAAGATTATAACGACAATATTAGGGCATATGTGGCGTACCCGCAAGGTTTTTTTTTGACTTTAACATTTGAAAATTGAAATGACAATTTTGCGACTATTTACCAAAATTATATTTGGAATATACAGGAATATCTTTGTTTTAAAGCAGCGGTATCCTGTTTTCCAACGGTATAGATATGCTGAGCGTCGTTAGGTTTTGTCGATAGTTTTATGGTGCGTCATACGATTTTCACGTACAAAACCTACAGAGCCGAAGTATAAAACAACTAATAAGGGATTAGGTCATCTCTTTTTGATGCTTTGGTCGCCATACGCCTTTTATTACAATCAAAACCATAATTGGTATTGCTGCGATGGGCAACTCCTGTGGCAACCATTTCATACCAATCAATAACCCTGCGGCGATAATAGCCGTAATAAGAAAATAGCTCTCCCAAAGTCCTTCTTTTCTAGTACGCCAAAACACCAATAAATGCGTTGGCAATAACCAAAAAAGGTTTAAGTTGTTCTTGGTGGCTTGGTGATCTGTCAAAAACCACAAGAAAAAAATGATAACTCCACCAATGCCCAATACCAACCAAAAAATAAAATCAAAAATACGATTGCTCTTCGCATTAAACATACACAATATACCCAAAACCGCTACCAAGCACATCGAGATAAACGGAGTAATTGGACTTTGTTCTGTTGCTTTTCCCGCAATATAGACCTTTGGAATATTGAATTCTTGCCCAACCAAATTAACGCCCTCTGAAAGCGTTGCGGAACCAAATGCATCGTGAAGATGATCCGGTAAGAACATATAATTTTCGGCACCAGATACTCGATCCGTTGGCATGCCAAGCACTAAGTCGATCCCAAAATCAGTCCAAGGATGATTGACCAAATACGGTCTTAACAACTGTCGCATGGTCAATTTAGATGCAACTGTTGTACTATCGAACTGAACCTGACCATACAACGCATTGCGCACAATATCGCGAATACGAGTTGCGCAGTTATCGTAAAAAAAATCATATTTATAACTTCTATTTGCGGCTAGGGCATTTTCTTCTAACAGATTGAACAAGCGCTCTTTTTGTAATGGCGTGAGTTCCAGCACTTGCTCCTTCATACTTCGGTCGTCGATTGCGTTACCGCGTTCAAAACCCTTATACCTTTCAACATCAAGAACATATAATAATTTTCCCCTGCAAAAATTTAGGTAAAAATTAGGCTGATCAAAATCAAAAGTACCGTAATTATAAATACGATCTACATTTTGAGAGGGATCAAATATACGTATAGCACTGTGTCCAAATGTACTGTACAGTTCGGCTCCGGGCGATACTGTCATCAAACTTACAATAGCATTGGGAGATAGTATTCGGGTGTTTTGACCAAAACTGACGATCTTTGCCGATAATAGGATAAAAAGTATAAATAGTATATTGCGCATAGTAAAATATTGTCTTAAGGCTGCCTTATAAATCTAAAAGCCCATCAGGTAATTCTACGTGAACTGTTTTTTGTTTTTTATCTATTTTAAGGATTAAAGCATCGTTTAAAGGAATCAAAATTTCGCGATTCTTAAACACAATTAATGCCATTTCTTGTTGAGGCATATCCAATACCTCTTCAATAGTGCCAACAATTCCGGCATCTTTGTCTATCATCGAGAAACCTTCAAGATGGCTATATTCAAGGCTATCATCTGCTATTTCTAAAGAAGCGGGCACCTCTGAGGATGGAAGAAATACGCCCTTAGACTGTATTAAAAGTGCTTGGTCTTTATTGGTAATATCCTCGAAATGAACAATTAACTCGCCACCACCACGTATGTTTTCTATGAAAAATGGCATCTTATTGCCTTTTACTTCAATGAATACGCGTTCAGCCGATAAAAACAAATCCTCGAACACTTCATCAATGGCAATTTTTAATTCGCCCGATACGCCATGCGTCTTTTTGGTAAAACCAATTTGAATATATTCCATAATTAAGGGCGAAAATACGATAAACAACAAAATAATGACTTAATAAATCAAAATTTTCAAAATTTATCCGACTTTTGCCCACCAAAACTTCAAATTCTTCGTTCTCTTGGTCGAAGGATTGATTTATTTATTTCAATACCTTCGATTAGCAACAACGAACTTAATTATCAGTTTAATAAAATCTAAATAAGTTCTATCAAAATTGACCAATAGTCACTCTTTTATGAAACGGATTATTTTAACCATCCCCATTATTTGTATTTCTGCCATGCTTATGGCGCAGACACCTCAAAGTCCGCAAACACCTACGAATAAACCAACGGCTATGCCACCAGTACCAACTACTTACGGCACCGAAAAAAATACCACTGTGCAAGGCGCATCGGCAGTAAAAGAAGAAGTAGGAACGGGTAGTGCCGGCCCAGAAAAAAGTGAATATGCTGAAAAGTATAAAGGAATCGCTATTGCAGAGATGCAAAGGGTCGGAATTCCTGCGAGCATCAAATTGGCACAAGGTATCGTGGAAAGTAGTTCCGGCCAAAGCCCATTAGCACAAGGCGCAAGTAACCATTTTGGTATCAAATGCGGCAGTAATTGGACTGGAAAAACCTATAAGAAAAAAGACGATGAAAAGGACGAAAAAGGAAATATCATCGAATCTTGCTTTCGCAAATATGCCGAACCTGAGGAGTCATTTTACGACCATTCTGAGTTTTTGCGCGACCCACGCAAATACTACCGTTATGGCTTCCTTTTTGGCCTTGATAAACGCGATTATCGTGGCTGGGCAAAGGGACTAGAGTCTTCCGGATACGCTACTGAAAAAGGTTATGGCGATAAATTGATAAACATCATTGAAAGATACAAACTCTACCAATACGACGACCCCGAAATTCAGGCCATGAACAGCGGTAGCATGGACGACAGCAAAGCAACTAAGAAAAAATGGGACTGGCGTAAGGGAAAAAAAGAAGATGATGACGCTACCAGTGAAAATAGAACACCTGGAAAACCTGGCGCAATTCCTCCTCGTGTTGGACGCATCAACGATGTGAAGGTCGTTTTATCCAATCAAGGAGAAACAATTGACGAAATTGCAAATGTTTTTCGCTTAAGCCCTCAAAAAGTAGCAGATTATAACGAACGGCACTACACGCCAGGTAAACCTTTGGAAGTAGGAACCAAGGTCTTTATCTCCGAAAAACATTCCAAATGGCGTGGCCGTGCCAAACACCATTTTGTAAGAGACAACCAAACTATGTTCGATATTTCTCAGCAGTATGGCGTCAAACTCAAAGAATTGTTGAAACGTAATGGCATGGTCTATGGGCAAGAGCCAGAAACTGGCGAACGCGTACGTGTGCGTGGCCGCCGCAAATCGGATGAATTGGTGCGCTTACGCGATGTATCAGCTACCGCGGATATCAAAAACAATAAACCTGGCAAAAACAATAATAATAGGCCAAGTACAACAGTAGGAGAGGAGCTGTTCGAAATTGGTGGTGACCAACCCGCCAACAATGGTTCGAGTAAACCTTCAACCAAGCCTTCTAGTGGTGGTACTGATCCTGCCACACCAACATCAACTAAGCCAACCGTACCGAGTACCAAACCAAGTACATCGCCCGGCAGCGGTAGTTTTCCAAGTGACCCAACACCCCAAAGTGGAAACCCGCAAACAACACCTGGCACAACGCCTGTTGTTACCCCGCCGCCTCCGCCGCCTGTTGTAGCGCAGCCTGGATACCATGTTGTGACAAAAGGAGATACACTATTTAGCCTTTCGAGGAAATATAATATTACGGTTGCTAAACTAAAAGCATTGAATGGTATGACATCCGATGCTATTCAAATTGGTCAACAGATTCGTGTACAATAATGGAAACTAAACAGCAAAGTACACCTGCCGAACTTCGATGGTTAGAAAGTATTGCCACCTTGATGGACAGTCAATTTAGGGTACCTTTTACTAATTACAGGTTTGGTTTAGATGCCCTAATCGGTATTATTCCTGGCTTGGGCGATATCGTAGGGTTGGTCATCTCCCTCGTCCTTTTTGGCATTATGTTAAAGAAAGGCGCAGGGCCTATCATTATTTTACAAATGCTTGGAAATATTATCCTGGATGCTTTAGTCGGGGCCGTTCCTGTTTTTGGTGATATTTTTGATTTTGGGTTCAAAGCCAATCGTCGTAATGTTAATTTACTCAAAAAATATTATCAAGAGGACAAAAAACGAATGAAAACCACTTGGTCGTTAGCAATTATTTTTTTACTTATTGTTGCTATTTTTGCAGGCGTATTTTTGGCAATTTGGCGCATTATTATCTATTTTTGGCATTTATGATTCAATTGTTTATCGATAAGTTTACTTTTATACTGTAACGCTATGTCGCCTGATATTGTTTTTATTACACGACACTATCCACCTAACTCTAATATCAATGGGGAGTCGGTATGCGATATGGTAGAATATTTATCCAGCACGTCAGATATTAAATCTCATGTTATTTGTATTGATCGACAAGCCGATGGTGTTGGGAATGGTCGGAAGCCTGCGGGTGATGTGGTTAGGTTAAAAACCCTATATCAAGGGGATAATCCGTTGCTGCGTTTCGTTACATTTCTTTACGATGGTTGGCGACTGATATTGGAAGCGCGTAAATATAAAAATAGTTTGGTCGTTGTGACAACCAGTCCGCCGTTGCTCCCTATGTGGGCTACTTTGTTATTGCAAAAAAAAACAAGATGGGCGATGTGGTCATTCGACCTTTTCCCAGAAGGTTTTCAGGTAACCAATTTTATCAGCAAAAGTAATCCTTTGTATCGTTTTGCTCGAAAAATGACCTATACTGGCAGGCCTGAGTTTTTGATTGCGTTGGGCGATCAGCAAGCGATCTATTTGCAAAAAGCATATCAGCAAGCGATTCCTGCCCAGATTTTGCCATGTGGTGTTTTTGTACACCAGGAAGCGGAAACAGGCGCTCCGGATTGGTGGATACCTAATTTTATTTATTTGGGATATTGCGGCAACATCGGAGATCCTCATAACCCGGAATTTATCAAGGCTGCTATTGACCATATAAACCCTGATACACAGCGTTTGGTTTTGGCCCTGTATGGCAAAAAAGCCGATGCTGTTAAAACTTATGCAATTGGTAAGCCCGGGGTTGTATTAGTTGATAGAGTGCCAAGAAATCAATTGCATTTTATTGACATCCATTTAGTTTCGCTTACCACTGCATGGACGCATATTGCAGTACCCTCCAAAGCCATCAGTGCAGTATGCATGGGGGCTTCTATCCTTTTTTGCGGGGATAAAGAAAGTGATAATTGGTATATGTTGCAAAAGGCAGGCTGGTTTATTGCTGAAAATGATACAATGTCAGATCAAGTTAAATCCTTTTTATCGGTGTTGAAAACTTCGGATATTAAGGAGAAAAAAGCAGCCGCACAGCAAATTAGCCAGCAATTACACGAAAATGTACGTAAAACCTATGCGTTTATTCGAGCAAAAATAAAATAAAACGAGAATGACCTTTTTTATATTGGCATCAACGCACCACCCGATAATTTTTATAAGCAAAGGGGCGAATGCCCGTTTTACGCTCGAAGGCATTCAAAAAGCGGTCTTTTAGTCTCATATTGGAGCGCGATGGGTCATAATTGAACGTCCAATTTTGTTGCTCAATTATATCGTGCATCAGGGCAGGGTGTTGCCCTTCGTAACGTTGAAGAAGATCTACTTCATTAAAATCAAAATCGGAGGGACTTGAATGCGTTGCAATCCACTCATCATTGTGCCAAAATCGGTTGAAAAAGTTGTCCTTTTTCTTCATCAAACTGGGGTGACGGGAATATGAATAATGAAAAATGGGTACATCTGTTTGAAGTACGCGCAGTTTATGACCTATTGCCCCCGATACGTAATCTGCTTCTGAATTATACCGCCGAAAGCCTTGCGAGTCTTTATAGGAACGCACCAAACCATTATTTTTAAAGGCCCGAATCTCAAACGCATGGGTGCGCCGTGTGTGTCGAATATGTTTAAAATCGCCCCAAAAGTGCAAAAAAGGAAGGATCAGCCCCTCTACATCATCGCGCTTGTCGGCCTGTTCCATGTATGCGCGCAACCGATCAGGAGCGGATTCGTCCAGCACCTCGTCCACTTGTAGATGAATGCCCCATTTGCCCCGAATCCGACGGAGGCCGATGTTCGATTGTTCCGCAAAAATCTTTCCGTTTTGACGCATTTCGAGGTTCCAAACGCTGTCCACTATCTCGATCCGAGCATCACCGATCTGTTCGATGGCTTCGCGAGTACCGTCATTGGAGTCTCCTACCACCACGATGAGTTCATCCACCAAAGGGAGCAAGGAGCGAATCGACGCTACGAACGGATAGCCATAAGTAAAACCATTGCGGACGTAAGTAAAACCACTAATATTCATAGCCACAAAAGTACTCAAAGAATAGGTTGTACCTGCGTTGTCAAAGTATCTTTTTCGTTAAACAGACCTAATTTTCAAATCCCTTAGGTTTCTTCACCGTAAAGACCCTAGAAACGTTAAAGCCAAATCGGATACCACTCATCAGTTTTCCACTGTCGTTTTTCCAAAACCAAGGCTCCGGGGCTTCTGTAATAAAACCTTTATAGGTCATATCATTGGCGTTGGTAAAATGCAACTGGAACACGTGGCCACCAGTCTCTATATCAAAACCAATAGAAAGGCTTTGATGAAAATCGGTAGAAACCACCTGATTGGGGAGAACATAGTAGTATTCGGCATTGATCGCCATACGTTTTGTGAGTTTTATACGACCGGCAACGCCCATACTAAAGACATCATTTTTATCGCTCGTGGTGGGCACAATATTGCGGTGCAGTAAGGTTGGCATCAACTGAAGGGACAGGTTATCACTGAATTTCCTACCTAATAACAACTGATGGGTATAGTACATACGAGAGGCGAAATAATTATTCCTGTCTTCATTGCTAAAAGACTCCGTAACTAATTGTATGTCAGAAAGATAGCACAATGTAATTGGCATTTTCTTTTTTCCCGAACTTTGGCGAAGGAGTTTGTATTTCACAAATCCATCAAGAATTTTTTGGCGACTATTTCGGCCAAAACCCACCATTAAGCGATTGGTAATACCATAATCGGCACCAATTCGGATCGTAGCATTATCTAGTCCAAATACATCATAAATGCCCCTTCGGATTGGCGCAAACCTATGGGATATTTTAACATCCATCACACCAGCTGGTGTATTTTCAATGGAGTGTCCGTTAATAACGCGATTAGCCTTGAAAGATGCCGTAGCATAATCGGTTGTTGGCCCTGATTCCAACATATCAAGTAGATCATCTCCTTGTGCATTAATGCTTCCAATAATGCACCAAAGGCATATAGTTAGTAGTGTTTTTTTCATAATTTGACAAAAAAATAGGGGCATGAGCATTGGATCGTTAATACCATATAATGCCTATGCCCCCAAAGATAATGATTTAAATATTTAGTTTGCTTTCAGCGCGCCTTCAATAGTGATTTTTACGTCTTTTGCAATTTTATCTGCTACAACAGAAGGAATCGCAATTTTATAATCAGCACAAGCAATCTTTAGATCGGATTTGAAACTGGTAACACCATCTTTAACGGTAATTACTGCTGGCACTTCTACATCTTTAGTTACGCCGTGCATTTCTAATGTTCCTTTAATTTTGGCATTATATGTACCATCTGTGTCAAATTTAACGTCACTTAGGTTCGTAATCTTCCCTTTTAGGGTTGAATTAGGAAACTTCGTTGATTCGAGATAATTCTCATTAAAATGTTCCTGCATCGTAGATTGCTTAAAAATAAAATTTTTGATCAATACGCGTGCTGCAACATCGCCGGTAGCGGTATTGAGTGCTACTGTGCCGGAATTATTGGTGGCCTTGATGGGCTCTAATGGAGAACTCGCATCAAACTGTACTTTTGCATCTTTTGTACCGATTTTTTGAGCATCTATTTGTAAACTGAATGCAAGAAGTGCCATGGCGGCAAAAAATAACTTTTTCATAATTTTTGTATTTTTTAATTAAGGTAATAGTTTAATTTAATATAAATATGGGAATATTTCCCCATTATTTTTCTTCAGCGCAATGCGATAGCATAACAGTGCCATCAAGATCTGCACCAGCGCATTCGCCTTTTATTTTGATGGTCTCGCCAGTATTGAATTGAGTCCTTGGATGTACCGTATTATTATCCAATTCGCAGTTGATAACAGCATCATCAGCACCTGCTTCAAGGGTCACCTTTGCTACCCCTTCTACCATGCGCGATTCTTTCACTTTACCACTAATAATAATGATTTTACCGACGTATTGAGCATTCGCAGCCGTTTCGTCTTTTTGAAAAGACGCATAAAGTTGCTCAGAAGAAATGCCCATATCTGATTTTCGGGTAGCCATGCTTTCAGGTGCTTTGTTCCACATGTAGTAGCCATAACCTCCACCGATTCCTGCTAGTGCTAATAATACTAAAAGTACTTTTTTCATAATTTATAGTTGATTAATTGTTTGGAGCACCGGCTTCCACCCATGCTTTAATAATGTTTCGATTACAGTCATCCATTAATTGTGCTGGCGGCATTGGGCTGGAAACATCATTGGTGCGCCCTATCAATCCACCACCAGTAGCATACGTTTTTAATAGGTTGTAATTATCAAATTGCGCATTGGAGATGCTAAAATTACCTGTATCGTGACAGCCGTAACAATTATTTTCTAAAATTGGTACAATATCATTAGCATAACTAACAGCAGTTGTATCACATGTGGTTGTGCCGTAGAGTTCTTGTTCATTGTCGTAATAACAAGAAGGAACGGATAAAGAAATGATGGTTGCTAAGATGGCGAAAAAGGATACTTTTTTGAGCATTATATTCATTGCAGATGTTAGACGTTTCAAACGAGCATTCGTCAATACTTATGTGTTAGAAACGTAGTTTTTATGATAATATTAATTTGGGTCTAGTGTTTTATTATTCAATAGTTCAACTTTTGGGAAATATTCGTGTTAAGTAGCAAACCAAATTAAATTCGTCGCAAAGTTAATGGTTTATGAAGCCATTCCTTCATTTTATACTGCTGAAACGGTAAAAATTTAAACTGAACATGGAAAAAAAGGGTTGGAAAGAGAAAGCAATGGCTTTAGGGGTAGCAGGCTTTTTGTTTTTTTTGATAAAAGGCATACTTTGGTTAGTCCTCGGAGCAAGTGTTATTAAGGCTTGTCAGTAATGATATGTATATTTGCGCCTTCTAAGGCTTCTAATGCGCTTTACTCACATGAATTTACCACCTAAGAACAGGTTATTATTGCCTGTAATCTGGTTTCTTACAATTACCTGGCTTTCCACGAAGGGCGGTATTTCGCTCCCTGGATTTAAGTTGATTGCTACCGATAAACTAGCGCATGCTGCCGCCTATGCATTACTCTCGTGGTTGCTTTTAAAGGCTTATAATAGCAAAAAGACTTCAGTTTACAGGAACGTTTGGCTTTTTGCTTTTGTTTATGGTGCATTGATGGAGTGTATTCAATTCACTTTTTTCCCAAATCGCTTTTTTGAATTTGATGATATGATCGCTAATGGTGTTGGCGCGGGTATCGGCGTTTTGGTGTATCATTTTGTTGATTAACTATACAATTTATAATGACTGAACAAGAAATTTTACGACGCGAATCACTGACCAAATTATTGGAACTCGGCGTCAATCCTTATCCGGCAGAAATGTATGAGGTGACCGGACATGCCGCAGATATAGTGGCCAACTATCAAGAAGAAGTACTGGAGGATGGTACCAAAAATCGCTTGAATTACCATTCGGTATCTTTGGCGGGTCGTGTAATGGCCTCAAGAGAAGCAGGTAAGGCTTTGTTTATGAACCTGCAAGACTCCACTGGTCGCATCCAATTGTATCTCCGTAAGGAAGAAATCAATGGTTCGGACGAAAATTCTCCCATGTTTGATACTGTAATCAAGAAATTGCTTGATTTAGGGGATTATATAGGTGTAAAAGGGTTTGCTTTTCGCACAAAAACAGGTGAAGTGAGTATTCATGTGCAGGAATTTAAATTCTTGGCAAAAACATTGCGCCCACTTCCGATCGTAAAACGCGATGCAGAAGGCAATGTTTTTGATGCTTTCACCGATCCGGAGTCGCGTTATCGTATGCGTTACGTGGATATGACGGTAAATCCCGAAGTCCGCCAAATCTTTATTAAGCGGTCAAAATTGGTAAAAACCATGCGTACTTTTTTGGACGACTTGGGTCTGTTGGAAGTAGAAACACCTATTTTACAACCAATTCATGGTGGCGCGGCTGCGCGTCCTTTTGATACCCACCACAATACACTGGATACAAAATTGTACCTGCGTATCGCCAACGAATTGTACCTAAAGCGCTTGATCGTAGGTGGCTTTGATGGCGTGTATGAGTTTGCGAAGATGTTCCGTAATGAGGGCATGGATCGTACACACAACCCAGAATTTACTGCCCTTGAATTCTATGTAGCCTATAAAGACTATAATTGGATGATGGATATCACCGAATCCATGTTAGAAAAGGTAGCACGTGCCATCCACGAAACAGGCGGAAGCACGGTGCAAGCAGGCGAGAACACCATCGAATTTGCAGGCCCTTACCGTCGCTTAACGATGTTTGATGCCATCCAAGAATATACAGGTCTGAATGTAGAGATCTCTGATGAGGCTGCGTTAAGGGATTATTGCAGCAAAGCGCATATTCATATTGACGCGTCGATGGGTAAGGCCAAATTAATTGATGAAATTTTTGGCGCAAAAGTAGAGGCGCATTTGATCCAGCCTACTTTTTTGATTGATTACCCAGTGGAAATGTCCCCTTTGACCAAAGTACACCGTTCAAAACCAGGTTTGGTAGAACGTTTTGAATTGTTTATCAATGGTAAGGAAGTGGCCAATGCTTACTCGGAGTTAAATGACCCGGTGGACCAACGTGCCCGTTTTGAAGAGCAATTGAGCCTTGCAGAACGCGGCGATGAAGAAGCCATGGCCTTAGATGAAGATTTTTTGCGCGCTTTAGAGTACGGTATGCCACCTACAGCCGGAATTGGTTTTGGTATTGATCGCTTGACAATGCTATTTACTGGTCAGGCAAGTATTCAGGAGGTGCTGTTCTTCCCGCAAATGCGTCCTGAAAAGGCTTAAAAGAAGTAAGTACTTCGTCATAATATAATTAAAAAAATAGGCATAATGCAGGTTTGTTCCTGTGTCATGCCTATTTTTTTAGTTTTTTTTACAGCCTCACACTTTTCCTTTTGAGAAAAAAGTAACTTTACAGCCGCTTTCTTGCTCAAAATGATGATAATTGATACATTTTTTGTGATTTCGACCTCGGAGAGGTCAAACATTTGTAGAAATCGCAGTATATATGCCCCAAACGACCTCGTTAGAGGTCGAACATTTGTTTTAATTGTGGATAAAGATGAAATGACACATGAACCTTTATTCTTTTTTGGGTATCAATTAGCGATGGATAATGCTTTGTACGCCGATATTTAATAGTGTTAAATACGGTAACGGGTGTACCGTTTGCCCCAAATTTTGCATCTCTTGCCTGTTTTTTTATACGTTAAATTTGTTTGCCTAATACTTATCCAAGATACCATCCCTCTCTTAATTGAACAACCAATCTTTCCTCGGATTTTCTAGCCCACCGCCCTGAAAGGGTCATACTACATGACAACATTCCTCGCCATTGTATCTTTTTTTGATCTGGTGTCAACAAACTAATGCTCCTTGTAGTGTCACGGTTAAAAAATTTTACACCTCCTAAAAAACCTAAATCCACTTCCACTCGTACATGGTATTATTACTGTGGCTGCCACAGTAATAACTACATTTTTGGTTACGCTTTTTCAAAGGGTCGCTTATGGTCTTTAAAGATCAAGCCTTATCAGAAACTTCTTTTCATTATAATTTTTAATAATTATGAAATTCTTATCCACTTTAAAACTGCCTTTCGCACACCTGCGCAACGGCCATTTCAAAAATCTGCTTTTATGCCTAATGGTTATCCTGAGTTCGGCTTTTGTGGCTCAGGCGAAAGTCGTTTACACGCTTTCCGGGAATGTATTGTCTTCTTTTGGTATTACGGCTCCCGGAACATCACTTGGAAGTGTGGTGATTACTGGAGTGACAGCAGGACAAACACTGGAAGGCATTGATTTCAGGCCACTTACTGGCGAATTGTATGCCATCGGCTACAACCAAAACACTGGTGAAACCCGATTATACACCATCAACCTGACCACAGGTTTTGCAACGGCTATAGGTGCGGCTCCAGTAATGCTCCAACCCAATATGGGCGAAGTGAATTTTGATTTTAACCCAACTGTTGACCGTATCCGGGTCACGAGTAGTAGTAAGGCAAACTATCGCCTTCACCCCGTTACTGGCGCTATTGCGGCCACCGATGGCGCATTGGCTTATGCTGCTGGCGACACCTATGCTGGTACGAATCCATTCATTACCGCTTGTGCTTATTCTAATAGTTTTGTTGCTTCATCTTCGACTACTTTGTACAATTACGATGCGGCACTGAATATATTGACCAGCCAAAATCCGCCGAACAACGGTACTTTAAATACGATTGGTCTCACTGGCCTCAATGTTTCCACCGATGATGTAGTGGATATGGATATCTACTTCGACAAATCCACACAGACGAATTTTTCGGTACTTTCCGTGCAAAATGCAGTGACGCAAACCACTCTGCTGTATTCGATTAACCTATCGAATGGAACGGTATTGCCATTTACGACACTTCCACTTTCGGTATCTATAGACGATATTGCGCTTCAGATTGAACGCGGTATTCCTCCTACGATCACCGGACAGTTACTGTATGCTTTAACAGCAAATAACAATTTGGTGTCTTTTGATTCTGATTCCCCTGGTATTCTCCGTACCGTGGTGGCTGTCACTGGGATCACGGCAGGTCAAACCTTTGAAGGTGTTGATTTTCGCCCAGCGACTGGTGAGTTGTATGCCATCGGTTATGCGCAGGCCACTGGTGAAGCGCGTTTGTACACGATCAATCTGGTGACTGGCGTTGCTACCGCGATTGGCGTAGGCCCCGTTACGCTACAGCCCAATATGGGTGAGGTAAATTTTGATTTCAATCCAACAGTTGATCGTATCCGCGTCACTGGCAGCAATGGTGCTAATTACCGCTTGCATCCAGTTACAGGTGTCATTGCCGCTACCGATGGTGCTTTGACGTATGCGTTAAGTGATATTAATGTAGGTATTAACCCAATGGTAGCCGCTGCGGCCTATACCAATAGCTATTTGGCCACTTCTGCCACCACTTTATATAATTATGATGCGGCTTTAAATGTTATCACGACACAAATTCCGCCAAACAACGGTGTACTCAACACCATTGGTATTTCTGGAATTATCGTTGATCCAATCAATCCGGCAGTGGATATGGATATCGCTTTTAATGCCATCAGCCAAACCAATACTGCGTTTGTTAGTGCTACCGCGTTGACTGCTGGCGCCAGCAGTTTATATACTTTAAATCTGGCCTCAGGCGTGCTCACTAATACGGGACTGATCGGTATTTCCACGCAAGTGAGTGATATTGCGGCATTTATTAAACCGCAGGTTGTTCCAACAATCATTACAGGCCATCTCGTGTACGCTGTAACGGCCAACAACAATTTGATTTTGTTTGATTCCGATGCGCCAGATATTATCCGTTCCTTGATTGCGGTGACTGGTATCACGGCTGGACAGACTATTGAAGGCATCGATTACCGTCCTGCTACAGGGGAATTGTATGCTATTGGTTATGTTCAAAACACAGGTGAAGCCCGTTTGTATGTCATTAATCCGGTATCGGGCATTGCGACTCCAATTGGTTCCGGCACGATTGCCCTACAGCCCAATATGGGAGAAGTGAATTTTGATTTTAACCCGACTGTTGACCGTATTCGCGTAACTGGCAGCAATAATGCCAATTACCGTTTACATCCTGTCACTGGCGCTATCGCTGCGGTAGATGGTTCTTTGGCTTATGCTACCGGCGATTTTAATGTGGGTATCGACCCGTTGATTGCAGCAGCAGCTTACACAAATAGTTATATTGGTGCATCTACCACCACTTTGTACAATTACGATGCAGCCTTAAATATTATAACAACACAGATACCACCTAATAATGGCACCTTAAATACAGTAGGTGTTACTGGCATAGCAATAGATGCTGTGAACCCGGCAGTGGACATGGATGTCTTTTTTGATGCGGCAGCGCAAGCGAATATCGCGCTGTTGAGTGCCACTTCTATTTTGGCCAATGGTAGCGTATTATACCGTTTGAACTTGAACACCGGCGAAGTGACCATCATTGATACAATCGGTGTGGCTACACAAGTGAACGATATCGCGATTGTTATCGACCGTTCTGTCCCAGCGTCGATCACTGGTAAATTGGTGTATGCAATAACAGGCAATAATAACCTGATCTCGTTTGATTCAGATGTACCAGGTATTATTCGTACCATTACGCCTTTGACAGGTATTTTTGCAGCACAACCCTTTGCAGGTCTGGATTTCCGTCCGGCCACTGGCGAATTGTTTGCTTTGGGCTATAACAATGCTTCCGGCATGGCACGGCTGTACACGATTGACCTGACCACAGGTGTATCCACAGCAGTTGGTGTGGATTCTTTTCTTCTACAACCAGCAATGGCGCCAGTCAGTTTTGATTTTAACCCTACAGTAGATCGTATCCGAGTCGTGGGTGTAAATGGCGCAAATTATCGCCTAAATCCGATCACAGGTACTATTGGCGCTACCGATATGACCCTCGCGTATGCAGCAGGTGACACAAATGCAGCGGCAACGCCTGCCATCGGTGCGGTTGCTTATACCAACAGTTTTGGTGGTTCTACAAGCACTATTTTGTTCGATTATGATTACAAATTAAATGTTCTGACGACACAATTGCCGCCAAACAACGGCACTTTGAATACCATTGGCAATACCGGAATCGTGGTAAATGCAACTATGCCTACCATTGATATGGATATCCATTATGGTTACAACGGCGGTACCAACACGGGCTATCTCAGTGCAAATACAGGCACAAATGCCAATGACCAATTTTTCAAATTAAATATCAATACTGGCGCTGCAACCTTGGTGGGTAGCATCGGATTGGGTATTCCTGTAAGAAATATTGCCGTTTTGCCAGATCCTGCTCCGCCATTAGTCACTTATACCTTTAAAGCGAATCTTACGGGTCACCAACAGGTGTTTCCGGTTGCCACTACTGGCACAGGTGAAGTAACCGCTACACTTACAGGTAGCACACTGGTCGTAACTGGTTCATTCTCTGGCCTGAGTAACCCCGTTAATTTCGGGATTGCTGGTGGTGCACATATACACAGCGGTTATGCTGGTCAGAACGGTGGCATTGAATTTCCTTTGGTAACATTACCCAACCTTGATTCCACAGGTGGTATATTTTTAGCCGCTTTGAATACGTTCCAATTGACTCCTGCTCAAGTGCAGGCGTTGCAGGCTCGTTCATTTTATGTAAATATTCACTCCTTTATTTTTGCAAGTGGAGAAATACGTGGGCAATTATTACCTTTATCCAATGACTATTATTCCACTAATTTATTCGGTAGCAACCAGACGCCATCTATTCTATCAAACGGTAATGGCGCATTAGCACTCGAATTGCATAGCGATACGTTGGTCGTATCTGGTTCATTTGATAACCTTGACGGCGATTTTGCGGCAAATATTGCAGGTGGTGCTCATTTGCACATAGGGCTTCCAGGAAGCGCAGGTGGTGTCACTATTTTGTTAAATGCTACTACAGATGCCGATTTACATGGCGGTATATTTGCAGCCGTAAACAATACTTTTGTACTCAATGCCGACCAAAAAGCAGCGTTAACGGCACACGAACTTTATGCCAATATCCATACAGAAACCAACGAGTCTGGTGAAATTAGGGGTCAAATAACGGCCTCTGCTCATTCAGTATTCCGAGCCCATCTTTCTGGTGCCAACCAATATCCGTTTGTGACGAGCATGGGTTCTGGTCAGGTATTGGCCGAACTGAAAGGCACTTCTTTAGTAGTAACGGGTTCTTTTGACCACCTTGAAGGTGTAGTGGACACCAATATACTCGGTGGTGCGCATATTCACCTTGGATTGGCTGGTTCGAGCGGCGCAGTTTTGATTGAACTCGAAGCAACATTCAATGCAGATGGAAAAGGTGGCGCATTTTACGCCGCCGATAATACATTTATAATAGATGCAGCGACAGTACAAGCTTTACTCCATCGCGAATTGTACGTAAATATCCATACTTCGAAGTATCCAGGTGGTGAAATCCGTGGACAATTACTGCTCGAAAGCCAAGCGGCATTCACCGCTTATTTGACGGGTAGCCAGGGTATTCCTGACGTAAGCGTGGGAGGAAATGGCGCAGTAACTGCAGAGATTTCTGGCAATCGCTTGACCCTAAGCGGATCGTTTACCGAACTCGGCAGCCCGATTAATTTAGCGATTGTTGGCGGAAGCCATATACACAGTGGTTTGCCAGGTACTAACGGAGCGGTACAGTTCCCATTGGCAGCAACCCTCGACAGTGATCTTAAGGGTGGCATTTATGCTGCAATGCAAAATACCTTTACACTCACTGCTGAACAACGTGCCATGCTGATGGCCCGCGGATTGTATGTCAATATTCATACCTTGTTGAATCCAACCGGTGAAATCAGGGGTAACCTCTTGGCAGAAGCCGCTGCTTACTTCTTCTCCCCCATGTCGGGCGCTAGCCAAACTACTCCTGTAGATGTGGAAGCGAGCGGTATGCTGGTATTGGAAGTGAGTGATAAAAAAATCGTGGCAGTTGGTTCCTTTAGTGGACTGGAGCATGATTTTGATCCATCAATTGCCGACGGTGCGCACCTGCACCAAAATTTTGCGGGTAGCAATGGTGACGTAAAAATAGTACTTGACGTAGATGCTGATGCCGACCTGCGTGGTGGTGCATTTCAAGCGGCTAATAATGCCTACAGTGTACCGTCAGAATTTATCGACACCATCCGTAAGCGGATGATTTATGCGAATATACATACTACCGGTAACGCTGGAGGTGAAATACGCGGACAACTGATGCCAATGGCCGCTTCGTATTTCCATACGTCATTAGCCGGAATCAATCAGGTGCCAGCAGTAGGAACAAGTGGTTCGGGTGGTTTAAAATTAGAATTAAACGGCAATTTACTGACCTGCACTGGTAGTTTTAACGATCTAGTTGGACAGTTTGACCCGAATATCGCAGGTGGTGCACATATTCATAGTGCGACAACAGGTAATGCTGGCAATATTGCGCTCGATCTCAAGACTACAGTAGATGCAGGTTTACAAAGCGGCAGTTTTGAAGCAGACCAAAATACATTTACATTGTCGGACAATCAAATTGACCTGTTGCGCACCAGCGAATGGTATGCAAATATCCATACAACCACCAATGCAAGCGGCGAGATCCGCGGACAGGTACTAGCAGAGATCAACCTCTTCCCTGATGTTCCGACAGTGACATTGCCGTTACCAGGTACTACGATCAACGTGCAAGGATTACCAGCTGACCTATTGACGATCAACTGGACACCTTCCATAGACCCCGACGGCGACAAAGTGATCTATGTATGGCAGGTGGCATTAGATGCCAACTTTAGTACGATACTTTATATGCAGGGAACTGATATAAATCCATTGACGACTATTACCTATGGCGAATTAGATGCATTGCTCATTGCTAATAGCGTACCGCTGGGCACTACCGTCACGGTATTCCACCGGGTAGTGGCTACCGATGGCTCCAATTTTACGGCAGGTGTTGCTACGCAGGTGAAACTTACCCGCGGCATTGTTTCTGGCACTGATGAACTGCTGGCTAATACATTCGCAGTAACCATACAGCCAAGTATTACGTTAGGTCAACCCGTTACTGTGCAGATTGACGCTCAAGAACGTAGTGAAAGCCAATTGTTGATCACCAACAGCCTGGGTCAGGTTATTGCGACACAACAAATGAGCCTAAATCAAGGAATGCAGCAGTACCTATTGCCTTTCGATACTTATGCTCCGGGCGTATATTACCTTTCTTTACAAACAGATAAAGGGGTATTACCAGCAATGCGGGTATTGAAACAATAAACTATTACAGCATAATTTTTGAATAAATATTGGGCGGCAACACAGGAGGTGTTGTCGCCTTTTTTTTTGATTTTACCGATGTAGTAAATGCATACCTAGAAAGCAAAAGCAAGGAATGTTTTTTTAGACAGGATGAAAAGGAGTAATTATTTTGGGTGATCTCGGGATAAAGTATGTTACACGTCAATTTTAAACGCATTCGTCATCAACCGCTTACTTGTTTTGCCATCATTCATTTCTTCTTCCAATACCATCGCTTGTGCCGCCGGCAATTGCATTACTTCTTCCATATTACGGATCCTACCCGCTGGCACACCCGCACTTTTCAATTTTTCCATCAAACTTGCGGCATCAAATGTTGCAATTGATTTTGATAAATTAGCAATTAATGCACCTCGGTTTTTTACCCGATCGCTATTGGTTTTATACTCAGGTAGTTCTATCATTTCAGGCATATTTAAAGCCTCGCATAGTCGTATAAATTGCCGCTGTGTACCCACCGCCAATACCACTGGTTGACCGTCGGCACAGGTAAATACATCGCCATAAGGGGCAATATTGGGGTGTTGTGTACCCATTGGCCTTGGAATATAACCCGTATTCAAATAATTGGATGCCTGGTTCACCAACGAAGCCAAAGCACTTTCCATCAAAGAAGTACTCACGATATATCCCTTTCCCGAACGCTCACGATGGAGTAGCGCAATAAGAATCGCTTCTTTCAATTGATGTCCCGCTAATAGATCGATCAATGCAACAGGCATTTTTACTGGAGGTCTATTGGGTTCGCCATTGATATGCAAAAATCCCGCTTCGGCCTGTAGTACCATATCAAAAGCGGGTGTTTCGTCTTCTGGATCGGCAAAAGCGTTAAGTTGTGCAAAAATAAGGCGCGGGTTTAGGTTTTGCAGCGTTGTTGCATCTACCCGCATTTTGAGTGCCGAACTAGGCTTGAAATTAGAAATAACAATATCCGCATCTTGTATCAGTGCATGTGCTGTTGCTTGATCTTCTGATGCCGTCAAATCTAAATAAACGTGTTTTTTATGCCAATTTACGCTAAAAAAATAAGCAGAAGTAGTTGATTCTTGCGATTCGCTAGGAGTTTTCCAACTCCGTGTCATATCGCCTCCCGTTTTGCTATTTTCAATTTTGACCACTTGAGCACCTAGTTCAGCGAAAAACATACCGACGGCAGGACCTGCCAAAACAGAAGCCAATTCAACCACTTTTAATTCAGAAAAAGGATAATGCATCATATTGGAGTTAACGTACAATTGTAATATCCCCCTGCACCGTAAACTTCCTACCGGGTACGTGCTCTATTTCAGCCACAAAGATAAAAACACCGGGGTTTGCATCTTTATTTCGCACTGTGCCATCCCAGCCGCTGCTGCGTTCATTGGTCATGGCGTTTTTAGTTTCAAAAACTAAATTGCCCCAACGGTCATAAATCCGCAACCAATTAATAGGTACTGGATCTTTGCTAAATAAGATAAACCGATCATTTCCTTCATTATCCGCTGGGTAAATGATATTAGGCGCAAAAATTTTAGGTTGAATGACCAATTGTACCCGATCCGTTGCGGTACAACCTTCGCTATCGGTTACCGTAACTGTAAACCAAGTTGTTTCCTGAGGTCTTACGGTTATTTGTGTGCAATTTTCACACATTGTCTCATTAGGCATCCATTCGGTAAGTTCGATAGGTCGGCTAGGAGATGAGCCGAGTAAAACCGATTCGCCTGGTTCTAGCGGTTCGTCTATCCGAATAATCTCAGCAGTTACCCCAAGGCTGTCGGGTTGCCCAATAGAAATATCAATTGGATAATTGTAACACCCTGTGGAATCTTTTACAACTAATGTATAATCTCCTGATTTTAAGCCTGTTACTGGCGAATTATAGGTATAGTTTTTACCGCCATTTACAGAGTATTGGTAAGGTTCTAAACCGCCACTGGGTTGCCCAAAGTTTACGCTTGCATCCGACAAACCAAAACAAGAGGGTAGGGTAGTCTGGTAGGGAAACTTAGGTGAATTGAACGAAGCGGTAAGCGTATCTTCTGCAAAATCGGTACGGCGGCATACACCAAGATACCCACGTGCGGTGTATTTGCCGGGGGAATAAGCCACAAAAAAGGAATCTGCTCCGTATTGCAGTAAAGAATCTTTGAAATACCATTGCACACCATCGAATCTACCACTGGCCACTAACGTATCCGGGCAAACGCCATCTCCAATAATATTTAATGCGATATTGGGTTTGGCTACTTTGCTAAAACCGCTAAAAAAGCCACCAAAACCCGCTGCACCATTTCTGCCAAAATAGGCCACTTGTACAGCACCTTCTGCAATAATGCTTACCGTATTGGGAGGATTATTAGAGGAAAATAACGTGAGGTTGCGGTAAGTGACAAAATCGGGGTTACCCTGAACTGCGCTGGGCGCGCCAATAGACGCAACTACACCATCTAAACGAACAGTTACCAACGAATCGCGCACAGCCACGATCATTAGACCGCCATCGTATTTGACTGCACCTATTTGATTGGGCTGGTAAATATTATCCACTGCATTCGGGATGGCGCAAGAAATGGGCGGTACAAAAATAAGACCTCCAGTACGTTTTTCATCATCAGTACCGGCCACGCCGCCTACTACCTGATATACATAGGATGGTTTAGAGGTAAGAATATGTAAATTACCTGCATTTGTAAACTGCGCGGTGGGAATTTGGAAATAATCGCTGGCATTAAGTGTGGCAGAAGGTGTTGAATTGCCATTTAGAAAAACCTGTGTACCATTTTCATGTGCTACCACGTAAGGAATTTCAATGACGTTACCACCATTGCCTTTACAAAGGATATATTCTTCACCAACGAGATCAACAGGTACAATTTGATCTACACCAATATCATTAGCACTTTCGTTCACAGGCGCACCAGTCCAAGAGCCTACATTTACTGCAATCGGTTTACTGGCAGTCACGAGGGAGCCGATCATGCCATTAGGTGGCTGGAAAGTCGCATTACTACCTATATATTGTGCCACTACAAGCGATTGTCCGGCCATTAAGGTAAAATTAGCAGCGCCAGCAATTTGCACATCGGCTCCATTTACCCTAAATCGTACACCGGTATCGTATTCGGAAAGTGAAATTTGGGTGCTATCTTCGGTGGCGATCATACCAATAAAATTGGAGCGGCCATTACCTTGGCTAGCCCCTTGTATCATTTGACCAGTTCTAAATACTTGTCCTAGCGCAGCCCGACCTTTACAGGTAAGATCACAGGCTTGGAATTGCGATTCACTGTGCGCTCTGAAATTTGCATAAAATTTCTTTTCAGCAACCAAAACAAAACCTTTATTATTGAGCGGCTGATGTAGTTCGCTTTCTCCAACCAAGGTAAGGGTGTTATTAGAATTACCGATATCGTATCGCTTAGGCGTACTATTAGAAATGACTAAAACAGACAAAACTGTACCATCGGTAGTTTGAATAGAAACGGGGAATGGGGTAGTTTCTGGCGTAGTAAGATACAGATATTGAGGGCCCCATTCGCCCCTAGCGTGCATAGGAGGTACCCAGTGTATAGAGTCTAACTGCGAAAATGCTTGAAAAAAGCCACATAAAAGACTTAATACAAGGATTAATTGGCGAGTTTTACGAAAAAAAAATAAGTACATGGGGCAAATATAGGTATTTCTAGTATAAACTAAAGGGATTTGCGTTTACAGATAGTTGTACCAAACAAAAAAAATATTTTTGCTAAATCGTTTTTCTACCGAATAATGTATCCATATTTGCGCATTAAATATTTACACAGTCCATTATGAATAGATTAAAGTACGTCGCCATTATTTTCTTTGGTATCATTACTTGCAATGCCTTGAGTAAATGTAAAAACAGCAGTAGCCTTGTGGACGGGGGGGCTGTTCCTGATAAAATTAGTTATAATTTTCATGTTCGACCTATCCTTTCTGACAAATGTTTTAAATGTCATGGACCGGATAAAAGTCAGATTAAAGCAGGTTTAAGGCTAGATAAAGAAGAGTTTGCTTATGCGCCATTGAAAGAAACAGCAGGTGCTTTTGCCATAGTTGCTGGCAAACCAGAGGCATCGGAATTAATCAAAAGGATTACATCTAAAGATCCTTCTTATCAAATGCCCACCCCCGAATCGCACCTCGGAACATTGTCGGAACGGGAAATTAATATTTTGGAAAAATGGATACAACAAGGCGGTAAATACGAAAAACACTGGGCATTTATAACGCCTGAAAAAGCCGAAATTCCAGCTATAAATGATAAAAAATGGCCTAAAAACGAAATTGACTATTTCACTTTAGCCAAAATGACCGAAAAGGGGATAAAACATAACCCAGAAGCACAAAAAGAACACTTACTCAAACGTATTTCCATTGATTTGACTGGATTACTTCCAAATCCGTCCGACATTGATGCCTTTCTAGCCGATAATAGCGAAAATGCTTACGAAAAAGCCATTGATCGGCTATTAGCCCAGCCGCAATATGGTGAAAAAATGGGGCTTCTGTGGCTCGATATTGCTCGGTATTCGGATAGTTATGGTTATCAAGACGATAATATAAGAACGCAATGGCCTTATCGAGATTGGGTGATTCACGCGTTTAATGAGAACCTGCCTTATGACCAATTTGTCATGTGGCAACTCGCAGGCGACCTCTTACCCAATGCCAATAAAGAACAGATTTTAGCCACTGCTTTCTTGCGCAACCATAAATACACCGAAGAGGGCGGCGTGATTCCAGAAGAATACCGTGTAGAGTATATTTTGGATAAAGTTAAGACCTTTTCAAAAGGTATGCTCGCATTGACAGTTGAGTGCGCTCAATGCCACGACCATAAATACGACCCTATTAGTCAAAAGGATTATTACCAAATGTTTGGCTTTTTTAATTCCTCCAAAGAAGTTGGTTACGAAGGCGACGTAAGCATTTCCAAACCAGCCAAAACGCCCGTTTTGCCTTTGACCAAGCAAGAAATAAAAGATATTTTGACCTTTATCAACCATAGAGATACCAATGCTTTGTCGGTCTCTGTTATGGGCGAAATGGACACCATCCGCAAAACACATATCCTAAATAGGGGTGCTTACGACAAACCGGGAGAAATCGTTCAGCCCGCCGCGTTGAGTGCCGTTTTGACCTTCGATACCACCCAGTTTCAGCGCAATCGCCTTGGTTTGGCACAATGGACAATTGACAAAAAAAATCCTTTAACAGCGCGTGTTTTTGTCAATCAGGTTTGGCAGGAGTTTTTCGGACTTGGTTTGGTAAAAACTGCTGGCGACTTTGGTATGCAGGGCAATTTACCCTCACACCCTGAATTACTGGACTGGCTTGCTGTGGATTTTATGGAGCATAAATGGGATGTTAAACGATTGGTCAAGCAAATTTTACTTTCTGCTACTTATCGCCAATCCTCCGAAATAACCGAACAGCACCTGCAAACTGATCCCGATAATGTGTATTTGGCTAGAGCACCAAGGATACGCATGAAAGCCGAGTTTATTCGCGATATGGTATTGGAAACCAGTCAGCTACTGTTTAAAGAAATTGGAGGCCCAAGCGTAAAACCATACCAACCCAAAGGGCTTTGGGAAAGTTCTTCATCGGGTAGGGGCGTACTGAAAACATATATCCAAGACAAAGACAGTGCACTCTACCGAAGGGGAATGTACACTTTTATCAAACTTACCCTGCCCCCGCCTTCCATGGTGATGTTTGATGCCAGCAACCGCGACCAATGCGAAATAAAACGCTCGAGGACGAATACGCCACTCCAGGCATTGATTATGATGAATGACCCAACGGTATTGGAGGCTTCACGGGTCTTTGCTCAACGGCTCTTAGCGCAGCCTAAATCATTGGATGACCAAATTGCGATTGCTTTCAAAACGATTGTTTGTCGCAATGGCTCACAAAAAGAATTGACGATCCTGAAAAACTACTATGCAGAGCAATTAGCGGAATTTAAATCCCAAAAACTGAATGCCGCCAAAACCCTAAAAGTAGGGGAGTGGCCAATCGATAAAACACTGAATCCCGACGAATCCGCTGCTTTAATGAAAGTAGTGAATGTCATTTATAACATGGAAGAAGCCATTACTAAAACTTAAATTATGGAAAAGCAAATACTTGAGCATGGCCTCAATATGAACCGCCGGAAATTTTTGTCCCGAATGAGTCTCGGACTTGGTAGCGTGGCCTTAGGCTCGCTGTTGGTACCTGATTTGTTTTCAGGTAACCTGGAAGAAACCATTATGGCGGGGCTACCGCATTTTGCCCCAAAAGCAAAACGGGTCATTTATCTCTTCCAAAATGGTGCGCCTTCACAATTGGATTTGTTCGATTACAAACCTAAATTGAAGGAAATGCACGGTCAGGAATTGCCCGCATCTATCCGTATGGGCCAACGCTTGACGGGTATGACCGCAGATCAAAAGGCTTTCCCGATGGCCAGTTCCAAATTTGCTTTTTCACCAGCGGGCAATCACGGTATGTGGATGAGTGAATTGCTCCCATATACTTCCAAAGTAGCGGACGACCTTTGTTTTATAAGGACCATGTACACGGAGGCCATTAACCACGATCCAGCACTTACTTTTTTCCAAACTGGCGCGCAAGTAGGCAACCGCCCAAGTATGGGGGCATGGCTTAGTTATGGTTTGGGTAGCGAAAATAAAAACTTACCTGCTTTTTGCGTGCTTTTATCCAAAGGAAAAGGCAATGGTCAAGGTGTTTATTCCAAATTGTGGACAAACGGCTTTTTAGATTCCGTACACCAAGGCGTGCAATTTAGCAACGGCGAAAACCCGGTACTTTACTTAAATAATCCAGAATCGGTGGATAAAGCAGACCGCCGGACGATGCTGGATAAAGTAGCCGAACTCAACGAAGAAGGTTATAAGCAGTTTGGCGACCCGGAAATCAATGCTAAAATACAGCAGTATGAAATGGCGTACCGTATGCAAACCGCTGTGCCAGAAGTAACAGATATAAAATCGGAACCTCAAAGCATTATTAAGTTGTATGGTCCCGATTGTTTGGTACCGGGTACTTATGCTGCCAATTGCTTATTGGCACGTAAATTATCGGAAAATGGCGTTCGATTTGTCCAAATTTACCACCAAGGTTGGGATGCGCACGACAACTTGCCTTCTCAAATTGTTGGTCAATGTAAAGATACCGATCAGTCCTCTGCGGCCTTGATTACCGATCTCAAACAACGTGGCTTATTGGACGAAACACTTGTTATTTGGGGCGGCGAATTTGGCCGTACCAATTATTGCCAAGGTACTTTAACCGCTGATAATTACGGGCGCGATCACCACCCACGGTGTTTTACCATTTGGATGGCCGGTGGTGGTGTAAAACCAGGCGTTTATGGAGAAACCGACGATTTTGGGTATAATATCCAGAAAGATCCCGTGCATGTACACGATTTCCAAGCAACCGCACTCCATTTAATGGGACTTAACCATGAGCAACTGGTGTATAAGCACTTGGGGCGCAGGTATCGACTCACGGACGTACATGGTAAGGTTATTAATGGATTAATCGCTTAAATCAGTGCTCTACTTCAACCTTTTAAGTGTGCTTTATGCCTAGAACCTATATTTATAATTTTTGTATTGCGCTGAATTGCCTATTGCTATTTTTGGCCTTCTTTGGCACGCATATGCAGTTACCAGTGGCATTGAAAGTCGTTGGTAGAATGCATCCTTTGGTACTACATTTTCCCATTGTACTGCTTGTATTGACAGGTATTTGGGAACTTTTTGTTACGCCCAAACACACTACTATTCCACCTGCTATTGGTAATAATTTATTGTTATTGACCGCAATTTCAAGTGCTTTGGCGGCATTAATGGGGCTTTTTCTGGGGCAGGAAGGCGACTACAATGCTGATATACTCTTTTGGCACAAGTGGAGTGGGGTAGGCGTTGCAGCCTTGTCATGGGCTGGGTATGCATTTAGAAATCAAATTCGAGCCAACAATCTAGTATCAAAAAGTTTTTTTGCTGCGGGTCTTGTTGCTATTACTATTGCAGGACATAAAGGTGCGGCCATTACTCATGGCGAGAATTACCTTTTTGCACCGTTGAGTTCAACTTCAAAAATAGCAACAGTAGCGTTGGAGGATGCGCGGGTTTTTGAAGATTTGGTGTACCCAATTTTAAAAGAAAAATGCCTTTCGTGCCATAACGCAACGAAACTAAAGGGTGAATTGTCACTGGAAACGCCCGAATCTATTTTAAAAGGTGGTAAACACGGTAAGTTATGGGATTTGAATGATCCAGCATTAGGGCTATTACTACATCGTGCACATTTACCCCTAGAAGCCGAAGAACACATGCCGCCCAAAGGCAAGCCGCAATTGACAGATGAGGAAATAAAAATACTTTATCATTGGATCAAAAGCGGATCGAGTTTCAAGCAAAAAGTGGCCGAATTACCTCAGAATGATAGTTTAGCCCTATTGGCAACCCATGTTTTTAGTGGAAAAACAGAAGAAAACTACGATTTTACCGCAGCCAATTCAGATGTCATCAAAAAATTAAATAACGATTATCGGGCTGTTTATCCACTTGCATTAACCTCACCAGCACTAGGCGTTGAGTTTTACGGTATTTCGGCTTTTAAAAGCGCATATATTGAAGAACTAAAGGCCGTTAAAGAACAAATCGTAAGTTTAAACCTAAATAAAATGCCCATTACGGACGAAGACTTGCGGGTCATTGCTGGTTTTCCAAACCTACGCAAACTTACTTTGTCATTTACGCCCATTACGGGTGCAACATTGGGGGAACTAAAGCAATTAAAATACCTGAAAAAACTATCGCTGTCCAGCACAAAAATTGCGGCTACTGCTCTAATGGTATTAAAGGAATTTCCGGCATTAAACGCGTTATATTTATGGAATAGCACGCTTTCCGCAGAGGAATTTATCGCACTCAAAGCCAATTTGCCCAAAACCAATATTGAAACTGGTTACAGCGGTGAAAATGTGGTAGCCAAACTCAATGCCCCAATTTTGGAGGGAGAAGAGCAGATATTTACCACTTCCGCCAAAGTCTTGTTAAAAAATTATATTAATGGCGCAGTCGTTCGATATACCCTCGATGGCACAGTGCCAGACAGCCTTACATCGCCAATCAGTCCCGAAGATGATAGTATATCAGTGGATAAGTCTTGTGTACTTACCGCAAAATCTTTTTTACCGGGATGGATCAGCAGCGATATTGCCACGCGCAATTTTTATAAAGTAGGTTTTTTGCCCGATAGTGTAGCCCTCCGATACCCGCCCAATCCGTCGTATGCAGGTGAAGGGCCTAAAACATTAGCCAATAAAAAAATTGGAGATAGCGATTTCAGATCCACCAAATGGTTGGGTTTTGACAAAACACAGATGGAGGCATTCTTGTATTTTAACGAAGCCGTTACCTTATCAACCATATCTATTAGTAGCCTTGTTGATATTGGTAGTTATATCATGCCTGCGGAAGAAATTGAAGTTTGGGGCGGACTCAACGGTCAATTTACCTTACTAAAACGACTAAAGCCCGAGCAACCCAAATCAATATCCAGCCCAAATTCGCCTATAGGTTTTGTTTGTTCATTTCCGCCTAAGAAGATGAATACCATCAAAGTAAAAGCGAGATCTGTTCAAAAACTACCGAGTTGGCACCCTGGCAAAGGATCTGTTGGATGGTTTTTTGTAGATGAAATATTTTTGAATTAATATGGCACATATTTTATTAAAGCATATCGCGGAAGAAGCCGGCGTTTCTGTCACCACCGTTTCTTTTGTGCTCAATGGAAAGGCAAAGGAGAAACGGATCAGTGATGCCATCATTGAAAAGGTAGAAAAAATTATTGAAGCAAATAATTTCAAGCCCAACGCTTTTGCAAAAGGGCTCAGAACAGGCAAAACAGCCACTATTGCCTTAATTGTGGAAGATATTGGTAATGCTTTTTTTGCAAATATTGCAAAAAAAATAGAATTAATCGCCTATAAAAAAGGCTATAAAGTAGTTTTTGCCAGTACCGATAACAACGAATTAAAGGCAAAAGAACTGTTGGAATTGATGCGCAGTCAGCACGTGGATGGGCTGATCGTTATTCCAACACCTGGATTAAGACCCTCTATTCTGCAGTTGACGCAAAAAAAAGTGCCTATTATACTTTTTGACCGTTATTTTGAGGATGTGCCTACCAATTATGTTATTTTGGATAATTTTCAGGGATCTTACAAAATGACTCAGGCATTGATCAAAAGCGGAAAAAGAAAGATCGGTTTTGTTACCATCGACAGCAAAATGACTCAAATGGTAGAACGGTTAGAGGGCTACAGACAATGTTTGATAGACCACAGTATTCCTTATGACGAAGATAGGGTAATGGTTTTTCCTCATATCAGTCCAATACAAATTGACCCTGCCTTTATGGAGGCGCGATTCAGGGCGCAACCCGATTTAGATGCGATATTCTTTGCCACCAACTACCTCGGTATATTAGGGCTAGAATGCCTAAACAATTTAAATAAATCGATTCCAAGCGATATTGGTGTTGCTAGCTTCGATGATCACGACCTTTTTAGGTTATTTCGGCCTCCAATCAGTGTTGTTGCGCAGCCCATTGAAGACCTTGCGAATGCTGCAATTGAAATGTTATTAAATCAAATATCCAATGAATCCATACAAACAAAACAAGTACGGGTAATGCCCCAAATAATAATCCGAAATTCTTTTTGATATTTTTTGTACTTTGAATTAATACAACTATCTTTGTATCAAGATTGCTAAAACGATTAACTAACTAACAAAGAACACCTCATTTTCTTCCTCACTATCTTTTTCATTCTATTTATTTTAACCAATATTCTATCATTATGCGTTACTATTTACTTACCTTTTTTAGCATATTGTGCATGCACAGTGTGCTTTTGGCTCAGACAAAACAACTCACCGGAGTTGTAAAAGAAGCCAATGGTGAATCCGTTTTTGCAACAATTAAGGTGCGCTCTGGCGAATCAGCCACCAATACCGATGCAGACGGTAATTTCAGTTTAAAGGTGCCTGCGCGCGAAATTGTACTCGAAGTACGTGCGACAGGTTATGAAGACAAAGATGTTACTGTAACAGACCGTGAAAATAATATCACGATCCTCATGGTAGCATCTAATGCCGAACTCGGCGAAGTTGTTGTAACTGCCCTTGGTATCCGTAAGGAGAAAAAGGCACTCGGTTACGCCCTTACAGAAGTAAAAGGCGAAGACTTAACCAAAGCAAGGACTAATAGCCTTGTGAATAACCTGACTGGCCGCGTGGCTGGCCTCAATGTAGTAAGTACTGCTACTGGTGCTGGTGGTTCTACAAGGGTTGTTTTAAGGGGAAATACCTCCATTTCCGATAACAACCAACCATTGTATGTCATTGATGGTATTCCAATGGACAACTCCAACCGCGGCTCTGCCGGCGAATGGGGTGGTCGCGACGCGGGTGATGGTATTCAAATGATTAACCCTGATGAAGTAGAAACCATTTCTGTCCTAAAAGGCGGTAATGCAGCAGCCCTTTACGGTGCGCGTGCTTCTAACGGCGTTATCTTGATTACCACCAAGAAAGGTTCTAAGCGCAAAGGCTTGGGTGTGGAAATCAACAGTAATTTTGCTTCTGAATCCGCTATGGACTTTACCGATTGGCAGTATCAATACGGCCACGGTACACAAGGTGCAAAACCAGTGGATGCTGCTGGTGTTACCGGTATCCCATTGAACAGTTGGGGCGCAAAATTGGATGGCAGCTCTGTTCCTCAATTCGATGGTACATCTCGTCCATATTCTGCTCAAAAAGGTGCTATTGGAAAATTCTATGACACCGGTACCAACTTGAATAATTCCATCTCTTTATACGGTGGAACGGATAAGATGACCTATAATTTTACGGCATCTGACCAAAACAACCAAAGTGTAATTCCTGGCTCTACTTTGCGCAGGAACAATTTTGGTATGAACGTTGGCATTAACCCTGTTAACAAATTGAACGTGAACGTAAGTGCACGCTATATTGCCGAAAGAGTTCGGAATCGCCCTCGCTTGTCGGATTCTCCGGGTAATGCTAATTTCACAGTAGGTCTTACACCAACCAGCTGGGATGTGAAAACATTCCAAGAAAGCAAGCAAACTGCTACTGGTGGTGAGCAAGCATTTAGCAATAACCCTTATGTAACTAATCCATATTGGGCTACAGAGAATTTCCAACAAAAAGACTCACGCGACCGCCTTATTGGTGCTATCGAAGCGCGTTATGACTTTACAAGTTGGTTGTACTTGCGTGCAAGAATTGGAACGGATCAATACACCCGTGCCAATCTTGATATTACCCCAACAGGTACTAACTATGCGCCAGGTGGCCAAATCGACGACCAATCCAATAACCGTTTCAGCGAAAGAAATGCAGAATGGATCTTGGGCGTGAACAAAAGCCTTGGTTCTAAAATCGGAATTGATGCTTTTGTAGGTGGAAATGCCATGACTCAAAAAGATGAAACTGTTGGATACAGCGGTAGTAATTTCTTTGTACCTGGGTTCTACAATATCAATAACCTTCAAAACAAGAACACCAATTACGGCTATCGCGAAAAGAGGATTAACTCCTTCTTTGGTTCTGGCGAGGTGTCGTATAATCGCTTCTTATATTTGACGGTAACGGCTCGTAATGACTGGTATTCAACGCTTTCTGCCGATAACCGCTCTATCCTTTATCCTTCTGTGGCAGGTAGTTTTATCTTGTCTGAAGCGTTCAAAATGCCTGCGTTTATCTCTTTTGCAAAAGTACGCGCAGCATGGTCAAAAGTGGGTGGTGACCGTAGTCCTTACGGCCTTACATTGCCTTATCGCTTGAGCAGCAATACGTATGACAATTTGCCGGTTGGTGAAATTGGTACAAACACTATTCCAAACCAAAATTTGTTACCATACCAAGTAACATCTTCTGAATTTGGTATTGATGGCCGTTTCTTTAGCAATAGGGTTGGACTTGATCTTACGTTCTACCAAAGGGCAACAACGAATGATATCATTAGCAGCCAAATTTCACAAACAAGTGGCTTTGGTAGCGTATTGATCAATGTAGGTGAAGTAAGCAATAAAGGTGTTGAATTATTATTGAACCTTACACCTGTAAAATCTGAAAAATTGGTTTGGGATCTTTCTTACAATATGGGCTATAATATTAGCGAAGTTGTGAAAATTTCTGACCAGTTGACCACCTCTCGCGTAGCCAATGCACGTTCATTGACTGCTTTCGTGGATCATAACGTAGGTGAGGCTTTCGGACAAGTAATGGGCTTTGATTATAAGCGCAACACAGCTGGCCAAATCTTATTGAAAGACGGCTTGCCACAACGCGGCGATCTTAAGGCTTATGGAACAGGTGTTTCTCCGCTTACTTTGGGATTAAACAACGATTTCCGTTTGGGTAACCTCAATTTCGGATTCTTGATTGACGGTCGTTTCGGCGGTATGATGTATTCTGGTACCGACGATTTTGCTACTTATCGCGGCAAAACACAACGCACACTTGAAGGCCGCGAAGGTGGTCTTGTTGTGGATGGTATCGACGAAGCAACTGGTGCTAAAAACGATAAAAACGTAAGTGCTCAGTCTTATAACCAATCTATCGGTTTGAATATCTCTTCAGAGTTTATCTACAAATCTGATTTTATCAAATTACGCCAAGTTGTATTGGGCTACAGTATCCCATCTAAAGCATTTGGGAAAAGCGGTATCAAAGGGATCAATATCTCTTTAGTTGGCCGTAACTTAGCCATCTTGAAAAAGTATGTACCCAACATTGATCCTGAATCTACTTATAACTCTGGCAACGGCCAAGGTTTAGAGTGGTTCGGCTACCCTCCAGTGCGCTCTATGGGTGTTAATGTAAATTTGAAATTCTAATTATTTTTTAAGAACAAAACAACTTTTAATATTATGCAAAATCTAATTAAATGTCTAACCGTAATGAGTATCCTGATTTTGGGTGCTTGTACTAAAGACTTTGACGAAATAAATATAGATCCAACATCCGTTTCAACCCTTTCTTCGGATGCCCTATTTACTAAAGCCGCATTGGACGCATCCGGTGGCGAATATGAGGCTTGGAGGAACAACCTCATCTATAATACGCAATTTATCCAACAATTTGCTTCCCTCAACTGGGCGCAAGGTGATAAATACGAACTCAACGAAGGTTATAATTCCGCTTTGTGGGACGCATCTTACAATGGTTCTGTAAAAAGTTTGGTTAATTTATTGGAAAAAACTAAAACTGATCCAGCAGATATTAACTACAACAGCGCAGCACGTGTCCTCAAAGCCTTTGTATTTTTAAGGTTGACGGATTCTTACGGTGATGTGCCTTATTTTGAAGCAGGTCGTGGCTTTTATGACGGTGTTTTCTCTCCTAAGTATGACGAGCAAAAGGCTATTTTGGCTGATTTAATTAGCGAATTGGAAGTAGCAGCGCGTTCATTCGATGCTTCTAAGCCATTCAAAGGCGATATCTCTTCTTACAAAGGCGATGTGACTTTATGGAAAAAAGCAGCCAACTCTTTGATGTTGCGCGTTGCTATGCGTATGTCTAAAAAGGATGCAGCAGCGGCTCAGGCTGGCGTTGCGAAAGCAGTAGCTGGTGGTGTATTCTCTGATTACACAGAGTCATTCCGTATCAATCACTTGGCAGGCCCATTTGTAAACCCAAATAGTAATGTATTGGGCTTTTTCAATGGTGGTCGTTTAGAATTGTCGGCTAATGGCTTTAAGTTTTCAAAAACGTTTATCGATTTGTTGAAAAACAATGCTGATCCACGTTTGAAAATCCTTTCAGTTGTACGTACTGGCGATGCCGCAACTGCAGTAATTGGCACGGAGGATGACTCACCAGCCGCTCAAAAAGGTTTGCCAAGTGGTTCTGATCCTGCGACCATCACAGATATTGCTACTTATTCTCAATTGCGTTCTTCTTTCGCGGATGCTAACGATCCAAACATCCTTGTTTCTCATGGACAAACGATGTTATTGATGGCCGAAGCAAGAGAAAGAGGTTGGGTGACTACCGGTACCGCTGAAGAATATTTCAGGACTGGTGTGGTGTCTTCTATTTTGCAATTGAAACTATACAATCCAGCAGCGGGCGTTATTGATGATGCAGCAGCAGCGGCTTATAGCACTGCTATTGCTTACCCGGCAGCAGGTTCGGTGGATGAGAAGATGACAGCGATCAATACACAGTATTATATCACTTCGTTTTTGGATGGTTACGAGCCACACGCCAACTGGCGCCGCTCTGGTATTCCTCAATTGACGGCGGTTAATTTCCCAGGTAATTACACCGGCGGATCTATCCCGCGTCGTTTCCAATATCCTGCTAGCGAAGCAGGATTGAACAAAGACAATCTGGGTGCGGCTGTATCCCGTTTGGGTTCGGCAGACAACTGGAATGGACGTGTTTGGTGGGATGCTAATTAATTCATTATTAGGTATTTATAACTAAAAAAATAGGCTTTATGGGCAAAAATTTTTCTGTTTGTAAAGCCTATTGTTTTTATAAAGCACTTGCCTTGCTACCGTACACTTTTATTTTTGGTAATTTACTTTGAGATTTGACATAAAGTACAGAACCCCAAGTGTGGCAAGACCGGCCTTAGAAAAATGCAGGTTTTGCTTGAGTGTAGGCGGATGAAGCCAAAAAGTGTTTGAGCCAAACGAAATGTGCGGGACGCAGTCCCCGCTGGATAGTACGGCGAGTTTTTTTTGGCGCCGCCGGAGCGAGGAAGCAAAAGCACCGCATTTTTCGTCAGCCGAAGCGTTTTTTGCTTCCTTTTTTTCGCTAAAAAAAGGAAGAAGTAGGCTTTTTGCCTCAATTTTCAACATTTTGAAATTAGCAAGTGACCATTGCCCTTCTTACCAAAAAAAAGTGTATCACTGTAAAGATTATGCTTCGTATTTTGCACCCAATTAGATTTATTTTTTAATTATGCCAAGAATAACCCTGTTTTCTATCCTTCTTTTCGCATTTTCGTATTGCGCCTCAGCCCAACCGCTTTTTACCCCTGTTTCCCCCGCCACATCTGGCGTTTATTTTGAGAATA
Source organism: Chitinophagales bacterium (assembly GCA_043764095.1). GTDB lineage: Bacteria > Bacteroidota > Bacteroidia > Chitinophagales > Saprospiraceae > M3007. Next base: position 79,899 of record JAYUKX010000141.1, read on the forward strand.
AACTCGTGGAAAGTCCGCTCCAAAATATCATCACTTATGAATATTTTTACAATGGCGGCGGTGTAGCCATCGCCGATTTTGATAATAATGGCCTTATGGATCTCTATTTTACTTCCAACCAACAACCTAACGCTATTTACTACAATACAGGCAATTGGATATTTGAAGATCGTACCCAAAAAGCAGGCGTGGCAGGTAACAAAGGTTGGAAAACAGGTGTTTCTGTCGCCGATGTCAATGGCGATGGTTGGGTCGATATTTATGTTTGTTATTCAGGCGATTTAGAACCCGAACAACGTCAAAATCAATTGTTTATCAATAATACCGACGGTACTTTTACTGATAAAGCACGTGAAATGGGCGTTGCTGATGAAGGTTATTCGACCCATGCCGCGTTCTTAGATTACGATTTGGATGGCGATCTCGATCTTTTCGTACTCAACCACAATATCAAAAACCTTCAAAATTTTGATGCCGCCTTTGTCAAAAAAATGGTCGATCCCGATGCCGGCGACCGCTTATACCAAAATAACCAAGGCAAATTTACGGATGTCACCGTAGCCGCAGGTATTATTTCCAATCCTTTGGGCTATGGACTGGGTATCAATGTTTCGGATATCAACAACGACGGTTGGCCCGATCTGTATGTCTCTAACGATTACGTGGAAGAAGATTATCTCTATATCAACCAAAAAAATGGCACTTTTAAGGAGTCACTCAAAGAGCAAATGGGCCACTTATCCAATTTTTCGATGGGTGTGGACATTGCTGATATAAATAACGATGGTTTTCAGGATATTATCACCCTCGATATGTTGCCCGAAACCAATAAAAGGCAAAAACTACTCTTCGCACCCGACAACTACGAACTGTACAATAACACGCTGCAAAATGGTTTTTACCACCAAATCATGCGCAATATGCTCCAATTGAACAATGGAAACGGCACATTTAGCGAAATTGGTCAATTGGCAGGTGTGTCAAATACCGACTGGAGTTGGGCGCCTTTACTCGCCGATTTTAACAACGACGGCCACCGCGATCTATTCGTGACCAATGGCTATGGCCGCGATATGATTAATATGGATTTTATGAAATTTTACGCCAATGAGCGGCTAAAATTTAACCGTGGCGAATCGAGTAGCCGTATGTTTTTAATGTTGCAAAGCATAAAATCGACACCATTGCACAATTATATCTTTGAAAACACCGGCCACCTCCAATTCACCGACCGCTCCACCGAATGGGGGTTTCAGGAAGCCAATTTTTCCCACGGTGCCGCTTATGCCGACTTGGACAACGATGGCGATCTCGACTTAGTGGTGAACAATATGAACCAAGCGGCGGGTCTTTTCAAAAATGAAACCACTACAACCCGTAAAAACAGTCATTTTTTGCATATTTCGCTTAAAATGGAGGGTAAAAACACTTTTGCTTTAGGCACCAAAATCAAGGTTTTTTCAGGCAAAACAGTGCAATATGCCGAGTATTACCCCGTGCACGGCTTCCAATCTTCTATGCTCTGTCCGCTACATATCGGCTTATCGGAGTCTAAGATTGATTCGCTACAAATCACTTGGCCGGGTGGAGTAGGGGAGACCATCCGGAATAATATCCCTATCGACCAAACGATGACGCTCGCGCCTAAATCAACTGTTATCACCAAAGTTTTAGAACAAAAAAACAACCCTGTTTTTACCAATTCCGAAGCAAAAATTAATTTTCGACACCAAGAAGACAAAACCAACGATTTTAAAATTCAGCCCTTGATGCCCAATATGCTATCCTATTCAGGGCCACGTATTGCCACCACCGATCTGAACAACGATGGCCTCACGGATGCATTTATCTGCGGTGCGCGCAACCAACAAGGGGTTGTACTGATACAATTGGATGACGGTAGCATGCCTGTTTCCAATATGTTTGAACCAACATCCAACAAACCCACAGAAGACACCGATGCCGTTTTTTTTGATGCCGACGGCGATGGCGACCAAGACTTATACGTCGTGAGCGGCGGTTACGACCTGCCCGCTAATGATCCTGCGCTGCAAGATGTGCTGTATATCAACCAAGCCCGCCAATTTGTAAAAAGCACCTCCGGATTACCCACCGAAACCAATATGGGCAGTTGCGTAACAGCACTGGATTACGATGCCGATGGTGATATGGATCTTTTTGTGGGCGGAAGGGCAGTTTCAGGGCGTTATCCCGAAGCAGGTGTCTGTATGTTGCTGGAAAACGATGGTAAAGGGCAATTTAAGGACGTAACAACGGCCATTGCGCCAGAATTACGTCAAATCGGTATGGTTACAGATGCCGTTTGGGCAGATTTGAACAAAGACGGCAGCCCAGAACTACTCGTTTGCGGCGAATGGATGGCACTTGAAGTGTTCACTTTTTCCAAAGGGAAAATGACCAAAACCACGGCTGCGTTTTTTGACCAAAACCTCAACGGTTGGTGGAACCGAATTGTATTAGCAGATATGGACAACGATGGCGACCTCGATCTGGTGGCTGGCAACTGGGGACTGAATAGCCAATTCGACATCAGCTCCGAACAGCCTATGACACTGCATTACGCTGATTTTGACCAAAATGGCTATATTGATCCCATTATCTGTTATTTTATGGGGAATCAATCTTATCCAATGGCTTCTCGCGACGAATTGACCGATCAAATAGTGGGTTTTCGCCAAAAATTCCCCACTTACGATGCGTATTCGGAAGCCACACTTACCGATATTCTCGATTCAACACAATTGCAACGCGCCAAAATATTAACCGCCAACTATTTTCAAACCACTTATTTTGAAAACAACAATGGCCATTTTATTGCCCATACTTTACCGTTGGAGGCCAATATGTCGCCCGTAGAAGCCATTGCGACGGGCGATTACAACCACGACGGTCATCAGGATATACTACTGGGCGGCAACATCGATCAAACTCGGATAAAAATAGGAAAAATGGATGCGAATTACGGCACATTACTCATCGGCGACGGCAAAGGAGGTTTTCAATACGTCCCCCAAATTGAATCAGGATTGTCCATAAAAGGCTGTATCCGCGCCATTCAGCCCATTACCACAGCGGCCAAAACACAAATGTTACTGATTGGCCGTAACAACGATACTCCTTTGCTCCTTAAATACTAAACCACCATGCGTTTACTGGTTCTCTTGTTTTTATGTTGTTTTTGCGGTACAGTATCGGCCCATAAAAAGAATGATTTTGCCGCCCAAGATTATATCCAAGCCCTCAAACGCGTGACCGATATCATGCTCAATGATGTGGCCTCGCCCGTGGCCGCGAGCAGGTATTATGCCTATATCACGCTCACTACCCACGAAATACAGTCGGCTTACGCGCCCAAGCGCAATCCTTCTTTTGCAGGGCATTTGAACGGATTCAAAGGCATTGATACCCAGCAATGTCCTTTAAAACAAAGCAATGCCAGCCTTACAACGCTACTCGCCGTACTCAAAATGGGCGAACGACTATTGCCTTCCGGGTACCTCCTGCGCGCGCAAAGCGATTCTATCCTCCTGGAAGCCCAGAAAAGAGGCATAACACCCGTGGCCATTACTGCCAGCATCACCGTAGTGGATAGGGTAGTGGTACAGATGATGGAGTACGCTAAAAGCGATGGTTTTCCGCAATTGAACACCCTAAAACGCTATACGCCCCTGCAAGGCGATGGCTGGTGGCAACCCACATCACCCGCTTTTATGCCGCCAGTAGAGCCTAATTGGGGCAAATTAAGGACATTTATACTCGATTCGGCACAGCAATTTGTACCTGATCGTCCGGCGGTGTATGATACGGCGCGCAATACTTCTTTTTATCAGCAAATGTTGGAAGTATATGCGATTGTGAACCGCAAGGATACCGCTGAGCAAGCCATTGCGCAGTTTTGGGACTGCAATCCGTTTGCGGTACAGCAAATTGGCCACGTGCAGTTTGGTTTAAAAAAGATTTCTCCGGGTGGCCACTGGATCGGTATTACGGGTATTGCCTGTCTGAAAAAAGGCTTTAATTTACAAAAAACAGTCCGCTCACACGCCATGGTTGGCCTTACGCTGGCAGATGCGTTTATTGCTTGTTGGGACGAAAAATACCGCAGCAACCGAGTACGTCCCGAAACCGCTATCCGAAAACTGCTAGACCCGCGCTGGTTGCCCTTGTTGCAAACTCCTCCTTTTCCGGAATACGTTTCGGGACACAGTGTAGCTTCCAGTGCCGTCGCGGTGGTGCTAACGCGTATATTTGGCGATAATTTTGCCTTTACGGATGATACAGAAGTGGAATTTGATTTGCCACGCCGCAGTTTTACTTCATTCGAGGCTGCCGCTCAAGAGGCTTCTATTTCACGGTTGTACGGTGGCATACATTTTAGGGATGGAATTGAAGCAGGGGTTGTATTGGGGCGTAGGGTAGGGGAAATAGGGGCGGCTTATTTGTTGAGGTAAAGTACCGCTTTTTGTTTATTTTGCGCTGCTTTTTCGAGCAACCTTTTGTTTAGGTTGTTCCGCTTTTTGCTTCCTTTGTTCTACTTTTTGCTGCTGCTGAATTATTTTCTGAATCTTCATCTCTGCCTTTTGCTTTGCTTTTTGTGCCTTAAAAATTACCTGATCGGCATATATCAGCATCTGTTCTGCTTTTAGTTTTTCTTGCTCTGCCCATTGAATATCATACTCTGCATCTCGCTTTTCTTCCTCCGCCCATTCAATTTTTATTTTTGCCAATGCTTCCGAATCTTTGAATACTTCGGAGGCTTTCACCCCATATACCGCCATAGTTATTGCATCAACAAGCCCTTTATTATACCTAAATATTTTTTCTTTGCCTGTCATATCTTATGCGTTTTAATGATACTAAGTACTGATGCAAGTTTCATACCCAAAGCATCAGCGATTTGCTCTGGGGAAAGTTTTGTTTTTGTATATAAATGTAGCACACTCGCTTGCATCTTTCGTTCTATTTCCTGCGCTGCTTTTTGCAGTGCTTTTTGCATTTTTTGCTTAGTTTTTTGCAGATTTTGCTCGGCTTTTTCTTTTCCCCGTACCGCTTCTTTTTCTTTTTTGACTAAATCTGATACAGTCGTACGATACACCGCTGATACTATTACATCAGCAAGTTCTTTATTATGCTTCAATAGTTTTTGCTTGCCAGTCATGTATTTTGTGCTTAAATGATAATGGTTATCGACTATTTCTTTAAAATCGTGTTCTAATTCTGGTGTTAATTTGACCAAATATAGTGCAAAGTTAAGGAGATTCTTGAACTTGTCCAACGAAATTCCCTTGGCATTTAAGTGTTCTAACAGTTTTTTCTTGAGTTCAAAACGTTTTTGGGGATTTCCTCTGGATTGTATCACGTATAAATTGGCCAAAACGAGCGAAGCAAACAGGTTATTAGAAGCCATGAGTTCTTCCTCCGATTGCGCCGCAACAGTATAAGTATTGTATTGTAGCATGAGCAAAGTGCCAAATTGCTCTAATTGAAATGTATCTAAAGGTATTTTAGGCACATCTCCCACAAAAATGACCAAAACAGTAATAGGGGCACTATTGTTCTTGAGATAAATATGCGTAAAATAATTAAACACCCGGGCTGGAAAATTGACCCTTGGAAATGCTTCCACCTCAATATGAAGGAATAAGTACCCCAAATTGCCATCTTTCATTTTTAAAAGAAAGAGTTTGTCTGTCTTTTTTACCTTGATCTTTGCATTGCTGAGCAAGATACGTAATTCTTGTTCTAAAGATTGGTAATCTTCTGACCAATCTACTGCGGCGTGTAGATGCGGAAGGAAAAATAGCACTGCTGGTTCTATCAAATCCAATATTTCCTTCCAAAATGTATCAAGATCGGCATCAAAGCCCCTTTTTGTATTTCCTTTTGCCATAAAACAACGGTATTATATGGAGGCAAAGGTAGGATGATTTTTGAAAAAAATAAACTATTTGTTGTTTTTTATTTTATTTTTTAAAACTTTTTTTTGGTTTCGGCTTTGCTCAACATACCGACTGTACATCATTAAAAATTGGCTTCAAACGCTCGTTAAAGCGTTTGAAGCCAATCAGTTATTTGCTACAACTAAATTTTCAACAATACGGTTTTTTCAAGCAATTGACCGTTTTTGAACAAAGCTACATGATAAGTTCCGTTGGGCAATTCCATTACAGGAAGCGCAATAAGGCGTTGCTCGTTTTGGTCCATATCAATATTATTGATCTCGGAGACCAGTTGACCCATCGTATTGAATATTTGTACTTGGAAAACGCCAGCATCTGTATTGGAAATATCAAGCATTCCATATTCAGAAACAGGGTTTGGCAAAATACTAATTTTGCGAACAGGGTCATTCTGGCGAATAATTTGGACTATAGGCGAAATCATATTTCTACCCGAAAAATCCCAAATATTAAGGCGATAAACTGCATTTTTAGGCGTGTTTCTATCTTCAAAACTATAATCAGTAATGGCAGAAAAACTTCCTTTTGGGGCAATGCTTCCAATGACAGTAAAGGATTTTTCTCCCTCTAAACGGCGTTCTACATCCATACGATCTACATCAATTTCCATCGTAGTTGTCCAATCTAACATATTAGACTGAGGCATTGCTTTTCCGGAGAAGCGCAACAGTTCTAACGGAAGGAAACCTGATGCATTACCTACCGCATAAGGAGAAAAACTGGTAAAACCATTTGCTGTTACAGTAGTGCCTGCAATGGTAGCACTTGTCTCTGTCCATGCACCACCTATGCGAAGCCCCGTAACCATCGTACCTGCCGGAGAGTACGATCCACCAGTAGATGCGGCAGCATCATAGGTAAGACTAACGTTACAGTTGCTACCGCCAGGTACCGTTTCTGTGATATCCCATTCGCGATTGACCACAAGTGCAGGATTACCAGGAGCAGTTACCGTACCATACACCCTCACCGAATAATTATCCGATGTACCTGTATTAGTTATGCTTACAGGATCGTAGGAAGCCGCTGTAATACCTACTGGAAACTCAACAGCAGTTGCCGCTACATTACGAATAAGCCTTCCCGTGCTATTGGTAATGACATGCGCTCCCGAAAATGCGGCAACAATACTGCCCGTAACGGTTAAATCATTTGCGCCCAAAGTGAGGTGACTGCCCGTAGCACCATCGAGAAAAAGATCCCCATTTACGCTGAGCGCACCGCCAGCCAAAGTAACGCCATTTACATTGGTTACCTCCAATTCCTGCACCGTTCTCCCACTAGGTATTTCGGTGCCGGTTGTTCTCGCACCGGATTGTTCCAGATAGTAAACGCCTAAAAACGGTGTACTTCCGAGGTTGAAATTGGGCGTACCAACAAACGAACCCGTAGCAGATGTACCCCCTGTTTGACCGAACTGAACAAAGGTGTCACCGCTGCCTAAGCCTAATGTCAAATTAGCACCTGTAGTAAAATTACCAGAATTAAAGAATATAAAATATCCCGTAGCCGCTGGTTGACTCAACGTGATCGTAGCGGCTGTACTTACCCTTATTTGTCCAATATTAATAGAGCCAGTTCCTCCAAGAGACATAGTAGTTATAGTAGCAGGTGCGCCACAACGGAAAATCCCTGTACCTGTCAAACTACCATTATTTATAAATGTCTGACACTGAACATTAAGCGTACCATTAATCGTTGAGTTACCATTTACGGTCACTGCGTTGGTAGTTGCTTGGCGAATACCCAAAGTACAACCAGTAGCCACCTCGATACCGCCCGCGATAACAACTGCACCTGTCGGAGTAGATTCAGAGTAACTTACGGTGCCTACATTGGTAACCCCTACTTTATAGTTGCCATTGACTGTGGTTGTTGTAGTGCCCCCAGTTAAATTGATAGACCACAATCCCGATGAACTTTCAAAAAACAGGTTACCATAAGTCCTGCCTGCCATAGAAATAGCTGGGCTCAAGGTGGAACTTCCACGATATACAAAATTGCTAGAGGAAGAAAGCCCTGTTGCCCCAAAAGCAGCTAGTATTGTTGTAGCAACGGATGTTGTGGTATTATGGATAAAAAATCCGTCATTAGCACAAGTAAAAGTAACAGTTGTTCCAGCTATTGTACCCTGATTCAGTACAACACCCGTTCCCGAAATCTGCATATCGGTACCGGTTCCATTGGCAATCGTAAGCGTAAAGGTAAGGCCAACTGTCAGGTTTCCATCTACTACTAATTGATCGGCGGTTACTGCACTGCCAACGGTTACTGTAGAACCTGCTGTAATGGTAATAACACCATTAGTAGAAGAAGGTGCGGCGGGAGCAGCACCCCAAGCAGCACCATCATAACGCTCCCAAGTGGCAGTTGTTGCCCAGCTACCTCCGGCTGGCACCGAACGGTAATCATCCAATGCTTGACCAGATAGAAGCGTAATTGCAGCAAAAAAAAATAAAACTGTAGTGTAAATAATTTTTTTCATACGTAAAATTTAAGTGTGAAAGGAAAAAATGAAATTGCTGGATATGCAATGTTTAAGGTACAAAGATAGGTGTTATTCTAATGCGAACAAATAAAATTAAGATTGTTTTGGCTTCGGTGCTATACTTAGCGAGTTGAAGGGGTATTTTTTACTAAATTGAAGATTTAGGCCGCTTGGGGCACTAAAAGAGGTAAAATTATGTGATAATTTGCAGTCTGGGGGGGGTGAGCGAAGCCTATCGTACCCTGAGCGAAGCCTATCGTACCCTGAGCGAAGCCGAAGGGGCTTTCGATACTGTTTGTAAAGTATATACTGTTTTTATGTGAATTTTTGTTTAATTGTACATTATTTTAACATTAACTAAAATTGTGTGTATATCGAAATATAGGTTGATTCGTTTTGTTGGAGTAAGTATCGATTAACAATTTAACATTTCAACACAATGAAGAAGATTTTTTTTATATTACTAGTAGCGTTTTCATTTGGATGTAATAAAGCCGAAAATGAAAACACAACAGATGCTGCTACATCCAAAGAGCAGATTACTAACCAAACTAGTGTAGGGGCTAACGACCGCAGTGTAACTATCGTGAATTCGATCACTATTTCGGAAGTTGATTATTTGAACACTTGCTCTCTGAATGTTACGGTAAGAAATTACTACACTAATGCACTTGTTTATTCGGGTGCTATTTCGGCTTTTTTGCCTTACACTTTTACATTTGTAACTACTACAGACGCGGAGTATAAAGTAAATTTAGGCGTAACTCCTTGGTACCCAAATTTTAACGGCAAAAAATTTAACTGGACGCTTAGGAAATCAGTTCAAGGTCAACCTGTTTGCCAGCAAGGTCCTTCAAATCCTATTGCGACAATTTGGAATGGCCCAATATTTGATACTGGCGACTCGTGGGAAGCCTGTTTTTAATCGTTAATTGATTCAATATAACCTAAAAAATTCAATTCAATTCAATTCGATTCGATACTTATAAACGATGCTGCACCAACTGCGTTCCTGTTGATGGTGCAGCATTTTTTATTATAGTTGGTGTGTGATGAGAGGTCACGATAGGGTAGGGCGGTTCGGCTTCGCTCACCGACCCTACACCGCACACCTACAACCTATTTGGGGTTATTTACCAATTTCGTTTTTTTTATGCAAATTTTCCATCTGTTTCGCTCATCGCCCCACACTGTACACCTACTAGTTTTACCGTTATATACTAAATTATGATGAAAGAACCAATTATTTCCTATTTTACCATGCTTTTCCATATAAATTAATATATTTTCACATAAGCATAGACAGAGTATTTAAAATCAACATATTTCCCCAAGCCAACAAAGCGCACCTAAAAATCATTATTTTTTTGAAAAAAACTTGCCAAATTTTATAAATTTTATGCCAAAATATGAAATTTGGGTACAAAAAGGATGCGGCTGCATAAATCACTAGAAAGGGCGTTTTTTCGGCTTCTATTTAACATAATATATATTATGGAAAAATTATTAACGCTTTTTCGACATATTGCAAGCATCTGTACACCTAAAATTGGCGAAAAAAATGGCAGATCAACAATTCAATACACAAAAACAATTTTTAAATCTAACTTTGCGCCCATTATGAATATCGCTATTTTTGCTTCCGGAGGCGGATCTAATGCCTTAAAAATTATTGAATATTTCAACGGTCATCCGCTCATTAAGGTTGCGCTGGTTGTTTCTAATAAACAGGATGCTGGTGTGTTAGACATCGCCCAAAAACATGGCGTACCAACGTTGATTATCCAGCGCGCTGCATTTTATAATTCGGAGGTTTTGTTGACCAATTTAGAGAAATATGCGATTGATTTTATCGTATTAGCGGGTTTTTTATGGCTTATTCCTGCTTATTTAACGCATCGCTTCGACCATAAAATGGTGAATATCCACCCTGCACTTTTACCTAAATATGGCGGTAAAGGTATGTACGGCATGCACGTCCATGAGGCAGTACACGCTGCTCGAGAACCAGAATCTGGTATCACTATCCATTATGTAAACGAACATTACGACGATGGTAATATTATCTTTAGCGCCACAACACCGATAGAACCAAGCGACTTGCCAAAAGATATTGCCCGGAAAGTACTGGCGCTGGAACACCAACACTTTCCGGTTGTCATAGAGCAGTTATTGAGCAAAAAAGCATAAGCACTTTTCCTTTAACACTGCGCTAAAGCCTGCATTATATCATTTATTATATCATCTGCATGTTCCAATCCTACTGAAACACGCACTAAACCTGGCGTAATTCCTACTGCTGATCGCTCCGATTCGCTAAGTTTAGAATGCGTTGTAGAGGCTGGATGTGAGGCAATTGTACGGCTATCGCCGAGGTTATTGGTCATCGAAATCATTTCAAGCGCATTGAGGAATGTACGCCCAGCATCCAATCCGCCTTTTAATTCAAACGTAAGAATTCCACCACCGTTACTCATTTGCTTTTTCGCAATTTCATACTGCGGGTGTGTGGACAAAAAAGGATATTTTACAAAACTAAGTTTAGGGTGATTTTCTAATGCCTTTGCCACTTTTAAGGCATTGTCCGCGTGCTTGTCCATACGTAAATACAATGTTTCAAGACTCTTTGTTAAAACCCAAGCATTGAACGGACTAAGCGATGGTCCAGTATTGCGTACCATCAGGTATAAATCGTGGATCAAATCTGCGCGACCCACCACTACCCCACCGAGTACCCTACCCTGCCCATCCATAAATTTCGTGGCTGAATGTACCACCAAATCTGCACCAAATTCTATCGGACGTTGAACGGCTGGCGTGGCAAAACAGTTATCAACGACGTATAAAATGCCGTATTTCTTGCAAATTTCGCCTAAAAACGCCAAATCAATGATATCTAAACCTGGATTTGATGGCGTTTCAATATATAGCATTTTTGTATTCGGCAATATCAAAGCCTCAATGGTTTCGGGGCGGTTCATGTCAAAATAAGTGGACGTGATTCCCCATTTGGGCAAGTATTTTGTCAAAATAGTATGCGTAGAACCAAATACCGCTGAAGCCGATAAAATATGGTCGCCTTGCCCTAAAAATGTCATAAACGTAGCAAAAACCGCGGCCATACCTGTCCCTGTGGCTACACCGTCTTCTGCACCTTCCAATGCACACACTTTGTCGATAAATTCATCCACTGTTGGGTTTGAAAATCGACTATAAATATTTACATCCAAGGTATCGTTGGTGAATGCAGCGGCCATATCTTCTGCCGATTCATAGACAAAACTGGAGGTAAGGAATAGCGGTGTGGAATGCTCCAATTCTGCTGTTCTTTTGCGCTGGAGGCGAATGGCTTGGGTTTCGGGTTGGTGTTTGTTAGATATTGGCATCCTTTTTATGAATTAGTAATCATGGATATTTCCCAAGTCAAATCTGCTCCTGCAAGACGAAGGGTTTCGGCTACACTACAATATTTTTCCATAGATAAGGCAACGGCTTTTCGGGCTTTTCCTTCCTCTACTTTTCCAGCAAATGAAAACACAAGGTGTGCTTTTTGCCAAAGAGATGGCTCTTTATCGGGTTCGCGCTCGGCTGCTATTTCTATTTTGAAATCCGTGACTTCTTGACGCTGTTTTTTTAAGATCAAAAGGATATCAACAGCAGCGCAGCCACCTAGTCCCATAATGAGCATTTGCATAGGTCGGACACCTGTGGCGGCACCGCCTGCTATTTCAGGGACATATAGAGTTACGGCATTATCCTGTTCATCGGTGGCGGTGGTATGGCTTCCGTCTGGAGCGCGTTGAATTATTATTTTCATGATGAAATATTATTTGTTTTTACTGGCAATCTTGACCAATTCATTCAATTTCCATAACGCATCAATGGGAGTCATTGTATTCAAATCAATGGCCATTAATTCGTCTTTGATACGCATGGTGTATTCATCTACATCAAAAATATGCAGTTGTAAGGGCGCTCCGATACCTTTTACTTTTTTCCGGAGGTTCTCTGCTTTAGGTTGTGGACTTGGTGCTTCTGGGGTATCGGTGGTCGATACGCTTGTTTCGATATGTTTTGATTCTAAGGTGCGCAAAATCTCTTGCGCGCGTTCCACAATATACTGCGGCATGCCGGCCATACGTGCTACGTGAATACCAAAAGAGTGGTTGGAACCGCCAGGTGTGAGTTTACGTAAAAAGATGACTTTTTGTCCTACTTCGCGTGTACTGACATGGAAATTATGGATTCGATCGTGTGTTTCCGATAGTTCATTGAGTTCATGGTAATGCGTAGCAAACAGTGTTTTAGGATGTGCTCGCTCGTTATTGTGCAGGTATTCTGTCAAACTCCAAGCGATACTGATGCCATCATAAGTGCTGGTGCCGCGCCCGATTTCGTCGAGTAAAATCAAGGAACGTTCGCTGATGTTGTTCATTATCAGTGCGGTTTCGTTCATTTCGACCATAAATGTACTTTCACCACCACTGATATTGTCACTCGCGCCTACGCGGGTGAATATTTTGTCACAAAGTCCTATTTTTGCTTGTTTGGCGGGTACAAAACTACCCATTTGAGCCATCAATACAATGAGGGCAGTTTGTCGGAGCAATGCCGATTTACCCGCCATATTGGGGCCCGTAATCAGAATGACCTGAATATCGTCGTTGCTCAGGTAAATATCATTTGGAATATACGATTCACCGATGGGCAATTGGGTTTCAATGACCGGATGGCGACCATCTTTAATATCTAATACCAAGGAATCGTTGATTTCTGGTCGGGCATATTGCCGTTCTTGTGCAATTTTGGAAAAAGACATCAAACAATCCAATCGTGCTACCAATTGGGCATTGTGCTGAATTGGGGCGATATAAGCGGCCACTTCTTCTACCATTGCTTTAAAAATACGCTCTTCTAGTTCCAGTATTTTTTCTTCTGCGCCGAGTATTTTGCCCTCCAGTACTTTTAGTTCATCGGTGATGAATCGTTCGCCATTGGCAATCGTTTGTTTGCGGATCCAATCTGGTGGTACTTGATCTTTCCATTTTGCGGTTACTTCCAAAAAATAACCAAAGACGTTGTTGAATCCAATTTTGAGCGATGTTATCCCTGTTCGTTCAATTTCTCGTTGTTGTATGGCCAGTAGTAAATCGCGGCTATTGGAAATAATATTGCGCAAATCGTCCAATTCCGGGTCTGCTCCATCGGCAATTGAGCCGCCTTTTCGTACTTCTGCTGGTGGGTCTGGCGCAATTACAGCCGCTATCCGCTCCAGTAGGGACATACAAGGATTAAGCCCCTCTCCTACCCTTTTGAGTGATGGCGGAACTTCGGGGGCACCATGACCGATTGGGTCGGCCAACGCAATTTTAATCTGATTTATCGCACCTAAAGCACGGCGCAATTGATTCACTTCCCTTGGATTGATTTTACCAACGGCGGTTTTGCTCATCAATCGCTCTAAGTCGCCGATTTGCCGAATAGGTGTATCTAAATGTTTGGAAAAATCCTCCTGTGCGTAAAAAAAAGTAACTGCATCTAACCGTTCTTCTATTTGTTTTTGATTGGTTAAAGGTAATAAAACCCACTTTTTGAGCAATCTTGCACCCATTGGACTAATGGTTTTATCCATTACATTGAGGAGCGAAACACCGGAATCGTGGTTGCTGGAAATCAATTCTAGGTTGCGAATGGTGAACCGATCGAGCCAAACAAATTGATCGGTTTGTAATCGACTTAAAGTGCCGATATGCGATAATTTATTATTTTCAGTACTAGCTAAATAGTGCAACACCGCGCCAGCGGCACACTGTACCAAATCTAATTCATCAATACCAAAGCCTTTCAGCGAGTTGGTTTTGAAGTGTTGAAGTAGTTTTTCGCGGCCATAATCGGTGGTGAAAATCCAATCTTCTAGTGTTGAAATATAAAATTTATCGCCAAAAAGTGCCGCAAATTCTTTTTGGCGGCTTTTGGGTAGTACAATTTCGGAGGGGCGAAAACTTTGAATTAGTTTATCCGCAGTAGCGGCATCTCCTTCACTCACAAAAAATTCGCCCGTGCTAATATCTAAGAAAGCCAAACCAAATAGGTCATTTCTGGCGAAGGAAAGTGCTAAAAGAAAATTATTACTATTGTGTTCCAGCAAAGCATCTTCCGTCGTAACGCCGGGGGTAATGATCTCTGTCACAGCACGCCGCACTACCCTACCGGGAACAGGTTTTTCCATTTGTTCGCAAATGGCTACACGGTAACCTGCCCGTACCAAACGCGGCATATACAAATCCAATGAATGATAAGGGAATCCAGCCAGTGCAATATCCGAACCGCCATTGTTTCTGCTGGTTAAGGTAATACCCAAAGCCCGCGCCGTTTTTTCGGCATCTTCTGCAAATGTTTCATAAAAATCGCCGACCCTAAATAGAAGTACTGCGTCTGGATATTTGGCTTTTACTTGCGCATATTGTGTCATTAGCGGGGTCAGCGCGCCACCTTTCTCCTCCTTATCTGTTGATTTTGTCCTAGCCATTAGCCTTTTTTATTTATCGAAATAGTCGTCCTTTTCCTTTTCATCCTCCCATTCAATCGTCTTTTTAGGGCCAATGATCGGGGTAAGCATAGGCAGATCAATCCAAACGGCTTCTGCTGCGGAGATTGCCCCAATGCGTAAAAAACCACCAGATGCCTTTGCTGTTTCTTGCGCCAAACCGATATAACTACGGTACAAATCAGCGCCAAGTGGATCTTCTAATTTTGCTAAAATAGGATTTAAATCCTTTAGTTTCTCAGCAATTTGGTTGTTCCTGATGTCAATATCATCGGGGTAAGTAGATAATACAGTATCTAGTTTTCCCCAAAAATCGTGTGCTACAACAGCATAGTATTCATTCAAGTGTTTGGGGTTGTTGTAGGTGCGTGCTTGCATGAGTCGTTCGCTCCAAGTCCGTTCTTCGCGGTCGAGCACACCATCAGCTGCGCCTACAAGAACAGTAATCAATGCAGGTGCACCAAGCAGTGCATCTAGTTCAGAGGAGTGCAGATGGTTAAAACCTTCCAAATGGGTCCACATAATTCGTTTTGTTATTTTGTAGTTCGTAAGGAATGAGGCAATAATAAGTGATTTGCGCATGACGGATTGATTGCTCGTTCCTCATCCGCAAAGATAAATAAACTTAGGTACTTCATTTGTATAAGTTTATCCACATTGTTGTTTACAGGTTGCATCAGCTACAGGGCCGTACCTGCACATTGACTGAGCTGGTGAAGGAACAACCACCTTTTGTTTTTACTTTTACTTCATATACGCCTTCTTCTTTTACTTTGATGATTCGTTCGGTACTGCCCGTATTCCATTCAAAACTTTCATAATCACCTTCTACTTTAAGCATAGTTTCGCTCCCCTTACAAATTAACGTAACACCTGAAATAACGGCACCTCTGAATGGAACGGTCACCGTAACGGTGGCAGAAGCAGGGGGGGCAGGGGGGGGACTTTGCAGGTCTTGTGCTGATACATTAAAAGCAAAAAAGCAGCACAATAGGCAAACTAGCCAATGGGTCAAAAAACGAGAAAATTTGTTCATAGTATATGTAAAGGTTGATAATTAATGTTTTTCAAGTAAATGAGGGTTCTTAACAATCATTTTTAAGTACTTAAACATTCGGCCACCATGAATGGCATCTACAATTCGGTGGTCTAATGCTGCGCCTAGATTCATCAACCGCCTCGGAACAATTTGGCCTTCAAAAACGGCTGGTTTGGTATTCACGCTCCCCATCGTAAAAACGACGGAAACATTAGCCGAAGGCAATAATGCGGGATACCCCATATCCAACCCAATTGACCCTATATTTGAAATTACATAAGTCCCAAAACTATTTGCTGAAAGGCCAATAGAAGGTATGTTCAAGCCCCAATTTACGGTTAATTGTTTTATAGTAGCCAGTACCCACCCGCGAATGGGCCAAGGCATTGCACCTAGAACGTCTTTCATGCGCTCTGCATTGTTCACTTGCCCTGTTCTTGACTTAGCAATTTCGGCATCTAGATAATTAGCCAATTCCTGTAACGTAAATTGATCTGCTTTTACTACTTTTACAGAGCCCATTTCAGAATCTCCTTTGATTAAAACACTCAATGAGGCATCTATGGATGGTCGGACAACCACATTTCCGCGTTTAATATAGGTGTTAAATTCTGGTACTTCATCGCGGATAGCACGGGCAACCGCCAGCAAAAACACATGCGTATAAGTGATTTTTAAGCCCTCTGAACGTTTTTGGGAAATATACTTTTCCAAGTCTGTTACATCTAACTCGACCGACCCGAATATCTTCGAGTCGGTCGGTTTTTTGTACAAAACAGCTGCAACGCGCCGCCAAGTTGTATCCATCGAATGTTGGTTATCCATGGAGGCAAAGATACTGTCAACTCTTTGGATTTTTCATCTCTACTAAAGGTATTTTGTAATACACCACAAATCGGAAATGATAAGGGCTGGTTGCGGAGAGACAGGGTGAAATACTTTCAGGGAAAATGACTTTAAGTTGATGTTTCCCGTTTTCCGGACTTGTCCAATTCCAAGTATATGGAATATAGGGGCAATTTTCGGGATCGGGGGCTTGGGTTACCTCAAAACCAAAATGGCACATCGGAATGTCCGTTAAAAAAGTAAAAACCCGAGTTTGTTCCTCAAAACTAAAGGTACAATGGCCTTGAAAAACCTGTTCAGACTGGTCCTCGCGCCACCAAATGGACTCTCCATCAAACAATGCTGATGCGCTGGAATAACGGGGACAAGGGATAATTTGTGCAAAAATAAAGTGCACGGAGCATAAAACAGCGGTGATTGACATTAAAACACGCATAATAAAAAAAGTTGTGCCACGTATGGCAGGTTACGGAAAAAGATGATTGATAGAAATGCGGTAGGCTATTTCAAGGTACAAAACTAGGGCAATCCTTTGAAACGTGCAAAATTTTGAATAAAAAAAATAAAAACAAAATTTAGACTAATCTAAAAATAAAATTTACCTTTGCGTAAAATAAAATTAAAATCATCAAAATAACGCCTTTATATGCTGTCCATAACGGAAGAAAATTACCTAAAAGCCATTTTTAAGATCGCAGAACGAGATCAATCTCCCGTAAATACCAATGCTGTGGCGGCTTCGATGCAAACAACAGCGGCATCGGTAACGGACATGATTAAAAGGTTGAGTGAAAAAGAATTACTCGATTATGAAAAATATAAGGGTGTACTGTTGACGGAAGAAGGCCGAAAAATAGCTACTAATTTGATACGGAGGCATCGGTTATGGGAAGTATTTTTGACCGAAAAATTGGGCTTTTCTTGGGATGAGGTACACGAAATTGCTGAAGAATTAGAACACATCAACAGCGATAAATTGATTGATCGGATGGATACTTTTTTAGGTTACCCGCGTTTTGATCCTCATGGTGATCCTATTCCTGACGCAGATGGTCACTGGACTAGACGGCCACAAGTATTGCTGGGTACGCTCTTGCCGGGGCAGTTGGGTGTTGTAACTGGTGTGGACGACCATACTTCGGCCTTTTTGCAATACTTGAATCAATTGGGCTTGGGCTTGGGCGAAAACATCGAAGTGATCAACAGGGTATTATATGATAATTCAATGATTATCAAACTAAAAGATGGTAAAAGTATTGCAGTAAGCGATAAAGTAGTACAACATTTATTTGTAAAAATTTTAGCATAAGTTGCGTATGTCAAAAAAACATTATCAAAAAATGGGCGATAGTGATATGTCGCTATCGGATGTAAACAATACCGTAGAAACCAACGTGAAAGGCGGGTTTTGGCGCAAGTTATTAGCTTTTTTAGGGCCTGCGTATTTGGTGAGTGTAGGATATATGGATCCCGGTAACTGGGCAACTGATTTGGCCGGAGGTAGTAAGTTTGGGTACGCTTTGCTTTGGGTATTGGTGATGAGTAATCTTATTGCACTACTATTACAGAGTATGAGTGCTCGATTAGGGATTGTTGCGCGTCGTGATTTGGCGCAGGCTTCACGGGATTTATACCCACCCATTGTCAATATTTTTAATTATATCTTAGCTGAAATTGCCATTGCTGCCACAGATTTAGCAGAAGTAATTGGTATGGCTATTGGACTTCAACTACTTTTTGGCCTTCCACTGGTATGGGGAGTAACCATAAGTGTATTGGATACTTTTTTGCTGCTCTTGCTCATGAATTGGGGGATACGCAAATTAGAGGCATTTATTTTGGCATTGATAGCGGTAATTGGGGGAGCATTTGGGATTGAGATGTATTTGGCACAACCCAGCCTTTCGGGTCTTGCTACGGGCCTAATACCTACTATTCCAGGTGATGAAGCGCTGTTTATCGCCATAGGCATCATCGGTGCTACAGTAATGCCACATAACCTTTACTTGCACTCCGCGTTGGTGCAAACGCGTAAAGTGGAACGCACCGATACTGGAATAAGAAGGGCAATTAAATTTAATATTATTGACTCGGCTATTGCGCTTAACTTGGCACTCTTTGTAAATGCAGCGATATTAATACTTGCTGCCGCTGTTTTTTATAAAAATGGGCACTCTGGCGTTACCGAAATTCAGGATGCACATCGCTTGCTGGAGCCGCTTTTGGGTAAAAGTTATGCACCTATCCTTTTTGCAGTGGCTTTGATTGCTGCCGGACAAAGTAGCACTGTGACGGGTACATTGGCGGGACAAATTGTAATGGAAGGCTATTTAAGGTTGCGTATTGCCCCTTGGTTGAGGCGAATTATTACGCGTTTATTGGCTGTTATTCCGGCTTTATTGGTCATTACCTTTATGGGAGAGTCGGAAACAGGGAATATGCTCATTTTAAGCCAAGTGATATTAAGTATGCAATTAGGCTTTGCAATTATTCCGTTGTTACATTATGTGAGTAGTAAGGCGCGTATGGGCGAGTTCGCTATTGGTTTTTGGACAAAAGTAGCAGGTTGGGCGAGTGCTGCAATTATTGTTTTACTTAATATCCGATTAGTGATACAGCAAGTGGGTATCTGGACTACCGCGCTGGGTTCGTACGCTTGGGTGATTCAGTTTGTTGTAATCCCGTTCTTTGTTTTTGCTGGTGTAATGCTAGTTTATATCACTTTAAGGCCGCTATTGAGCATCATTAGGGAGAAAAGTATTCTTGCTCCTCATGGTATATTTTCCGGTCTTTCGGACCAACCTATGCCTGAATATAAAGAATTGGCAGTTGCCTTAGATTTTACAGCAACTGATAAAAAGACATTGTTACACGCTTTGCATATTGGTGGCAAAAACGCCCATTATTTCCTTATACACTCCATCGAAAGTGTAGGTGCAGTGGTTATGGGAGAAGATATTCGCGATGGAGAACATCTAGTGGACAAGGCTACTTTGAACCAATATATACTGGCTTTGACAGAGATGGGTTACCGTGCAGAGGCCATTATTGGTTACGGTTCACCTAGGAAAGCGATACCCTTAATTGTAGAGGAAAAAGGCGTTGATCTCTTAGTTATGGGTGCTCATGGTCATACGTTAATTAAAGATTTGATTTTTGGGGCGACAGTAGATGCGGTAAGGCATTCGGTGAAGATTCCCGTTTTAGTTGTTCGCTAAAGCATGAGGTTTTAAGAGGCTGTATAACTAGGCTTCATCAAAAGTGACCACTACCCTATCCGTTTTGGGATGCGACTGGCAGGTTAGTACATAACCAGCGGCTACTTCGTCGGGTTCAAGGCCGTAATTCAATTCCATTTCCACGGCTCCTTCTAGTACTTTTGCTTTGCAGGTACTACACACACCGCCTTTGCACGAAAACGGCAGGTCTGCTCCTGCACGCATAGCAGCATCCAATAGCGTGCTGCCATCGGAAGGCAGCCTAAATTCGAATTCGACACCGTCTTGGATTACGGTAATCTGCGCGTCTAATGAAGGGGCTTTGGTGCTTTTATGCACGGGTTTTGATTTTAGGTTTTTCCCAGCCGTAAATAATTCAAATTTAATCTTATTACTTTCCACACCTAAAGCAGAGAGGCTATCTTTCACTGCAAAAATCATTTCCGATGGTCCACAAAGGAAATATTGATCAACATCGGTTGGATCAAAGAAAAAACGTGCGAATTTGTTACATTTTTCGGCATTGATATGACCTTGAAAAAGATCATTGGCCATAGATTCCCGACTGAAGATATGATGAAAGGCAATCCGATCGGGGTAACTATTTTTCAATAACTCCAATTCGTCCCTAAAGATAATATGATCAAATCCTTGATTGCCGTAAAAGAGCACCATACGGCTATGTGGCTCATCATGTAGCATCGTTTTTAAAATGGAGATGATGGGGGTTATCCCACTTCCCGCTGCGAATGCTACAAATAAACGCTTGGCTGTTGGCTGCATTTCTACAAAAAAACGCCCTTCAGGTGGCATTGCCTCCAATTTGTCACCTACTTTTAGTTCGGTATTAGCAAATGTGCTAAATACTCCGCCCTCCACCTGCTTGATCGCTACACGCAAACTTGTCTCATAAGGCGCACTACAAATAGAATACGAACGACGCACTTCTTCACCGTCGATATGGGTGCGCAAAGTAAGGTATTGTCCTTGTTTATACTGAAAAACAGTATCATTTTCCGATTCTAAGGCAATAGAAACACAAGTAGAGGTCTCTCTGCGAATTTCTTTTACTATTACTGGGTAAAAATGCATTTATATTTTTTCTAAAAACCAAAAATTAATCCAGCACTGAGCGAAATGCCACGATTTTCGATATTAACATAATCGAAATTGTCCAATGGGGTTAAACCATAGATATACCTTCCATCTATAAAAAATCGGCTTTTCAATACTTCAAAGGAAAGCATCGCACCTCCTTGAACATTGATATCTGTTTTTTTATAATCGTTCTCAAAATCCATATCTTCCTTTGTGATTTGGGTATCTGACCCACCTGTAATTGGACTGGTGTTGATGGTAGTTTCCTTTTTAGTGCCTCCAATAGCCCATGAAAAAGCGGGGCCACCCACTAGATCAAAACGCGCTGGCCCTAGTTTAAAGCCTGCTTTTAGCAAAAGTGGTATTTCAACATATTGCACCTTGAACTCTTGTATGTTTTTGGTTTCTAGGATAAATGGCACATTGATGATTTGAGTGTATTGCCAGTTGCGTTGCACATAATTGATCTCTGGTTGAACTGCAAAACCTTCGTTTGCACGTATTTCGGCCAATAAACCGCCCAATAAACCCGTACGATTATCCAAAACCTCACTGGCAGACAGTTGGGAATAGTTAATATTGGTGTTAATCACACCGCCTCTAACACCGAAACTCAATTGTGCTTGTGCAGTTGAAAAACAAAAAAGTACCGCAATAATACATGATATAACTTTCATGATAACTTAATTTTTTCTTATGTTGTGTTATTTTATTTTCCAAAATTCCAAAGGCATATTATTCCTTGCCACGGCAAAGGTAGTACTTCCTGCCGTCTTCAACAAACGGATATCGCGTACTTCACCTTCAAAAAACAAACCCGTTTGGGCGGAATGTTGCACTGTGAATCCGCCTTTTCCATTGCCTTTTAAGAAAAGTCCATAATCAGCATCAATATAGCCAAATTCGGGCTTAGATCCCAAAAAATTACCGCCAGCAACAATATCCATAAAACCATCTTTATCAAAATCGGCAGTACATAGCCCATATAAAGGTGCTAATTGGGCATCAATAGGCAAAATAGTGAGTTGGTATCCTCCATTGGGTTGGCTGAGTAAAACGGCATTGCCTAAATACCCTGCTGTGCGGGTTATAGCACCGCGCATCTGCTCAGGAGTGAAAATATCGGTAAGTCCTTGATTGCCATAATTTTTAAACTTTAGGTATTTCTTTTTCAAAATGGGGATATTACTCACCAAATCACCGCGTAAAGTATAGGGCAACATCTTATTATTTGCAAAACGCGACAAAAATTGCTCGGGTGTTCCGTTGCCATCAAAGTCGTTGTAAGTCAATTCCAGTGGATGCTCTATGGATGCTTCCAGCCTAGAATTGAGTCCCATATTGCCCAACACAAAATCTGGTTTGCCATCGCCATTAAAATCGGCCGATGCTATGCGTTTCCATAATCCATTGCTACCTTCTAAACCCATTGCCTTGGTCACGTCGGTCATTTTACCAGCATCGTTCCTGAAAATGGATACGGGCATCCATTCCCCACAAACAATCAAATCTTGGTCTTTATCACCATCAATATCTGTCCATAAGGCATCGGTGGGCATACCTAGGTTTTTAAAGGTTTCCATTTGGACTGGCCTAAAATTGCCTGTGCCATTATTGGCCATCAAAAAACCGCCTACCGGCACGCCAACTTGCCCCGGTACGAGGCGCATAGCCACAAATACATCCATATCGCCATCTCCGTCAAAATCGGCGGGACGGACAGCCGCAGATGCAAATGGTTTTGCGCCAGGAAGGGCATCCATTTTTCGGGTAAATCTGCCTTTCCCGTCGTTCAAATATAACCGATCTGCTAATAAAGGGCTCATTGAACTCATTTCATTACTCCCCGATGCCACATATAAATCCAAATCTTTGTCGCCATCTACATCCAAAAAAGCGGCATCTACGTCCTCCGCTGCTGCATCTAATTGAAGATCGGGCTGGGTCGTTGCTGCAAAAGATCCATTTTTTTGTTGGATAAAAACAGCACCTGGTTGTTCTGCCGCTCCACACACAAAATAGTCGTCTAGTTGGTCGCCGTTAATATCGCCAACAGCCAAACGAGGGCCTTCTGTGCTGTATTTGAAATACAAAAGGCGGTCGCGATCCCAGTCGGAAAATACGCTTTCTCGGTGCGACCACGTGGATGTACTGGCCAATTCAAACATAGATTTTTCCTTTTTTTGTCGCAAAAATGGCAACCATTTGGACAAATTAGCCTCTGATTGCTTTAAGGAGAGCATTTGATTGGGTTTGATATTGGTCAATAAAGTGGCTTTTCCATTGGGCCATTCGATATAAGCGGTATCCACAAGGGTTTGGTTGTCCAGTCCAAAATTTGGACGGTTGTCCATCGAACTTTGAAAGCCGCGCATGGGCATTTGTTCCAGATAATAGCCGTTTCCATTTACACGAAGGTATATTTTGGTGCCAATGGCGGCGGTATTGCCGTTTTCACCTGTCAATGAAAATTTTAAATAGTTTCTATCGCTCATCTTCTGACGGGTCTCGTTTCTATACACCAAGGCTTCGCTATTATTACAATTTACGATAAGATCCAAATCGCCGTCGTTGTCCAAATCGCCGTAAGCAGAGCCATTGGAAAAACTAGGAATATCCAGCCCCCATGCTGCCGCCTCGTTTTTAAAAGTAAGGTCTTTATTGTTATGAAAAGCAAAATTAGGTAAGGGAACAGAAGGTATAGAATCGATTAGACGCTTATAATTGACCGATCCACCGCCAATAATTTCTTGTTGGACAGATGGATCGCTGATAAACAACAAATAATCTTGATCGGTCAAATCCCGCGCCACGCCATTGGCCACAAAAATATCTTTCCAGCCATCATTATCCATATCAAACATCAGCGCACCCCAACTCCAATCGGTGGCTTCGCAGGAGGCCAAGCAAGCAATATCGGAAAAATGTACCCCTTTTTTACCGTTTTGACTTCCATTGTTCAGGTGGAGCATATTGCGTGTAAATTGGTTATAATAAATGTCTTTAGAAGTATTAAAGCGGTCGGGACTATCGAAAGAAGTAGATGTTTTAAGTCGATAATCATCTGCGGGAAGCATATCGGTCACAAAAATATCGGGCAAGGCATCATTGTTGATATCGGCCATATCTGCGCCCATACTGGCTGCACTAATATGCCTTGCAGATCCTTCTAAATCCTCTTTAAATGTGCCATCGCCATTGTTATAATACAGATAGTCCCGCTCGAAAAAGTCATTAGACACATAAATATCCTGCCATCCGTCCTGATTAATATCGCCTACGGTCACCCCCAAACCAAAAGCGATAACCGAGCCTAAGATGCCTGCTTCAGTGGAAACATCTTTAAAAAACGGGTGTCCATCTACGATATTTCCTTCATTTCGGTATAATTTGTGCCCACCAAGACTATCACGGGTATTGCGAAGGTTTTTTCGGAGATCAAATGAGCCGATTGCCCGAAAAGAATTATTCAAGACATAAACGTCCAAATCGCCATCGCGGTCGTAATCAAAAAAGGCTGCGTGGGTGGTCAAACCTCGATCAGCAAGCCCATACGCTTTTGCGGATTCGATAAACGTACCGTTTTTTTGGTTGATAAAGAGTTCGTTTTCGCGGCTAAAAGACTGTTTTTCTTTTTCTTCCGCACGTGGGTTACCAGAATTACAGACATAAATATCGGTCCATCCATCGCCGTTTACATCGGCCATGCTTACGCCTGTTGACCAAGATCCTTTTCCCGTTACACCGGCTTTATCCGATATATTTTCAAATTTAAAATTGCCTAAATTGCGGTACAATCTATTTTGCCCCATATTGGAGGTAAAAAACAGATCTTGCAGTCCATCATTGTCAATATCGCCCATGGCCACACCGCCACCGTTGTAGAAATTGCGGTACCGATACACATTAAACTCTTTATCGTAAACGAGATCGTTCCTGAAATCAATACCTGTTTCGAGGGCCGGCATTGTGGTAAACAGGGTTGCTCCAGTTGTAGTATTTGTGGTATCTTTTTCGGGATGAGTACAAGAGATGAAGATAACTAAAGTAAAAAAGGGCAGTATCGACCTGGGTATGCGCATATTTTGTGTTGTGATAATGTTCGAATCTTTGGAAATTGGCGCAAAGATCGTAAAAATTAGCAAAAATTTATTATTTTATCGTTACTTAGCCCCAAAATTACTGCACCATTATGCAAAAGGAAAAATGCCACACCCGGATGGTGATATAGAAGTTCAGTTTTCAAGAAGTGGCGAAACGGGACTCACGGGTACTGTTATTTTGCCCCAAAAAACATCAGGTACTTTGGAATGGAATGGTAAAATAGTAGCATTACGCGGAGGAAAACAGGAAATAAAAGTAGAATAAACAGGATATTCGGAAAATTAGAATTTGTCGCACTATCTTTGCAGGCATATTTATTCACGATAATTTTGGCGGAGATTTTCCGCTTTTACACCATGGTTATTGAAAAGAACAAAGCGGTGTTTGTTCATTATACACTCACCGAAGGAACTGCGGATGGTCAACTCGTAGAAACCACAGAAAACCGCGAACCACTTGCCTTTATTTATGGAATAGGCATGATGATACCTGATTTTGAGAAAAACCTTACTGGTTTGAAATCTGGCGATCAATTTGCTTTTGGTATTGAAGCAGCCAATGCTTACGGTGCCTACGATGAAGGTGCATTAGTAGAAGTACCCAAAAGTATTTTTGAAGTAGAAGGCAAAGTAGAAGAAGGTCTATTAGAAATAGGCAATGTACTTCCGCTTCAAGATAGTGAGGGTAACCACCTAGAAGGTATGGTCGCTGCAGTCAGCGATACTACTGTAAAAATAGATTTTAATCACGCAATGGCAGGTGTAGATCTGTTTTTCACTGGTCATGTTGCTAATGTGCGCGACGCAGAGCAGGCTGAATTAGATCATGGACATATTCATGGTAATGGTGGCCACCACCATTGATTTTTAGATTTCATTCCTAAGCAAATTATGCATCAAATATCCACAGTACTTTCTGTCGTTGATTTAAACGTACAATACGGTCAACAATCGGTGGTAGATAGCGTGACATTTGATCTAAAAAAAGGTACAACACTGGGGATTGTAGGTGCATCTGGCTCGGGCAAAACGACGCTGGCGCTTGCAATCCCCGGTTTGCTTTCTAACCACGCAAAATTGAGCGGACAAGTCGTTTTTCAAGGGAAAAAATTAGATTATCGGCATAAAAATCAAATACAGCAATTGCGCGGTAAGTATATTGGGTTTATATTCCAAGAACCCATGAGTAGCCTAAATCCAACGATGTCCTGTGGTAAGCAAATTACGGAAATACTGCAATTGCATTTGGGTTTGCCAAAAGAAACTGCAAAGAAAACCGCTTTAGATTGGCTTGTCAAAGTCCAAATAAGTGGGCCGGCGCGTATTTTTGATGCGTATCCACACGAATTATCAGGAGGATTGGCGCAACGTGTAATGATTGCCATCGCACTGTGTTGTCGCCCTACCCTACTCATCGCGGATGAACCCACAACTGCTTTGGATGTGACGGTGCAAAAATCTATTTTAGATTTACTAAAATCATTGCAGTATGAACTGGATCTTACGATGCTATTTGTATCTCACGATATTGGCGTAATTCGGTATATGTCGAATGATATCGGCATTATGTTTCAAGGTAAAATGGTGGAATTAGGCGCAACAGTTGATGTTATTCAGCACCCCAAACATGAGCATACAAAAGCATTGCTGCAAGCCTCTTCTCGTACAAATATTTTAATGCCCTCTAATCCGTTAGTGCTATTTGAGCATTCCTCTATTTCAGTATCTTATCCAGTGGGCAAAAACTTTTGGGGCAATCCAGAGGGGCAATTAATGGCCGTAAATGCAGTTCCTGTAACGATTTTTGAAGGTGAGTGCTTGGGTATTGTAGGTGAATCAGGATCGGGAAAAAGTTCGCTGGCGCGAGAAATTGGCCGTTTGATGGGTTTTCATAAAGGAAAGGTAGCATTCATAGATCAGCACCCGCAAGCAGCACTAAATCCATTGAAGCGGGTGGAAGCCGTATTGCAGGAAGTAGTTGTTTTACACCAACCGAACTGTACCAAGCAAGAAGTACGCCAAGAGGTTGCTAGGTTATTGGCAGCCGTTCAACTGGATGAAACGCTACTAAATCGACTTCCGAAAGAACTATCTGGGGGGCAAAAGCAACGGGTTTGTATCGCACGTGCACTGGCGATACACCCCAAACTGCTCATTTGTGACGAAATACTCTCGGCCCTTGATAAACTAGTGCAAGCAGCAATCATTGATCTCATTAAGCAATTGCAGCAGGAACTTGATCTGACTATTCTGTTTATCTCACACGATTTGCACGTTGTACGCGAAATTTGTGATCGGGTTATTGTGCTGCATAATGGCGTATTGGAGGAACAAAACACGACCAATTTACTTTTCGACCAACCGACAACATCTTATACACAAGCATTACTGAGTGCTCGACTTTGATAAGTACTTGGACACAATTAATTACCATTTTGAACTTGGTCTTTTCCGCCTATGCTTCCCCATTTTTTCGTTAGATAGTACCGCTATCCGCCTTAAAAATGGCTCGTCTAGACGAAAAATACCTGCGTTCATTTCTGCCAATTAATTATGTCCAAGTACTTAAAATAAATTATTGCTTCTTCCCTACATCAATTTTCTTGACCATCGTAAAGAAATCTTGTACACAATTTCCACAAAGACCTGTTTGCCCATTAAATAGCACACAAATGCCAATTCCCTTCTTTCGGTCAAGTGCAATTTCGCTCCGGTAGCCATTTACGTAGCCGCTGTGGTAAATAATGGAGTCTGTCTCGTTTTCTAAAATTCGCCAGCCCATAGCATAAGATGCTTCATCTCGCCCAAACCAATGTCCTAAAATGCGACGTTCATTTCCTGTTTTAACAACTGGGGAAAAAACGGTATCCAATACTGCATTGGTAACAATATCTGGTCTTTGTCCCAAAACGACCTTGAGCCACTGTGCCATATCACTGATATCGGCATTGATGCCGCCGGCCTCTGCCACATTGTAATAGGCAGGGGAAATAGGTTCACAGATCCAGTTATAGCCAGACCATTGGTGTGGGTAAGCCTTGTTCGGATTAGATTCGATGGAGGCGTAAGAACAGGAGGTGTTTGGCATTTGGGCCGGAATAAAGATTTTTTGGGTAATTAAGTCCTGAAAAGATTGGCCGCTAGCAGCCTCCAACATTCTACCAGATAAAGCAAATGCTGCGTTTTGGTAAGCATAAAATACGCCTTCTTTGCCACACACGGGCGATTGGGGGAAGTAATTCCGTACAATTGATCCTAAATCATAGCCATCTTCTACCAAATTAGTATATGCATGGTATGGTAGCCCAGTCGTATGAGAAAGCAGGTGGCGCAATTCGATCCTTTTACCCTGTAGTCGGTCGCGTAAACTAAAATCAGGTATCCATTTTACTACTTTATCCGTCCACTGTAATTTATTTTGATGGATCATCATTCCGGCTAGCACTCCAGTAAATCCTTTTGAGAGCGAACCTATCCTAAAAACAGTTTTGGTATCAATGGAATCGGAAGTATTGTATTTCCTAAGCCCATAGCCTTTCAATAGTATTATTTGACTATCCTTGACGATAGCAACAGCCGCACCAATGCCATTAAACTGCTGCATATTTTGACTAAAATATCGATCAAAAGTTTGGCTCAGGCGCAGACTATTAGAGTCCACTTGAATAGTGTATTTAGGTGCAATATTTGGCGGCGCTACTTGTGGGGATTGGCAATGTGTAAATAGCAGGTATAATGGAATACAATAAAAAAATGACCTCATGCGACAAAGGTAAGAAGAAATTGGGCAATAAAGTAGGAGGAGGGCGTTAGCCATCCGACTTCTCACGGTCGATTCCTTCCAGTGGCAAACTAACAAAGCAAACAACTCCTCCTTCCGCATCCCGTCTAATATAGAACAATTGTATTCATCAATTCTTCAATTTCTTCCAGTTCAATTGGAATATTCGAGAACAGATCAATAGCACCTTCATCCGTTACTAATATATCGTTTTCTAAACGAACACCAATACCCTCTTCAGGGATATAAATGCCTGGTTCACAAGTAAATATCATACCAGCGCGAAATGGGTCATAGCGGTGACTAAGGTCGTGTACATCTAGCCCCAAGTGGTGGCTGGTGCCGTGCATAAAGTACTTTTTATAGGCGGGCCAATCGGGATTTTGATCTTCGATGTCTCTTTTACTGATAAGCCCCAAATCCAACAACTCGCTTTGCATGTAGAGGCCAACTTCTTTATTATACTCTTCCAATAAAGTGCCAGGCACTAACATATTTCGGGCTTCTTTCAAGGTGCGCAACACCGCATTATAAACGGAGCGTTGGCGATCTGTGAAGCGGCCATTTACGGGGATTGTTCTGGTGAGGTCGGCGGCATAATTGGCATATTCACTACCAAAATCCATCAATAGTAGATCACCATCCTTACATTCTTTATCATTCTCAATATAATGCAAAACGCAGGCATTCTTACCCGAAGCGATAATGGGGTTATAAGCATGACCTGTAGCCCTATTTCGGAGAAATTCGTGGGTTATTTCGGCTTCTACTTCGTATTCCCAAACACCGGGCTGTACAAATTTCAATACCCGATCAAATGCTTTTTGAGTAATATCAATGGAGTGCTGAATCGTTGCTATTTCCCAAGTATTCTTAATCGTTTGTAATTTTTTTAAGATGGGTTGGCTGCGATAAATCGTATGCCCAGGGTGGGCGGAACGGATCAATTTGGCATACCTTTGGTCACACGATTCCACTGCTGTAATGAATTTATCGTGTTCATTAAAATTGAGGTAAATACCGGTGGATAAATTAATTAACTCCCGCATAACCACCTCGGCTTCATCTAAAAAATACACTTTTTGAATACCAGAAACTACCCGCGCTTCGTCCTTGGTATATTTATGACCTTCCCAAACAGCAATATGTTCATTTGTGCGTTTGATAAAAAGGACTTCCCCGTGTTTTTCTTTTGGGCAACCAGGGAATAAAAACAACATAGATTCCTCTTGATCAATACCCGAAAGCCAAAAAAGCCCAGTGTTTTGGCGAAAGGGGAAACAGGTGTCGCCGGAACGCGGCATCATATCATTGGAATTAAAAATAGCAACTGTGCCAGGCAGTAATTCGCTCGTAAATCTGCGGCGGTTATGTTGAAATAATTCGACGTTAAGTGCTTTATACTTCATGCAATAAAAACAAAATTAATAAATTAGGTAGTGGTATTAGGCTGAGTGATGGCGTGGTGGTGTCTTTATAACTATTCGCTATCGTCGGGGTGTCCGGATGGATTCGTAAAATCTCTTTGGTCTGAATCTCCTTCCGCAGAAGCGTTCACGAGTGCCAAACTATTTTGGAGGTTAGATATTTCCACACGTGAGGTCTCTAATTGTAGTTTAAGCGCACTGCGTTCTTCTTCCAAAAGCGCAGATCTCGTTTCGAGGGATTGGATTTGATTGAGCATGCCAGAGAAATCTCGTTGTAGCCTTTTCCATCCTTGTACTTCTTCGTGTAAACGGGTAATTTCGGTACCAAACTGCTGATCGCGCAAACGCAAAAAGCGGATATTCTCCTCGAGCAGCATAATTTTTTCGGAGGAATGTGCGGCTTCTGCTTGCGCTTTTTCTAACTTTAAAGATTCTGCATCACGCACCGATTGGCGGGTGGCATTTTCTATTTCGAGCAATTGCAATTGCTGGCGAAGGTGCGCCGATTCCAAAGATAGGCGTTTCATCTCAGCCGTTTTTTGGTCATGCTGATTTTTTAGTTGACCATACAAATGCGCAACCGAATTGCGTTCTTGTTCGCTCTGTTCATAAGCCTGCATTATGGCACGTTCGCGCCAATTAGCACGTAACGACCAACCTAAAATGATACCGATGACAGTCGCAATCGTCCAAATAAGCCAGTATAAAACTGGGTCTTGAGTTAAGGCTTCCATGCGTATTGGATTAATTTTGTGACAAAAGTAATAATGTATTTACAAAAAACGCGCCTTTTTTTATTAGATTCAATAAGTTAGGCGTTTATTTGTGCTTGCGAAGCCCATTCAAAGCAGGGTTTATGCATTATTAACTGGCGATAAACACTACAAATTACATTGATATATTCGCGATATTTGGTCAAAAAACACTTGTTTTTATTGATTTTACTCGTTTTTTTACAAAACCTGGTCTTCTCTCAATCCAACAAGGATACACTTCCATTTTTTTTTATAAAAATCGATTCCATCACGGTTGAAGGGAATAAAATAACACGTAAACCGCTCATTCTCCGCGAATTGGAATTTCGAGTTGGAGATTCTATCCCTAGTCAAGAACTCCAAAAAACGCTTGACCGCAACCGCAACCGGATTGTCAATCTCGGCATATTTAATGACGTTGATGTGGAGACCAGTAATGGAAGTACACCAAATCATATTGTGGTGCATATTAAAGTGCGGGAGTCGTGGTATTGGTTCCCTTCTCCGGTTTTTGAATTGGTGGACAGGAACTTTAATGTTTGGTGGAAAGAATTCAATCGATCGCTCAAGCGCACCAACTACGGCGGCGATTATACCCAATACAATGTAACTGGCCATGCCGATGTCATCAACCTTACCGCTACTGCTGGATATAACCAGCGATTTAGTGCCCGATATAGGACACCAACTATCAATAAAAAGCAAACGATAGGTATTCAATTCGCCGCTACGTATTCAAGGACAAGGGAAGTGGCAGTAAGTACCCTCGACAACAAATTAGTCTTCTTTTCTAATCCCAATTTTTATGCTATCCGGCGATTTATTGGGGAAATTAGTGTGACTTGGAGGCCCGCACTTTTTTATACGCATAGTTTTTTGCTAGAGCACAGAAATACAACTATTGCCGATACCATCGCTAACGAAATTAATCCCAATTTCTTTGGTGCGGCTGGGGTTACGGGGCAACGCCATAATAGTTTTGTGTATTCGTATTCGTATGATAACCGCGATATTAGGGCTTATCCGATGCGGGGGTGGAATATTCTTTTTGAAGCACGCCAAAACGGTTTGCTCCCTTCGGATGATTTACATTTGACTAGATTACGCCTTGAGGTAAGTAAGTTTTTTAACCTGAGTAAGAGGCTTAGTCTTGAAACCGCCGTAAGAGGCCGATACAGTTTACCGCGGTCTAAGCCTCCATATTTCAATAATAGTTCCTTGGGCTATGGCGGCGATTTGGTGCGCGGTTATGAGTATTTTGTAATGGATGGCCTTGATTTGGGTGTGCTAAAAACATCGGTGCGAACGCGTTTTTTTGACAGGAATATACATTATCCTAAAATAGTAAAAAAATACTGTTCTCGATGCAAATCCATAGAAACGCAAGCATATATCAGTATTCAAAATGATATTGGATATGCTAGAGATCCTTGGTATGGCGATAATAATACATTGACTAACAGATTTTTATATGCCTATGGCCTTGGATTGGATTTGGTTTTTTACAAGCGTACCGCGATGCAAGTGGCTTGGATGAATACGATAACAAGGCAAAGTGGCATTTATGTCAGAACTAAATTGTAGTTAATTGGTTAATTAAGTATTACCTTTGTAGCATGAAATTACATTTGCGATATCTAATCATCTGCTTATGGGCTTTTTCTTTATTGGTTTCGACCGTAGGAATTAGGCTTTACGCAGTATATTGCTATTGCTTAGACCAAACTACCTATTCCTTATTTAATGATGAAAATCAATTAGTTGCATCGTTTTCAGATGATGTAGAATGCTGTTTAACTTTTGAAGAAACGTCATCAAAATCCTGCTGTTCACCAACCCCTACCATTGCCTTACCCTCTAACTCAAAAATTAATTTTTCTGATCCAGGGTGTATGAAAACATCCTCAAAACAATTAGTCTTGAGCGTTGATTTGCATGATGTGTCGGTATTGGTGAAAAACATAAAAGTTAATCCTCCTGCTCCTCCAATACTGCTTCCTTCCATTCCAATTTATACCTTAGATATATCCTTACTTCCTATTCCAGACCATGTAGTTCCTCCTGAATTACCACCTGCTCGTAGTGGGCGTACTATTTGTTTGTTGCACGAGATTGCACGTTGTTAGGTTTTTATGAATTTGGCTTTAGCCTGGCACTTATAGACAAAATATTCGTGCCTTTTTCATATTTATTTTAGGTTTTGCCCATTATTATCGGCGAGCCTTTTGGCCTAATAAACATTAATAAAATGTATAAAAAAATAGCATTAAAGACATTGATTGTCTTTCTTTTATCCAATATAGTCAATACCCTTGTTGCACAAAAAACAAGTATTTTTGGTATTGTTACCAATGAAAAAGATGAATTACTGACTGGTGCTTCTGTGTATTGGAAGGATCGTAAAAATGGTACGAATACCGATATAGATGGCACATTTAGGTTGCCCGCACGTACAAAACCGGATTCTTTGGTGGTGCAATATGTCGGTTATAATGTGGTTACTATTGAGGTATTGCCCGGAGAAGATAGTCTTTGGGTCGTTATTCAAGGTATTACAGCATTGCAGGGGGTTGATATCACAGAACAGCGTTTTGGCAACTCAGTAAGCACACTCGATCCGCGCAATATAGAAAGTATCAATGGGCGAGAATTGCGAAAAGCACCTTGCTGTAATTTATCGGAAAGTTTTGAAACCAATGGCACTGTCGATTTGGCTTTTCCAAATGCTGTAACTGGCGTAAAAGAAATTCAAATGCTGGGTTTACGCGGTATTTACAGCCAATTTTTGCTAGAAAACAGACCTACATTGAATGGTATTGCCACACCGTTTGCGTTTGAAATGGTGCCTGGATCATGGTTAAGTGGTATTCTTTTGGCGAAAGGAGCCAGTACAGTTGTCAATGGCTACAGCGGAATGACCGGGCAAATCAATGCAGATATTGTAAAACCGCTGACGGATAAACCGTTGTTTGTCAACCTGTTTACTTCTACGGAAGGCCGTGGAGAAGCCAATATTCATTTGAATAAAGTAAAAAATGATAAAACCGCTAATGGTTTATTATTACACGGGTCGTTTGTCAAAAATAAATGGGACAGAAACAACGATAATTTTTACGATATGCCCAATCGGCATCAACTAAATGCGCTTTACCGGCACCAATACCAAGGCGATAAAGTGTGCTATCAATTTAATGTTCAAGCACTAACGGATCAGCGTTTGAGTGGACAGATTAAACCTATTGAAGGCCAAAATCGTCTTTTTGATGTCAATCAACGCAATGAACGCATAGAGGCTTGGGGAAAATTTGGATTCGAGGGCCTTGGCGGGAAACCTTACCAGCAATTGGGCAATATGGCCTCCACATCATGGCACCGCACCGATGCGAATTATGGCCCCAATATTTGGAAAGCCACTCAGCAATCGGTGTATTGGCAAACCCTCTATCAAAGTATTATTGGGACTACCGACCATAAATATGTGATAGCACCGTCTATTCAGTACGATGATATTAAGGAGGCTGTGAACGAAAGTAATTTGGATCGCAAAGAATTTGTACCCGGCGTTATGGGGGAATACACTTTTAATCGGCCTAATCTTAAGTTAGGCATTCCCGACATTACAGTAGTGGCGGGTGCTCGTTTGGATTGGAATAGCCGTTTCCAACGTTGGTTGTTTACCCCTCGCGCTAGTGTTAAGTACAATTTCACAACGGAGACTGTGGCGCGTTTGTCGGCGGGCAAAGGATACCGCTCGCCTAATTTAATAGCCGAAAACGTAAGCCTATTGGCCAGCAATAAAGCATTGGTATTTGCGCCTAATATGGGTATGGAATCGGCATGGAACTACGGGGTCAATTTTACGCATAATTTCAAATTAGCAGGCAAAAAGGGATCTGTTTCGTTAGATTTGTATGAAACTGATTTTCAAAATCAAATTGTAGTGGATGTAGATCAGACACCATTGGCCATTAATTTTTATGAAACCAAAGGTAATCGGTCGTTTTCAAAAGTGGCAATGGTTATGGCGCAATACAATTTTTTCAAGGGCTTTGAAGCAAAAATTAGCGCAAAATACCAAGATGTACGTACCACTTATAGCGATGGTGTATTACGGTGGGTACCGCTTACGCCGCGTTTTAGGGGTTTAGTCACTTTAGACTATACCACTCCAAATAAAAAATGGTTAATGAATGTGCGCACACAATTGGTAGGACAACAACGTTTGCCCAATAACGCCCAAGTTCCGCATGAATTTACCCATGATTTCCCTACCCATAGTCCGGTCTATTCGCTTTGGAATACGCAAGTTACTTATGTATTTTCTAGTAAAATGGAAATTTATTTAGGAGGCGAAAATTTGACCAATTTCCAACAGCACCATGCCATATTGGCTTATGATCAACCAGAAAGCCCTTATTTTAATGGATCTCAATTATGGGCCCCAATGGGTGGGAATATTATTTATTTGGGGGTTCGTTGGAACCGATAAGTAAAGATACATTTTTGAAGATTTGAAATAACGGAATATGTGCCGAGCCTACGGCTCTCCACTTGCCGGTAGGGGGTAGATTGAGAGCCCCGTAGGCTCGGTACATATTTTTTCAATCACAATCAAAAAATAAGCAATCCATGGCGAACACCTATCATCAAATCTACCTCTAAACGGTTTTTGCTGTCAAATCTTCATTCTACATGACATTTTTTGGGCAAAACCTGAAAACATTGTCATGTAGCGTGAAGATTTGTGCATTTTCTTGTTCATAAATGCACAAATCTTATTGATATGTCATTTTATACACTGCCGTAACTAAAACCTTTTATACATTGCAACCTTCCACGGATAACCTTCTTAAATATCGCGCTATGTTGAGGAATCTTTTACTTTTATTGGTTATTAATATTGTAGTGGTGGCATGTTCTCCAAAAAACACCGCTATTACTACTACCAAGCCTACACCGCTGGTGTCGCTTGATTCAATCACGGCAAAAACACGCAACCACAAAGCCTTTGCAGGATACTTTCCGTATTGGTGGGATGAAAAAACGGGTAAAATTTGGTTGGAAATCAATCGTTTAGACCAAGAGTTTTTGTATGTAAACTCTTTGCCCGCAGGCGTTGGCAGCAACGATATTGGCCTTGACAGGGGCCAACTGGGAGATACTCGTGTCCTTAAGTTTGTGCGTAGTGGCAACAAAATACTACTCGTTCAGCCCAATTTGTCTTATCGCGCTAGTAGCCCAAATATAATGGAACGAAGATCGGTAGAAGAAGCATTTGCGCAGTCGGTGCTGTGGGGATTTACGATTACCGCAATGGATAAAGACCGTTATTTGGTCGATTTTACGCCTTTTTTAATGCAAGATGCCCGCGATGTCGTCGGTGTTTTATCCGATGCCAAACAAGGTAATTATACCCTTGATCCAAGTCGTTCTGCGGTATATTTGGAACGTACCAAAAATTTTCCAAAGAATTCTGAATGGGAAACCACGCTGACTTTCACAGGGAAACCAACGGGCGGGTATATTCGTTCGGTCACCCCTACCCCATCGGCAGTGACGGTGCGGCAGCATCATTCATTTATCGAACTGCCTGATAACCAATATAAACCGCGCCGTTTTGACCCGCGCAGTGGTTATTTTGAAACCAGTTGGTACGACTATTCAGTACCCATTAGCCAACCGATTAACCAACGCTATATTGTTCGGCACAGGTTGGAAAAGAAAGATCCGACTGCGGCCATAAGCGATCCCGTTGAACCTATTATTTATTATATTGATCCTGGCGCTCCAGAACCTATCAAATCGGCATTGATGGATGGCGCGCGGTGGTGGAACCAGGCATTTGAAGCGGCGGGTTATCGCAACGCATTCATTGTGAAGGAATTACCAGCAGATGCTGATCCGATGGATGTAAGATATAACCTAGTACAATGGGTGCATCGTTCCACGCGGGGCTGGAGTTATGGTAGTACAGTGAGCGATCCGCGTACGGGCGAAATCATCAAAGGACATGTTTCACTTGGGTCTTTACGTGTTCGGCAGGACTACTTGATTGCGCAAGGTTTGAGGTCTCCTTTTGATAGCGATCAAATCTCAGATGATGTTTCAGAAAAAATGGCGTTAGCGCGACTCAGGCAACTTTCTGCACATGAAATTGGTCATACGATTGGTTTAGCACATAATTTTGCGGCAAGTATGGACGGGCGGGCATCTGTAATGGATTATCCACATCCTTATATTACTTTGGATAGCAATGGCGATCTTGACTTTTCAAAGGCTTACGATGATAAAATTGGGGAATGGGACAAACGCGCTGTTCTGTATGGTTACCAAGATTTCCCCGATGGAGCAAATGAATCGGTTGAATTGGATAAAATTATTCAGGAAAATATCCGCTTAGGTTTAGCGCATATCTCGGACGATGGCGCTCGCCCGGCCAATAGCGGACACCCTGATGCTCACTTATGGGACAATGGGAATAGTGCGGCAGATGAACTTTTGCGATTATTGCAGGTGCGCAACGTAGGATTGAAACATTTTGGTGAAAAATCGGTACCAAAAGGACGTGTAATGGCCGATTTGGAGCGGGTTTTAGTGCCACTTTATCTTGCACATCGTTATCAGGTGGAAGCCGTTTCAAAAGTAATTGGTGGCGTCAATTATACTTATTCGGTGAGAGGCGACGGGCAAGCAACAAATACACCTGTCTCTGAAGCAATTCAGCAAAAAGCATTGGACGCATTATTGCAAACGTTGCAACCCGATTTCTTGGCATTGCCAGAAAATATTATTCGATTGATACCGCCACAACCCATTGGTTTTGACCGCGATAGAGAGGTTTTTCAAAGCAATACAGGTGGTTTTTTTGATCCATTGGCAGCAGCAAGTAGTAGTATTGGTTTGGGTTTGGATATGCTCCTTTTGCCTGAACGACTGAATAGAATTTCGGAGCAACAAGCACGTGGCGCATTGCGGGCATTATCGGTACATACCTTATTGCAAAAAGTACGCAGCACTATTTGGAACAATGGGAATAACGCCACAAGCATGGGAGCGGAAATTAGCAGAATTGAGCAGCAATTATACGTCAATAAATTATTGACCATATCCATGTCGGATCTGACAACACCCAGCGTAAAAGGTGCTATTTTATTGGAAATCAATGCACTAGAAATTGATCTTAATAAGCGTTTGTCCAATAATTCGGATGTTGAAAATAATGCAAATTGGACCTATTTATTGGCTCAAATAAAAAAATTCAGGGAAAAACCAGAGCAATTTAAACCCATACCAACGGTAGTAATTCCTCCTGGACAGCCTATTGGATGCGACGAAAAATAACATACTTATAAACAAATCATTTCATCATGAAAAAACTCATTCTTGCAGTACTCATCATCCTTCCATTGTTTTTACAGGCGCAAAACAAATGGGAAATTAACTTATCCGGCTACCAAAATCACAAAATTAGTCCCGTATTTTACGACAACAATAAGAGCGTATTAGGGTTTATGCTCGGTGGACACTACCATTTGCAGATTAAAGGAAAACTTTTTTTTGTTACAGGACTTGAGTGCTTACAGTTTGGCTCTCATACAAAACTAGACAATAGTCAATTGCCATCAGAAAATGTAAACGGCCAATATGTGCGCGATCCGTTATTGGACGATGAATTTAAGGACCAACGTTATTTTGTCCAAATTCCTTTTGAATTTCGTGTACAGTTTCCTACGAAAAAAGTAGTACCCTTTGTACAGGGCGGGATAATTCAAAGTTTTTTGTTA
This sequence comes from Chitinophagales bacterium, assembly GCA_043764095.1. GTDB lineage: Bacteria > Bacteroidota > Bacteroidia > Chitinophagales > Saprospiraceae > M3007. The sequence continues at coordinate 118,966 of JAYUKX010000141.1, forward strand.
GGTTACCGATATACATCGAAAAGTTATGGGAAAATCACAAAATCGTCTGATTTGACTCCGTTTGAGCAAAATGCATTGGGCGCACGACTCTCGGCAGGCTTTGGTGTTCCGCTCTCTACTAATACATCATTGACCATCGCTGCCTTTGCCTATTCAGGCATTCAATATTTTAATGCTCGATACAAATACCGCGCATTTGGCCTTAATTTGGGTTACCTTTTTGGTCGGTAAATTCATACCGAGCGTCGTTAGTTTTTGTGCATAGATTCATGAGGACGTTGCACGATTTTCATCCACAAAAACTACAAAGTCGAAGTATAATACAACGCGGCGTACTACCATAGTCTCGTTTGACTAAAGCAGTACGCCGCAATTGGTTTGGAACGCAGTATTTTAATGTTTTACAACGCGTACAGTTTGCACTTCAGATACGATCCGAACGCGCACAAAATACACGCCACTAGGTAGCGTTGGAGTGTCCAAATCAGTGCTACCTCCCCTTAATGTGGTATGCTGATCTGAAATCACTTGCCCAAATGAATTCAAAATAGTGATTTGTGCAGGTATATCTTCTTGATTATCAATAATAAGTCGAGCGTTTTGTGTAAATGGATTAGGCGCAACGGATGCCGTAAAACCATTGTTTTTGGGTATTTTTACCAAATCCGAACGATCCTCCGGTTCGACGAATAGCGCGGGTGTCGTAAATGTGGTACTTGGTGAATAAACAGAGGTACCACCATTGCTACACGTTACCGCTACTTGTACCTCGTATGTTGTAGAAGAGAGCAAATTTTGGATCGTTACGCCAGGAGCAGGAAGCCCTGTAAACGTGAACCAATTGATATTGCCCACAGTTCGAACACGTATCGAATAAGAAACGGCTCCGCTTACTGTACTCCAATCGATACGGACGGAACTCGCTTGTACGTTATTTGCCATAACGCTTGCAGGAGGATTACATGTAGTTCCTCCGCCATTATTAGTGGTCGTAAACTGCCCATTTGTGTAAGCCGAAGAGTTGCCATTGCAAATACTACGAACGCGGACATTGTAATCGGTCAAAGTTACCAAGCCTGTAATATTAAAACTATTTGTGCTTACTGTGGTTAATGCCCCCCAAGTACTACTACTCGTTGCCTTCCATTGTATTTGATAAGCGCTTGCACCTGCAACAAGACTCCAATTCACCATGCCACTTACTGTTGTGGGTGTTACGGTCATAGTAACGGGCGCACCACAACTACCCGACGAAGTCGTCAAAAACGAGGTGGTGATATAAGCCGAAAGTACACCATTGCAAACAGCAGCGACACGGATATTATAATCGGTTGAAGCACTAAGGTTGGCGATATTATAGCTAGCAGTCGTAACGCTCACTGCCGTTCCCCATACAGCACTGGAGGACGTTTTCCATTGAATGGAATAGGAATTGGCTCCTGAAACTCCCGTCCACGTAGTTTGCGCACTCAATGATGAAGGTACTGCGGTCAAATTTGTGGGTGTTCCGCAAGATGTACCCGTTCCTGCCGTTGTAAAGGTAGATGTAGTAAACGCCGATTGCCCAGCAGAGCATACCGTAGCAACCCTTACTTGATACGCCGTACCCGGCACTAGGGATGTAATATTGTAATTGGCACTAAATGTCGTTTTTAAAGTAACCCAAGCAGTGCTGTTGGTGGCTTTCCATTGTATCCGATAATAGGATGCACCTGTCATACTATTCCAACTTGTAGCCGCATTGGTTGTGCCAACAGTTACATTAAAATTAGTGGGCAAATTACATGTAACCGCCGTTGCCGCTGTACTAAACAAAGAAACCGTTGGGGTAGAAACACCATTAGCACAAGTAGATGTTAAACGTACATCATACGCTGTATTAGTCACTAAATTATTGATCGTATAAGTGGTATTGCTCATTGTTACGGCATTGTTCCAAGTGGCCGAAGTCGCTAATTTCCATTCTAATGTATAAGTATTTGCACCTGGCGAACTTACCCAGTTGACCACTGCGCTTGTTTGTGCTGGCGTAGTGGTCACAGTAGGCGATGCGCCACATCCTGCTAGCGGAGCAGTGGTAAATGTACCCGTTGTAAAACCAGATGAAGTACTACCACAAACCGTAGAAACCCGTACATTATAGATGGTTGCAGCACTCAAGCCACTAATAGCATAACTATTGGCCGTCACTACTACAGGCGTATTCCAAGTGGTACTTACGCTAGTTTTCCACTGTACATTATAAGAACTTGCACCACTTACTGCCGTCCACGATGTTTGAGCAGTCGTTGTAGTAATACCAGAAGAAGAAATATTTGCCGGTGCGTTACAATTAACGCCTCCTCCGTTGCCCGAAGTCGTAAATGTGGTGGTAGAGAAAGCAGATGTTGCGCCGTTACAAACAGTTGCGACACGTACATTATAGGTGGTTGCAGCAGATAAGTTATTGATATTGTAACTGTTACTCGTAACAGACACCGCCGTTCCCCACGTACTACTTGTATTGACTTTCCATTGAATGTCATAGGACGCAGCACCATTTGCAGTGTTCCAACTCGTCTGAGCGGAAGTAGATGAAGGCTGGGCTGAAAGATTGGTAGGCGCATCGCAGGTGGAGCCGCCACCGCCGCCACTTCCACCCGAAGCACCTGTAATGAAAAGTGTGCCATTTTTATAATCGGATGAGTTACTACCGCAAAGACTTTGAACAGCTACTTCTATTTCATCATTTACTGGTAAACCCGTTATGATATAAGGATTAGCCGGGGTGTTAATCGTCGTCCAAGCACCAGCCCCAACTTGCCTATACCGTAGTACATAACCAGTTGCACCATTAGTTGTCCCCCACCCTATTGTTGCGCCATTTCCAGTGATATTAGTGATGGTTAAGGAGATTGGAGCATCGCAAGCGGCTGTTGGGCAACTGGCAGAAATGCAAGAAGCATTAGTCACCGAATTACGAATGGTTGTTCCTGGTTGCGGCCCAAAACCATTATTAAAATTGATCCCAATTCCTGTCAAGTGACAATAACTCATTATGGTACCACCGTTGGTAGGTGTTGGGCCAGGCGAACAATTGCCTTCTGCTGAAACACAATTATCAATAGGGCCGCCCGACCAACCGCACCATTGTGTGTGGCGAGAACCGAGGTTGTGCCCCATTTCATGGGTAAATACCTCGACTGTCCATGAATAAACTGGTACATTGCTGTAAGTTGTGGCAATATCGCTAAATGCGGCTTTATAAGAAGTACACAATACATCTACATAAGCAATACCACCCAAATTATTACCACCTAAGCCTACTAAATGGGCAATATCGCCATTAAAAGAGGTACGAAATGACAAAAATTGATTAAGAACAGTGGCACTACTCGTAGGTGTATAAATATCTGGGGTTGTCCAAACAAAAATCTGAGAGGCGATCGTCGTTATTTGCTCATTCGCATAGAGTGTAGCCGTTTGGTTGAACATGCCTAAAAGGTAATTCACCGTTGATTGGATCGAACTGCCTTTGTCTAAAAACAATTCGTTGTCGGCTTCCATAAATACGCGCACACATTTGGTCACTTCCGGAGTACCGCCACCATGCGTTTCATGCTTGATGGTTGGGGTTGCTTCCACTGCTTCGGTAGCACAACTAAATGGGTTTTGTACTGTCATTTCATTGGCAGAATACAGAATATAATGGTCGATATTACCGCGATCGGCTAAACGCCCCAGCACTAATTTCCCTTTATCATTGGTGTTAATTCCACCCATTACTTCGTCTTCAAAGAAACTAATAGCCACCACAGAACGATCATCACCGCGTACAATTCCCCTGTAATGAGCACCAGAGATGTACGGGGTTGGTGTGTTGGAACGCTCTGTAATAATCGAGAAATCGTCAGTTGTGATGTCCTTGCGTGTGAGATCAACAAGGATTGTGCTGCCTTGATAAGGCAATTTAAGCGTTACGTTGTGCGGTTTGTTTTGGCAAATTTCGCCGAGAACAGCGTGATTTAAAGTGAGGAATTGGGCATTGGGAGCAACCTTAAGCGCTTGCTGATTTTTTTGATGGAGAATAGTAAACGGAGCAATTGTTGTGATGGCTGGATCGTCCTCAAATTGCGTATAAACGAGGTTTGCAATTGGTGAAATTTGGGAAAACACCGGACTGGTGCATAAAATAAATAGTGCTCCAAAAAGGAGACGTGTCAACGAAGGCAGTAGCATATTAAATCGGATTTAAAATGAAAAAATGGATTAAAAATAAAATTTAAAAAAAGTGCAAATTTGGGGAGATGATTTTGTCTCTATCAAGGCATGAAGAGGGCATTTAGTGGTACTAAACAACCGATGAATAACGAAGATAGGGGCAAAATGAAGCTGCCAAATTTATGTTTTTTTTAAATTTTATTTGTTAAAAGTCAGGATGCTGCCATGAGGCGCACCTGTACTAATTTAAAAATTATAGCTACATTCGGTGGGGAACCATACCGCAGGTCGGCACTACGAAAGCCGATAATTATACGGAAGAAAAATATACAGGGACTACGTTGGCGGGATCGTTCTGCTGCAGACAGTGGATCTCATGGATTAAATAAATATGGGCAATAAACCCACCATCGTGAAAAAATGTTGTGGTCGTTAAAAAATTTAACACTTACACAATCAAGTAATTACACATAAAAAAACACGAAATACAGTCGATTAGAGGATTGAAATTGTTGAACGCTGGGAAAAATCAAATGTTAGTCGATACAAACTTTTTTTTCAATAAAGGGTACAATAAATACAGAATTGGAATTGTCTAACGTTATAACTCCATTCAAATCAACACCATTTTTTTATGAAACATACCATACGCTTCATTGCACTGCTCTGCTGTTTATCCTCATTTTCCCTTAATGCACAAACGGGCGATATGCCTACCGTTCATGGCTATTGGGAAGGATCCTGGTCAATAGATTTTTCCTATAATATTTATCTTGAAACCGATGCAAACGGAAAGGTGACAGGCACCATCACTTGGAGTCTTAGCCGATTTGATCCAAACACTCAAGAAACGGTAGAAAGTAATCCCAAAGAATTTGTGGAAGGTACTTATAACAATAAAACGGGTGCTCTTTATTTAAAAACAGTAAAAGAAGAAGACCCTCATAATGAATTAATGCCCGGGGTTTACTACTTAAAAATGATGGAAAGTGGTGCAGAGATGAAGGGGTACACAGATGGTTATTCAGAATCCGCCAAAATCCCTATTACGATGTCTCGAATGCGGACTTAAAATGTATTTTGCAGATCTTACTCTATCTGTTTGTGCCAACCAAGCCTTTTTCGAAAAAAGCACGCAACGTAGTATTTAATTGTTCCGGAGCAAGAACGATTACCTCATTGCCATAACTGGCCAGTTTTCGAATCAACTCAATCGTGATGCAAACTTTAAACCCTACGACAATACTGCCATCAGGTCGTTCTTCTACCAATTGATAAGGATGAAATGGCCTTGACACAAAATAACGCGATTGCAAAGGTGAAAAAAGCAACCGTACTTCTTGCGCCTGCTCTATCGGTTCGGTGTGCATACCATATATATGTTGAAAATACTGGTCGGGATTAAAATTTGGCTGATCAAAAATGTGTTTGGTCAATTCAGGCTTTGAGGTAATTCGATCGAGTGCAAAAGGCTTTAAATAGGCATATTGCGGCGAATGCCCTACTACATACCAACGCTGGTCGTGCTGACGGATACAATAAGGCTCCAATTCGCAGGCCGTGGGTTCATCACTCAAAAAGGACTGATAATTAAATATAATTTTTCTTCGTTCCTCAATGGCGCGCAACAAGGATGGAAGGTATTCCGTACCTGCATACTGCACAGGTTCAAAATAAATAGCCTTCGCTGCACCAGTATTGCGCACCCAGCCACTCACGCCTTTCCTGATTTTTTCTACTGTATCGCGCAAATCCCGAAACACTTCTAAATGTTCAAATTGCGCCAAGGTCTCCACCGCTACATGTAAACGATGTACGTCTTCCATATTTAAGGCAACTTGAGCCGCCAAATCAAAAGGCCGCTCGTAACAATACCCTTGCCGTTTTTTATCCCATATAATAGGTGCCTCAAATTCATCCCGCATAAAAGCAATATCGTTATCCAAGGTACGGCGACTGATATCGCAAGCGCGGCAAAACTCATCGGGTTTTACCACTGTACCCTTGCGCAAGGCGAGTAATTCGTGTATGCGGCGGAAGCGCGCTAACTGATTTTTATTTTTCGACATAAAAAGTTTTATCAACGCAAATAGATTGCGTCAGGCCACCTGTATCTTTGTAAGGTCAAAACGAAAGAGCGACACTTTAGAGATTACATCATACAAAATGTTGCATTATTTAGGGCACAAATATACTTTAAAGCAACCATTCGAACACAAGGAACTTTTTAAAATTATTTTACCATGCGCTTACTCGACTTTTTTCGCAAACTCGGCAATGCTACTCCAGAACAAACTGATGCTTCGGCAAATCAGGATTCAAGTAGTAGTTATGTCGATTCGGGTGAGCAGGAGGGTGTGGTGAAATCAGTGTGGCTCCATTTCCACGAAAACAATTCAGATAAGGTTTACCACTTGGAACTTCGCCAAATCGACAACATCTCCTACACTGTTTATTTTGAGTATGGAAGGCGTGGTAATGTCCTGCAAAGCGGCACTAAAACACCCGATCCAGTGAACCTAGCAGCAGCCGAAAAGATTTTCAACGCCTTACTCAATGAAAAAACCAAAAAGGGTTATGCTGTAACAGATGCTCCTAGCGGCAGTCCTAAACGTTCTTTTGCTAAGAAAAACCTACAAGCCAGAAACAAAGCAATTATTGGTCACTTGGAATTGGCTGCCCGTGCGCCTCAAAAACAGATAGGCAAAAACTGGTCTTTATCGCGGGTGGTATGGCGTGCTGGGGTGCTAGTTTTGCCCGAAGCATTGCCGCACCTCGCTGCTATACTCCAACTAAAAACCAGCGAAAATCCAGTATTGTTGCGCTATTGTACGCTTTGGTCTATTGTTCGTTGCGCGCAAAAAGCAACCGAAGCACAAAAAGACAGCGTAAAACCGGTATTAACTACGCTCATGCAAACAGAGCAAGATGCGTTTTTGCATTTAGTAGGTACACAGGTATTCCAAAGCCACGAAACCCGGATTTGGCGCGAAACGCTAGCCCTCAAATTGCCACCTTCATTTCAACACCAACTCAAACAACAACAATCCTCGCTCCTACAACTCACGCTACAAGATTATGTAGAAAACAGGCAAAAAAGTAGTTTTTCATTTGTCGAGGTGCTTTATGCCCTTTCAAAAGACGCACCATCAGCCCGCCCTGCCATCATTTGGTTTGCCGTAAATGCGCCTTTTAAACCTGGATATTTCAAAGTATTACGGCATTTGTACAAAATGGCCGAAATGCTATTCGATGCCGAATTATTTGGCATATTGACCAAACGTTTTAGCGATGAAAAGGGTCAATTTTCGGCTTCGGAATACGATTCAACGGTTTATATGGAATTAGATGGACAATGGCAAAGCGTCGATACAAAGCAAGAACTCGCGAAAGAAGATAGCCGATTAGCCTATTCCAATAAAACGCGCAATTGGTTTATTCGGCGTACTTTCCAAACCATGCTCGACACATTAACACTGGAAGATAACACCTTTGTTAAAATAGCGGTCGGTGTGTTATTGGCCTTTGACGATAATCAAAAACCTAGTATTGAACACAGTGAGAGTAGGTATCAGTACAATTCAGCCAAGGGTAACTGGATAGTAAAAGATACACTTTTCCCCGCATTTAGTGAATATCCTGCATTTTTTTACTTACTCTTTGGCGGAAATGACATTTTTAAACTGTCTAAATCAGATACGCGTTGGTCAGTGAGCGGAAGCGATATTACACGGTATAAGAAACAGGATATATCCAAGCATTTTGAACCTCATACCGATCTTTGGGACGCTTGCCCACAAGCCTATATCCATCTTTTGGCCGAATCCAATGCCGATATGGTGCAAGCATTTGCCTTGCGCCGCTTTGAAGCGCATCCTGAAAAAACAACAATTTCGGAACGTTTTGACAGTACCCTTTTGCTTAAAATGATGCTCAAAAAGCACCGTCCAACGGCTCTATTTGCCTTACAAATAGCGGAATCGCGTATCAATACCGCAGTGCCCGATCGCGATCTTGTATTGGCTATGTTGGAAGCACCGCACCTAGAAGTGAGAAAAAAAGCATTGGGATGGATGAAAACTAATCTTTCATTTTTTATTCAAGATAGCCAATTTGTATTCCAATTGTTGGTGCACGAACAAGCAGATCTACGGCAGGAGGCATATACCGCGATGCCCCAAATTTTGAATATTCTAAATGAAACCCAACAGCAAGTATTAGTGGGTAGATTGATCGCTTGGCTATTGGCGCTGCCCATTGAAAAAACGAAGAATGACAAAACGGAAACAGCAGAAAACAATCCTATCAACACCTATTTAATTGCCCATGAACTGATTACACATGCGAATGATTGGGGAGCGGAACGTTTGCGACAATTAAGTCGATCTATTTTACAACAACTATTGCAACACCCGGTAGAAATAGTTGCAGTATTTGGTGCCGAATTAATCAAGCAACGTCCGCTTACCCTAGATCAATTTTCGGATATACAGTTACAGGCATTTTTGTCTTCCAAGTTTGCAGGCGTAAGAAGGCAAGGTATGGACATTATGAACACCTTTGCTTTGCCTGATTTATTGGATCGCAAAGCAATAATTACTCAAAATTTAGACCATACACAAGTCGAAATACGCGAAAATATGCGCGCCAATGCGTTGCGTGCCATTGCCGAAGAAGCAGATTTTGGCCAACGCATACTTGGCACTTGTATAAATATATTGCTAAAAAAAGAAAATACCGAAAACGTACACGAGGAAACATTATCATTTGTTACAAACTACTTGAAAACATATCTTTCTTTTATTGACCGAAAAATCATATTTAAACTATTGAATGCCAACTATATACCAGCAAATACCCTTGCGGCATTTTTAGTGGAGCATTTTGTAACCGCCGAAAGCCTATCAGTGCGCAATATCGTCCGATTGGGCGAACACGAGGTATTGGCTGTACGACAAGTATGCTGGCAAATGTTTCAAAACCATATACCTCGCATGCGCTACGAAAGTGCAGATGCCATTCGGCTACTCGAATGCGAATGGGAAGATACTAGGCAATTTGGCTTCACGTATTTTGAGCAAAACTATGGGACAATGGAATGGACACCTGAAATGATGGTTGCAGTAATGGATAGTGAAAGAGCAGATGTTCATTTATTTGGTAAAAAAATAGTAGAAAAATACCTGCAACCGGAAGATGGAGCAGCATTTTTACTACAACTCAGTCAACACCCAAGACCAGAGATACAAGCGTTTGCAGCACAATTCTTGGAGAAATATGCCCTGGGGCAACCCGATGCACTCGAAAAACTAAATTTCTATTGTGCTACAGTATTACTCCAAGTCAACAAGGGAAGAAAAGCCAAAGATATGGTGTACGCTTTTTTGAAAGAAGAAGCCCTGTCATCGGAAAAAGCAGCAGCAACAGTAGCCCATATTTTGAATAAAGTTTCATTGACGACAGTAGCAGAAGATAAAGCAAAATATATTGAATTGATGAGGGATTTAAACGGAAAATATCCATCTATCATTTTAGATGGTTTTTCTCCGCAAAGAACTACAATTCAAACCAATTAAGGAACGACCCGGCGCATGTACTAAAAACCTTGCAATCCGGATGCTGTTTCGGCATCCTTGTTTCCAAACTACGCATTCGCCTGTAAATCGAATCTTCATATTGCAGCCTTCAAGGCCACCGGTACTACTGTTATATTACCCGGTTCTGCGTCGAAGACGCTGCAATATCACAGTAGTACCGGTGGCCTTGGGCCGCGGGAGTTGATTCGCTTACAACCAAGCATGTACGAAGGTGTCATGCGTCGGGTCCCCCTCCCCCAAAAAATATTAAATAAAAACAATTTCTAGACGACCCGGCGCATGTGCTAAAAACCTTGCAATCCGGATGCTGCTTCGGCATCCTTGTTACCAAACTACGCATTCGCCTGTAAATCGAATCTTCATATTGCAGCCTTCAAGGCCACCTGGTATAATATTTTATTACCCGGTTCTGCGTCGAAGACGCTGCAATAAATTATTATACCAGGTGGCCTTGGGCCGCGGGAGTTGATTCGCTTACAACCAAGCATGTACGAAGGTATCATGCGTCGGGTCTAAAGAACAAATACATTCAATTACTAAATCAACACCTAATTATGCGCTTCAACTACAAATTTGCTGGCTCGTCTGCTGTATCTGATAGTGCGGGAGGCACTGCCGTTCAATTTGCACCGGATACCTTGCGCCAACCGACCTATTTTATGGGTAAGTTGTCGCAAAAAATACCGTTTCGCGAAGCTATTTCAGCGCTGAATGCCGTAGTTGTCTCCGATTTGATGTTCAAAGCCAATGATAAAACCGCTTATAAAGAATGGCTCTCTACGCAAGAAGATTTGCTGTTAGGCGAGCATATCGCCTCATTAGTAGGCAACCAACAGGAATTGGAGGCCAAAATAACCCGTTTAAAAGAAGATATTGGCCATATAAGAAAAGAAGAGTCCAAATATATGAAGCCGTATTGGGAGGCGCAAAACAAATACAGGCAATATGTTTGGCAAAACACACCCGATATCGCTTGGGTATTAGACCCTGTGATTACAGTACACCCCGATCAACTCTTTTTTGAATGCTTTAGCAAAGACGAAAGCACTTATGGGAAACTGGCTTGTAATTACAACGTTTTTGAAGCAATTGAAGATTTTCGTTGCGGTACCACCAATGTCGATTATTCAAAAAAACTCTACAACGAATTCCAAAAGATACGCGACTACAAAGTTACTGAACTAAAGGTAGATCCCAGTGGATTTGAAGTGCAAACAGCAACGGACGATGCATGGAAAGAAGTAAAAATTGACCTACCTGACACTTGGGTGCGTGGCTTTCTTCAGGTGAGTTCCGCCATGACCATGCCTTCGGTGCGGTTCCAATTGCATCCAACAGATTTGTATAATATTTGCCTCAAACTACGCCGCCATAAAGAGCAGGAAGGCCCTCGCTCTTTGCGTTGGGTACTACGACCAGGTGAGCCAGTAAAACTGATTTTTGAGCCTTGGAATATCGAATTAACCTGCGCTCGCTCTATTTATACTGGACACACCAGCCAAGAAATTCGGCTTTGGGGTCGTCGTCGTATACTGATGATGGAGCGATTAATACCTGCCGCAAATAGTTTTACAGTTACGTTATTAGGCACTGGAATGCCATCGTTTTTTGAAGCCGATTTGGGAGATATGACCTTTACGCTCGGGCTTTTGGGCTGGACGGCCAATGACTGGTCACGTGCGGGCAATTTTGACCTGCTTGCGCCACGTGCCTACGTGGATAATGCTACAAAATCCATTGTTTTTGAGGCATTGCGCGAAAGGTGGTTTGAGCCAACGGATAGTTTATCCGAACGGCTGTGCCTTAGTCGGGAAACCATTGCTGGCGCGCTGAGCGCATACACCCAAGCAGGAAGGGTCATTTACGACCTTACGCACCAAGTATGGCGGATACGAGAGCTCAGCAGAGACCCTCTTTTGCCGGATGCGCTTCGTTTTTCTAGTCCTAGAGAGTCAGCAGCAGCACAATTTGCAGAAAACGGCCAAGTGCATAATAGAGTTGTGCAATCTGTTGGCAAAGGCAAAACGATCACCGCCGAAGTACAGGACAAAAATCGCACCCATCGTACCGAATTGCATATCGATCAAGACGAAAGGCTGGTAAAAGCCATTTGCGATTGCAATTTCCACCAAGTAAATCAATTGAGAATGGGGCCTTGTGAGCATATTTTAGCGACAAGAAGGGATATTGCTCTAATATAATTAAAACTAAATTACAAAAAAAGTAAAAAAATGGATCGTCAAGAACTTTGGAACCACGTCAAAGAATTAGGTGGCAGGGATGCATTTATTCTGCACGAAATGAAACGTCTTGGTTTCTGGGATGTTTCGAAAGGTGTTCCCCAACTCAGCGAGGAACTACGTCAACAGCGCGTTGCATTGGAGGGCGAACTAGGCGATGCGGTGAAAAAACAAGCGGTTTATCGCAATAAAAAGAAAATGTTGCGGGATATGCGCAAAAAGCGGATGTCCGAAGCCAAAATGCGCCGTACCGAAACTAAGGAAAAACGCTTGCGCCAAAAAGAAGAAAGGGCTTCAAATTGGTCTGCCGAAATGGAGCAAGATATTAAATGGCTCGGCGAAGGTGTTTCTGCTGGTCTAAAAAACAAAACCAACAATACCACACAACTAGAGGCACTTGGATTACCGGTTTACAATACTTTAAAAGAATTGTCGGATGCCATGAAAACGCCGATGAACGAAATACGTTTCCTTGCTTTCGACAAAAAAGTATCGCATATTTCACATTATAAGTCGTTTAAAGTCGCCAAAAAAACAGGTGGTTTTCGTGAAATTTCCGCTCCAGCCCCGCGTTTAAAAGCCGCTCAGCATTGGATTTTAGAAAACATACTGTACAAAGCCACACTGCACCACGCTGCGCACGGTTTTGTACCGGAGCGTTCCATTGTAAGCAACGCGTTGCCCCATGTCGGTGCTGATGTGGTGATCAATTTGGATGTAAAAGATTTTTTTCCATCTATCCATTACAAAAGGGTTAAAGGACTTTTTGTGTCCTTGGGCTATTCTGAGCAAATTGCAACGGTTTTAGCCTTACTTTGCTCAGAACCTCAAACGGACGAAATTATGTTAGATGGCCAAAAATACCACGTGGCTAACGGGACAAGAAGGTTACCCCAAGGTGCTCCAACCAGCCCTGCCATTACCAATATATTATGTTGGGGTATGGATCTTCGTTTTGAAGGGATGGCCCGCTCCTTGGGTTGGAATTACACGCGCTACGCCGATGATATCACCTGCTCCAAGAAAGGTGGCAATACACAAGATATTAACCGTGTTTTATGGCAAGCGCAGCAAATCATTGAAAATGAAGGGTTTGTTGTACATCCCAAAAAAATAAAGGTCATGCGAAAAGGGTCTCGACAAGAGGTAACCGGTGTAGTTGTGAATGAAAAATTGAATATTTCACGGGAGCGATTAAAAGAATTTAGGGCCGTTTTGCATCATTTAGATACAAAAGGACTTGTGGGTGCCAAGTTTGGGAAAGGCCATATTTTGGAATCCATACAAGGTTTTGCTAATTATGTGCTGATGGTAAACCCAGAAAAAGGAGCTATTTTAAAAGAAAAAGTAAATAAAATACTAGGAAAACCAGCCATAAAACCTCTTTTAGAAGCACAACAGTCAGTGAAGAAAATGCCGATAACAACAACAGTAATAAAGACTTCAAACGAAGAACATGGCCAAGAGCAACCCTTGAAGGATTGGTGGAGGGTATGGTAATACGCATGGCTCATTCAACATAGAACTGATTTTTTGGGATTTGAAAACCTAAAGGCGATACGATGTAAAGTTGTATCGCCTATATTTTTTATCCCAAAAAATAAATTTATGCATTATTACTCCAAATAGCATCCCTTAAATCGTGCGCCAAAAGAACATTACTTTTATCATTGCTAAAATCGGATTACCTTTGCCGCTACATGTTGCGTATATTTTCACAAAAAACGACAGAACAAGTATCCGATGAGGCATTACTGGCACAATACGTGTCGGAAGGTTCCGCACGGCATTTGGGATTATTGTACGAACGGTATATGGGTATGGTCTATGGCGTTTGCTTAAAAATACTAAAAGATCCCGGCAAAGCCGAAGATGCCGTAATGGGTATCTACGAAGAATTGACGGTGAAAGTAAAAGACCATAAAATTGAAGCGTTTAGGGGCTGGTTGTACGTGCTGTCTAGGAATTATTGCCTGATGGAGTACCGCAAACAACACCGAAAACCTACTTATTACCAAGCGCCCGAGAACATGGAAAAATTTGATGCGATTGAAGAGGCTTTTGAATTTGAATTGCCTCAAAAATCGCTGCCCGTACAGGAGTGTATCGACAAATTGAACGAAATTCAAAAACAATGTGTACTCTGGTTTTACTACGAGGACAAATCATATAAAGATATAGCAGACATCCTCAAGGAAGAATTGGGGAAAGTGCGCTCTTATATCCAAAATGGTAAACGCAATCTTCGACTTTGTTTAGAAAGGTCGTAAAATATGGACTTAAACGATAAAAAAGGATTAGATCTGCTCGAAAAATGGCATTCTGGGGATTTTACCCGCGCCGACGAGCAAGCATTGCAAAGGCTGCTGGCCAACTGCGATGCCTTCAGTCGTGAAGCCATTGAAGGTTATCTCGAACAACCTGAAACCGATCATTTGGTGCATTTGTCCAATTTGCGCAACCGCCTTGCAAAAAAAGAAAAACGACCATCCAATCCTTGGTTTTTTAGATTAGCCGTAGCCGCTTCCTTCTTGTTATGCGTATCCATCGGAACTTGGTGGCTTTCACAAAAAACCGATCCTACAGAAAATGGATTAGCACAAGAAACCCCAACAACTGTAATATCGCCAGACGCAGGAGCAACTACTCCCATGCCTAATGCCGATATTGTAATGTCGGATCAATCACTTAAAAAAAGATCTACTGTTCCAGAAATTGAACCTCAAAAACAATACGATTCCATTGAAAACACTAAGCCTCAAGCCGATCTGGCAGTCAATGACTTAAATGAATCAACGCCTCCGCCAGCTGCACCTATTCTTACAGAAGTAGAGGGAACTAAAACCGACGACGATAAACTATTCGAATCGAAAGAAACAGAATTCCTTAAAAAAGCAAAATCAAATCCTACTGCTCAAAAAGCGAAAGAAAGAGCCGTCGTTGCACCGCAGCCTAGTGTCGGCGCGCCAGCAAAAACCAGAACGAGTGCGCCTATCCCACCCGCCCCCAGTATTGGTTGGGAACAGTTTCGCAAGGACATGGAAACTAAGTTAAAACTACCGCAGGCAGCCAAGGATAATGGCATTAAATCGGGGACTGTTACCATGATTTTAGACATAAAACCTACCGACGGGAAAGTGCGTTCCGTATTGTTTATCAATCGTTTAGGTTATGGTTGCGACGAGGAAGCAGAACGTTTCGTACAGCAATATATTTGGAATATTCCCCCAGGAGGCTCTTCAAAAATTGAAGTGGAAATTGAGTTTTAATTGACCTTTTTAAGTCCAATTTTTTCACCTTCTACCAACATCTGCTGCATGGCAGCCTCCAAATCGTTGGCGATTACGCCATCCAAAATGGCTTCTCGTACCGCCGTCTTTATGATGCCCACATTTTTGGAAGGAGGAATACCAAACGTTTCCATAATTATTTCGCCAGTCAATACAGGCTGCCAAAGGCGCATTCGATCCGATTCACTCACCAATGCCATGCGCTCCTTGAGGTATTCATAACCTTCCAGATAACGCTCCATTTTTTTAGGATTCTTGGTCGTGATATCCGAAGCACACAGTTTCATCAAGTCCTCCACATCCGATCCTGCGTCATAAAGCAAACGGCGCACTGCGCTATCGGTGACCTCCTCTTTGGTTAATGAAATAGGCCGCAAGTGCATTTTAACCATTTTCTGCACGTATTCCATCTCCGCACCTAAGGGTAAACGAAGGTTTTTGAAGATTTTTGGCACCATATTAGCACCAACCCACTCGTGGCCATGAAAACTCCAACCAAATTCTTTATGAAATTTTTTGGTAACAGGTTTGGCTATATCGTGCAACAGCGCTGACCACCGCAACCAAATATTATCGCTTTTTTTGCAAAGATTATCGAGTACTTGCAAAGTATGGTAGAAATTATCTTTATGTCCCTTGCCATCGCGATCTTCAACGCCTTGTAGTGCCACTACTTCGGGCATGATCAGGTGCAGCAACCCTGAATCGAACAGCAAATTAAATCCAATAGAGGGTTGTGGACACCGCATTATTTTTTCCAATTCTATCGTAATCCGTTCTTTGGATACGATATAAATCCGGTGTTTATGTTGTTTTATGCCTTCAAAAGTCGTTTTATCAATCTCAAAACCCAATTGATTAGAAAATCTGATCGCACGCATCATCCGCAATGGATCATCCGAGAAAGTTTGACCAGGATCCAGGGGTGTTTTGATACGTTTTTGCTCCAAATGCGCTAATCCGTCAAAAGAATCCAAAATGCTACCAAAATCCTGCGGATTGAGACTCACTGCCAGCGCATTAATCGTAAAATCGCGGCGGTTTTGGTCATCTTCTAAGGTGCCTTCTTCCACCTCGGGATTACGGCTGTCCATATTATAACTCTCTTTACGCGCACCTACAAACTCAATTTCAAGGTCTTCGTGACGCAACATAGCCGTACCAAAGCGTTGGTAAACCACAATTTTTGGTCGAGGATATAGTTTGGATGCCACCGCTTCCGCCAATTGAATACCACTTCCCACACAAACAATATCCATATCCTTTGAGGCGCGCCCCAAGAGTCGGTCGCGTACATAACCGCCTACAACATACGCTCGCACACCCAATCCTTCGGCGCATTGAGCGATGAGTTCAAAAACCTTTCTTTCGTGGGATTGTATATTAAAGATCATGCACTTATGGTTTCGTTTACCTGTTCGAATTGCAATACACCGGTGTAAATTGCTTCGATTTCATCCAACACTTCAAAGAGTTCACTTGGTTCCATTAAAGTGACCAATTTGGCTCGATAGGGCTTAATATGCGGCAAATCGCGCAAATATGGCGCGTAATGCCTGCGCATTTCGAGCACACCTAATTTAGGTCCTTTCCAAGCGAGGCTATCCGTAAGGTGTTGTCTGGCACTATCAATGCGTTCTTTTACCGTCGGAGGATCGAGTAATTCCCCGGTTGCCCAAAAATGTTTAATTTCTCTAAATATCCAAGGATAACCGATACTCGCCCGACCGATCATAATACCATCCACATTATATTTTTGGCGGTATTCGAGTGCTTTTTGTGGCGAATCCACGTCGCCATTGCCAAAAATTGGAATATGCAAACGCGGGTTGTCCTTTACGCGGTTGAGCCATTCCCAATTCGCCGAACCTTTGTACATTTGTACGCGGGTACGTGCGTGTACTGTAATGGCTTGAACGCCAATATCTTGTAAACGTTCGGCCACTTCAACGATATTGATGGTGCTTTCGTCCCAGCCCAAACGTGTTTTTACAGTAACGGGTTTATCGGTGCATTTGATAACTGCTTCGGTAAGGCGCACCATGTGTGGGATATCGCGCAAAAGTCCTGCGCCAGCCATTCGGCAAGCCACTTTTGCTACAGGACAACCGTAGTTAATGTCAATGACATCGGGGTTTTTAGCGGCTATAATCTCTGCCGCACCGATCATATTATCGAGTTGACCACCAAAAAACTGGATACCAACGGGACGTTCGTAATCAAAAATATCGAGTTTTTGGAAAGACTTCACCGCATCGTGCACCAGGCCATCTGCGCTAATAAACTCAGTATATACCATATCTGCACCCTGCTGTTTGCACAATTTGCGAAACGGTGGGTCACTCACATCCTCCATTGGAGCGAGCAAAAGCGGGAATTCACCCAATTCTACGTTGCCTATTTTTACCATCGGGCGCAAAGGTAACGGTTTTTTTTGAGAAGAAAAAAAGTACGCAATAAGCGTCATTTCCCGCCAAACCCCAAAATCCAGTCAACAACCCCGCCCATCACACCTACAGAGACCTAAATACTCCAAAGGCTCCTTGTAGCAAGGCTCGGATATCAAATAATGATCGTAACTTTGCCCTTCAAATTACCTATATTATCTTATGTTTATTGCTTTACCCAAATGCGGTATTTTCAAATCTGTTGTCCTTACGTTCCTATGCCATCTACTAGTGCTTCAACTTGCATTTGCGCAACCCTCGGATCCCCAAAAGGAAAAAAAACAATTCCAAACAGCCTACAATACAATGCTCACCAGTATCCAAAATGGATCGGGAGATAGTCTTTTAGGCAAGTTATATGATCAAATACTGCGCTTCCAAAACAACGCCATTGATAGGGAAATAATGCTCCGGCAGAAACTACGGCATGCCGATGCGGAAACCCTCCAACTTTTTAAAACAAAAGACTCTTTGTTGACCTGTATTGGCCGTGAATACGAACGCCCAATGGCATTGCGCAAAGACGTATCAGAACTTGAAAAAAGAGCCATCGAGATGGAAAACACCATTCAGAATCGGGTAAATAGTGGTTTCAATTATTTCTTAGCCTTGTCGGTTCCATTTGCTCGACAGGTGTATGAAAATGATCCTTCCTTGCGGTGTTTAACCTGTTATTTGAAAATTCGACTGCAAAAAGGCAATTCAAAACTCGCGGGCCAACTGTATCGTTATTCAAAAAAGAAGGAACAAAGTCCGTTACAATGGCAACAGGTACGGGCTGGATTGAGCGACAAAGAGGTGGCGATAGAATTTGTGTCGTTCCTCGATCAAACAACCAATACTAAGCGTTATGGCGCATTAGTACTCAAAAAAGAGTATAAAATGCCGCGTTTTGTGTCCTTGTGCACACAAACTGATCTCAGTGCATTACTCCAAAAAAATGGCTTGGATGAAGAGTTTTATCAACAAAATTTTTACTACCCTACAGCCGATAGTGATACACCTACCCTATTTGATCTTGTGTGGAAACCGCTACAACCGCTGCTGAATAACACCAAAAAGATCTATTATGCACCTTCGGGTGATTTCCATAGGTTGAATATTGCAGCCATCAGCAAACAGGAGCAGGCCACTCCCCTACACCAACAATACGAGTTTATTCGGATCAATAGTACTCGAAGTCTTATCAATACGTATTCACTGGAAGGCAAGTCCGCTTTACCAGAAATTAAACTGCCTTGCTTGTTTAATAAAGCACCCGTGAACAAGGATCTTACCGCTCGTTTTTTTGGTAATATTGAAGTGGATTATTACGATCCTAGCAATATAAAACAAGGCAAAAGGGCAGTGCTTTTTGGCAATATTGACTATGATGCTGATACTGTGGCGATCCATAATCCCATTAAAATGAAGGAAAATATATCAACCACGCCACCCGTTATGCCCAAGAAAGCAAAACAACGGCAGATCGGTAAAACATCCAATTGGGAGGTGCTGTATGGCACTAAAACGGAGATCGACGTGATACAGGACAAATTGATTAAATCCGAATACAAAGTAAATGTCTATGAAGGTCATGCGGCATCGGAACAGGCGTTTAAATTATTAGGCCAGCAGCAGGAGTCGCCGCGCATTATCCATATCGCTACACATGGCTTTTTCTTAGCCGATACTACGCTACAAGATGCTGATAATCAAATGAATCGCTCGGGATTGATACTGGCCGGCGCCAATTACGCATGGCGCACTGGAATGCCGCGAAAAGGTAAGGAAGATGGCATCTTAAGTGCATTTGAGATCAGTATTATGAATCTGCAAAACACCGAATTGGTGGTGCTTTCTGCCTGCGAAACGGGGCTTGGGTATATCGAAAACAACGAAGGGGTATTTGGCCTGCAACGCGCTTTCAAGCGGGCGGGCGTAAAGAACTTATTGGTATCGCTTTGGAGCATTCCCGATAATGCGACCCAAGAATTGATGACAAGGTTTTATCAAAATTGCTTGGAAAAAGACATGTCCATGCGCGATGCACTTAAAGCAGCGCAACAATGGATGAGCACGCAAGAAAACTATAATAATCCGTATTATTGGGCAGGTTTTGTACTGTTGGAGTAACCTTCTAATGCGTATCTATTTTTAAAAGCATCAAGGCTGCATTGGTGGTGTTCGTTTTGGGTAGCGCAAAACCCATTCGATGCGTGGCATACACCACCGGGTCCTCTACTATATCATTGAAATATAGCGCTATTTGCTCGGGTATATTGGCTGTGTTTTTTTGCATAAAGTTTTGCAGTAGCAGTTGAAATTCTGCAATTGGCTGCTTTGAATACAGGATACCCATCCAATCTGTCCCTTCTTCTTCTAGTTCGATTTTGGTTTCCTCGTCTGGTATCACTTTCTCTACTGTGCGACTATTGACCTGATCGCTATGAAAAAGCGTGGTTGCGCCATTTTTATTGATCGCAAAAATATACACCCACCAATCATTGGGGACTTCCCGCAGGGCAAATTGAAAACTACTACCAACTTCCCATACGGGCTGGGTGCTCTGGTAGTATTTATAGGTAGAATCGTATCGAACACGAATTTCTTCAAATTGAGGAATGCGCGATGCATTATACCCAACACTCCGACGCACAACGACACTGCCCTTGGTTTGAGACGATTTTTTTTCTACCAAGAACTGCGGCGTAATGCGATAAGCGCAACACAATAAGGCAAACAAATCTTCATAATGCAACCGTACAAACCCTTGGTCGTCACCCCAAGTAGTACCCCAACTATTCATACACTCAAAAGTAGAATCAATATCGTCGTAACCGATCAGGCATAAGGCGTGTGCGGAAGTATCCAATGGGTCATCAGGGTTGTACGAAAATACTTTTTCTGTGAGATTAGAAAAACTATAGGGCAGCCTTAATCCCACTACAATGGGAATACTATCTGCCAAAAGGCGTTTAAAACGTTGTATTTGTCTTTTTGTCGTTATGGTGGAATCGGGATTATACACTTCAATTACCTTGGCCAAACGCCTTGTTTGTGCTTCATATACAGCCAATTCATCGGGTTTTTCATGGAGCGCTACATCGTTGCGGAATGTAGCGGCGAGACAAGTGCCACGGGTACTCAAAAAATCAAACGTGGCCTCTATGGAAGGAACATGCTCTTGGTTATTATCAGTCAATTGGTTATAAACAAAAGACTTTGAACTGGCTATTTTATCAATATCTTTAGGGTTATTTACTTTTCGTTGAATGGCGTTTTGTATCGTGAGTGCGCCATAAGCAATAGCCCAAGCCGTACAAGATGGCTCTGCGCCCTGGTCTTGTGGCGTAGGGCAAAAAGGCCGCAAACTCAATCGGATCGGCAATGTACGCATCGTGTTACCTCTTGTATCCAAGTCGCGTGTTTTGACCAATTTGCTGTATTTGTCTGCGTTATACACTAAGCCTTTTGCGCGTTGTACCTGCCCGTAAAGACTGGCATGGAACGACAATATACCGATAAGGATCAAGAGTAGTATTTTGTTTTTTTCTGTACTGGTCATCATATTTTATCGTTCCTTATAAACCAAAATTCATACCCACGGCCAAAATAAGCCCGCCCGGTTGCAAAATTTTGATCTGTGGTTTTAGGGCTTTAAGGTCATTCTGCCCTTCTATAACAATCCAAGGATCTTTTTGCAATGCGGTAGCATAACCAAACTCAAAAACAAAGGCAACCTTGCGATTAATAAATCTATTATATATGGTAGAAATACTCATCGTATTAACGGGTAATTGCCGTATCACAACCTTTCTTGAAGTGGTGGTCGTGGAGCCACCTGCGACACTTGTACTCGAACTCGAATTTAATGTTAAATTACCCACCGAAGCAACTCCTGTGCTGTACCCATAACCCATCGCTAAAGACCACCCTTTTTTATAGCGCATATCGCGACGTAAATCATATTTTATACCTCCTGAAAATTTAGCCCCCCAAAAACCAACCCCAAAACCGACCCGTACAAATGTTTTATGATAAATTCTTATCGTAGCGGTTCCACCTAAAATAGAGGAAATATTGTTAACGCCAGTGCTAAAACCAAGGAAAAATTAGGACTTGGTGGTAGTTTTCTTTTAATATTGATGGGTTGACCTTTATCGGCGATCTGTTTTGAGCCGCAAGTAGTATCGTAGTCCATCACTGCTGCCAAAATCTGATTGGTTGTATAGTACCCATATTTCAATTGTTGGGCAACCGCTGGGCAATCGTCCAGATAACGCGCTAAAATATAATTATCTTTGCTTTGGAGAATGGTAAATTCTCGTTCATTCTGTTTTAATAAAAAAATATTATCCTCTGACTGTTTACCCGATGATGCCTTAATTCCCATACCTGGGAGCGATTGCCCCATTATAATTGAAGGAGATTGATATACTTTTTCGGCCAAGTAGAACTTTGAATTATAAGGAACCACAAATAAATCCCAATCTTTAATGTGGATTTCGCTCACGTCCACCAATGGATAGGTAATATCAGTTATTGGAGCATTTAATTTTTTTTCATACTTCAATTTAACCGTTAAGGATTGGTAGTTTTCAATCAAATTTATCAACGTACCTTTTACAATCTCATTGTTATTCAATACAATATACCCCTCTGCATCGTTTTGTTTTTTTAAAGTATCTAAACGGTTTTTGGCATTTAGCCGTTGTTCATAATACAAGTCAAGTCCTGTTTTTTTATAATACGATCGAAGGTCGTAGCGCTCTTTCATGTCAGCCAAGTACTTTACGATATCCTTGCAATCTTCAAAATCTGCACGAATCAGCAAGCGTATATAATAAAAAGTGCGCTCATAATCATCAAAACATCGATTAATTTGGGCTAAATTAAGACAACAAGCAGCATACAGGAGTTCGCCCGCTTTTGAGTTTGGGTCGGCCTCTGCCAAATTTTTCTCCAAGTACTCCATACTCGGGCGAAGTCCTGCAAAAATTTCGGTCATTGGTTTGCCTTTGTTCACTTGCAAGAGCGATGCTTCTATATTACTGAGCGTTTTCCGAAATTCGGAGAGGGCTTTCCGGGGGTAATAAAGGCTAATGGTTTCTGTTTGGCGATTATAGTTATTTCTAAGCAACCTTGCTTGTTTATTCAACGCATTATCATACTCATCGGCAATACTACCGGTATAGACAGGATCGTAAATTCTGTTGGAAAACGCTACTTGGGCTGCCCTTTCTGATTTTTTTTCAGGTGTACGGTAGTAAATTGGTTTGTTTTCACCGGAGGAATACAGCAATTGCCCCGATTCGTGCTTGAGCAGTACCTCAATTTGTGGCTCAATACGCTCTTCTATCCAGTAAAATACTTGTTTTGTGGTGTCCTTACGGGTGCGTAGCGCGCTAGAGAACCTTGCTTTTTTAACATTGACAATGAGTTTCAGGTGCGGATTTTCGGTTGTTTTTTCGTAGGATTCGAATTGAAACGTCGATTGAATAAACTTTTCATCTATCGACGCATATCGTTGATCTAGTTCAACAGATGAAATAATCTGATAGGTTTTGATACTATCCGGCAAAGTTTTCAAAGGATATAATATCCCTTTTACACGCACATCGGTGTTTTGTAGCCGATTGACGGGTTGCGCGGTAATGATTTGTAAGAAAACACAAAATAAAGTAAAAAGTAAGGTTATTCGTTTTTTCATCAAGCATGTTTTTGAAATGCAAAGGTACAATAAATTAAAATATCGTTGTCTTCGTTAATAAAAGACATTGTACCGATCGCCTTCAATCGTCAGCGAGAAGGGTTTAAGTGTAGCATTGTTATCACTGGCATTGATGGGGCCGAAAGAGCGGGAATAGACTTTATTTGTGCTTTTACCCGTAACTGTAATGGTATAATTGGTCACTCGGTCAATATCATCGACGTAAACGTCCAAGTTATAGGTGCCATCATTGAGTAACTGTGGTGTTATTTCTATCTCTTCAAATTCGTAATAATTATTACTGCTCAACAATGTATTATAACTTTGTCGTACATAGAGTTCCAAATCAGTACCAACAGCAGGATCTGTTGCGGTATTGGTCCATGTTAATTCAACTTTAATACCTTCTGGATCGGTAATAATGTTTTCCGCATCTTCTACTTTACCACATGAGGCAAAAATCGTATTAAAAAGAAGGCATAGAATGGTATATTTTAAAATAGATTTCATTGTAAAAATTGTTTAAAAGTTAAAAATTGTAAGAGATTGTTTTCATGGTTTTGGAATGAATTCAGGTTTTATTATGCCTTATTTTGGCTTCTTGAAAATCTGCGAGCAGGTACTTTCTTCTTTTGGAGCAGTTCTTTTAGTTTTTCGGCATCTTTCAAAAAGTCCTTGCCATCGCCTTTGTCATAATCGTTTTTAATAATCAAATTGGCATATTCTTCTACTTTATCGGTATTATCGAGCATCAAATAAATATTAGCCAAATTGAAATAAGAAGCATAACGCAATTTGGTATCTGCTTTTTCGTCTGCCTTAAATTTTTCAGGAATACTGATATAATAATCAATGGCTGGCTTTAATGCCTCCAAATCGGCTGCGGTAACACCCGTTGTGGCCATTCCGGCAAAAGCAGCCTTCACTGTTTCATAATGGGTTTGAAATGCCTCAAATTCAGGGTGACTTTTGCTTCCAATAACCCAAATATTGAATTTGTCTTTATCTGCTCTGTAACCAAACTGCGCATTCATGGATTGGTACATTCCCGACAAAAAACTGGTAATTTCGCCACTGGCAATGTCCCTATTTACTTGCGCCCTGTTGTTGTTATAGGAATCGCTGGCCTCTTTATAAGTGCCATATTCAGTGCCTTCATGCTTCTTGATCGATGTCATTTGGGTAGTGAACATCTTGTTAGTGAGTTCTTTGCCGCTTTTATCCGTTATTTTCCACGAAAAACCACTTTCGTAAGAGAGTACATGCTTGTAATAGTTCTTAGAGGTTTCTCTCCCCGATTTGTCTTTCGTTTTCTCCGTTCGGGACTGTACATTGGAATCCAAAAACTTTATTGGTGGTAGTGTAGCCTCCAATTTCAAATCGCCATTTTGAGCCTCCAACTCGTAACCTGCTAATTTAAAATAGGTTTCTTGTGCAGCATCGATATCCATGCCCCAAGTGGTTAGGTTATAACTTCCTGTAAATTTATAAGAGTAAGTGTGGAAGGAAGTATCCACGTCCTTGCTGGGTAAAGCAATCAAATTGGTGACCACCGACTTCTTGTCGATATCCACTTTTTGAGCAGTAAGATGTGCTACGGCAACGAGCATGATGAATAGCATTGATAATCCGTTTCTCATAATAGTTCTGTTTTAATCAATCAAAAACAGGTAAAAACTTTGGTTGTTAGATGAAATAATAGGATCAATTTGGGATGGTGCTGTAATGTATTTATGCTGACAGCACCATTCTTGCATTGATTTACTACTACATCGGGCAAAGCGAAAATTATTACCAGAAAAAAATTATTTTTTTTCAAAAAAAATAAAAACAGGGTATAAATAATTGATTTTCAATTATTTATACCCTGTTAAAGCAACCCAAAAACTAAGTTCGCTTATTGTCAAGGCGACTTTTTGGACTAATGATCCACTAACCACGAAGTGGTTGAACATGAATAGCCCTGAATGAAATTCAGGGTTCAATATGCAAGTGTGTGTTTAGTAACCCTGAAAGGGTTGAACTTAATGAAACGCTCACAACACGTTGACGTTCAACCACTTCGTGGTTATTAAATGCCCCCTTAATCCCCGAATTTCATTCAGGGCTATTCAAGTTTAACCACTCCGTGGTTGGTTTATTGCTAAACTGCCGACAATAGACTTTATAGGCTAACTTAACTGACAGGACATTTTTCACTTATTTGACCTTCCGCGCTACCGTAAAGCCGTCGCCATTTGCTTCCACCCGGAGCAATAAATAGCCATCAGTCACCGCCCCAACGTTTTTAGCCGTAAGTGATCCACGAGAGCGGGAAGTTTGGAATGATTGTCGAACCAAAAAAGTATCCGTATCATCCAATACCTCATCCGTAGAGTGATACAAAGATAATTGCACCGATTTGGGTACATTACACTTAGCAGACATTAAAAATTTCAACATAAAAAACGCAGTAGATACTTTTGCGTCAGTAATAGTTACCTTTATACAGTTTTCCAAAAGCATACTATCCTTTTGAACAGGATTTTTACCATCGGCCATAATAAGCAACGCGCCTACGGCCTCCTTACTGGGTGTAGAAGCGATACCATTGGCATCAACCGATTGAACGCGATAAAGGTAATCGGTATTGGTACTCAATTTATTCCGATCTACATACCTGTTTTGAGTCACAGTGTCGATTTGCACAAATGATTTGTTCGCACGTGCGCGTCGCTGAATGATATAGGTATGGTTCGCACCCGTGGCCTGCCAAGTCAAGTCGATACGATTAGGGTATTTTTTGTAAGAGGCCGATAATTGAGTAGGTGTCGTAATGGATTGAGCAAATGTAGCAACCGTGCAGGATAAAAATATGATAATATAGGCGTATTTTGTTGCCAAATTCATAAAATATAGTGATTTAATGTGTTAAAAACGGTGTTGTAGTATCGTATAAAGGTACGAAATACCTGCGATAATGCCAAACAAAAAGCATCTAAATATAGTTCCAAAAAATTAATTTGCTCAAAAACGATAATAAAAACGAATAACGCAGATATAAGTATTATATGTTGATGACCGACCAAGAAATATTTAAAGGGCTGGAGCAAAATGACCGTGCCACCACGGCATACGTTTACAAAACGTTGGCTGCTCCCCTATTCAAATATGTCTTATCTAATAGCGGAACCCGCGAAGAAGCCAAAGATCTTTTTCAGGAAGTATTTATCAAGGTGTTGAAAAAAATTCACGAGGGTAAATACAACCACCAGGAAAAATTTGAGGCGTATTTTCTAACCATTGCCCGCAATACTTGGATTGACCAATTACGGGCGAAAAAGAATAATAAATGGATCGGAGATGATGATTTTTTGCTCAAACGCGCCGACGAATCGGATGAAGAAGCCCTCATCCATCTACTTTTACACGACAAGAGAATGGAGGCACTGAATACCGTATGGGAATCATGGGAAGATACCGACTGCCGGCGCATACTGCATGGTTTTCATTACGACAATATTCGGACAAAAGAGATCGCGCAAGCAGAGAACGTTCCACAAAACACGATGCTGCAACGACTTTTTAAATGCCGCGCTAAATTATTTCGGCTCGTTTCAAAAAAAATCGAACAATGATGACTACACTTTTCAAACTGCATAAATACTTTTAATCATGACGGTTGAACAATTACAAGAAAAAATACAGGCATATATAGATGGCACTATGCCCGCCACATCAATAGTAGATTTTGAACAACAAATCAAAGATTCCGAGTCTTTGGCGGAGGAAGTACGCAGATACCGCCAAATGAGCATATTGGCAAAGCACCAACCTCTAATTGAAGCAAAATCAATTTTAGACGCTGTTATGGCCGATATTTCTATCGAACCTGACTATGGCCATCATGCGCAATATTTTAAAAAATCAATTTGGGAAAACGCATTATTGCGCTGGTTTGTCGGTATTTCGGCGGTGGTACTCGTAGTGGCGGGTTATTATTTCTATCAAAACCAGCCAACCGAAACGGCCACCACCCTTTCCTACAAAACTGCGCTTGTTCCAATGGAAAACATGATCGGTTTTGCTCCCGATGACCAAAGTATAGCCGCACGAGGCATGCAGGCTTATGACAAAAAAGATTATCCATCGGCCATTCAAAACTTGAGTGCTGCTATCGAGGAAACACCGAACGATAATAGTCTGGGTTTATACCTTGCCATTAGTTACCTCATGGATGGACAAAATGCAAAAGCGGAAGTATTATTGCGAGAAATGATCAAAACAGAGGACTTAACCACCATTCCCGCCAAGTGGTACCTGGCCTTGAGTCTCCTTCAACAAAACAAAAAAGCAGAAGCCAATAATTTGCTGCGGTCGATTGAAACGGATACGATTTTTGGTGATCGGGTTAGGGGGCTTTTGGAGTAAAAAATTTAATAAACACGGTTAATTTATGAAAGAACTATACTATTACCACCGAAAACTCAATGAACCACAAACAGCCCTGATTCGTATTTTGGAAACTGTAATTAGGATGAAAGTAGGCTTAGAACATAAACTACCAAGTGATCTTATTGAATTCTTTTTGAATTACCATCTTAATCCTATTGAAGAACCACGCATGATTATAGATATGAGTGGTTCTTTTAGCGGAGTAAATAAAATAACTATCCTTGATACTTATGCTCTTGAAAAGTATGACAAAGGAGAACCGTTTTATAAATGGGTTAAGAAAATAGAGGACGAGATGGAAGTTAGTTATAACATTGAATATGCTCTTCCTATAAAGGACAAAGTTATAATATTTTCTAGTTTTTTTCATGCCTTAGAAGACATGATTATTCAATTACTTAACATAATGGATACAACATGGTTTTTTTTACAGATAGGGTATATGAATTCGGCTGAAGGCATATATATGAGTCTGGCAGAAAATAATTTTGGGGATATATTTTTCTACGAAGAGCATCCTGAATATGCCCGACCAGAAGAAATTCATTTTATTACAAATAGTTTTACTGAATTATTGGGAATGATAAATATATACGAAATCAGGATTCAAAATACTGGTAATTCATTTCCCTTTTACAATGGAAAACTAGTAGCGATCTGGAAAGAGTAATATGCTTTTTTTCAAAAAACTCAAATTCATTATCACATAATTGACTTATTTCCTAGTTAAAACTATTGTAATTTAAGTTTCCCAAGATAAAGAAAACAAAAATCTAACCCTAAGGATTTAAACAACTTATTAGTATGAATAAAATAATATTTATGACAGGACTAATTGTAAAAATCATGTTATCAGCCTTTACTGTTTCGGGGCAAAGTGGCAAACAAATTATCAAGGGTAATCATATCCTTTCGACATATAGAATCAATAATGGGAATGTTGGATTTTTAGTGGATAATCATGATAAAACGAACACTGTTGTATCCGCACAGGGGGCTAAAAAATTTGATTATCATCCTGTGCGTAGATGCGGAAAAAAAAGAAATCATATGGGAGAAGTAAAAATAACTACTCGGAAACGTAAGAAGCATCATCCCGCAAAAACAACAATAACATACATCAAATAATGAAATTCAATTCAAAAATCAAACAAAATTTTGTCCTATCTAATATTAGAGTTGTTGTGGTATGGTAATCAGTTAGTTATGAAATTTTCCATTAAAATTAAGCGATAATTTTTCAGGAAAAAATGAACACCAAATAGAAATTAGGCAGGTTCTCCAGAATATCCTAATTTGTATTCTCTGATAATCAATTAGTTACATCGTAACATCTCTACTATTGCCATACTCGAAGTGAATAAAAAAACTATATCAATTTTTTCAAAGTCCATAGCAGAGCATGAGAAAGAAGAATCGGACAAAATACCGCTATACAAATGGATAAATACATGGAAAAAAATAGATACTTTTTCTACTATTATACAATCTCCTTTTCGCATACTGAAAGAGAACAACAAGTATTACGTCGTTGACAGCGATGGTACACTCTTCGAAGCAAAAGAGAAAAATTTTGAAAAAGTACCAAATGAAAAATCAGAGCCCATAGCCCTGCTTTTTGATAAAGATGCAAAAAAAGATGTTCAATTCTTAACCTTAAACATCTTTAAAAAAGAAAAAAATATCAATACGTCAAATATAAAAAAATATGCTAAAAAATTAATTGACAAGTGATTTAGTACATTACCGCCGTTTGTTATGCTAAAATTCTTATAATCGATTATCTAACTCCATCTCATTAAGACACAACATCAAAATTGAATCCGGTATGAAAAAAATATTGTCATTAAGTACTTGCTTCATTTTTATTTTTGCCAATGTGGGTGAGATATATGCTCAATCATATCGTAAAGGAATTGTATCAGGGCAATATTTTTTGCAATCAGGCGCAGATGATAAGGCGCAGACAATCAATATTAGAGATTTTGAAGGCAATAAAAGTGTTGATACCATAATTTTAGATTGGTTGCTTACCCAAAAAAGTGGCCCTCTTTATGATAATCCATTGGTTTGGGATGTTGTTGACAATACGATATATTTGGCTCGTATAGATGAGGATAATTTTGGTCAAAATTTTGCCCAACTAAAATCATACAATGTAATTGAGTTAAAACGGCTCTATCTTCTCAATAAAGATAGCTTGACGAATTACATAATATCTGTTAATAATCTTCAATCAAATTCTGTAAGTCCTGTAGAAAAATATTCATCAATCATTACCTTTAAGAGCGACTCTTTAAGAGGAAAGGTACATTTTGATATGTATTGTAATGAAAAATCATTGAACCTATACATATATCTTGAAAATGTAAAAAAATTAGAAATTTGGGAATTTACGCGTTATCCTGTCCGACAAGGCTATGTCCGTAAGGATGAAAAAGACAAAATATCAGAAATTTACAAGAGAAAACAGTGGGAAAAAATTTCATCTCAATCTATAACAATAGCCTGCCCATTTAGGGTGTTTAATATAAATCAGAAAGACTACTTAATTGATGCAAGTGGCCAAAGTTACCAGTTACAGGGTGAAAATATTGAAAAAACAAGTATAATACCTATCCAAA
This sequence comes from Chitinophagales bacterium, assembly GCA_043764095.1. GTDB lineage: Bacteria > Bacteroidota > Bacteroidia > Chitinophagales > Saprospiraceae > M3007. The sequence goes on from JAYUKX010000141.1 coordinate 149,490, forward strand.
ATATGGAAAACTCAATATTAATCATAAATAAAAACACCGATGAACTACTTTTGATCCCTGAAAATAAATTTTTAGAAAAGAGTAGTCTTTCCGTCAAGGATAAAATTACTAAATTTTCAAGAAAGATAAAAGTAAATAAGTAACGCCGCCAGTTATGACAAAAAGAAGTAACAAAACCCAAAAACTCAAATTCATTACCGTAACGAAATGAAAAATATTTTACTTAATACTGCAATACTCTATTTGCTAAGATTCACAGCTTTATTTATCGTATTTCCTATTGTAGGTGTTGTTTCAAAGTACCTCCTAAATAATGATAAATATGCAGTTAAATATTTTTCGGTTTGGATACTTTGGATTTTTTTTCTCTCTAGTTTGATATATGCCATAATATGGGCAATATGTTTTTATATAGGTTGTAATTTATTTAAGCATACAATGAATGCCAAACTAAAAATTGGTATTCTTTCTTTTTTGATTTTCATTCTTGAAACATTATTAAATAACCTTCATCATATTTTTTACAATAAAACATTCTTTTCGCGAGAAATGTTCCAGGTTGATTTTTTTCAATACTTGATTGGGCAGATAATGATTTTTTTTACTTTTCTTTATTTATACATTGGTATTGGGAAGAAAATAATAAAACGCCCAACAATACTGCCATGATAATCGTAGCAAAATTTCACCTTCGAAGCAGCGTTTTACAAACCGAGAACAGATGCAATACCCCAAGGCATTACAACTCTTCTTCAATCCACCCATCAATCCCTTTTTGCTCAGCATTAAAATTAACACCAATGCCTGTAATTACTTTATCCGAAGCACGGTATTTTCCAGCATAGTCTTGTTTTTTAATTTGGTCTATACCTTCTTGAGCGCTCTTATTAAATTTGAATTCAAAAATATACACATCTGTCAAAGTTTGAACAACGGCATCTGCACGTCCTTGCGCCGAATGTACTTCGCTATCTGCCGTTACGCCCAAATAACTAAAAACCAAGTGAATTAAGCCATGAAACAAACCTTCAGTTTGATTTTGAAAGGTTTGGGAAGGCAAATCTTTCAACAATGCATTGAGAATGGCTTGTACTTTTTCTAAGTTTCTAGATATAAATGCATTGTTCAAATCGGCGATTGTCCTGCCTGTATGTACGCGTTGTGGGTTGTTAGACACATCATCAATCAAAAATTCATACATACTTTCTCGCACTTCTTTGTTGGGATAATCCAAAACCATATCGCCGGTCATTCTATCCACTTTTTTAACTGTTAAATAGCCAGTTTGGAAAAGCAGCGGAATCAATGTGAGGTTATCAAGGTCATATTTATCCAATATCCTATCATTCACGACTGAATTTTCAACATTATAATAAGTTAAGCGACGCATTTGTTTAATCAAAAAATCGGGACTGCCTGTGCTAAACCAATGATTACGAAATGTTTGTTCGTCCAAAAAATTAAGTGTTCCGAATGGATTATAAACTGTAGTTACTCCATCCCAACTATATCCATTGTACCAAATTTTCATTTGAGCAAGCAATTCTTCTCTTTGAATATTTAGTTTTTTTTCGCATAATTGAAGGTAATCTTCAAAGTAAAACTCTAATTCTTCTTGTGTGTAACCCGTCAAAGCGGCATATTTTTCGGTCAGCGTAATATCTTTTAAGTTATTCAGGTGTGAAAACAAGGAGATTTTTGCAAATTTAGAGATACCAGTGATAAAAACCATTTCTAGCAATTCATCCGAATTTTTCAGAACACCATAAAACTCTCGTAAAATATCTCGATTAAATTTGGCTTGGTCAACCTCGTGTTTTTCTAAATAATCTATAATCGGTTTGTCGTATTCGTCTATCAATAAAGCGACTTTTCCGTGCTTTTTTGATACTTTTTCGATCAGTTCTTTGAATTGTGATTTAACACTCGTATTTGTCAATCGTACTTTATAATGCTTTGCCCATTTTAACAATTCATCCGTAATCACTTTTTCTAAGCCCAGTTTTTTATAATCCATTTCATCGAACGAAAAATGCAGCACAGGGTAGTTTTTTGACCAATCCCAATTATTTTCTATCCATAGACCATCAAACAAGGGTTTGTTTCCCAAATAGAGTTCTTTGAGCGTTGAAATCAATAAAGATTTGCCAAAACGACGGGGGCGAGAGAGAAAATAATAAGACCCCGTTGTTGCCAATTGATGAACTAGCCGTGTTTTATCAACGTAAACACAGTTTCTTTCGCGGATTTTAGACAAAGTTTGTACACCAATTGGTAAATTTTTCATAGAGTAAAATAAGTAAAACAATACGCAAAGGTAAAGTATTCTCTTGTCAAAATAAGGACTCCTGCGGAATAGCACAATAAAAAGTAGTCCCCTCCCCTTCCCTACTTTCAAAATGAATACTGCCTCCCATTTTTTCAATATATTCTTTACATACCAATAGTCCCAGTCCTGTTCCATGCTCCCCTGCCGTGCCACGCGAGGTAAAACTGACCGGTTTAAAGAGTTTTTCTTGATTGGCCAAAGAAATACCCACACCGGTATCCGCTACAACAATACTAAACATATTGCCCGCTGAGCCCGAACTGATGGTGACAATATCACCCGAATTGCAAAATTTAATAGCATTGGCCACCAAATTGCGCAAAACGATAGCCGTCATTTGGGCATCTACCACTTTCATAGTGTTTTTAGGGATATTATTCCGCAGTACGATACGTTTTTCCTTAGCGATAGAAGCAAATAGATCCATTTGTTGTGCTGCCAAATAATTCACATCCAATCGTTCTAGGTGAATCACCGTACCCTCCATCTGGCTTTTGGCCCAAAGCAGTAGATTATCCAAAAGCAGCGAGGTATTATCCAATTCCTTTATTAATTCAGGCGTAATATCTTTGAGTTCCTTTTCCGTGATCATATCATCGCTGACAAGTGAAAAAACACCCTTAATTGCACCCAATGGCCCCCGTAAGTCGTGCGAAATAATGGAAAAAAGTCGATCTTTAAGTAAGTTGAGGGCTTCTAGTTTTTCGGCTTGCTGGCTTATAAACTGGTTCTGTTCTATTAATTCCAGGTTTTGTGTACTGATTTCTTGGTTTTTTCCTTGTAATTCCTGCGTTTTAGCATCTACTTTCCCCTTTAGTTGGATGTTTTTTAAATGTAATTGTCTTGAATTATAATAAACAATAATAAATATCAGCAGTGCTATCAAACCAAAAAACAACACAAATGCCCACCATTGCAAGTACCATACTTGTTGAACTTGGATTTGGATACGTAACGCAGGACTCCAGTCATACCCCAGTTGGCGGCCCCTGATTTCGATCAGATAGTTGCCTCGACTGAGATCCGGAAAAACGCAGTGGTTATTTTTTGACTCGTCCAACCACTTTTGCTCCGGGTTTTCACCTACAATACGCCATTGGTAAGATAGGTTTTGAGCAGGATAAGAAACGCAGTGAAATTTAATTCCCACTGAGGCTCCATAAGGCACTTCAAGTATTTTATCTTCAGGTAAGTGTTGCTGCTCTTTGCCATTAACTTCAAGGTGATAAAGGGTAGGGACTACTGTAGGCATGATTGCTTTCATCTGTTCTTGTGAAAAACCAAAACCTACATCTGTACCAATCCAAAGCCGCTGCGTGTGGTCCACAGAAATACAGCGGTAAGCAAAGTTTTTACTGGGTATGCCGTCGGACAAATTAAAACGCATTACTTTTCCATTTTTGTAACAAAGTAAACCATGTACATCTGTGCCTAGCCACACTTGATCGTGCTGATCAATGGTTATCGAACGTATCTCTGTAGCCGTAATAAAACTCGATCCCAAATCAACCTGTTCAATTGTTTTTTCTTTAATATCATATTTGAGCAAGCCAAAAGTAGTAGCAAGCCATACATCGCCATTTTTGCTACAAGCGAGGTCGTGTACCTCCATATTATTAGCAATAATCGTTTCAGGTAAAGGAACACTTAAAGGAATAAAAGTTTCCTTTTTTTCATTAAAAACATAAAGATAATCCTTGCCTACCCCACCAAAATAGATATGTTTTTCTTTGTTTTCGTAGAAACAAATAATCCTATTATTTAATCCACTCTCTTTGCCAAAATAACGTATTTTCATGGAACGATCGGTATAACTCACGCCCGGCAATTCACCTTCATTGGGGGCTTGTGCCAGCCAAATTCGGTGTTTACTGTCGCCATATACTTGAAAAACAGCTCTACCCCGCCAACTCAAGTCGATCAATCCTGCAAATTTATTATTACTTATCCTAAAGATTTTACCCGCAGAATTACTGGCCCAAACGTCATCACCATCAGAAGTCATGCTATAAACAGCCGAAGTCCCTGCTTTAAAAATGGGTATGGCTTCATGTTCGGATTGACCAGCAGGTATTCTAAATATCGTACTTGATATGCCCCATCTAGCATAATAATAATCTTTATTAACGGTCTGAGTCACATAAGCCCAATCATCAATACGGTTGTTGCCGTAATAACTTTGAAAGGTTTTTGGGTATAAATAACCTATACCCAATTCACTAGCCACCCAAATGCCTTGATCGCGATCCAAGCAAAAATGATATACCGACTTTGATGGTACGGATTCTATATTTTGCGCTGTATTTAAAAATTTTACTGGATTTATGCTATACGTGGGGTCATTTTTACTGATTCGATACAGGCCTCCACCTAGACAACCTATATAAATATAATCGTTGTTGTCATCCAATAAGCAATTAATATTTGGAATATGGGTGATATTTTTACCCAATTGAGGATTACCATCACTGATCAATACCTCTTGAATACCAGTTGTACTCCCAACCCAAAGTGATTGTTCGGTTCTTTTTAGTACAGATGTAATGGATGCTCCCCCCAAAGGCAGATCTATTGCGACAAAACTGTTTTGCGCATCAGAGAACCAATAGCATAAACCGCCATTGGTGATCATCCATAAAATGCCGTCTAATTCTGTGAAATAACACTGATTGATTGTTCTTCCTATCTTGTATGCCGAACGTTTATCTTTTTTTAACCTTGTTATTTCGCCACTGCTTTCGGCTATCCATATTTGATCATTTTGATCCGTATAAATTTGAATAGGAGATGCACTGTTCGCAAAAAACTTTAATTGGGCATGATTGGGCTGGCTAATTATTTCAAATATATTAGATTGCTTTACTGCAAAAAATTTTTTGTCTTTTTGTTCAAAAATAGCAGTAATACCTTTTGAATCTGCTATAAAACGCAGATCTAAGCCATCATAATGATACAAACTATCCTTGGCAAGTAGCAATAAATTACCTGCTTTACTTTGGTGTATCGCAGAAACCGATGTACGCGCACGCCATTCTTTAAAGTTGTCGTAATCATAATTAAATTCTTGGGCTTGGCTGCGATTTACAGCCAAAAGTAACACCAAAACGGTGAGTAACTTGAATTGAATAGCAATCGGGGGGGGTAGATAAGGCCAATTGAATAACGTCTTTATTTCAAGTACATTTCTTAGAAAATAGTTTACATGAAAACAAGTCATCTTTTTAAGTTATTTCTATATACTGGCATAGTGATAATGCATACATTGTAAAGTTTTGATCAATCAAAAACTAACGGCATTACAACAGCCATTTCCTGAAAACGGCTTCCAATGTATCTTTAAGTATCGGCTTACAGATGTAGTCGTCCATTCCTGATGATAAACAACGCTCTTTTTCGGCATTCAACAAACCAGCAGAAACGCCGATAATGGGTACATGGCTATTTTGCTCTAGTTTTCTAATCTCCACCGTTGCAGCACAACCATCCATTTCTGGCATATTTACATCCATAAAGATAATATCTGGCGATATTTCCTTGAATACACGAACAGATTCAATGCCATTTAATGCTTCTACCATTGTGGCATGAGGCAATATGGCTCTGCAAATCAATTTAACCAATAATATATTATAGGATTGGTCATCAGAAATAAGTATAATAGGCTTTAAATGATTAATTTGGAGTGCTTCAGGTGTCATTTCGGTCGGATTAAATGTGTAATAGAAGAGAATTTGTTTCTATCGGAGCATCAGTACATTGTAAAATGAGTTTTTTATACCTTTTTTCTGCTATAACCCGCAAATAAGGATACAAGGGCAACGCTTTGTGTTCTTTGTGGTAGAATAGCATATAATATATTTGTTTTACACTGTATTCAGTCCTAAAAGCAAAGGATTCGGTTACAAAATTACATTTACAAAACCTTTAAGGTTTCGTAAATGTAATAACCCATGATTCGCTTAATTATACCAAAGCGGCATCCAAAATGATCTCCGCATTAAATAATTTAGAAACCGGACAATCGCGTTTTGCTTCGTCTGCTGCGGCCTCAAAGGCTTCGGCTGTTATGCCCGGTATGGAAGCACGCGTGTGAAGGTGCACTTCCGTAATAGCACCATTATCGAGTACTACCGTTGCTTTAGTGTCAATTGCGTCCGCCGTAAAATTTAATGCTTGTAGCACAAAGGAAAGTTTCATCGTGAAACAACCTGCATGTGCTGCGCCTAATAACTCTTCTGGATTGGTACCAATACCATCCGCAAAACGGGTATTAAAACTGTACTGTGCTTCATGGAGTACTGTACTGTCCGTTGAAAGTACGCCATTTCCTTCTTTACCGGAACCTTCCCAATGCGCCGTGGCGCTACGCTTAAATGCCATAATGTTATTTTTTTTGTTTGTAAAAGTCAATCAATCGACAAAAGTAATTATTTTATACTTAGTCCACCAAGTAAACCAAATAAGTTTACAAAAGTTTTTTTTAAAACCATTTATCGTTCCGAGGAACAATAAAGCAATACCTTTGCGTCGATGGATTTTTTACAAGGACTTAATGAAGTGCAGCGCAATGCTGTGACGACCACCGAAGGGCCTGTGCTGGTAATCGCTGGTCCAGGATCGGGCAAAACAAGGGTATTGACCAGTAGAATCGCTTGGTTACTTAAAAACAATATACCTCCCGATGAAATACTCACACTTACCTTTACCAATAAAGCCGCTAAAGAAATGAAAGAACGCATTGCTCATGTAGTGGGGAATGCAGCACACAGGGTATGGGCGGGCACTTTTCACAGTATTTTTGCCAGAATTTTGCGCTCAGAGGCATCAAAAATCGGATTTCCTTCCAGTTTTACCGTCTATGATTCCGACGATTCTTCCAGTCTGCTCAAGACGATCATCAAAGAAATGCAACTGGACAGCACAATTTATAATGTAGGCGCTATCCGATCGCGCATTTCATTGGCCAAAAGTAACCTGATGACGCCACAGGTTTATCGCGCCAACGAAACCTGGATGATGGAAGACCGACAACAAAAACGCCCAATGATTGTCGATATTTATGAACGGTACATGCAGCGGTGCAAATTGTCGGGTGCTATGGATTTTGACGATTTATTGCTCCAACTTTTCCGACTTTTTAGGGACAATCCAGATGATGTGGTGGAAAAATACCGCAAAAAATTTAAGTATATCCACGTGGATGAGTTTCAGGATACTAATTTTTTGCAATACGCCATTTTGAGGCGATTGGTCAAATATGAGGGCAGTACCGAAAATATTTTTGCAGTGGGCGACGATGCTCAAAGTATTTACGCTTTCCGGGGTGCCACTATTGATAACATCATTGATTTTGAAAAGGACTATCCCGACCTAAAAACCTTTAAACTGGAGCAAAACTACCGCTCTACGCACCATATCGTTGCGGCGGCCAATGAGGTCATTTCGCACAATAGAAAACAGTTACAAAAAACAATTTGGACGGATAAAGAAAGCCGCGCCAAAATAAAACTGATCAAATGCCTGACCGATGATGAAGAAGCGCGCCGTGTTGCTGATCTCATTTTGGAGCAAAAAAACCGAGATCATATCCCGAATACGGAAATCGCCATCCTTTATCGCACCAATGCTCAAAGTCGCAAATTTGAAGAAGCACTCCGCCGCCAAAATTTGATGTACCGCGTTTACGGAGGCATGTCTTTTTATCAACGAAAAGAAGTAAAAGACTTTATTGGTTACTTGCGCCTTGCCGTAAATCCGCAAGATGAAGAAGCACTTCGCAGGGTGATTAATTTCCCAACACGCGGCATCAGCGATGCAACAGTGGAAAAAATTAGCCGTTTTGCCGGAGAAAATAATATACCAGCATGGAGTGCAATGCTACATGTAACGGGTATTACCGAAAAAGCAAAGAAGGCATTAGGTAGTTTTAGAACCTTAATTGACAAATGGCAAAAACGCCTCCAAACCGATGATGCGTTCCAATTGTCGTCCGATATTTTAAGGCAATCTGGATTATTGGATATGCTAAAAGCCGATAATAGCCCCGAGGGTATGAGCAGAATGGAAAACGTCATGTCAGTACTCGATGCTATTTCCGAATTTGTGGCTGGCGATAATAGTGCCGCTGTTATTGCAGGGGGAGAAGCAGGAGAGGTAGGTCTTTCCGCGTACCTCCAAACGGTTACCCTACTCACCGATGCCGATGATAACAAAGATGGTAGCGACAATATTACGTTGATGAGCGTCCACTCTGCCAAAGGTTTGGAATATAGATCGGTGTTCGTGACAGGTATGGAAGAGCAACTTTTCCCGTCCTTTATGTCGCTCGAAGACCCCAAGGGCTTGGATGAAGAACGCCGATTGTTTTATGTTGCTATTACACGTGCCAAAGAATTATTGACCCTCACTTATTGCAAAAGTAGGTACCGATATGGCCAAATTCGCGATTTTAAGCCTTCCAGATTTATTGAAGAAATCAATATTGAGCATTATGACATCGGTGGTGGGTTTGGTTCTTTGCGCCCACAAGAAGATCGAGCCTCTACGGGTGCGCGCGTGAGCGGGATTGCGCCTATACGTAGGAACAATGGCCCGCTAAAACCCGCTATTACGGCTGCGCAACAAGCCAGTTTTGCGGCGTCTCCCGCTGAAATGATCACTCCCGGTGCTTTTGTACTGCACCTCAAGTTTGGTAAAGGAGAGATTGTTAAGGTGGAAGGGCCTAAAGACGGTAAAATGGCAACCATCCGCTTCGAAGGCGACGAAGTACCGCAACGACTTATTGCCCTCAAATTTGCCAAACTCCAAATTCTGTAAATTTATAAATTACTCATTTTGTTAGCAAAACGTATCATTCCCTGTCTCGATATAAAAGACGGCAAAACTGTAAAAGGAGTCAATTTTGAAAACCTTCGGGATGCCGGCGATCCGATTGCACTAGCGGCTGCTTATGCCCAACAAGGCGCGGACGAAATTGTCTTTTTGGATATTAGTGCAACCCATGAGCAGCGCGATACATTGGCCGAATTGGCTAGAAATGTAGCGATGGTGCTCAATATCCCGTTTACCATCGGCGGCGGTATCAAATCGGTAGCGCAGGTGGAAATTTTATTGCAATCGGGTGCCGATAAAATTAGTATCAATTCTGCTGCTGTAAAACGACCTGAATTAATCAACGAATTGTCCTTAGCCTTTGGTAGTCAATGTGTTGTATTGGCGGTGGATATTAAAAAAGACGCTACTGGCCAATGGAAAGTATGGCTCAATGGAGGCCGATTACAAACAGAATGGCTGGCAACAGAATGGATTAAAGAAGCAGTTGAGCGTGGCGCAGGAGAAATCCTACTTACTTCTATGGATCACGACGGCGTAAAGGAAGGCTTCGCATTGGATATTACCCGTATCATATCCCAATCTGTATCTGTGCCCGTTATTGCATCAGGTGGCGCAGGGGCGATGGTCCATTTTAAAGACGTTTTTACGCTCGGTGCCGCAGATGCAGCATTGGCAGCCAGTATTTTTCACTTCGGGGAAATTCCAATTCCCACACTAAAAAACTATTTACAACATGAAGGAATCTCCATTCGACGCTGATTGTAGCATTGATATAAATCCAGAAAATAGTAAAAAATGGGCTGATTTAGCCCTTAAAACTGATCAAAATGGGCTTGTTCCTGCAATTATTCAGGACGCACAAACCCAACAAGTCCTCATGCTGGGCTATATAAATGCCGAATCCTGGGCACTAACTTTGGAAACGGGTAAAGTGACTTTTTTCTCCCGCTCCAAACAAAGGTTGTGGACTAAGGGCGAAAGCACGGGTCATTTTCTATACCTGCAATCGGCAGCACTAGACTGCGACCGCGATACGCTCCTCTTGTACGTGAATCCTGATGGCCCCACTTGTCATACAGGAAAAGTAACTTGCTGGGGTGAACAACGTACTTCAAAGGGCTTTCTTCACGTGCTGGAGCAACAAATTCAAGAGCGGAAGGCAAATCCCAAAGAAGGCTCTTATACCAATCACTTATTGGAAAAAGGCATTGCGAAAATTGCACAAAAAGTAGGCGAAGAAGCCGTAGAAACCGTTATCGAAGCGATGCAAGACAAAGATGATTTGTTCAAAAACGAAGTATCGGATCTATTGTACCATTTGCTGGTGCTGCTGGCGGCCAAAGGTACTTCTTTACAGGAAATTGAAGAAGTTTTAGCATCAAGACAACGATAAAACAAACTTTTTTGGGGTAAATAATTGCTTTAAAACAAGATAAAACTCAACTTTTTAGATGTTTAAAGTGTTTCATTTAACGTTGAGTGCTCTGAAACATTAAAGTGAATGCATTTTTCAAGAGACCTCAACAACCTAAAACTTAGATACATTTCATGAACGCATCCATAAAAATTTTTACCTGGTTCAAGGTTCCTGTGTACCTACACTGGTCATTTAGTTTAATATTGATCTTTTTGGGCTGGCAAAGTAATCAACACGGCTTATCGGTTTCGGATATTTTTTTCCAGTTTTTTGCGCTAATTGCTTTATTTGCCTGTGTTTTGCTCCACGAGTTTGGTCATTCTTTAATGGCAAGGCACTATGGCGTAAAAACACAAGATATCATTTTAACACCCATTGGAGGTATTGCACGGCTAGAAAAAATGCCAGAATTGCCCAAGCAAGAACTATTGGTGGCGATCGCCGGGCCAATGGTAAATGTCGCGATTATTCTCCTGCTTTTTATCGTGAGCAAATTTATCTTTTTTTCTGGAGAAATTGAATGGTGGTATTTTAAAGAAAGCGTATTGGATATGTTATCCTTTCGATCTGGTTCCGACGAAGCAGATCTAGTGCTGCAAGATTCGGGGATCAATATGCCCACTTGGATGTTTTTATTGCCGCTACTGATGGTCATTAATATTACCATGGTTTTATTTAATATGATCCCAGCATTTCCAATGGATGGCGGCAGGGTTTTTCGTTCTCTCTTAGCCATGAGCATTGGAAGGGTAAAAGCGACACGGATAGCCTCCTATTTGGGACAGTTTTTAGCCGCCGGATTTGTGGTTTATGGCCTGTATTCACAGCAGTATATGTTAGCATTTATCGGTTTTTTTGTGTTTAACACTGCTCGTCAAGAGGAGTCAATGGTGACTAGCGACGATGTTTTGAGTAAATTTCAAGCAAAAAACTTAATGCGCACGCAGTTTACACGATTGACAGGCAACGATTGGATGCAAACCCCCATCGAACTATATACCAGAACCGCCGAAAAGCATTTTTTAGTTTTTAATTTTTCAGAAGAACTACTGGGTTATTTGGATGAGCAAAGTATCCTACAAGCCACCAAAACAAGGGCTTTGACTACACAAGTGACCGAGTTTATTAAAACGCCTGTTCAAATTGTCAATGAAAATGAATCGCTCAAATATGTCCATCATTTGTTACAGCAATCCAAACAAGGTATTTTGGCGGTTGTGGACGATGCCCAAAAATTATTGGGTGTGATTGATTTCGAAGGCTTTGAGAAATTTATGAAAATAAACCAAGGATAAATCGGTACTGCTATGAAAAAATTAATGTTTTTTGCGCTGTTGGCCACTACCATATTCGCTAATTGTCAAGACGAAACCAAATTACCCACTTGCATTGATGGCATACAAAACCAAAATGAAACAGGTGTAGATTGTGGTGGTCCTTGCGTTGCTTGCTTTGAAGGTGTTCATGGACAATGGAAATCAACACCAGTTGCGCCTATTTTATCCGCCTCCGCCGATTCGATACTTGCTGAATTCAAACAAGATGGTAATTACGAATTAACGTATTGGAAAAGCGGATTTTCCTCCAAGTTTACAGGGACTTTTGTACAAGTATTCTCTGGCGTAAATCCGATTTACGCGGTCACTTTAAATCAAAAAACGCCTTCTGTGGCCGTATTCAGGGGTATGATGCAATTGTCCAATGCAGATTCAAATATGTTGTACGAAACAGTACAAACCTCACCTGCTATTGGAGCAACCCCACCATTAGCCACAGAAGGGTTTGGTAGTAGTAAATTTAACGGCGTGGCATTGGGGAACAACAATATACAGTCTTATTCGCGTAAAAAATAGATAAAAACTGCACAATCCCGACTTCGGAGAAGTCCAACATTTGTATTTGATCGTTTAAATTTCGTTCAAGAACCGCCCAAATACCCAACCCATTTCGCCATTATTTCGGCGTACTTGGTACCAAATATCATTGTCGGTTTTATCAAAAACGTAGGTAGGAAGATTGCTGGTCATCAAGCCATGTTTCGGGTGTTCGAATTGGATATCGTAAGCATTGTGGTCGGCATCGTAGCCCAATATTTTTACGGCTTTCCCTTTGAGTAGCGACGAACCATCTCCCAAATTGATACTTTGGTTTAAAATCGCTTCCGAATTGGACAAAGACACTTGCTTTTGAAGAATAGACACCTGCTCTCTTTCGTTAAAATTGCCCAATTTGTCGGAACTCACCGATGCCGAGGCGCGCATAATGACGTTTCCGGCATTTATTTCACCTTGACTCACTTTTTTGTCGGTAAAGCCGTTTACTTTGCGCAATTCCGAATCCAGCGATTTGAGTTCAGCAGATAACTGTGCAAGTTCTTTGCGTTCGTTGAGTTCTTGTTTCTTGAATTCTAGTGCTTGGCGGGCCTTTTCCACTTCGGATACTTTTTCATTGTTACAAGATGCAGCGATCAATGTGATGCTGAGGAATAATACTGCGGATAATTTCATGTTGTTTAATAATTTAATTGGTGAGTTTGATGGTACAATATTCGGTTGTGCCACAATATGGGATGTACAGGATCTAGTATTTAGATACAGATTAGGAGTAATCGTAGGAAATGGGCTAGTATTCGTTTTGTCAAAGTTAAATACATGAAGAAAACAGGTTACTTTATTGTACTCATTTTATTAGCGACAATACTCACCATTTTGACCCAAATAGGTGGTGTCGTCTTGCTATTGAGTGAATTATCCTATAAAAATGTACGGCAGGCAAAGCGAAGTCGCGTACTTACTTTTATGTTTTTTTACTCCATGGCAATATTATTTATTGTTCCAATACTGGCAAAACCATTTGGCCGTGTGCCGTTACCTGTTTATAGTAATGGCTTAGTAAAACCCGTTTCCATCTGGACGTGTATGCTCAACCGGCATTATGTCCGTCCTGCGTTAAGGGAATCCGTAGAAAAAGCGGCAATTACACTAGAAACAACCTACACAGGAGCAGAAATCAGATACCTGGATGCAAATTTTCCATTTTTTGATGGCTTCCCATTGCTACCACACTTGAGCCACAGTGATGGAAAAAAACTCGATATTGCGTTCTTTTACAAGGAAAAACCAAGTCAAAAACCGACGAATAACAAACCGTCAAGAAGTGGATACGGTGTTTTTACTGCACCCAAAAGCAACGAACGCAACCGAATATCGGAGTGCTTGGACAAAGGATATTGGCAATATGATTTTAGCAAATACCTCACCTTTGGTAGCCATCCCAATGATTTCGAATTAGATGAAGAGCGCACCCGTGCTTTGATTATGCTCTGGATCAACGATCCCAATATAGAGAAAATGTTCATTGAACCACATTTAGAGGAACGCATGGGTTTAGCACAATATGATAAAGTGCGGTTGCATGGTTGTCAGGCGGTGCGGCATGACGATCATTTGCATGTGCAAATACGGTAATTTATCTCAATTTTCAAGTGGCTCTCTTTAATGATTGGCATATTGTCGGGGCGATTTTTCAGTCTAATGTCGTCAACTTAGCGATCTACTAACTACAAAGTACCTAAACTTTTCATCGAATTGAGTAAATATTCAGTAATCCAAAGTGTCCTATAAACCAAATGTGCCTATTGTCGGGGTGACAGAAAAAGTCGCCCCGACAATAGGCTCGCATTCGATAAGTGTTCACTTGGGCTTGATGCGATGGGGCAAGAGATCAAAAATAACTGCTCCCTAATTTATGCAATTCCCCCCAAAAATACATCCTTCCCGCGGTCACAGAATAAACAAAAACATTCTACAACACCATTTCATTCATTTTTCCGTTATTTGTGCGGAAAATTTCCCTTTCAATTAAATAGCCACCTATGCAAATCACCCTTAAAGGCATTCTTTTTGCTGCCCTATTAGCCACTTTGGCATCTTGTCATCTATTCAATAAAAACAAAACTGAAACCACCATGGCCACAACCGGAGACTATACATCCGAATGGAAAATCGTGGATAGCCTTGAACAACAGCGGCTACCCAAAAGTGCACTCGAAAAAGTAGAATCAATCGCACTACGCGCACGCGCAGAAAACAATACCGAGCAAATCCTCAAAACGGTCATTTATAAAGGCAAATACACCGTCGAACTGGAAGAAGACGGTATCGTAAAAGCCATACAACTCTTTGAAACAGAAGAAAAAACAGCAACACAACCCGCTAAAGCCGTACTCCAAAGTATGCTAGGCGAAATGTACCGCAATTACCTACAAAGCAATGGCTGGAACCTATCATCACGTACACCTATTCCCGATGGAGAAGGAGGCGATATCCTCACTTGGTCTGCTGCACAGATTGAAAAACGCGCTTTAGACCTGTATCTTTCGTCTGTTGAACCCATTGAATTACTGTACAATACGCCCGTTGGCAATTTTAAAGAACTCATTCGTAAAGGTATCAATGATAGCATTTCGGGCAATAGCCTCCACCCTACCCTATTGGATATTTTGGCTTACCGCGCCATAGCGCATACGAGTAACGAAAGCAGTTATTTGAACGAGCCAAGTTTCAGGTTCAACCTCGATCAAGAGGCCGCTTTTGCGCAACCTGACGCTTTTGTAAAAACCAAGTTTGAATCCGAAGATTTGAACTCCGGTAAGTGGCGCACCATTCAAATGTACCAAAAACTCACCGAATGGCACTTGAAAAAGCCACAATCGCCATCTATTGTTGAAGTAACGCTGCGCAGATTAGAATTTGCTCAAAACAATAGCAGTAGAAATGATATTGATAAATTATATATTTCGGCACTTGACGATTTATTAAAAACATGGAAATCATCACCCGTTTGTACCGAAATTATGTACAACCAAGCCAGATATTGGGTGAACCGAAGTCAAATAAAAGATGCGGTCGAGATTTGCAAGAAGGCAATCGCTGCTTTCCCAGATAGTTATGGGGCTAATGAATGTAAAAGTTTATTGGCACAATTGGAGCAACCTGCGTTGCAATTGCAAATAGAACAGCATAATTTGCCGGAACAAGCCATTTTATTGCATTTATCCTACAAAAATATAGACCAAGGTACTTACAAAATTGTAGAATGGCCCGAAGAGACCGATAAGCAAAACAATGAAGACGTGCAATCAAGATTATTAATGGCCAAAGCGGTATCCAAAACGGCATTTACCATCAAAAATCCAGGCGACTACCAACAACACCACACCGAAATAATGGTAAATCCATTGCCTTCGGGTAATTATGCCATTGTTTTATCCAAAACGGGTAATTTTGATAAAAAGGAAGACATTAGCGATTATGCCTTCTTTAATTGCACCAATATTGCAGCAATCCGTTTGGCTTCTTCCAATAATTATACAGATTATTGGGTTGTTGACCGCGCCACAGGGCAACCATTGCCGGGCATCAAAGGCGATCTTATGGAGTATCGGTGGGATAATAACCGTAATAAAGCCACTTATATACGTGAAGTAGTGAGCGATGCCAATGGCAATGTACGGATAGAGGGGGATAGGAAAAACTCCAATATGTACGTGATCTTTAGGTCTGGGAAAAATACCGTCCGCACTGATTACTTCAATAATTATCAGCAAGAAATACCCCACCATTCCGGAGAAGTGCAATTCTTCACCGACCGCAGTATTTATCGTCCCGGACAAACCATTTATTTTAAAGGTATTGCGCTCAAACGCAACGAAAAATATATGCCTTCCATTCTTGCAAATACTGCCGTCACCGTCACATTGCGCGATGCAAATGGACAAGAACGCGGTAAAATGGATCTTAAAACCAACGAATTTGGTACATTTAATGCCACCTTTATATTACCAACAGGTGTATTAACAGGTAGTTTTAGTATTGAAGCAGTAGGCGACGCTGGTAGTGGTACTACTTATGTCCAGGTGGAGGAATACAAACGCCCTAAATTCGAGGTGACCTTTGAACCCATGGAAGGCAGTTACCGCATCAATGAACAGGTGACCGTAAAAGGATTGGCGATGAATTACGCCGGCAACCCCTCCGATGCATCTAAAGTAACGTGGCGGGTGGTACGACGCACATGGACTCCTTGGTGGTGGTACAAACGCGGTGGCGGCTATTATAACGATGATGTACAAGAAATTGCACAAGGCACTGTTACCACAGGCGTGGATGGCAAATTCGATATTGTATTCAAAGCAATACCTAGCGACGAACCGGAAGCCCAATACCCGCCAGCATTCAATTACGAGGTGACAGCAGAGGTGACCGATCAAAGCGGTGAAACCCGTTCGGGCGAAACATCAGTAAAAATTGGTAAATACAGTGTAATATTGAGCAATAGCCTAGAATTGAAAACGATTTTGGATTCGCTAAAATCGGTGTCTTTGATTACTAATAATTTGGCCGACAAAAAGATTCCGACAAAAGGTATCATTACCCTCCAAAAATTGAGCGCACCGGATCGTTTTTTCAAAACAAAACCTTTCCAAGCCATTGATATTACCAGTATTGACGAGGCGACTTTCAGGAAAAACTTTCCAGCATTCGCCTATAACGAGGAGGATTTACCTAAAAATTGGAAACCCGTGGGTGCAGCCTTAACCTATAATTTTGATACAGGTAAATCGGATAAAATTGACCTAACGACTCAAAATATCGCACCCGGACACTATAAAGTGACGATGGAGGCCAAAGATAGTTATGGAGTCACAGTCACTTCTGAAAAAACAGTAGAAGTGCGCAAGAATACCTTAGATTTCCAGGGTGCTGCACATATCTCTAAAAATCAAATTGTTCATCCCGGCGAAACCGCGAGCATGACGATTGTTACGTCTTTCCCAGGTTTGTTTTCGTTAGTGGTCAATAATCGCGCATTTCAACCCGTAGAAACGGTTTGGTATAATATTATTGGAAATAAAAACCTTGAATTTCCCATTCGCGAAGCAGATCGCGGCGGTATGATCACCCATTGGATAGCAGTATATGATAACCGCGTTTATGCAGGTACAAGTACTTGGCAAATACCATTCGACAATAAAAAACTCGATATTAAATTTGAAACGTTCCGAGATAAGATGCTGCCGGGCGGTAAAGAAGAATGGCGTTTGCGCATTACCGGGCCTAATAAAGAAAAAGTAGCCGCTGAATTGGCTGCTTCTATGTACGATGCTTCTTTAGATCAATTTTCGCCGTTTCAATGGGATTTTAGCCCGTTTTATGGCAATGTAGGCCACGAACAGCCTTATGCTCAGGGTATTGGAGGTGTAAATGGCATGAATTACATACAATATAATTATAACGATGGCATTCCATATCCTATTCGCAATTACCCAAACTTGAACTGGTATGATTTCCCGCTGTACGGCAATCGGGGTAGAATGGGGCGTTCGTTTGGTGATTACGGAGGTGCTCCCGTTATGGAGGACGTGGCACTTATGTCTGCTCCTGTTATGGCAACTGGAGGCAGTGCGCCAGAAGAAGGATCGAGAGATAATTATAAAAGACCTAGCAGTATGGGCTACTTGTCAGATGACAATGAAAAATCGAGCAAAGTGGCTGGAGGTATAGTTACCCCCCCGGCCCCCTTACCCGCCCAAATCCGTACTAACCTTAACGAAACCGTTTTCTTTTTCCCTGAATTACGCACCGATGCCAATGGCGATGTGTTGGTCAAATTCACGATGAATGAAGCGCTTACAAAGTGGAAATTTCAGGTTTTTGCGCATACCAAGGAGTTGCAATACGCTTTGGCCGAAAAATCGGTAGTGACGCAAAAAGATTTGATGATTACCGCTAATGCACCCCGTTTTTTCCGCGCTGGTGATGAACTAGAATTTGCCGCAAAAATTAGTAACCTCACAGATGCGGCTACAACGGGTACGGCCAGCCTCGCTTTGATGGATGCAGCAACCCTGAAACCGCTGGAAACAGAATTGGGATTGACCGCACCGGGCGTTACATTCTCCGTTGGTGCCAAGCAATCCACGGCTGTCCGTTGGAAAATAACCATTCCCACCGATTTTACAGGCGCAGTCACTTGGCGCGTTTTTGCGGAGAGCAAAGCAGGCCGCGACGGAGAAGAAAGTACCGTGCCAGTAGTCACCAATCGAATGCTGGTCACCGAAAGCCTGCCAATGGCTTTACGCGGGAATCAAGAAAAGACTTTCCGTTTTGACGAATGGAAACCATCTGCAACGCGTACTCCTATGTCTTATACTTTGGAATTTACGTCCAATCCGGCTTGGTATGCAGTACAATCACTCCCCTATTTGATGGAGTTTCCGCACGAATGCAGCGAGCAGGTATTTAGCCGATTCTATGCCAACACACTAGCGAGTTCTATTACGGAGAAAATGCCGGCCATCCGCCGTATTTACGATCGTTGGAAAGGCACAAAAGCGTTGGAATCTAATTTGAGTAAAAATCAAGAGTTGAAATACGCTTTATTAGAAGAAACGCCTTGGGTGCTGGACGCGCAAGATGAAGCCAAGCAAAAGCAACAAATTGGGCTTTTATTCGACCTTAATAAAATGGCCGACGAACGTACACGCGCCATTAATACCTTAAGCGAACGACAGTCTGAAAATGGCGGCTGGCCTTGGTTCCCTGGCGGACAAGAAAGTTGGGGCATTACACAGCATATTGTATGTGGTATGGCACATTTAGAGCGTTTACAAGCGTTTACCCTGCAAAACGATGCTACAGCCGCCAATATGATGGATCGCGCAATGGGCTTTTGCCAAGCACAGGCCGATAAAAATTACGAGGAAATTAAAAAAAGGGTCGAAAAAGGCCAAGCCAAATGGGATGATGACCATTTGAGTAGTCTCGTTATTCAATACCTATATGCACGATCGTTTTCGAAGGTGGATAAACCGGATAAAATTTTTGCATTTTATACAAACCTGATAGGGAAATATTGGACAAGTAAAAATTTATATGAACAGGGATTATTGGCCTTAGTGACGTACCGTATCGGCGATAAAACATTAGCCGCAAGCATTGTAAAATCGTTGAAAGAACGTGCTATGGTTAAGGAGGAACTAGGTATGTATTGGCCCAATGATTGGGGTATGTATTGGTACCAGTTGCCCGTAGAAACCCAAGCCATTATGATTGAGGTATTCCATGAAGTAGCCGCAGATCGTACCGCTGTGGACGACCTTAGGATTTGGTTGCTCAAGAATAAGCAAACCAACCGTTGGGAAAGCACTAAAGCAACCGCTGAGGCCATTTATGCCTTGTTACTTACAGGTGACAACTGGCTCGAATCCACCAAAAACGTACAAGTGACTTTGGGTGGACAAAAAATAAACCCTAAGGAATACGAACCCGGCAGTGGCTATTTTAAACAAACCTGGAGCGGGAGTGAGATGAAGCCATCTTGGTCGGAAGTAAGCGTTAAAAACCCGAATAACACAATTGTTTGGGGGGCAGCCTATCGCCAGTATTTTGATGATTTGGACAATATTACGACGTTCAAAAAAACAGGTTTGACCATCGTTCGTACTATTTTTAGAGAGCGTAACTCAGCAAAAGGCCCAATGTTAGAGGCCATAAAAGAGGGCGATAAGATCCAAGTAGGCGACCAAATAAAGGTGCGTATTGAAATCCGTTCGGATCGACAGATGGAATTTGTGCATTTGAAGGATATGCGCCCGTCGGGTTGCGAACCCAAAAATGTATTAAGTGGCTACCGCTACCAAGGCGGTTTGGGTTATTACGAAAGTACCCGCGATTTGGCGACGCATTTCTTCATAGATTATCTACCGCGCGGAACATTTGTGTTAGAATATCCGTTGGTGGCTACCCACAAGGGCAATATGTCCTTTGGTATTTCGACGCTACAATCCATGTATGCACCCGAATTTACCTCACACTCTAATGGAATCAGAATAAAAATTGATTAATTAAGGTTTTATTTAGCAATTAAAATTCTTTTTTTAGTACTTTTTTAAGGCTCATTTTTTTTATAAAATATTTATAATCAAATATTTATAAAAAAATTGAGCCTTACTTTTTACCGACAAATTGACATTTATGTATTTTTCCTGAAATGGCCTTCCCCTTACATTTGTATCATTAAATGTGGCTCTAATCCAAATATTATTTACAAACTACTACTTATTCAAGGGTTATGGAAAATTCAAACAAAATTCAACTGCTTGCGCGTATGCCAATCTTGTCCGCTCTTCAACCAGCGGAGTTGGAACAATTGGCAAATAGTACGCAACTGAAACGTGTCAACCGCTTCCACTTTATTTACATGCCCGATGAAAAGGCAGAATTCCTATATTTTCTTTTGAAAGGGAAGATTAAAATTGGCACATTCGCTTTGGATGGTCGCGAGGTAATCAAGGAGATCCTTCAGCCGGAGCAACCATTCGGAGATATGGCCATTGCTGGTGAAAAGACCCACAGTGATTTTGCTCAGGCAATGGGAGATGAAGTAGAAATTTTGACAGTTAGAATGTCCGATTTCTTACACCTGATGCAAGCCAATTCTAACCTGATGTTCTCTTGCTTACAACACCTCAACCAACGCCTAATGCGTGTGGAAGACCGCCTCGCATCATTAGTATTGAAAGATGCTCGTGAACGTATCATCGAATTTTTGATCGATACAGCAGGACGTGAAGGACGTAAAGTAGGTTATGAAACATTGGTTAAGCACCAGTTGACGCAGCAGGAAATTGCTAACTTGACGGGTACTAGCCGCCAAACGGTGACTTCTGTACTGAATGATTTGCGTAAATCAAATTTGATTTATTTTAATCGAAACAGTATTTTAATCCGCGACCTTCAAAATTTGAGTTAAACACAAGGGAGATGCAACATCGGAATTTGCCACTATTTCGATGTTGCATACCTTTTTTGAGTTTTTTTTTTCATCCATCCAACTTTTGCTTACTATTCTACGTCTTTCCTTCAACGCATTTACCTTCTCAACAAAACGCTCCTATGGCTCCTTACAATTATACCGCTTATCCTTCGTATCAGCAAATATGGTATTATAGCCCTACGCACATTATACACCACCAGCGTAAAGTACCAATACGCTTGTATTTTACGCTTTTTCAACGGCATGCTTATCAAAGTGCAAATACATCAACATCTGTCAAAAACTAAAAAGCGCTTAAAAACTATTTCTCATTTGCACTTTATACACCGTTTGCCTGCCGGCCACAGTGCCTGAAGTAACGGCCTTTTGTAAATAAGTGGTCTCTACCCTACCCTCCAAACGCCAGTTCTTTTGGATGCGCCAAGTCAGGTTGAGGTAATATCGGCTGCCCCTTCCCGCAAATCCAGGAATAGAAACTGCCGAAAATAAATCGTTTTCAAAAGAAAAAACGCGGGTATCAAAGTTTTCGGTGTCGAAAACAGCATATCGAACAGCGCCAGATAGTGGAAAACCTTTGGGTTTACATACCGCTTCTTGGTAAGCCAAAAATCCAGCGGAACGAGCGTTATTGCCTTCTGTAAAAAATATCCACTCCACCCGACTGCGCAATTCTAAACCTGGCCCAACTTTGTATCCAGTATGCAAACGAATACGTTCGCGTTTGTTGTTAACGAGGCCATTTTCGGGGCTTGCAGCATTGCGCTCCTTGGTTTCTGTTTGGCCAATCATATAAGCCTGAAATGTTTTGTTCGGCTGCCAAAGCACACGCACTAAATATTCTTGGCCATGCGAAGGCGCATCCACGCCAAAGCGCAACCAAGGATGCCGCCAAAGATCGGCATAAGCATTTATTTTCCAAGGCTTTGAAGGCCGAATTTCAATACCCGTGTAGAGTCCTTGTTCATTGGCCGCCCCCGAAGAAACCTCTGCAAACGGTGCAGCATAAACGGATTGGTAACGAGGATCAAAATAACGGTGTACCAAACCTAACGAAACACGACGATCGGCACCGATCAACAGTCCATTGAGCAGGGCGTATCCACCATTATCACTGCGTGCATTTTCGCCAAAAATCAAGTAATTCCGCCAACGGGTTTGATGGTCAATACTAAATCCAGTCAATTGTTTGCCACGAAAAGTATAAAGCCGATATGGTTGTTCTATCGGTTCAAAAGGACGATCATACCGCAAGTGCAGCGCATTAATACTCACTTGGCCTGCTTTGTGCAAATAAGTGACTGTAGCACCGCCCAATATCTCATGGATCTTGCGTTCGTTCTCAATTTCACTAGGTGTTCGGTGCAAACCTGATGTGATAAATGAGGTAAACTTCACTTCATCTGCAAATGCATCTACAGTATCTACATTAGCATCGCGCCTGCGATAGGAGGCAAATGTATTGACCTCGATATGCTTGGATAATCGGAAAGTAGCACCAACACCACGAAGAAAAAAGGCTTCACCAAAAGCACTGTACGCCCCTAGTTTCTTCGCACCACGCAACAATGTTACCGATTCTGCCGATTTGCCGGGTGAAAAACCTGTTTGGAGTAGCATGCCTTGTCCCATTCTGGCGGTATAGTCGCCTATGGCAAGACTTTTTAAGAATTTTCCAGCAGTATTGTTCAAAAACAAGTGCGCACTATAAAAATCAAATCCTTTTTTATTGCTTTTCTTAAAAAATGCCTCACCCGCATCGTTTTCTGCCGTAAATCCAAAACGCAATCTATTATCAAAATTATGGCGATATCGAACGGCAAAAGCATTAGCGCCGCCCTCTGCACCATTAGCAAAACGCAAAGGAACACTACGCCCCAAGCGCATTAAAAACTCATTATTCCCTTGATAAAGCCCTTTGTATAGTGGTGCAGCGCGTTGGTCAAGGCTACCTTTTCCCACTTCAACAAAAGGCTGAACACGACGAATATCTGTTGCGTCCCAAGTGGGCACGGCTTGTAACTCATAGATATTGAGGAGATTACCCAGTTTTTTACGATAACTGAGTAATTCTTCTACTTGCAATTCATTGAGCAACTGCAGCGATAACAAATCCTCTCTAGTGGCTGTATTCAGATCCAATGGACTTTGGCGCAGGGTTTCCAAGCGTTCCAAAAACAATTGTGCATCGGACTCGCTTGCGCCTTCGTTACTGCGAAAAAAATTCTCTAGTAGTTCCGATACAGCAGGGTCGTCTTGCTGCGCAGAGATATTTTGTATGGTACAAAAAAGAATAAGGGCAAGTATTAGTTGACGCATATTTTACTATTTTTATTTTTACTTTATTAGTACACTGTAAAATAAGTTTTTTTATCGTTTCTTAAACATTTTTCCAAAATTCCAGCAATACCACCCTTTCATTTTCCCAGTTCCATTCCAGTGCGGCGCTATCACAATTAGATTGCAAAGATCGGTAAAGATCAGATTTATTGGCTAATTCCTGTATTTTTTCGGCAATGAACTTTGGGCTAAGATGATCCAACAGCACCGCTACTTCATATTGCTGATTGAGAGCCGCGTATTCTGGAAAATTCATGGTCAGCATAGGGATACGCGCTTGTACATAATCAAAAAATTTATTGGCCAGCGAATAGTAGTAACTTGCTCCTTTATTTTCCAGCAAATTAAGCCCCAACCAAGCCTGATCTGTAATATTTTTAAGTGCTTCTGGTGCGATAAATCCTAAAAAACGAACCCTGTTATCTAACTTTATTGACGTTGCGCGTGCGCGTAAATCGGCAGAAAGATCACCTTCGCCAGCCAACCACAGCGTAAAACCATCGGGTAGTAACGTCATGGCTTCCAATAACGCCTCTATGCCCCGTCCTTCGTTTAATGCGCCTTGGTAAAGCAGTATCTTAGGATGTTTTTCTCGAAATACCACCGATGGGATGGCATAAGGCACATTCCGAATGATACCAAATGGAATATGGTACTTTTTTGAAAAAACATTGGCCAACGCAGGACCTACGGTATAAGCGTATTTGTAAAAAGGCAACATGATATAGGCAACACCAGCCCAAAACAACTTGACCATCGGGCGATGCACCACTTCGGGTACTTCTGTAAAATATTCATGCGCATCAAAGACCCTTTTTTTGCTTTTTAACACAGAGGCCATCCAACCAGCAGGCAAAGTATCCAAATCTATAGAGCAAACAGCGTCAAAACGAGTTTTAAGCAAAAAAAACAGCAGTCGGATATTAAACTCTCCATAAAAGGCGAAACCTTTGTGCGTCCAACAGCGCAATCGAACTTGGCGAAACGACCGCTTTGGCAGCGGAAGCGAGTTGGGCAATTTACGACCAATCAAACAAACCTCGTAACCCGCATCAACCAACGTGCCACAGATACGGTGCATACGTTGGTCGTACGAGAGGTCGTTGGTGACTGTAAAAAGGATACGCTGCGGTGGTTTCATCGCGGCAAAGGAACGATAAAACAATAACTTCGACAAACCCAAGGAACAAGAACACAAAATAAATGAAGAAAATACGCGCAATTTTTAGATTGGCCTATTTGGCCATTTACACCATTTGGATCGTAGGCAGTATCATGCTAGTCAGTTATATAAAAGGCTATAACCCCAATTATTCCATGAGAAGGAGACGGGTATGGGCTCGACATTTGCTTAAAGCCATCGGTATCGAACTCACCATTGAGGGTACGCCCCCTACTCACCCTTGTTTGATCCTTAGTAACCACAGGGCATACTTGGATCCGATCCTGATCCTCCACGACGTCCTCGCCTATCCTGTGAGCAAAGCAGAGGTAGAAAATTGGCCAGTTTTGGGTTATGGCGCTAAAGTGACAGGTATATTATATTTAAAAAGGGATAGTATGACTAGTCGTAAAAGCACCTTGAATGCCATTGCTGATACGATCAAAAAAGAAGGCATCCCAGTGATATTGTTCCCCGAAGGTACCACTTATGGCACGCCCACTACAGGGGATTTCAAACGTGGTACTTTCCAGTTGGCGGCATCCGAGGGGTTGTCGATTGTGCCAGTGGCCATGGAATATGGCTCAGTAGCGGATTATTGGATCGGTAAAGAAACCTTTGTGCCGCACTTTTTGAGGCGGTTTCAGGAGCGGCGTATTTATGTGCGTTTAAGATATGGCAGTAGCATACAAGGCAGCGACGCAGTGGAATTATTACAACAGACGCGGTCTTGGATTGATGCGCAATTAATTGATTTTAAGCAAGATAGGGTGCGGACTTCCTCACTAAAGATGACACCCAAATAAGATTAAGCAGCGCAATTAATTTTTTCTTCGACGCCCATGTTAATTGATAGGAAAACGGATGAAACGGATTGAACGGATTTGAACGGATATACTACATTGAGCCTCTGCTTTCAAGCCAGCGTCTTGCAATCTGAAAAAATCCGTTGTTATCCGTTCAATCCGTTTCATCCGTTTTTCAATCCTGTTTAGTTTCTAGCATCGGGCAATTAATTTTTTTTCTTCAACGCCCATGTTAATTGATAGGAAAACGGATTGAACGGATTTGAACGGATATACTGAACCTTCTCAAATTACACCACCACCACCCCATATAAATCATGTTCTTCCGCAGAAGTAATCTTGATTTGGGCAAAATCGCCCAAGCGGATATAAGCGTTCTTTTTGGCTTCTACTAAAACCTCATTGTCTACCTCTGGCGAATCCGATTCTGTGCGGCCAATAAAATACTTGCCTTCTTTGCGGTCGAACAGTACTTTGTAGGTATTGCCTACTTTTGCTTCGTTTTTTTGCAATGAAATTTCTTCTTGCACCTCCATCAATGCGGCAGCGCGCTCTGCTTTTACGTCTTCTGGTACATCGTCCACAAGATCATAAGCGCGGGTACTTTCTTCGTGAGAATATTGGAACACCCCTACCCTTTCAAAACGCTGTTCGCGTACAAAATCTAAGAGTTCCTCAAAATCCGCATCCGTTTCTCCTGGATGCCCTACCAAAAACGTGGTACGAATGGCAATATCGGGTACTTTTGCACGAATTTCGGCGATCAATTCCTCCGTTTCTTTGCGCGTAATTTGGCGGCGCATTAAATTGAGCACATTATCGCTGGCGTGCTGTAGCGGCATATCCAAGTAATTACACACCTTTGGTTGATCGCGGATCGCATCTAAAATTTCCAATGGAAACTTAGAAGGATAAGCATAATGCAATCGAATCCACTCAATGCCTTCCACTTCAGCAAGGGCGTTGAGCAAACGTGGCAAATCGCGTTTTTTATAAATATCAAGACCATAATAGGTCAATTCTTGCGCAATGAGCATCAGTTCTTTTACACCGCGTTTGGCCAAATTACTGGCTTCAAACACCAATTCTTCTACCGGACGGCTAATATGTTGCCCACGCATAAGCGGAATAGCGCAAAAAGAACAAGTGCGGTTACAGCCTTCCGAAATTTTTAAATAGGCATAATGTGGCAGCGTCGTAATCATGCGCTCACCCAACAATTCTACTTTATAATCCGCCTCCAAACGCGCCAATAAAGCCGGCATTTCCATAGTGCCAAAATAGGCATCCACTTCGGGGATTTCTATTTCCAGTTCATCTTTATAACGCTGTGATAAACAACCTGTTACATACAGTTTATCAATCGAGCCTGCTTTCTTTAGTTCGGCATGTTCGACGATGGTTTCGATACTTTCCTGTTTAGCCAAATCAATAAAACCACACGTATTGATGATAACGATATTGGCATCATCGTCCTCGCTTTCGTGGGTCACGTGGTAATCATTACCCTGTAATTGGGTAATCAGGTTTTCGCTATCGACTAGGTTTTTGGAACAGCCGAGTGTAATAACGTTAATTTTATCTTTCCGGAAACTTTTTGTGCGCATATAAATTTTTAATGAGACAGGGATGGGTGGTATCCTTGTATTCGGGGTGCAAAGGTAGTGATTTATGGGGGAAGATTTACACCTACCCTTTCCCCTTTTTATAAGCCCTCAAAAACACCAAATCGACCACCCAAGGCGCGAACCATTGCACCACCGCCAATATACGCCCCAATTTGGAATAATTGGACGAACGCTGCCGTGTTTCGATCATTTTCGCAATTTTTCCTGCCACCACTGGGATCGGAATCCGCTGGTCTGCTTGTCTGTTGGTGATCGGTTCTTCGTGTCCCGAAGCGGTAAATTGCACTTTTTCGGGGTCTTGCTGCGTAAATCCGACATAAATAAGGCCAATATGTATGCCCGTATCGTGTAATTCGATCCGCAAAGATTGCACCAACGAAGTAATAGCCATTTTAGAGGCCGCATACACACTGTGTTTACCAATGCCATGCTTAGCGGCCACGCTCGACACAAACACAATATTCCCTTTGGTGGCACGGAGATAAGGCAACGCCGCCTTAGTCGGATAGACACAACCCAAAAAGTTAACATCCATTACCTTCTTGAATACATCGGGGTGCAGCACTTCAATGTCGCCTTCCATCGTCAATCCGGCATTATTGACCAATACGTCTATTTTACCAAAAGCGTCGATTGTTTTTGCAATAATTTGCTCACAATCAGCATATTGCGATACATCGCCCGCGGCTGTAATACAGGTATAGGCTTGTGCGATCATTTCTTGTTGTACCCGTTCTAGTCGTTCGGCATTGCGTCCATTGAGGACTATTTTTGCGCCTTTGGCGGCTAGATTAAAAGCGAGTGCTTTGCCAATTCCAGTACCCGCGCCAGTAATAATCACTACTTTATCTTTCATCGAATAATTTTCATTTCTGGGTGAAATTTCAGCGCAATCAAACTATTGGACAACGCCAATGCTACATGAACAGCAAAAGCCACCCAAATTGTACCCGTTTGTAAGGTAATCAAACAGAGAATCACGCCCAAAATAGGCGCACCAATGGTTTCATCCATGCCTTTAGGGATATGCGTAGCGGAATACAGGGCCGTGTTAACAGCGATAGCGGGCCAAACGCCCATCGTTTCGACCAATGGAAAAAACAAATAACCCCGAAAAAGTGCCTCGTAACCAAAAAGGTACAATACCCAGCCCATCGAATAGGTCAAGATCAATTTAGTATCCCATTCTTTGATCCGCATTTGAGGGTACATCGAAAAGGTTTTTTCGCGGCGTGCTGCAAACCAGTTTAAGATGAGCACCAATGTGCATAAAAACGCTATCCATTTTAGCGATAAAAGATTGGTACCTTTGGAGAAACTAATCCCATAATCGGCTAATGAATACTGGGGGAAAAGATAACGAAATACAAGAAAAGGCAGAATCCCCATCAATACAAAGCCCGATGCTTTGGTAAATAAAATATGCTTTTCCGAAGCCTTTTCCGCTTCGTATTTGGCATAAAAACCCTGCTTAATTCGCTCCGAAACAAAAATAAACCAATAAACACTAAAGAAAAATGTACTCAACAGAATCACCCAAAAGGTGGTGAAATCATTGGGACTCCAAGATAAATCGTATTGCATGATATGAATAATCGTATTTTCGCCGCAAAATTACACTTTTAATTGTCTCTTTGACAAAATGATTGCGCTTTTATCTGTAATTTGGAACTTTAGATTCATGTTTTGGGTGAAAACCATTAAACATATCCATATAATAATTGAACAATGAAAGAAATAAAAGACATCATCCAAGCATACCAAAAAGCCACAGCAGCAGGGCAAAAAACAGCACTCGCAACCGTGGTTCAAGTAGAAGGTTCGTCGTACCGCAGACCCGGTGCTCGTATGCTGATTGTGGAAGATGGGCAACTCATGGGCGCGATCAGTGGTGGCTGCTTGGAAGGTGATGCATTGCGCAAAGCCTTGTTGGTGATGGCGCAACAACAACCCATGCTCGTCACCTACGATACGATGGACGACGACGACGCTAGTTTGGGTGTCGGTTTGGGTTGCAATGGCATTATTCAGGTTTTGATAGAACCCATTATGCCCGAAAAACCCAATAATCCCATTCATTTGCTTCAACGCATAGTGGCCGACCGATCGCCCAATGTAATCGTAACGCTATATTCATTAGAAAATAGAAAAGGCGTACAAGGGGGTACATGTTGGGTATTAGGCAAGTCGAAAATGCCCGAAAATATGAACCCTAAAATACAGGAAGATGCCCATAAAGCATTGATAAACAATACATCAGCCTTCAAAACCTATCCCGATACCCAAGCATTGCTGGAATTTGTAGCACCGCCCATTTCATTGGTGATTATTGGCGCGGGAAACGATGTACTTCCCTTGATGCACTTTGCCGATATATTAGGCTGGGAAACAAAAATTGTGGATGGTCGCGCCAATTATACCCGACCCGAACGGTTTGCGACAGCCTGCCAAGTGCTGGTATCCAAACCCGAAAAAGTACTAGAATATATCGCGATTGATCCTTGGACAGCATTTGCGTTGATGACGCATAATTTTATCTATGACAAAGCCATGTTGCGCGAGTTGTGCCAAAAAGAGGCCAAATATATAGGTATGCTGGGGCCTAAAAAGAAATTAGACCGTATGCTAGAGGAACTGGCAAACGAGGGAACAAACATCGATTCCGAACAACAAAAGGCTATCTACGGCCCCGTTGGTTTGGATATTGGTGCCGAGACACCCGAGGAAATAGCACTTTCTATTATTGCCGAAATCAAAGCCGTATTTGAAGGTCGAAATGGCTCTTTTTTAAGGTCAAAAACAGGTGCCATACACGCGGCATTAGCCCATGAGCAGTAAGGTATTTTCTCCAAAATAATCTTTAAAGGCCATCGCAAAATTGCCCGGATTAGGAAATCCAACCATCGCGGAGATGGCTTGTGGTGTTCCTGCGCGTTTTTCCAATAAGAATTTGGATTTTTCCAAACGCAATTCGCGGATCAATTGTCCAGGTTCTTTACCGGTGAGCGCACGAAGTTTACGCACAAATAATGGGTTACTCATTTGCATTTTTCGAGCAATTTCATCCGGCATCAGGTCAATATTGGCCATATCTGTTTCAATATACGCGATTATATCGGCTATAAAGCGATTCGGAATAGGTGGCCGATCGGCTGTAAAGTACAATTGCAGCACACGTTGAAATTCTTCGTGTTTTGTTTTTTGGCTATCAATTAAGTGTTTTACCGTAATATTGAACTCATCGCTTTGCATGGGGCGGGTAAACCACGCATCTGCTCCTGCGCGCAAGGCATCCAAGCGGCCATCATTGCCGTAATGCTTGCTCAATAAAACTACTGGAATATGATTGGTGCGCTCTGAAAGTTTTATTTGCCGAACAATATCAATACCTTCTTGGCCATTCAAATGCGCATCACAAACAATCAAATCCGGCATAGATTCATGCGCTACTTTTAATGCTTCCGCGGCTGTATCGGCGGTAATTACTTCAAAATTACTACTCAACAACGACCGAATATACAAGGCAATTTGCCGATTAGGCTCTACCACCAAGGCGACTTGCGGTTCTTTTTCGTATAAACTAAAATAATCGCGGCGCGACATATCATAAGCCGAAACACTGGAATTGCCCGTTTTTATTACCTCTGTGGATGTGTTGGGCTCATTCGAAAAAGAGGGTTGCGGATCGCTTGGCGGGGGTAAATCATTGGGATTTGTGTGGCTTAATTCAAATTCCAATTCGCGGTTTTCCAATTTACGCCGCCAGCGATTATTGTTATTCAATTGGGCTACTACCAGCGCAAGCAACACAAACGCACCGATCCCCACCAATGCCAATGCCTTGTACCGATCGAGGGTAATGGTATTTTCTTTGGTAGCGGTTGCGGTATTTAAGGCCGTTCGAAGCGAGTCAATAGTCCGCTCATAATGCCGTGTTTTTTGCGACAATTGGCGTGCAGCAAGCGTATCTTGTGTGGTTCGGAGCATTTGCCGGCAGATAGCAGCGCGTTCCTCGTTGCCCCATCTATCGTGTTCTTTTACAATAGCGGCCAACAAATCCGCTTTAGTATCGTAGTTTTTATCGCGTTGTACATCTTGTTCGGCTTCGGCCAACATAGACAAGGCACTGCTGCGGTCTTTGTTCCGAAGGTAAATACTGGAAATAAGTCCAAGCGTTGCAGAGGGCATAAACACGAAATTGCGTTTAAGAAACGACCTTAATTCGCCTGATTCTACTTGCGCGTCTTCGTAGTTTTGTTCTAGTACCAATTCGCGGAGCAGTTTTTGCTTGGTCTGCAAAGTATCGCGCCACGCACTATTATTTTGAGCGCAAAGCGGCAATGCCGAAAATAATATAATGTTAATTATTAATATTTTATACATCCCTTAATCTCCCATAAATTTGTACCCGACACCGCGCATGGAATGGAAGTATTGGGGATTTTTCGGATCGCGTTCAAAATATTTTCTAAACGCCAAAATAAAATTATCAATGGTACGCGTACTGGGAAAAACATCGTATCCCCAAACGGCTTGCAATATTTGGTTGCGGCTCACTACTTCATTTTTGCGTTCGACCAAAAGTTTGAATAACATGGCCTCTTTTTTGGTCAGAACAATGTTTTCGCCGCGCCAAGTGGTGGCTTCAAACAAATCAAAATGAACCGTATTGCCACCAAAAGTATAAACATCAATGGACTCGCCTTTTACACGTTGGCTACGCCTCAAAAGGCTACCTACACGCAACAGCATTTCTTCCAAATTAAAGGGTTTGGTCAGGTAATCATCCGCACCTTTTTTAAGGCCATTGATCCGGTCTTGCGCTTGATCTTTAGCCGTTAACATCAAAATTGGAGTTTCCTGATTGGTCAATCTGACGCGTTCGGCAATAGAAAAACCATCCATTTCTGGCAGCATTACATCGAGAATAAGCAAATCAAAATGCTGATTACCAATAAGTTCCATTGCTAATCGGCCATTGCCTGATGTCACGACCTCGTAACCCTCCAACACTAAATTTATTTTGACCGCATCGCGGATGGACTCCTCATCTTCAACTAATAAAATACGCATGGTTATTTTTTGTCGGTTAATATAAATACAAAACCAGTCAAGATGCAAAAGTAGCGAACTCTGCGGTGAACTTGCAAAGTAAATGCAAATATAAAACAGTTTGGATAAATTTTAAGATATTTGCGGTTCGATTTAACACAACACTATGATAAAATACGGATTACTCCTTTTTTCAGCATTATTGCTACTTACATTTTGCCACAGAGAAAACTCGCCAGAACGCATCCTTTCTAGCAGTAAGGCACATTACAAAAAACAGTGCGCATCCTGTCACGGTGCAAGCGTAGAAGATTTTACCAAAAAAGAATGGAAACATGGTAATTCACGCCTTGAATTAGTCAACAGCATCAAAAATGGCTTCCCTGATATTGCTGGCCATAATTTTAGTGAAAAACTAAATGAGCGCCAAATATTCAATTTGTCGAACTATTTATTAGACAATATGGTGGCGAACAAAGAAAAAATGCTCCAAAATGCCGTCCCAAAAGACAATAAATACGTCTCTGAAGGCATGACCATTGTATTGGACACCATACTCACTGATCTCGAGAACCCTTGGGGAATCGTCTTTTTGCCCAATAACGATATGTTGTTCACCGAGCGCATCGGTAAATTATGGCGTTTAGATGGCAATAAAAAGAAAACAGAAATTACAGGTGTACCGCCTAGTTTGGTGGAAAGCCAAGGCGGACTTTTGGATATTAAATTACACCCAAAATTTGAGACCAATCGAATCATTTACCTCACGTATTCCAAAACCAAAGACTCCCTCGGCGGTACTTACGGCACTACAGCAGTGTATCGAGCGAGGTTGGACAATGATAAATTGGTAGAAGGTAAAGATATTTTTGTGGCAGAACCTTATACCAAAGCATTCCATCATTACGGCGGACGTTTGGCATTTGACCGCAATGGATATTTGTATGTCAGCGTAGGCGATCGCGGCGGAAAAGATGATTATCCACAATTTTTAGATAAAGGCCTTGGAAAAATACACCGAATTAAAGATGATGGCAGCATACCTGCTGATAATCCGTTTATCAATACAAAGGATGCGGTTGCTTCGGTCTGGTCTTATGGACACCGGAATCCACAAGGATTAGCAATACATCCTCAAACGGGCGAATTGTGGGAAACAGAGCACGGCCCTCGTGGTGGAGATGAAGTCAATATGATCCAAAAAGGTAAAAATTTTGGTTGGCCCGTGGTGTCTTATGGCACTGAATACGATGGTGGCACTTTTACGTCCATCACACGTCGCGACGATATAGTAAACCCGATAGATTATTGGGTACCCTCGATTGCGCCTTGTGGTTTGGCTTTTGTTACAAGTGATCTTTATCCTGCTTGGAAGGGCGATTTGCTGGCTGGTTCTTTGCGTTTCAGGTATTTGGATCGTTGCGATTTAGAGGGTAGCAAACTTATAAAACACGAACAATTGCTACCTCAAATTGGCCGAATGCGCTGTATTGCCTTGGACAACAAAGGCTATATTTATGTGGCGATAGAAGAGCCTGGGATGATATTTCGGCTAATGCCACAATAACGTGTAAAACATTAATAAACAGTCATTTAATAAAAAATTTGTGGTAAAAAAAGCATCCATAATACTGTTGCCCATCTTGGCACTACTACTCGCGCAATGCGATGCGCCTACGCGTGGCTGTCTAGATATTGAGGCCACTAATTTTGAGTTCACCGCCGACAAGCCCTGCGAAGACGAATGTTGCAAATACCCCAATCTCATTGTGGTCATTAACCAAGAATACGTGGATTCCGTTTTCAAAGAAAATAAGGCTTATAAAAACGACCTCAATCAGTGGTTTAGGATCAAAAGCGCCGCCTTTTACCTCTCCGATTTTAAACTGCAACAACAAGGCACATTATATCAAATTAGCGACTCTCTGCGTACCAGTGTATTTGGAGCAGCAGCAACCGACACCCTCGCCAAAGTGTTTTTAGATGATGTCGTTTTGGCAAGACGCATACCCTTGGAATATACAGTAGGTACATTCAAAAAAAGTGGTTTTTTTGATCAAATCGACTTCAAAGTCGGCTTGGATCCTGCTCAAAACGGTATTATTCCTAGAAAAACACCATCCGGTCACCCGCTAAACAAACAAACAGATAGCCTTTGGTTGAGCCGAAGCGAAGGGTTTGTTTGGATGCAAATTGTGGTGGCTAAAGATAGCGCAGCAGCAACAATAGCCGATACATTGCGTTTCACTAGCACGGACTTTGGTGCTGCACCGCTATTGTTCCAAAAAACAGGTAATTTTGAACACCAGACAGGGTTTGATTTTAAGGTAGGACTTAAAATAGACTTTGCCGAACTCGTAAAAGGGGTTGACTTTGCCAATACTGGCAAAGACAAATGGAAAATCAAAATGGTCTCCAACCTTAATAGTACCTTTGATGTTCAATAGCAATTAATGGTATAGCATATTTGAAAATTAGCATACCTAATCTAACGTAAAAATACTTAAAACATGAAATTTCAAACCATATTCATCACCCTCATTGCCCTATTTACCGTTGTTTCTTGTAAAAAAGAGGACGATCCTATCGTTCCAGTTATACCAACAACAGCAGAATTAACCATCACCTTCAAAGCATTATATGATGGCCTTCCTTTACAAACGAATAAGTCTTATGACTACGATACTTATAAAGTGCAATTTTCGCAGTTCAATACCTATTTATCCGATATTAAACTATTGAACGGCACTACTGAAACATTGCTTGCGGAGTCAGCATTCGTTAATTTCACACCCAGTGCAGCAGCCGATGATAAATCCGTAGAAGTCACCCTAAAAGTTACTATTCCAACAGGCGATTATACTGGCATCAAAATGGGATATGGCGTAAAACCATCCTTAAATGCCAAAAGGCCATCTGATTTCCCTGCGGGACATCCATTGGCGCAGGAAGTAGAATATTGGCCCGGTTGGAAATCATATATTTTTAATAAAATAGAAGGACAAGGCGATAGCAATAACGATCAAGTAGATGATATTTTTATGATTTTCCATTGCGGATCGGACAAGGTATATCGCGAAGCCAGTTTTGCTCAAAACATGAGCATCAAAGGCAATGCAAACCTGAGCGTCGAGTTCGACTTAAAAAAGGTTTTTTACACAGACAATGCTTGGTGGGATTTAACACAAGACAAGAATACCTTTACTTCTAACCTCGCTACGGATACGCGTGTAGCAGCAGTGTTGATGGATAATTTTGACAATGCAACTACGATTAAGTTTTAAATAAATTATTTAAGAAACTTGAACATGAAAAAGATAATAATATTTTCCCTGTTTTTGACTGTATTTGGCTTTATTGCTTGCGAAAGAGATCCAGGAGGAGATCCAGTTGAAGGGGATTTAGTGCAATATACCTATAATCCTCAGCCTTATACCATAAAAAAACCGGCGCATTATCCCGAAGTACCCGTTCCAAAGGATAACCCAATGACTTACGATGGCGTACAATTGGGTCGTCATTTATTTTATGATCCTATTTTGTCGAAAGATAATACCATGTCTTGCTCCTCCTGTCATTTTGCAGATAAGAGCTTTACGGATGGCAAACGAGTTTCCAAAGGCATCGATGGGATTTCGGGTACTCGGAGTTCAATGAGTTTGATGAATGTTGCTTATGTTGTGCCAAACAATCCCGCGGATACTTTTTTATTATTTTGGGATGGTCGGGCTAAATCATTGGAGGCACAGGCATTACTACCGGTTGAAGACCCCATTGAGTTGCACCACCTTTGGCCAAATATTATTGAAAATCTCAAAAATCACAGTACATACCCACAAATGTTCCGAAAGGCATTTGGCATTAATGATAAAACAGAAATTACGAAAGAACTGGCCGCTAAGGCGATTGCACAGTTTGAACGTATCATGATTGGAAGTGGCACCTCTGTTTACGATCGTTATTTAAACGGCGAAACCAGCCTGCTTCAGG
Organism: Chitinophagales bacterium; assembly: GCA_043764095.1. Classification (GTDB taxonomy): domain Bacteria; phylum Bacteroidota; class Bacteroidia; order Chitinophagales; family Saprospiraceae; genus M3007. The sequence continues at coordinate 185,884 of JAYUKX010000141.1, forward strand.
ACGAAGTGCTCGATGGCAAACTGATGTTTTTTGATGAAGGAGCGCCATTCGGCTTGCCGGATGCAGAGTGTTTCCATTGCCATGGAACTGGCACTTTAACAGGAAAAGGCTTTTTCAATAACGGACTTGATCCGTATGACCTATTACAAGATGCTGGACGCGAAAAAGTAACCAAAAATCCTAATGATCGTGGCAAATTCAGGACAAGTACATTGATGAATATCGAAAAGACGGCGCCTTATATGCACGATGGTCGCTTTTCTAACCTTACTCAAGTAGTAGATCACTATCTTTTTGATGCCATTCCGACACCCTATCCCAATCCCAACCTCAACCTAATCATCAATAAAAAGCAATTATATACGCCTTACCACCGCGATGCATTAGTGGCTTTTTTGAAAACATTGACCGATAACGAATTTATTAATAACCCGGACATTCAAAACCCGTTTTAATATCTTTTAAAGATGAAACAATACGCATTCTTATTATTTATTGGCAGTTTTCTAGTTTTTAGCGGTTGTAAAGACCCGGAGGAAAAGGTGGCGTTTACGTTGACTTTTAAAGCACTGTACAACGGAGCACCTTTTGCTAAAAACAAGTATTACGATTACGATACGTACAAAATTCAATTCTCCAAGTTTCATACCTACCTCTCTGATATTACCTTGCTCAATGGCAGTGAAGAAACACAATTGAGTGAAATTGAATTTATTGATTTTACACCCGGTTACGCCACCAACGACAATGCCATAGATGTAGTGGTTAAAGTAAAAGCCCCTGCTGGTGACTATACAGGTGTGAAAATGGGTTATGGTGTACAATCAAACTTAAATAGTAAAAAACCTGCGAATTACGCTTCTGGCCACCCGCTGGCCAATGAAGATGAATATTGGTCGGGTTGGAAAAGTTATATTTTCGCAAAAATAGAAGGACAAACAGATAGTAATAACGACGGCACGGACGAAATTTTTAACCAATTCCATTTTGGTTCTGATGCAGTATATCGAACCTTTTCATTCGATAAGGATTTAACTATCACGGAAAATACAAACATTGGCATCGAAATAGACGTAAAAAACATCTATTTTGCTAATAATACTTGGTGGGATATGCGTTTGCCCGACAATGGAGGCACCTCACACTCGGCAACAGATGTGCGTGTATCTAGTGCATTGGTAGAAAACTGGGACAATGCCACTACGATAAAATAGGGTTTCTCTTGACAATTCATACAAAACACCTATCTTTGTAGTATGGACAGGAAAAAAAGCATGAAAAAACTCATTAATTCGGCCATGGAAAGGCTACATATCATCAAACACCAACAGGGTTGGGTGCTTTGGAAAGGTGGCGATTTGGTAGTTCCAGATATTTATACCTCTAAAGAATCCGCTATTGTACACGCACGTACGCACGGCCCATCTGACGAATTAATTATACACCGCCAAGACGGGACTATAGAAAGAATAGAGCGGGCTAAGCGATAAATGAGTGATCTTTTTACGAAAAACGTCTTCATCAATTGTCCTTTTGATGAAAAATATCGGGTATTACTAAAGCCCCTCCTGTTTACCATAAAATATTGTAGCCTCAACCCGCGTATCGCTTCTGAACGTATGGATTCGAGCGAAGTACGTATTGAGAAGATTCAAGCCATTATAGAGGCTTGCAAATATAGTATCCACGATCTTTCCCGCATTAAAGCCACCGAAAAAGGTGAATTTTACCGCTTAAATATCGCTTTAGAAATAGGTTTAGATATGGGCTGCAAACTGTATAACCCCGATCCAAAATACAAAACCAAACAGTCCTTGATCCTCGAGGGCGAAAAATTCAGTTATCAAAAAGCATTATCCGATCTTTCCGGCTCCGATGTCCGTTGCCACCACGATGACCCTGAGCAGTTGGTAGAAGAAGTACGCGCATGGCTGGCCTCCTTTGTGGAATGGGATTTGCCTGGCCCCAATACAATTTGGTATGAGTACAACGCATTCAATATGGATCTATTTACTGAATTCACAGCCAATGGTTTCAAAAAAGACCAAATAGAGCAGTTAAATATGCCGGAGTACTTGAGGTATTTGAACCAATGGATAGATTTGAAGAGGGTTTGAGGGTGTTTTTTTGTGGGGAGGGGGATTAATAAAGATTACTATGGTTACAAACAAGACCAAAATTTCTTTGAGGCATAACCCTTGGTTGAGTTGGTCTTTACTCCAAACACAACCAAGAGTTTTAACAGCGTTATTCCACTGACCACCGCACCACCTCTAATCAACAACAATAAATCGCCTGCCAGATATCATACCATCATCTTGCCTAAAAACCAAAAAATAATTACCCTGTGGAAAATATTTAGCAGGCAAAACCACTGCTTTTCCGGGAGCAACTTGGATATCTCGTGTCATCATATGCTGCCCAATTGAATTAAAAATTGTTATGTTACCAAAGACCTCTTTATCTCCTGCAAAAACGACATTCAATACTTCGTGCGCCGGATTTGGATAGAGTGCAAATTGGACTTTGCCGGAATTATTCATCGTATTAAATACCGACTTTATAGTATTTACAGTCGTAGAGTCATCTACTAATCCATCACAGTCGTCGTCAAAACCGTTGTTGATTTCGGGGGCATTCGGGTAGATTGTGCTGTTGTCATCATTGCAGTCCGTAGCATTGCTGACGTAACCGACAGCAGTACTACAAGCCTGAATGCTCACAGCGGCGTTGCCGTAACCATCACCATCCACATCGGCATATAAAGTGATGGGCTCAGACGGGAATCGAATGCTCCAATTATTCAAAATACCTGCATCTTCATATACATCAATCACCGTCAATGTCCAGGTTCCATTCGGGTTTTCTCCGTCGAAAGCAGACAACGGAGAGAAGGGTTTATACGTCTCATTATTGATCGGTGGACAAGGGAAAGAGCCATAGGCGGCCATTGATTCATCATCAAAATTGATGCGTATATCGTCCTGATCGCCACAGATTGATTGTAGCAAAGTAATTTCCGTGCCTTGTGGGCTTTTCAATTTGACCGTCAAATCGGCAATCCATACATGGGAAATATCGAGGTTTAAAACATTCAGATCTACAATGGAACTTACCTGACTATTGACCGTGAGGGAAGATGTTATCGTCTGCCCTTCTGGTATAGGTACAGGTATGTCGGTGCTGGCAATTACGTTTGCAATATCATCAACGATGCCGCTACAGTCGTCATCAATTCCGTTACAGATTTCGATAGCATTGGGGTAAATAGCACTGTTTTGATCATCGCAGTCGGTTGAGTTGGTCACAGTCGGGCCTGTAAAGTTACAGCCTACATTTGCGCCACCAAAACCATCGCCGTCGAGGTCTTGATACAAAAATGAGGGCAAATCACCTGAAATGACATTGGATGTCGTGCCATTCATCGCCATATTTTGGACGGAAGCCACGCCATAAGCATTTGTCACATTTGAAAAATTAATCACCGCTTGGTTATCACCGAAAGGTTGGCCTTTTTCAAAATCGTAATAGGCTTTTAGATCAGGCTCGTTGCCGCTAGGGTAACACACGAGGTCTTGCTTCAACTCGTTCAAGGTACGAATAGCAGCCCAAATCTTGATTTCGTCCAGTGCACCTTTAAAATTAGCCCAGTCGCCATTCTTACCTGCTCCAAAAATCAGGTTGGTTATATTGTCGCCCGGTTGGGCAAAAGCATCGCCATAGGTTTGACTTTGGACCAAACTTCCATTCACATAGCAACTAACGCTACGAATTGCGGTATCTCTAGTAATGGCAATGTTTGTCCATATTCCCCGCTCCAAGTTGTAGGGAAAAACCATACCCACTGTATTGTCATAGCCGCAGCAATCGTCCGAGTGCTTGTATGTAATTTGACTATTACTTAAACCGACGATAAATTCTCGTCCATTGAAAATCAGGGTTTGGTCTCCGTTCAAATCATCGGGTTTTATCCAAAACGAAAGGGTCAAATAACCAGACAAAGCCTGGTTATTTTGCTCAATAATGAGGTGGTCATTCACCCCGTCAAAATGCACTCCGCGACGGCAGGGATTCGTATTGATGGAAATCGAAATGGCCTGATCTGCTGAATTGCCACAGGTATTAGTGGCCTTTACTTTCAAAATGCCGCCTACTCCGTTGGCTGTTACGGTGATGGTCGTTGAAGTAGAAGTCCCCGTCCAGCCCGACGGCAAAGTCCAAATATAACTGGTCGCGCCTGCAACAGGGGCGATTGAGTAAATCAAAGTTGAGTTGGAACAGATGAGCGAACCGCCCAAAATCGCATCTGGGGGATTGGGGGGCGATGTGCTACAATTTAGTTTCAATGTTGCGACTTCAGAAGTGTCTGTGAGGCAGTTATTTGACACAATACAGCGAAACTTGCGACCGTCGAGCGAAAGTGCTGCCGCAGGAATGGAGTATGTGGCAGTTGTTGCACCGGAAATAGTGGAGAACATTACGCCGCCGTCACTACTTTCTTGCCAAAGATAACTCGTCGAACCGCCGTCATTCGAAACGGCTATGCTAAATGCAACTGCTGTGATTTCATTGACCGTTTGTGAAATGGGCTGCATCGTGATGGCTACCACGATAGGCGTAACCGCAAAAGTTTGTGCATCTGTTTGGTCACCACAAGCATCCGTTCCTATCACGCTGATATTACCCGGAGTAGCCGTTGGTTTTACAAAAATCATATTTCCAAAATTCGTTACTAACCAGCCCGCCGGAGTTGTCCACGACCACGAAGCGATGTTTGAATTGGGTGTTACAAAATAAGTGTAATAATTATCAACGCAAGGGGCTGCCAGGCCGGTAATACTACTTAACGTTTGGGGCGAGCAGGGCGAAGTCAAAGTAGCAGCGGCGGTAAATTTTATATCGCAACCATTTGAGATAAAACACTTGAATTGCCAACCATTTTGTCCGCTGTTGGTGACAGGGAAAGGGTAGGTGCTTTCCGTCGCGCCGCCGATTTCGGAAAAAGTCGCGCCGCCGTTGGTACTGCTATACCATTGATACGATAGATTATTGCCCGATGCGGCAACGGTAAAAATTGCTGTACCGCCGATGGTAACGGATTGGTTGGTCGGGTTAGTGGTGATTGAAATAGTGCCATTTGGGCAGTTTGGGCAATCTTTGATATTGACCGTTGAGAGGCTGGTATATGCACCATTTTGCAGGATTCCGTTGTTTCCATTAGCCGTCTTGTCAATAAAAGCACCTGTACCAGATGAGCAAGTGCCACAATCTTGACTGCTGATCGGATAATAAGCGAGTAAACCGTTTTCATTACCTGCCAAGGAGCAGTTCATTTTTTCGTTGATTTCGGCAGTGGTGCGAGCGAGGTTCCAGATGCGTATCTCGTCCATGCTGCCACCGAAATTTAGTCCTCCACAAACAATGTTCCCGATGGTAATTTTTGCTGGATTGTTAAAATTTTGACTGGAAGAAACAGTCCTGTCTAACACACCATCAACGTAAAAACGAAAAGCCGTACCGCTGCGTACAAAAGCAATGTGGTGCCAGTTGCCGTCGGCCAAAGTATTGGTCGGGCTGGTAGCATTCAAGTATCCACTGCAAGTAGTAGAGGTGGAAAACTCTGCCCTTAGCCGTCCGTTATCAAGGAAAAAATTCCAAAAATTATCGCAGTTACAGATCGGTCGTTTGCCGATAAGCACACAATTACTATCCGTTGTTTTCGCCCACATTTCTAGGGTAAAATTGCCCGTACCGAAGTTACCGACGGCTGGGTCTAGTATTTCAACCTGATCGTCTATACCGTCCAATTGCAAGGCGTTGGCTTTTACAATCGGGTTTGCAGTGCTTACAATATTGAAATCAGCATTGGAAAGATCGAAAAAAATATTGTCTGCTGCCTCGATTTTGATCCGCGATTTATTGGAGCAGATTCCTGCGGGCAGGGTAATGGTTTCTGAGCCGTCGTTTGGCGTATTTGCTGCCAATACGTGGGGGTAATTGTAGCCACCATCAAGGGATAGGCTAATTTTTACATTTTTGCAATTGACGTTGGCATTGCCAGTATTGGCCACATCCCAAGTGATATTTTGGCTGCTGCCTGCTTGCCAAGTTACACAGGTATTGGGCGAACTGACCAAGAATGGTCCAGCAGAGCCATCCACCTCAAAACTGACTTGCTGGTGCGTCGTGCCACCTGCGCCTGGATGGTTGTCGCGGACGTACATTCGGTATTTGATATTGCGTGAGTACGTTGGTAGGCGTTCATTTACCGACGAAGTATTCGATATTATATCGGAAATCTGCGGAATGGTGCGGCGCGGAGATGCCGAAGGATTGAACAAGCGTGCAAGCGGAACATTGCCATCGGCGGGGGTCGGTGGTGTTTGGATAGAAATAGTGGATGCCGTAAAATCAATATTTCGGATATTGACTTGCTCCCAAGAATAGGTTAGGTTATCTCCATCAGGATCGTTTGCGGTGCCTACCAGTTCAAAAGGCGTTGAAATTGGAATATAAAAACCATCCGCAGGAACGCTCGAAGTAGGTATATGATTGCCCGTTTCGAGTGTTTTGTAGCAAGTTTGGGTGTTGATGTGATTGGTCATTTCGATTTGCGAATAGACTCCAAAGTAATTTTCATCGCCGACGGGCAAGATATTGTCCACACCGCAGATATTGGCATAAGACATAATCGTAGTGCCGGAGCCGTACTCGTTGGTGCCAAATTGCCCGTTGTTATCTGGTCCACAACTGGTCCAAGTATGGTTAGCGTCAAACTGATGCCCTATTTCGTGGGCGGTGACCCGCAGGCTCCAAAATGCACTAAAATTGAATGCCTTAGACTCACTGCAAATAACAGGTTTAGCAGCAGCGCAACAAGCACCTGTAACAAAGATAAGCCCCACATCGAAACCCTCTTGGCCGATGAGTTGGTTGATCACCTCAATGTTTTCATTGGCCGCTTCTCCACCACCTAACGCGGTAAAAGGGTCGGTTGCAGCATTGATAAAAATGATATTTTCCTCCTTGACTGGCAGTACAAACCGAACGGACAAATCGCGTTCATAGACCACATTCAATTGACCTAAAAAGGCAACAACGGCGGCAAGTGCCTGTGCTTTGGTGGTCCAGCCATAATCTTCAGCGAGTTTACCCGGAATTGTCATAGCCAATCTGAAAACGCGCAATACATCGCCTGTTTCGTTCGGGCCAGCGAGTATCTTCTTTTGATGCGCCGCTTTAGACTGATCGTTTGAGCCTTCCCAAAGGCAATTGAAGGGTTGTTGAATTGAAGGGTCGTCTTTCCCCCAATAAGTGAGGTAAACAGTGGCGGAATTTTTTAAGACTTTACGTATATATACCTCCTGCCCGAACTGATGCGAAGTAAAAAATGCTCCAAACTCATCAGGACTTACCGACATGCGCCCGCGTGCGAAAGGGTCATCAATACCCATCAAAATATAGGTTTTAATCTCCGGGAATTTTGCCGCCAGTTCGGGCTCCATTAAGGAACTTTCCCAGATTTTAAATTTTTGAAAACTGCCATCAGGTAGTGGCAAATCAATGATTGTCGTTGCGTTACGGGTATTATTGCCCTCCTTTTGGGCAGTTTTAGCAAGGTTTTGCATGGTTGCTACGTCGAGTTGCAGGAGCATACCTTTGTCGAGGTTTGGAAGATCCGGAATCTGTTCCGCAATTACTTGGTTTTTACCCAGCGGAACAGGCGACCAAAGATTGGTTTGGGCTTGTAGATGCGTTGTGCAAAACAAAACGGCGAAAAGTAGTGCGATTTTGTAGGCGGTATATTTTGGTGAAAATTCAGTGATACGCAAAAGCATAGACATGTAGCAAACTTTCATATAGTAAAAAAAATGGTCGTTCCGAGATGGCGTAAATGTACCTTTTAAGGTCAAATCGAGTCATCAAGAAACAAATAAATAATCGTAAATAAGAGTATTCTCTATGTCGATATTTTGGTGGAAAATATTTTGGAATATAGATGAATATAAAAAGCAACTGCCCGAAATAGAAGCCCAAACAAAGAAAATTAGGTTTATAGGTCGCGGAATGTGTAGTTTTACAACCACATTCCGCGACTTATATTAAAAACACCCTCAATCCCGACTAAACACCACAGAAAATGGCTTTTTAATACGACTTACCTTTCCATCAGCACTAAAAATCTCCATAAATAGGATATAAATTCCAGGTCGAATTTTACTGCCATCATCAGCATCGCCATCCCACCGGAGTGCGCCTTGTACACCTGCGAGTTCTTGCTTCAATATTTTTTTGACTGGAATACCCTCGGCATCGTATATCGTCGCAGTGGCAGAATAGCCCGGTTTTTGCAAATTAAATAGTATGTCGAGATAATCCTCCACGCCATCTCCATCAGGCGATACATGGCTCGACGATAACGTGATCAAATCATCTGAATTGGGCTGTACAGCAGATTGTTGGCTATTAGGTTGCGTTGGTGTGCCATTATTTGCCGCAGAAGTCCAATTATTGGTGTTATTGGTCGGCGCATCAAAACGGATACGTTCGATGGAGACCCCTTCCCTATCTCCAATACTCAGTAATTTATTGTGTAAATCAACCGAATAGTTAAAGGAATCCATAGTGATCGAACTGGCCCCATCCGACCAGTAAAGCGTAATATTACCATCACTATCATCCAAAGATGGCAATAATTGAGTGAATACGCGGCCTTCGCGCACATCTTGAAAACGTTCTATGATATTGGTGCGGTCGGTGGTAAAAACGTAGTAATCGCCCGGCAAAAATAGGCGATCATTAATAATTTTAACCCCTGTGGTGGATTTGGCGTAATTGGCCAAATAGAAACCATTCCAATAAAATATTTTATCGCTTTTGTTATACAGTTCCACAAACCGACTACCACCAGTTGACGGGTTAAAAAGCAATTCATTGACCAAGATATCGCCTGCTGCCGGTTTTTCTGGCACACCAAACACGAATTTACTATCGGGAGACAAAGAATTACCCGAGCAATCCGTCAGATTGGGGCTAAAAGTAAGTTCATACACTGTTTTTAATTGCATTGGAGTGGACAGTGTAATGGTAGCCTTGGCGCGGTTATCGCCAACGGGAGTAATATTGGCAATATCTAAATCAGGGGTGAAAATATAATTATTAGGACTGCTCAATGCGCTCATTTCCATACCTTCGGAAAAGGTAACGAGCAGTACATTGGCGTTCACGACATTTACTTCGAATGGCGTTGGCGCAATTTCGTCGGGTGCTGTGCTGTAGGCAAAATTCTTTTTCCCAGGAGACCCGCCCGGCAATTGTGGGCATGATTGCCAGTTTTGGCTGCCTAAACACACTAAATCTGGATTAATACGCTCCAGCGACCAGCCACCATCGCGTTTTGTTACGTCAGTATGCCATGAGTCAAAATAAGTAATTTTGTCAATCTCAAGCCCTTGTTGGTTGGTAAGGATTACTTTGTCCAAATCATCATTGAGCGTTGGGAAACTAGTAATAGATCGGACATTTGCGGTAAAAGGCGTGAGTAAAGCAGCGGCACTACTGGAACACAGCACCAATACTGAATCAGGTTTTAATAAATAATCCGGCAAAGGCTTTGGAGTACTACTAGCATCGGCAATGCTCAACTGAGAAAGACGGATATATTTATTAGACCGATTGAGTATCTCGACCCATTCCGCCGACTCTGGAAGCCCTTGTCCCGGAGAAGGGTTGTGCATAATTTCATTAATAACAATGTCAAATTCAGCAGCGGATTCTTCTAGTAAAAATAAAAATTCTTGCTGCTGGGTAGCAGCCGTATTGCCTAGCCAGTCGCGCAAATTGGTGCATTGCAGGGTATTCGTTGCACCATTGACAAAGGAATTTGCAAAAGTGAGCACTACCCTATCCGCTTGCGAACTAGACCATGTTGCAGCAGCAGGTGCAATGCCGATGCCCAGCATATAATTGGCTAACGTGACCGCCGAAATAGAATCCAAAGGTTCGTTAAATTGCAATGCAACTGTTTTATTGTCAATTACTTGTGTGGACACATAAACAGGTGGTTCTGTATCGGAAGAATCGGCTTTAACCGTAATATCATCAAAGAAAAACTTGTCTTTCCGCGTCGCTGTATATAGACAGTAAAAGCCAAACCATTTGTTGCCATCAATGGCCAAAGCGTTGTCGTTAGTGGTAAATTGTGGTGTTAATGCGCCTCCATTGGTACCCATCATGGCTGTCCAATTACCCGTTGCGGTACGGCTTATTTGTACCCTTATATCGGTAGGGTCGGTTGCTACTTCTCCGGCAATCCCCGTGCCGATCAAGGTGGCAACATTATTTTGTCGGCGATAAAGCCGCAAGGCATCGGTACTACCCGTCTCACCTATTTCCAAATAATAGCCATCTGAATCATTGGATAAACTATTGGCTACCAACCAAATACGCAATAAATTAGCCGTTGTTGGCGCAAATTCTAATCGGGTTTTAAACTCCCAAACCGCTGCATAAGGAAACTTTGCTTTGGTCATTAGAATCGAATTACCTGCATCAGGGGCGTTTAATTGCAATTCACCTGCTGCATTGATGATAAATTCTGTTGGCTCCCCTTCCCAAACAAGATTGGAAGTAAAGTTGCCATCAGAGAAATTATCTGAAAACTGTGCTTGGAGTGTAGTATTCGCAGCCCAAATGAGTATGGCTATTAATAGTTTTTGTTGCATAAAATGTATCAATTAGTCCCTAATAATTCTAATTTTTTCTTAAGTTCATAACGCCTGCTCAATGTTCCAATTAAAAAACCAGGTACAAGCCAAGGCATTATTTGGACATACCAAGGCATCGTTTCTGGAATAATATAAGTAGAAATATTGACGCTAAACGCCGTAAAAGCCGCAATATAAGCCCCCATAATTTTACCTAAATGCCCGAAATACCAATGCATTGGAGGCGTAGGCCGCTTTCCGCTGTAAAACAGGAGGTCGTTTCTCGTATTTAATACTAAAACACTACCAAAAGCGAGAAAAAGTATGGAGATGCCTTGTATATTTAAGTAAATGAAGTACCCTGCAAATCCGAGCATCACAAAGCCACAAGCCAAAGCAAAGATAGAGATGCCCCAATCAATTTTATTGGCTTGTTTATAAGATTGTTTCATAGTTAACACACGAACGCCAGTAAGTGCTAAATAATAGCTTAATACGCCTATACACATCAAAAACTGCATTTTTACGGAATCTGGTTTTAGTAAAAACAGCATACATGTGGTGACGAAAACGCCTGTCATCGCCCAAAAAAAGACTTTACCCCAAAAACGATGCAACTTACCTCCCTTATCCGTAAACATTGGAATAATACCAGTAGTAAGTGCCGTAGCGCCCAATATAACATGAATAATTAGAATAATTTTATACATCGGTTTATTTATTTTTATTATTTTAATCCTATATTAGGTTGCCCTTTTTCATTTACGCTTATCGAAAAACCGCGCATGGGCAACAGTTGGCTGGAAGGAATTAATTTGCCATTTGTGATATAATCTTCGTGCATTTTTTTTATATTTTGCCCAGTTTCTTTTGTTAATACGCTAAGCAAATGTTCAAAATCTGTCAATACATCCCGATTTTCTTTATAATAGTAATTCAAAAATTCCAGCATAATATCCTGCAGTCCGCGCCTATTTTGCGATTTTTGTTCAATCAATCGATCCAAATGGTAAGCAAATATAAATCCTCGCAAATAGGGCAATTCATTGGCATCTCGATGATTGAAAAAGTTTGCTGAGATATACGAATTAGGTTGTTCGGCTACCTTTGACTCCCATAAACCTTTGAAAAACCGTTCATTGATCGCAATAATAAAAGTATTTGTATCTAGTGAACCACAACTCAATTGATTCAAATACGAAAAATATTCTGTGAATCCTTCACTAAACCAAGCCAACTGCATATCGTTTGGCTTTCCGCCATTCCGAATTTTTACCCCAATCCAATCGTGCATCAATTCATGGTGAAAAAGCCGCGCCAGATCTGATAATTTAAAACCCATAACAGGTGTTGCAAAAGTAGCAAATGAGTGCACCAAGCCCGTACCTAAATAAGAGGTGTATCCATCGGGGGCTCTCATTGGCATAATTGTTACTGTATAGTAAGGAACGGCATAATCCTTCCAAAAAGAGCGTTGGTAGGCTACCGTCTGATTCAAGAGAGACAATACCGCTGTATCCGAAAAAGCCCAACCATCGCCTCTTATCGCTAAATAAATGGGTTGATCCGCTACTTTTGTTTCCAATAACCGCCATCCTGTGCCTCCAATAAACACAGATTCCATCCAACGGGTATCATCTGCATTCCAAGTTTGTGCCATTTGCAAGGTGCCATAACTATTGTGCAAAAGCCAATTAGGTGGAAAGCCTTGCCACTGAACCGACACTATATAACCACGTTTGGCATACGGAGCAATAAACAGTCCTACCCCTAAGATATGAAATGCCGTAGCATTAATCCAAGGCCGAAAGGCGAATATCGTACTTGGTACAGCCCCTTCCCAATCCTGACAAACTTCATAACTAATAGATATTGAATCATTTGCATCGTGCTTCACAAGAACATCCAAGGAATCTGTACTCAACAAAATCGGATGGCCACTTTCGCTCCGCAACCTCGAAAAACACCGATACAAATGGTTGGCGGAACCAAATTCATTCGGTAGTCTCAACTGTGTTTCACCATCAGCATCACCCTTCAAATTCATTTGTACTTTTAACGCGACTAGGTGCTCGGATTGGTCTAAAACAGGCGAAACAATATACGTTACTGTTCTTTGTGCTGCTGCACAATACCACACGCAAATCATGGCAAAAATCCACCAAGACCTAACCGCACACTGCCCCAAATTTATTGATCCCTCCATGCATCACGAGCATCACTCATGGCCCAAGCAGCACCATTATTTTCGATAGCATTAAACATTGGCATCCATTCTGCAGGCCCTGCTGATTGTGTCAGTATCTCATGGCGGCGCATTTTAAGGATAATATCCAATGGATTTATCATAACTGGACAAGCTTGTACACAAGCATTACAGGTCGTACAGGCGTGTAGTTCTTCTGCTGTAATATAATTGAATAATGATTTGCCATCGTCGTAATTATCGCGGGTGCATTTACCACTGTCCAAATTAGCACCAATTTCCTCAGCACGGTCGCGCACATCCATCATCACTTTACGAGGTGAAAGTAATTTACCTGTCTGATTTGCAGGACATTCGGCAGTACAACGGCCACATTCGGTACAGGTATAAGCCTCCAGCACATTTTTCCAAGAAAGAGAAAAAATATCATTCGCCCCGAATTCTGGTATTTCATTGGACGCATTTGGATCAGGATTTTCCAATCCCATCATAATACGTACTTCTTTTTGTACTTCGGGCATATTTTCCATTTGGCCATTTGGCTCCAGTCGGCTGTACCACGTATTGGGAAATGCCAAAATAATGTGCAAATGCTTCGAATAAGGCAAATAACACAAAAAACCAAGCACAGTTGCCAAGTGCAGCCACCAACCAAACCGCTCTACACCAATTAACGCAGCATCGCTCAAGCCACCAAATAAGGCTGGACCGAGCCAACTACTGATTGCAAAAGCACCAGTAGTGTGATAGTGCTCCAATCCGCGCAATTGTAATGCTTTATCGCCGCCATTCATGCAAAAAATGCCTGTAATCAATACGATTTCGGCAATAAGGATAAAATTGGCGTCTCTTGTGGGAAAGCCTTTTAATTCCGGTTTTCTGAAACGAGCAATATTCAGCACATTGCGGCGTGTTAAAAAAGCAATTGTGGCAACAAAAGCCAGCACCGATAATATTTCGATAAAACTAATAATAAAGGTATATAACCCACCGAGGAATGGTGCAAAAAAGCGGTGTGTACCAAAAACGCCATCAATGACAATTTCAATCAATTCGATTTGGGTAATCACAAATGCGACATAAAGGGCGAGGTGCAATATGGCTGGAATCCAATTCTGGAACATTTTTTGTTGTCCAAAAGCAATCAAAAACATATTGCGCCAACGCTCAGCGGGTCGGTCATTAATGACTTGACTTTTGCCCAAAAAGATATTTCTGCGTACTTTACTAAAGCCTTTGTAGGCAAACCAAGCCGCAAAAGCGGTCACTGCGATAAATATTACGGATTGTAACATAAAAAAATTTGAATTTGGCTGCAAAGTACAGCGAATATGCCTCACTTTTGCACTTCAATTATTCTTTTTGAAAAAATCGCTATGCAAATTCTCGACGACCGCCAGATACGCCAAAAAATAAAACGCCTGGCCATTGAAATATTGGAACGTAATTTTGGTCAACCCGAAATCATTCTCGCTGGATTAAACAACAACGGCGTTGGTTTTGCTGAGTTGCTCATGCAGGAACTTAGTCCAATTTTACCCAATGATATGGGTATTACGATTACAAGAATTCAATTAAATCCTGCAAATCCACTCGAATATGAGCCTTATATCGAAATGCCCGAGGAATTGCTCCGTGGTAAAAATATTATTATCGTAGATGACGTGGCAAATACTGGTCGCACTATTTTCTATGCTGTTCAGCCGTTATTAAAGGTTTTACCAGCAAAAGTAGAAGTGGCTGTTTTAGTAGATCGGAAGCATAAATCCTTTCCTATAAAGGCTGATTATGTAGGTCTTTCACTTTATACTACTTTAAAAGACCATATTGTGGTTAAAATAAGAAATGTAGAAACAATGTCTGTATCCTTGACTTAATATCCGTGATATTCTAATAATGATCGTTGTTGTCCATCGCTGATACGGCGGCAACAGTATTTGATCTAAAATGTAAATTGTGTTTTTCAAAGTACTCGAAATTCGAGTAGTTTTTATTAAAATACAAATTTTACTATGTCAACAAGATCGTTTACCTTAGTTTTTAGCATCATAATGCTGTTTTTTTCCAGTATTCAAGCACAAATAAACCTGCCCCGCCCCTCAACAAACCTTCGTTGTATGTCGGGTCGCCAAGTTGCTTTAACCGATATCGAAGTCCGATGGGGGGCTCCAGGAGTAAAGGGCAGAGAAGGCAAAATATGGGGCACTGATATTGCCAATTACGGATTTATGGTGCTGGGTTTTGGCTCCGATTCTGAATCCCCTTGGCGTGCTGGTGCCGATGAATGTACCACCATGTCATTTTCGACAGATGTAGCAATCAATGGAAAATCCTTGGCTGCTGGCAAATATGCTTTTTTTATTGCCCTTTACCCCGACTCTAGTATATTAATTTTTTCCAAAAACGTAGAAGAATGGGGCAGTTACTTCTATCGCCCAGAAATGGATGTTTTGCGTGTTACAACCCGCCAACAAAAAAATCAGCCACAGAGCATAGAGCGGTTGCAATATGTGTTTTCAGATCAGACAGATAGTACCGTTACAGTCGCGCTTGAATGGGAACGTTGGCGCATACCATTCACCGTTGGCATAGACGTAAAACAAACAACCATATCTTATTTACGAAGCAAATTGAGCAGCGGATTAGGTTTTGATCCTCCAAGCCTACAAACGGCAGCCCAGTGGTGCCTGACCAACAATGTCAATACAGATGAAGCCCTCCGCTGGATTAATGTAGCGATGGATCCAACCTTAGGTGGCGTTCAATCTTTCTCTGCATTATCCACTAAAGCAGGATTACTACTCAAGAAAAACAATACAAGCGAGGCCGACAAAATGATGGAAAAAGCACTGGATAATGCCACTGTGCTGGAAATGCATGGCTATGGAAGGCAATTGATTAACCAAAAAAAGTATAAAGAAGCATTAGTCGTATTTGAGAAAAATTTTACCAAACATGGCGATACTTGGCCAGTACATGTAGGGCTAGCGCGCGGGTATTCTGGCGTTGGCGATCTAAAAAAAGCATTGGAGCACGCCAAAAAGGCTCAAAACCAAGCACCAGATGAGATAAATAAGCGTAGTTTGGATGGTATGATAAAAACTTTATCGGAGGGAAAGGCACTGGCACAATAGGGTTCGGCTACTTGGTGGCTTCGGCTTCGCTATTCGGTGGCTTCGGCTTCGCTCAGCCACCGAATAGCGAAGCCGAAGCTATTGGAAAAATAATAATCCTTGATGGGCTTGCGTCTAAATCAAAATTGGCCGTTTGAATATTGAGTAAATAATTACCGTCTAGTACTTCATTGGGGACATAAATCAGTTCTGTAATGGTAGCACCTGAGCGCACTTTATCGCTAGGATATTGCCAAAAAGCCTTGTGCGCTGCTAATTTACCGCCATCTTCTTCACGATCTATGGAAGGCAGATCGGTTAATAGATGCTCTATGCCACACTCTGCCATATAAGCAATAGCTTCTGGGTGAAAATAAGCAGGATTAGCACCGGAGTAATGAGTACGTAACTTTTGGGCATCATTGGGTAATGTCCTGATAATTAATGCTTCTGCTTCCCCAATTTGTAATTGTTCTCGGATGCGCTCCGGTAAAATAACACGATCGCCATTGTCCATTTTTTGAGGATAAACACTGATTAGTTTTGCAAAAAAATGGTACTTTTGTAGGCACTCCCCAATTACGTAACGTTCTTTAGCGATATGGCCAACACATTCTGTATGAGTGCCGTTTCCGTGAGGATTGAGTTTTATATTGAAAAAGTTGACTACACCGCCTTCTGCTGTACTACCTACAAAATCCCCCATACGAACGGGTTCATACGCTACTAAAGGTGCGTAAAAGCAGTTGACCGCCTCAAAACCTGCAAGCAATGGCATAGATAGATCAACCGAATGATCTAGGTTGGCGGTATATTTTTTGTGGTGGTATTCAAATGCAATAAACATGGTGCAAAATTAGAAAAAGATGAGATAATGATGAATAATTTTGTGTTAGATATTTGCACCCCCGAAAAATTCCCCTACTTTTTTAACCTAAAAGAAAGACCCATTTTTTAAGAGGGGTTATAAAGAAGGTGCCACATGGGGTATGAAAAAAAAGGCACTAGAAATAATTATTAAATTAATTTCTACTTCTTCACTTGATGATGCTTTTATTGCACAGGCTGTCGGGGTACCGATCGAAAACGTAGTGAAGATTAGACAGCAAATTCAGGATAATCCACCAACTTAAGTACTTAATCTATCTTTCATTATCCCCTAAAAAAAATCCCGCTACTAAAAACCATCTAGTAGCGGGATTTTTTTTGGGGGCATTTCCCAAGTTTATTTTGCCTTAAAAGACCAAGTAATCCAAACCTTAGAGGCCACTACCCCATCAGGCATACAGCCTATAGATAACATCCTCAAAGTAACAGGTTGCTTGGTGGTAATGGCATTTTGAATAGCTTCCTGAACTGCTGCGCCTTCATTACAGGTAAAAAGCAGCGTTTGGTTGGCTTTTTTATAGTATTCACTCTCAATATGCGTAACCAGCATTGATACGGGCAGGTTTTCCTGCATAGCATACATCGCCAAAACACCCGTACTCAATTCACCCGCAGCACATTGAGCCGCAAAATAAATGCTTTTAAATGGGTTTTGTGAACGCCAACCATAAGGCAATGCAACTTCTGCTTTGTTACCATCGCAGGAGCGCATACGCACACCCATGAACCACGCACCAGGCAAACGGGAAAATAAAAAGAACCGCATGCCTATGCCTGAGTTCAACCACGATAAATATTTTGCTTTATTCATACGATTAACTTATCTACTACGCATTCGAATGACCGGACAAATCATTTCTTCCAATGAAATTCCGCCGTGCTGGAACGTGTTTTTATAATAATTATTAAAGTGGTTGTAGTTGTTCGGGTATAAAAAGAAAAAGTCTTCTTTCGCAAAAATAAAGGTACTACTTACATTAGGTCGCGGTAAACCGACTGTTCCAGGGTCTTTAATCGCGAGAACATCTTTTGGGTCGTATTGTAGATTCCGACCTACTTTATAGCGCAAATTAGTAGTTGTTTCCCGGTCACCCACTACTTTGGAGGGCGACTTAACACGGATTGTGCCGTGATCGGTAGTGACAAACAACTGCACATCACGGCCTTGTAATTTTTGAATGGCCGACCAAAGCGGCGAATGCAAGAACCAAGAACGCGTCAATGAACGGTATGCGCGCTCATCACCAGCCAATTCCTTAAGTACTTCCATCTCGGTACGAGCATGCGAAAGCATATCAATAAAGTTATAGACAATCACCGTACAGTCATTATTTAAATACCGTAAGATATTGTCATTCAATTCTTTACCGTGATTCACATTTGTCACCTTAAAGTAATCCCACTTAATGCCTTTATGGAAAGTTCGATCTAATTGTTTACCGAAGAAAAAGTCTTCTGAAAGGTTTTTTCCACCTTCGTCTGTATCATTTTTCCATTTATCTGGAAAATTTTTCTCAATATCGGATGGCATCATACCCGCAAAAATAGCGTTACGACTGTACTGAGTAGCCGTTGGGAGAATACTGAAAAAATAACCTTCGTTTTCGGTACGAAACTGCTCATTTAGTACTGGTTCGATTACTTTCCATTGGTCGTAACGCAAATTATCGAGCAATAGTACAATCGTAGGCACTTCAGTATTTACATGTGGAAAAATATGTTTGCGCATCATAGAATGCGACATGACAGGGCCAACCTCTTTATTTTTATCCACCCAAGATAAATAGTTCTTGGTGACAAATTTAGAAAATTCGACATTGGCCTGTTCTTTTTGTTGCGACAATATATCACCTACCTCTGCTTGATTGGTATCCACTCTAAGTTCCCAATTGACAATTTTTTTATAGGCATCTACCCATTCATTGTGATCGAGACCACCTGTAATTTGCATAAAAATTTGGCGAAACTCCATCTGGTAATCCATCGCCGTTTTTTCACTCACCAACCTTTTATTGTCGATCAACTTCTTGAGTGTCAATAGTATTTGATTGGGATTTACAGGTTTGATAAGATAATCGGAGATTTGAGAGCCTATGGCATCTTCCATCACTTGCTCTGCTTCATTTTTTGTAATCATCACTACTGGAACAGACGTATTCCGCTCTTTAATGAGTGGCAGTACCTCCAATCCCGTTAACCCAGGCATAGACTCGTCCAAGAAAACGACATCAATATCCGAGTGCTCATCAAATAATTCAATAGCATCGTGGCCATTGGAGGCAGTAATGACTTCGTACCCTTTAGCGGTCAAAAACATTACGTGTGGTTTAAGGAGGTCGATCTCATCGTCGGCCCAAAGTATTTTTATTTTGCTCATGTTTGTAATTCCTTGGCACAAAGGTATTCAAATCCCGATTGGAGACGTACTTTTGTGCATCAAAACAAATTATATTTTATGTCAAACATCAATACACAACTCGACTCAGCCAAAGTAAAGGCAAAAGTAGTATTTCGCCGTTTTGCTTGGATAGCACTGATACTGGGCATTGTTTCTGCTGCTGGTTATTATTTTGCCCGCACTTACGCCGTAAGTGACGGCAATCGCTCAGGGCTTTTGTTTAAAATCTCTAAAAAAGGCTACGTTTTCAAGACTTATGAAGGTCAATTGCACTTAGGCGGCTCTATTCAAATGAGTACACAAAGTGTTTGGGACTTTTCTGCTAAAAACGAGGCCGTGTATCAACAATTACAACAGTACGAAGGCAAAAATGTATCTTGCCACTACCGAGAACTAGTCAATCCGTTCATTTGGCAGGGCGATACCAAGTATATTGTTGATGGTGTTACCCCTGTTCAGTAAGCGGGCATGAAAACGCCGTATCGCTTCACATTATTGTCAGGTATATTTACCTATGTTGTATTATTTATTTTTGCAGCATTGTGGTATCGCGAGCGTATGCTTTTTAGCGATATGGCGTTTCAGTCGTTTCATATCCTGCGGACTGGTGCATTACAAGTGCAAAGTGGACGATTTGGTGCTGCGGGGACACAGGTTTATCCGTGGTTAGCACAAATGATGTACTTTCCCTTAAAGAGCGTATTAATGAGTTATTCTTTAGGGCATGTTTTGTATTATTTTTTCTTGTTTTTATGGGTGATGGTAGTGCTGCGTCAATGGCGATGGGGTTTGGCTATTGTGCTTTTTTCAGTATTGATGACGACCCATACCTTCTATTGGTTGTCTGAAGCACCACAAGGTCTCGCATTTTTGATGGCACTACTGGCTTGGATGGATACCCAAATATCCGTTAAGACCATAAGATGGTGGCAATGGCCTTTATTCATTTTCGGACTAATTACAGCGTTTTATTTCCACCCAATGGTCTTATACGCCATGGTCTTTTGTTGTGTTTGGTTGTTTTTTTATCAACCAATACCTAAAAAACGCCAACTTTGGGCAACTGGACTTGCGCTTTTTGGCGTGCTGTTTTTTATTAAATTCAAATTACTCCCCTTAGATTGGTACGATGCCATGTCGTTGTCGCGTGCCAATGCGTTCAAAGAACTTTGGCCCAATTGGCTAGATATTCCAAGCAACCATGATTTTTGGGCGTGGATAAAAAAGGACTACTATTTATTACCTATATTCTACTTATTAAGTGTTGGTTCTATGTGCTATCTAAGGTATTGGTTATTAGCACTTTGGGTGGTATTTTTTCCACTTGGATACGTCCTTTTAGTCAACATTCCATTCCATGCCGGCGACAACCAATTTTATTTGGAAAACTTATATTTGCCACTTGCCCTTATGGTGATCTTGCCCATTGTTTTCACTTTTGAACAATGGAAGATGCCACCTAAATTTGTCTTTGCGGGTTTATTTGTCATAATACTATTGCGGCTTGGTCATATTGCACAGGCGCGACAACAATGGTCTGTACGGTTATCTTGGCTAGAACAATTTATGAGCGATAACAAACGATCAAAATACATTATTCCAGAACAATCCCTGCCAAAAGAAATTTTGCATTTCACTTGGGGCATCCCATATGAAACCTTATTACTTACCTCATTAAAAGGGCCAGATAGCACTAGGCTGGTGTTCCAAACAGGGGAATTTAATCCCAAAATTGATAGTTTATCGCATCAAAAAGATTTGTTTTTGGGTACATTTAAAAACTATTCGTTAGACAAGTTGCCAGAGCGGTATTTTCGGCCTAGTAAAGAGACGATTTATGAGCGATAACGGCTATCAAGCGCAATTGTAAAACGCACTATTTCATGCATTTAACCACAACAAAGGCCATGCAATTGTACCAGCTCATGCGAGCGGGTGCAGGCGTACTAACAGGTGTGGTACTGGCTAAAAGTATGCTGAGTACTGCTGAAATAGGAACGTGGGAAGCACTGCTTTTCCTTGGCACTTTGGTGCTTTTTACTGGAGTAAACGGGCTGTTACAAGGCATTTCGCCTGTTTATATGCCGCTCGAAACCGACCAACGAGAACAATTTTTATTTCAAGTATTTATAGTGTTTGGGGCAATTGGACTGTCTTTTTTTTTAATCTTAATTGGTGGCAACCATTGGCTAATACCCGCTATAACAGGGCTACCTGAACTACCCGGATTTTATTGGTTTTCCTTGTATTTATTGCTCAACATTGGCACATTACCCGTCGAAATTGTTTATTTATTACACAACAAACCCCAATCAATCGTAGTTTGGGGCATACTAGGGTTTGGTGGACAAATGCTGGCAATATCGGTACCTGCATTATTGGGATGGGGACTCATTGGCGGACTTCAATGCCTTTGCGTATTGGCTTTACTTAAACTAATATGGGCTTTAGTTACTATCAAAAAATATACTACCCCTGCCCTACCCAACCAAACTACAAAAACGTATTTGGTGGCTTCTACGCCATTGGCACTTAATTCATTTACGGGTAATTTAATCGGTCTTTTTGACGGCTGGTTGGTAGGAAATTGGTTTGCCAATCCTGTTGTTTTTGCCATTTTCAGGTATGGATCGCGGGAATTCCCGTGGGCATCGGCACTATCGACGGCATTGGGAACGGCAACTGTCCCAGATATCGCCGCCGACCAAGTATTAGGTATATCCGCATTAAAACAACGCAGTACTAGATTATTACACGCTGTAATGCCGCCGTCTATACTATTAATGTTACTCACCCCTACCCTATTTCCCATTGTATTTAGCCCCGCTTTTATAGAGGCTGCTCCTCTTTTTCAAATTTATTTACTCGTTACACTCAGCCGTGTTTTACTCCCCAATTCGATACTGATTGGCACAGGACAATCCAAGGTGATTTTTTGGACAGGAATTGGGGAACTAGGGGTAAAGATAATTACCGGCTTTCTGATGTTACACTGGTGGGGTTTAGCAGGAGTCGGTTGGTCGGTGGTGATTTCTTTTTGGTTTGAGAAACTGGTTTTAGCAGGATATTTGTGGCGCAACATGGGCATACCTCCTGATAAGTGGTTAAATTGGCGTTTGTATGTAGGATATAGTCTGCTTTTAGTGTTAGCATATTTAGCAACGTAAGTATTTGGACATAATTAATTGCATTTTGAACTTGGTCTTTTCCGCCTATACATCCCCATTTTTTCGTTAGATAGTACCGCTATCTGCCTTGAAAATGGCTCATCTAGCCGAAAAATACCTGCGTTCAATTATACAATTAATTATGTCCAAATACTTAAGAGCATCATTGATCAAATTTCAGAAATCAATTGGCTTTTTTCAAACACCATAGATCATTCCTCCGTACTTTTGCACGGTGAAATTACCCTTACTTTTTGCACAGCGTTATTTATTTGCCAAACGCTCCACGAATGCGATCAATATCATTACAGGTATTTCGATTGGTGGTATTGCCATTGGCACTGCTGCTTTGATCCTTGTTTTATCCGTTTTTAATGGTTTTGAAGACCTATTAGGTGGTCTTTTTGGTTATTTTAACCCTGAATTGAAAATAACTGCGACAAAAGGTAAAACTTTCCATGCTGATAGCCTTGTATTGGTCAACATCAAAAATATAAAAGGCGTATCCGTGGTGAGTGCAACCTTAGAGGAAATTGCTTTTTTTGAATACGAAGGTGCCCAGGATTTTGGCACACTCAAAGGGGTGGATGCTTCATTTGCTCGAGTTAATGATATTGACTCGACGGTTCGAGAAGGTCAATATCGGTTATCTATCGACGACCGAAATGAACTAGTGGTAGGTGCCGGACTGCGCAATAAACTAAATATTCAAGTAGAAAACGGGCTTGCTTCGCTTAATATTTATATGCCTGCAAAGGAGGCAGGTGTATTGAGTCAGCCATTCAAATCTCGTTCAGCATATCCAGTTGGTACTTTTGCCATTCAACAAGACTTTGATTATCAATACATTCTGACCAATATTAATTTTGTCAGGGAATTATTAGAAGCCGACTCCACATCTGTTTCTGCATTGGAAATACGTTGTACCAAAGATGCTAATGTGCAAAAGGTAAAATCTGAACTAATCGGTATTATGGGGGAAGGTTATACCATAAAAACCCGTAACGAACAAAACGAAGCATTCTTTAAAGTGATGCAATTGGAAAAATGGATGGGCTTTGCCATTACCAGTTTAATGCTTTTATTGATGGCTTTTAATATGATTGGTGCGCTTTGGATGATCGTTTTAGATAAACAGAAAGATATTTCGATGCTCAAAACTATGGGCGCTACCAATCAAACAGTACACCGTATATTTTTGATGGAAGGTGTATTTATGACTGCATTTGGTATGGTTTTAGGCTATATTTTGGCGATTGGATTGTATGCTGCCCAAAAATCATTTGGATTGGTGACGATCCCACAAGGTTTTTTGGTGAATAGTTACCCTATCGCTATGCGTTGGTTGGATTTTATTCCTGTTACCGTTACAGTTATTATTATAGGAATTATTGCTTCATTGGCACCTGCATCAAGGGCTGTACGTGTGCCTGCGTTTTTACGCGAAGAGTAATTATTTTTTCATTCTGCTGCGCAAAACTTCAAATACCATGGGCAATACAGAAACGCCAATGATTCCAATGACTACTATCTCAAAATTATTTTTAATGATCGGCAATTGACCAAAAAAGTAACCCGCTAAGGTCATGCTTGTTACCCAAAGGATACCACCAGCAATACAAAATCCTATAAATCTGCGATAAGTCATATCTCCTACGCCTGCCACAAATGGCGCAAAAGTGCGCACAATAGGCACAAACCGCGCCATAACTAACGTACGACCACCATATTTTTCATAAAACTCTTCAGTACGTGTAATATATTCCCTTTTTAAGAACCAATAATCTCGGGTAAATACTTTTTTCCCTAAAAACCTTCCAAAAAAGTAATTGACATTATCGCCCAGTATGGCTGCTCCAATCAAAACAGGAATCAATAGCCAAACATTCAAAGTTGTACTACCGGCAGCAACTGCACCAGCGGCAAACAAAAGGGAATCACCAGGTAAAAAAGGCGTAATCACCAAACCCGTCTCGCAAAAGATAATCAATGCTAAGATAACGTAGGTAAATGTTTCGTACTCCGTTACCAAATTCTGGAGGTGTTCGTCGAGGTGACGAATAAAATCAAGGGCTTCTGAAAGCAATTCAATCATAATGCCGCAAAGGTAATACAGGGGAATCGAAAATTAATCAGGAAAAGTAAAACAATAACTTATACTAAGCAACAAAAGCCATTCCATTCACCGCTTCTACAGCAACAATTTCAGGAATTTTACTTTTTATCGCTTCATAAAGCCCTGCTCGAAGTGTCATTGCAGACATAGAGCAAGACTCGCACATGCCTACCCAGCGGATTAATACACGCATGTCATCTGTTACTTCAACAATTTCAACATCGCCGCCATCTACGTGCAAATGAGGCCGCACTGTTTCCAATGCTTGCTCTACGCGGTCGTACAAATCCTTTTTTTCTAAGTCATTCATGTCGCAAAGGTATAGTTTATTTCATTCGATCCGCAAATTTTTGGCGGAATTTACGAACTTTAGGTGAAATAACAATCGAGCAGTAAGGCTGGAAAGGATTATCTTTAAAATAATTTTGATGGTATTGCTCGGCTACATAGAACCGATCAAATGCCGTAATTTCAGTCACAATAGGATCATCCCAAATATCTTGAGCCGCTACTTTGGCCGCATTGGCTATCATCTCCTGTTCGGGTGTATGGAAATAGATCACAGAACGATACTGTGGCCCTGTGTCATTACCCTGCCGATTGAGCGTGGTTGGATCATGTACGGTAAAGAAAATTTCCAGTATATCAGCATAATCAATGATGGACGGATCGTAATGTACTTGTATCACTTCCGCATGCCCCGTTAAGCCAGAACAAATTTCTTTATACGTAGGATTTTCCTCCTTACCGCCAGAATACCCACTTTCTACGCGTAAAACACCTTGTAAATCTTGAAAAAAAGCTTCGACGCACCAAAAACAGCCGCCGCCTAATGTTGCAATTTCTGTCATTTATTGAATATTGATATGGAGAAAATTGTAGTAACTCCGTTAATTCACTGCAATAAGAACACAATATTAAGAGAAATGTTTAGTTTTAACTTTTTGACTTAAAATGAATTTTCCATGCAAAACAAAACCTCTTTACTCCTTTTTTCCTTTTTTTTATCTACTTTTATCAAGGGACAGGCTGCTGTTGAATTAGAGAAAATCCAAGTACTTCTTGCTGGTATCGATAATCCTATAACAATTGCGGTAGATGATTTGCCGGATTCTTGTATTTCAGTAGCAGTAAGTAATGGCAACATAAAAAGGGAGCGCAATGGCCGTTATTCTTGGCGCGTTTTACTCGACACCAATAAAGCCGTACTAACTTTAACCGATCGATGCAACAATGAGCCATTAGCCAAGCGGCAGTATAGAATTAGGGAACTAGCAACTGAAATCTTATTAGGTGCAAAATATCGTAGTTGCCGAATAGATAAGAAAGTTTTTAGTGAACAAAAAGGTCTCGCATGTGTACCCATGGAGGGCGATATTGATGCTCGTTTCGAGATACAGGGCTTCCAAATGTATCTTCAAAAGGAGTCAGGAAAAATACTAGAAGGTCATAATATTGGCGCACGCTTTTCTGGGAATATATTGACTTGGGTGAAGTCGATAGAAACAGGCGATGAAATAATTTTTTCTCAAATAATGTATAAATATCCAGGAGCGAAACAAGCCAAGGAAAGTACTGAAACCTTAAAATTTGTGATTAAGTAGGCAATTCATTGTAGCACCAACCTCGGGTGACCCAACAACTAAATTGGCCTATTGTCGGGGATGGGGGTCTACCGACAATAGGCCAATATTCAACAAATAATCACTTGAACAAAGTGATTACCCCTTACCCCACCAACTCACAAGCAGCCTTCACAAATTTTACAAACAAAGGATGAGGCCGCTCCACGGTACTCTTCAATTCAGGGTGAAATTGTACACCAATAAACCAAGGATGGTCTTTTAATTCCACGATTTCGACCAAATTAGTTTCTGGATTGATACCAGTAAATAACATACCCGCTTTCTCAAATGCTTCGCGGTATGCATTATTAAACTCCCAGCGGTGCCGATGCCGCTCGCTGATATGCGCACTGTGGTAAGCATCGTAAGTACGTGTTTTTTTCTTTACTTCACACGGATAAGCACCCAAACGCATCGTTCCGCCTTTGGCATGTACGTCTTTTTGATCCGACATTAAATCAATAATCGGATTAGTGGTGTTTTCATTTACCTCCGTAGAAGCCGCATCCGCATGGCCCAGTACATTTCGGGCAAATTCAATGCAGGCGCACTGCATGCCCAAGCAAATACCAAAGAACGGAATTTTATTTTCGCGGGCGAAACGAATGGCCGACAACTTACCTTCAATACCTCGCGCACCAAAACCAGGTGCCACTAAAATACCTTTTAAGCCTTCCAGCATTTTGGAGACCGTCTTGTAATTACCTTCTAATTCTTCGGCATGAATAGGTATGACGCGCACCTTGCACTCGTTCATCGCACCTGCGTGCACAAAAGATTCGTAGATGGATTTATAGGCATCGGGTAACTCGTTGTACTTGCCAATGAGCCCTATTTTGACTTCTTTGGTCGGGTTTTTGAGTTTCCCTAAGAACGACTTCCAAGAGGCCAGATCTGGTTCGCGGCGATCGCTCAGGTGCAATTTAGAGATCACTACAGCATCCAAGCGTTCTTTAAGCATGAGCAACGGCACATCATAAATGCTTTCGGCATCCAATGCCTCAATCACAGAACTGGTCTCTACATTGCAGAATTGCGCCATTTTGCGGCGAATATCCATGCTAATGGCGTGTTCCGAACGGCAAACCAAAATATCGGGCTGCACACCAAGGCTTAGCAATTCCTTTACAGAGTGCTGTGTGGGTTTTGTTTTGAGTTCGCCTGCGGCTTTTAAGAATGGCACTAAAGTAAGGTGAATCACTAGACAATTATCGCGCCCGAGTTCCCAGCGCAATTGGCGTACCGATTCCACATATGGAAGTGATTCAATATCGCCTACAGTACCGCCCAATTCGGTGAGTACAATATCGTAATTGCCATTTTGGGCCAATAACTGCATACGGCGTTTGATCTCGTCGGTGATATGTGGGATTACCTGTACGGTTTTACCCAAATAAGCACCTTCGCGCTCTTTGTTAATAACGGTTTGATACACCGAGCCGGTGGTCACGTTATTGCCTTGTGAGGTGGGGACGTTTAAAAAACGTTCGTAATGCCCCAAATCGAGATCCGTTTCCGCGCCATCATCTGTGACATAGCATTCGCCATGTTCATAGGGGTTGAGGGTGCCGGGATCAACGTTGATATAAGGATCGAACTTCTGGATAGTGACGGAAAAACCGCGTGCTTGAAGCAATTTGGCGAGTGAAGCGCATAAAATACCTTTTCCCAGGGATGAGGTAACGCCACCCGTAACAAATATATATTTTGTCATGAACTGTTTGTAATGTTACGGGATGCAAAGGTAGCAGTATTGTCCGTATCTTTGCACCTTCTGATGAAAGAAAAAGAAATTGTCTTGTACGAAGACCTCCAAAACATGGGTTACCAGCAAGCCTGGGACTACCAATCACTCGTACTTAAATCATTGGTGGACAACAAGTTAGCACACCGTGGCGAACCATCTAAATCGTATCCACAGGCGCACAAACTTTTATTGGTAGAGCATCCACATGTTTACACCCTTGGCCGGAGCGGGAGTATCGAAAACCTGCTTTTGAACGAACAGGAACTCGCCGAGCGGCATATTGAGTTCTTTCCAATCAACCGTGGCGGCGATATTACGTACCACGGCCCCGGGCAATTGGTAGGCTACCCTATCCTCGATCTGGACTGCTTTTTCACCGATGTACACCGTTATGTGCGGTGTATTGAGGAGGTCATAATTCGGGTATTAGCCGAGTACCAAATAGAAGGATCCAGAATTGATGGCTACACTGGAGTTTGGATTGAAAACAACCCCATGTTTCCAAAAGACCACCCTGATTTTAATAAAAAAAGGAAAATTTGCGCCATTGGCGTGCATTTGAGCCGATGGGTCACTTTGCATGGCTGGGCATTTAATGTAAACACAGATTTGCAGTATTTTGGCTATATCGTACCCTGTGGTATTGTGGACGAGGATAAAACAGTCACTTCGCTGGCGCAAGAACTTGGGCGTGCGATAGATATGGCGGAAGTAAAGGAGCGGGTGCTAAGACACTTTGGGGAGGTATTTGAAGCAGAAATTACTACACTTACCCACGACTAACAAGTCCTTTGCCAAGTACCCCTGTCAAGGTGCCAAATCCAGCCAACACGCCCCCCATAGTTCCGGTAATCAACAGCATATAAACACTGTTCAAATGGCCAATTAACTCGCCCATTTTATCGGCTAGCATACCTGCATTTACAAAATTGAAGAAAAAAGCACTGCCCCACCAAAGCAGGAAACCCGCCGCAAACCCAACGGCATAAGCTTTACCCGATGATACTGGGAATAAAAAACCTGCTAAAACACCGCCAACAGCAGTCATCCAAAAAGGCAGGTTAAAAAAACTAAGCGCACCTACTATTATAATGATGGCCGGAATTAAAATTATATTTTTCATAATGTATGTAATGTTGAGGAATGGGGAAACAGCAGACCTTACTAATTTTGTGTTTCCCCTTTCCTAAATGAGTTTAGGAACGTTAAAATAATAACTTTCTCTTTTTGGGTAGATTAGTTTTTGCTCAGACAAATATCTTTTCGTGCGAATAGTGGGGCTATTTAAACGAAAAGATAGGCTGGATGAGCGAGAAGGAATCAGCCAAAATGGGGAAGTTATTGTTTTATCGTTCCTTTATAACGCCGAGCAATTTGCCTACTTTGGTAAATGCAGCCACTGCTTTTTCCAAATGTTCTTGCTCATGTGCTGCTGATAATTGTACTCTGATACGCGCTTTGCCCTGTGCCACTACCGGATAAAAGAAGCCAATAACATAGATTCCTTCCGCCAATAATGCTTTAGCAAACTGCTGCGCCAAAGGTGCTTCGTACAACATAATTGGAACAATGGGGTGATCACCGGGTAGAATATCAAATCCGGCATTGGTCATCGCCTCGCGGAAATAACGCGTATTGTGCTCCAATTTATCGCGCAACGCCGTACTAGAACTTAGTAAATCAATCACTTCTATACTCGCGCCCACAATGGATGGCGCCAAAGTATTGGAAAACAAATATGGACGCGAACGCTGGCGCAACATATCCACAATTTCTTTTCTTGCCGACGTAAAACCGCCTAACGCTCCCCCCAGTGCTTTACCCAAAGTGCCAGTGATGATATCCACGCGCCCCATTACATTGCGGTATTCGTGCGTACCGCGACCAGTTTGGCCTAAAAAGCCAGAAGCATGGCATTCGTCAATACCCACCATGGCTTCGTATTGATCGGCTAAATCGCATATTTTATCCAGTCGCGCAATGGTGCCGTCCATCGAAAAAGCGCCATCTGTGAAGATTAGAATCCTGCGTGCGCCACCCGTACGGGCTTCCTTGAGGCAATCCTCCAACGCGTTCATGTCGTTGTGTTTGTACCTAAATCTACGCGCTTTACACAACCGAATACCATCAATAATAGAGGCATGGTTCAGTTCGTCACTGATAATGGCATCTTGCTCGCCCAACAATGGCTCGAACAAACCGCCATTGGCATCAAAAGCCGCAGCGTACAGAATGGTATCTTCTGTGCCTAGAAACTCGGCAATTTTGCGCTCGAGGGTTTTGTGCAAATCTTGGGTACCGCAAATAAATCGTACCGACGACATACCGTACCCATGCGAACGAATCGCCTCAATAGCCGCTTCTATCACGGCAGGATGACTGGAAAGTCCTAAATAGTTGTTGGCGCAAAAATTTAACACCTGTTTTTGCTCCGTCGTATCAATTACCGGCCCCTGTTGGGAGGTAATAATACGTTCTTCTTTGTATAAACCTGCTGAGCGGATATCATCCAACTCTTTTTGTAACTCTTTTTGTACGTTTTGATACATAATTTGACTGAATTTGTGATGGCTAGGTGCAAATGTCATTAACTTTTCAAAAATATTGGGAAAAAAATAATTGAAAAGGGAAAAACAGGTACTTTTGCGGCCTAATTTTGGAATATCTATCAATAAATTCATAAAAAAATGGCAAAAAAACGTATCGCTATCAACGGCTTTGGCCGCATTGGACGCTTAACATTCCGTAACTTGGTGAAAGATCCAAACGTAGAAGTTGTAGCAATAAATGACCTTACAGACAACGCAACACTCGCCCACCTCCTCAAATATGATACCATGCACGGTAAATTTGAAGGAACAGTAACCTCAACAGAAGATTCAATTATCGTTAATGGTAATAAAATTGCAGCGCTAGCAGTGCGCAATCCTGCCGATTTGCCTTGGGCAGCGATGGAAGTTGACGTAGTTTTGGAATGTACAGGTATTTTCTTGGATAAAGCATCAGCAGGGTTACACTTACAGGCTGGCGCAAAACGCGTGGTACTTTCTGCACCACCAAAAGCGGACGACGTGCCTACTTTTGTAATTGGTGCCAACCACCAAGATATTAAAGACACGGATTTGATTTTGTCGAATGCGTCTTGTACAACCAACTGCCTTGTTCCTATGATTATGACTTTGGACAAAGCATTTGGCGTAGAGCAGTTTTTTATGAATACGATCCATGCTTATACTGCCGATCAGAATTTGCAGGACGGACCACACAAGGATCTCCGTCGTGCGCGTGCAGCAGCGCAAAACATCGTGCCTACTGGTACAGGTGCAGCAAAAGCCGTTGTGTTGGTAGCACCACACTTGAAAGGTAAAATTGCAGCACACTCTATGCGCATACCGGTTGCAACTGGTTCTGTAACCGATGTTGTTGCTATGATTCGCCAAACTGCAACGGTAGAAGAAATCAATGCAGCATTCAAAGCCGCAGCAGACACACACCTTCAAGGTATAATGGAATACAATACCGACGAAATCGTTTCTAGCGATATCGTTCGCAATACCCACTCTTGCGTTTTTGACGCTCCACTTACCCAAGTAAATGGCAACACTTGCCGTATTGTGGGTTGGTACGATAACGAAGCAGGTTATTCTGCGCGTTTGGCACAATTGGCGGCAATGGTTTAGTTTTGCGTGGTGGGGCTGTTTCACCCCTACTATAACATTGAACGTTTAAATTTTAAAATATTAAACGCTTAATTTTACAGTAGTGGTGAGACAGGCTCATCTGTTAACAAGTAAGTAGTTTGCCTAAAGCAACCCACACTTCTTATTTTGCAAATAATTGATTATCAAACCATTGCAACTCAAAAAGCGTCGATTATTTAGCCCAATTACTTAGTACAATGTAAAATAAATGTCGTTAATTTATCGATAAACTAACCACGTAGTGGTTGAACTTAAATAGCCCTGAATGAAATTCGGGGTTTGTGAATGCGGTAATATTTAACAACTACGAAGTAGTTGAACTTCAACATATTATGGGCGTTTCATTGAGTTCAACCCCTTACAGGGTTGCGAAACATACACTTACACATCGAACCCCGAATTTCATTCAGGGCTAATCAAGTTCAACCACTACGTGGTTCGTCTTTCCCTAAGTCGTCAACTTAGAGAATTGCAAAATAATATATCGAACCTGACCCGATATAAGTAGTTCGCCTCAAAGAATCGACACTTCCTATTTTGCAAATAGTTGATTGTCGAACCGTTTTTAATTCAAGAAGTGCCGATTATTTAGCCCGGCCTACATATCACGCTCATATCTAAAAAAAAATATGAAATTAAATTTTAAAGATCAAAAAGCATTGGTGCGGGTTGACTTCAACGTGCCATTGGACAAGCAGTACAACATCACCGATGATACGCGTATCCGCGAGGCATTACCTACGATACAACATATTTTGGAGCAAGGTGGATCTGCTATTTTGATGTCGCACTTAGGGCGACCGTTGGATAAGCTCAATGCAGATGGAAGCATCAATAAAGAGAAGTTCACCTTGAACCACTTGGTGAAATACTTGAAAAAGAAATTAAAAACCAAGGTGCATTTTGCGGACGATTGTGTAGGCAAAAGTGCTGTCAAAAAAGCAGCCGCTTTAAAACCAGGTGAAGTGCTGTTGTTGGAAAACACGCGTTTTCATCCCGAGGAAGAAAAAGGCGACGAAGCATTTGCAAAGAAACTTGCGGCATTGGGTACTATGTATGTCAATGACGCTTTTGGTACGGCACACCGCGCACACGCCAGCACAACGGTAGTTGCACATTATTTTGACAAAAATCATAAGTGCTTTGGCATGTTGATGGACCGCGAAATTGAAAACGCCAGCCGTGCGATGAAAAACCCTGCCAAACCAGTAACTTGTGTAACTGGCGGTTCTAAGGTAAGCGACAAGATCATGCTCCTCGAAACATTCCTCGATTATGCGGACAATATTTTGATCGGTGGTGCAATGGCTTACACCTTCTTTTTGGCTAAAAAAGGCGCTGTAGGTAATTCATTGGTAGAAACCGACAAGTTAAAAACAGCGGTGGAATTCCTTAAAAAGGCAAAGATCGCTGGTGTAAAAGTAGTATTGCCTAAAGATTCCATTTGCGCCGACAAATTTGCAGCAGATGCAGCGACTCAGATTACCAATAGCAACCAAATCCCCAATAATTGGATGGGTTTGGATATTGGCCCTGCGGCTGCACGCCAATTTGCGGGTATTATCCGCAAGAGCCAAACCATTATTTGGAATGGCCCAATGGGTGTTTTTGAAATGCCCGCTTTTGCCGAAGGTACAAAAATTGTAGCCAAAGCCTGCGCAGCAGCGACGAAAAAAGGTGCATTCTGTATGGTCGGTGGCGGCGATTCAGTTGCGGCTGTCAATCAACTCAAACTGGCTAAAAAAGTAAGTTTTGTTTCCACTGGTGGTGGTGCAATGCTGGAGTTTTTGGAAGGTAAAGAATTGCCGGGTATTAAGGCGATGAATGAGTAGGATTTTTGACTCTTGTTAGAGATTAATTTTTATCAAAAATATATAAGATGAGCCATTCTGTTATGCGGAGTGGCTTATTTTTTTGGATTTGGGAGAGGGTCTGAAGGCTCGAAAAGATATTCAAACCCAAAAACATCATTCCCTGGTTTTCTAAAGTCAAGCCACTTGATATATAAATAGTCCGGATCACCATCAAATATATGAAACCAAACAACTGCATCATACCCGTCAGGAGATGCATATTCATTGTCTGCTTGGAAAAAATATAAACCAGGGCAAAAATTTTCGTTTTTGGTGATGTATGCTTTAAATGTAAAACTGCAAAACGTTGATATGTCCACTAATGCATTATATACACTAAATATTTCATTGGTAATTTTTATTTCTAAATTCGCCGAATCAATGATTGAATATGATGCTGTATTCCTAAATGAAACTGTATCTTTTTGTTTTGAAATAACTGGGTAATGTATTTCAATTGGTAGTTTACGAAAACCTTTGCGGGCTAATATGCTTGGAAGGCTATCCATCAGATGACATGAATCTCGTTCTAAAACACTCATTTGATCTTGAGAAATGATAACACCATTTTCAGGCGTAGTGTTATTACAACATTTTTGAGCGTAAAGGATCAATAAAAACACAACAAAACAGATGCTAACTATTGATATTCTTAAAACAAGAAAGCTTTTCTTTTCTAGTCCGGTGGGTTTAAATTTCATTATTGAGTTATTTTATATATTTATTCGCTTAATGAGCGGTTTTGGTCAAATGAAGTTATCTCTTTTTGTATTTATAGTCTTTTATTTTGCAGACATTGAGTATGTTTTGAATATTGCTATAATATATTGAATCTTTAAAAAGATGACGCTTTAATTCAATTTCTTGGTTTCCTGAACGTGCCTTTATTTTCCATGTCTCAGGGTCTAATAAATGTATATCTTCATCTTTGTCGGGTAGTTCCCAAATTGTATTTGTAAAAAAAGTATTAATTTCTTTATTTTTTGGCCGGATAATCAATTTCTTTGGCAATGGATATGAATAACTTATGGTATCCTTTGACCCCGGAAAAGCCATTTTTAATACTTTAGTATTTTTATTTACTTTTTTGTGGCTATTTAAAGGAGGTAAGTCATAATCAAATCTATAATAGAACACAATGTCTTTAGTCGAATCACTTAAGTCCAATGTAATTACCACAAAATCTTTAAATGGGTCGCATAGCAATTCAATTTGATAGCAGTTGAGATTATTGCAATCGTATAAGTATTCAAAATCTTTTAATTTACAGGCTTCTTGCCAGAAAAGTGGTTTTTCTTTTGGAATAACCTCCACCTTTTCTGTATCAATTCCTTTCGGAATTGGCTTTGATTCGTTCTTGCAGGAACAGAATAACAATGCTATACAGTATATATATTTCATTTTATTTGTTGTTAATTATTCGTTTCGGAGAGACTAATCAGCCTTTTTCTAGTGTTTACTCTCGCCATAATTAGCCCATCAACCATGCAAAGTTATCTCTTATATTACTCCAACCACACTACTAGACATTTTTGAAAAGATGCGGAAAAAGTTAGATTTTTGTGTTTTCTCACGACATAATTATCTATGCTCTCTCCGCATTTGCGCAAA